>NZ_QKZG01000009.1:0-333222 GCF_003254125.1 Pseudomonas sp. 478
CCGAGGCGCGCATTCTACAGCAGCCTCTGTTGCTGTCAAGCGGTTATTTTTCGAAGTTTTCAAAGTTTCCTTTGCAACTTCAACCACTTGCGCTTGCGATCTCTCGTTAGCGGGAGGCGAATTCTACAGCGTTACTCGCTGCTGTCAACACCTCTTTTACACCGATTTCGACCGAGAAGATCGAATCGTCAACTAGGCAAAAACAGACTGCCTGATCAACTCCTTCTGGGCTTCGATGACCTGAAGCAACTCGCTGTCGTAAACTGCATAACTCATTGTTTACCAAGGAGTTTTCCGTTTCGACTGCGCCGGAAGTGGGGCGAATTATAGACTTCCAGAATCTGCCGTCAACCGTTAATTACGCTTTTCGTGCAGACGGTGTCTTTTTGGCTATTAATCGTGGGATTCGGCGGGTTACAGGGGGTAGTCGCAATACTATTAGCAATGCACTTATAGAAGCGTAAACCGCCCACTCCTTAAGATCAGCGCGCACGATCCACAACATATGCAGCAATCCAAGCCCGAGAACCCCATAGGCAAGACGATGTAATTTCTTCCAGCCAGAACCCAAACGCCGCTGACTATAGCGATTTGAGGTCACCGCCAAGGCCAATAAACACAGAAACCCAAGCGTCCCGACAATAATGTACGGCCGTTTGCGCAACTCGACACCCAACTGCGACCAATCAAAGCCGAGGATGAACGCCGTATACCCACTCAAATGCAAAACCACATAAGCGAAGCACCACAACCCCAGTTGCCGCCGGACAGCGACCCACCCTGCCCAACCAGTAAGCTTCTGCACAGGTGTCATGCTTAACGTAATGAGCAGCAGTACAAGCGCCCCCACCCCCAACCGGTCAACCAACACCTTGCCCGGATCAGGCCCCAGCACATCCTCCCAGGCCTGATACAACCAAAGCAGCGGCCAGACCGCAGCAGCTATAAAGACGCCAATTCGCCAAAACGGAAATCGCATCAGTAGTTCTTCCGCAAATCGAGCCCTGTATATAGAGAGGCGACTTCATCCGAGTAGCCATTGAACATCTGCGTGTCCCGCACATTGGGCTTGAACAGCCCGCTCGGCAAACGCCGCTCACGCGCCTGGGTCCAGCGCGGATGATCGACTGTCGGATTCACGTTCGCATAGAAGCCGTACTCATCCGCAGCAATGCTCTGCCAGGTGGTCTTCGGCTGCTCGCTGACCAGACTGATCCGCACGATGGATTTGATGCTCTTGAAGCCATATTTCCACGGCACCACCAAACGCAGAGGCGCGCCGTTCTGATTGGGCAGCTCACGCCCGTACATACCCACGGCAAGAATCGCCAACGGATTCATCGCCTCATCCAGACGCAGCCCTTCCACATATGGCCAATCGATCAAGGCAAAACCGGAACGTTGCCCGGGCATGCTCTTGGGATCTTCCAGGGTTTCGAAGCGAATGAATTTGGCTTTGGAAGTCGGCTCGACTTCCTTGAGCAGGGCCGAGACGGGAAATCCGATCCAGGGAATGACCATCGACCAGGCCTCTACACAGCGAAGACGGTAAACACGCTCCTCGAGCTGATAAGGCTTCATGAAGTCTTCCAGTGCGTACCGCCCTGGTTTGCCCACCTCCCCGTCTATTACCACACTCCAAGGTTCGGTTTTCAGCGCGTCGGCATTGGCAGCGGGATCACCTTTGTCGGTGCCGAACTCATAGAAATTGTTGTAATGGGTCGCGTCCTTGAATGGCGTGATCGCCTCATCCTTGACGTTAACCGCGCCCCATCTAGCAGAAGGCAGTTTTTCGGCAAACCAGGAAGGCGCCTTGCCAGGCTCGACATCCGAATAACGCGCAGCATCCTCGGCACTGGCCCAACGCGGCAGACTGCTTACAGCCAAACCGGCAACGGCGGCACCGAGAACATTGCGACGAGATAGATAGAAGGATTCAGGTGTGACGTCCGACTCATGGCAGTCAGACGCTTTGGGGACTTTGATCAGCATGGCAACTCCGCAGCATTGGAGAACATATGCACCAACAGACTGCGGAGTATGAGGAAAATTACATCACTCGGCTTTTTTGTGCCTACGAAGACGCAACAAGTACTGCACCGGGCCGGATGCTGCATAAGCGAGGAAAACCAGCAGAAGAATGCGCGGCGGATCACTGAACACCACGGCAAACACCAACACCACGGCGAGAATCGCCACGAAAGGTACACGCCCTTTCAAGTCCAGCTCCTTGAAGCTGTTGTACTTGATGTTACTGACCATCAGCATGCCGGCAGCCGCAACCATCAGCGCCACCAGGAAGGACATCTTCGAACCCTGGATGCCGTAATCACTGAACGCCCAGACAATGCCTGCAACCACACCAGCAGCCGCCGGACTGGCCAGACCAATGAAGTAGCGCTTGTCCGCAGTGCCGACCTGGGTATTGAAACGCGCCAGACGCAACGCTGCACCGGCTACATAAATGAAGGCAACCATCCAGCCGACCTTACCCATATCGCCCAAGGCCCAACCGAATGCCAACAATGCTGGCGCAACACCAAAGGCGACCATGTCGGACAGCGAGTCGTACTCGGCACCGAAGGCGCTCTGGGTATTGGTCATACGGGCAACGCGACCATCGAGGCCGTCGAGCACCATCGCGACAAAAATCGCGATCGCTGCAAAAGCAAAATACTTGCTCGCACCAATCGAATCACCAGCACTCAAGGCGCTCTGGGCGCTCATCGAGTTGATGATGGAGTAAAACCCTGCGAACAGGTTCGCAGTGGTGAACAGATTCGGCAGAAGATAGATACCACGATGCCGGACTTTACGGCCTTCAGCGTCGTGCCCTTCCTCAATGTGTTCATCGATGGGAAGCAGGCTTTCGGCGTCAGAAGCCTGGTTTGGCTCTTCGGGACGTTCGCTCATGGACATTACCTTGCAACAGGGTGGAAAGTTTGGACAGGTGTCTGGGACGACGGTTCGGCCGCAAACGATGCAGCTTTATACCAGAACCAGCCGCCCAAACGAAAAAACGCGGCCTAGGCCGCGTTTTTCGTACAAGTGCGCGACTTAGTTTTTAGCTTTGTCGACGATCTTGTTGGCACCGATCCACGGCATCATGGAGCGCAGTTGCTCGCCGATGATTTCGATACCGTGAGCGGCGTTGTTACGACGCTTGGCGGTCATCGAAGGATAGCCGGTAGCGCCTTCGCTGATGAACATCTTGGCGTATTCGCCGTCCTGAATACGTTTCAGGGCGTTGCGCATGGCCTGACGGGATTCGGCGTTGATCACTTCCGGGCCGGTCACGTACTCGCCGTACTCAGCGTTGTTGGAGATCGAGTAGTTCATGTTGGCGATACCGCCTTCGTACATGAGGTCAACGATCAGCTTCAGTTCGTGCAGGCATTCGAAGTAGGCCATTTCCGGCGCGTAGCCAGCTTCAACCAGGGTTTCGAAACCGGCTTTAACCAGCTCAACGGTACCGCCGCACAGAACGGCTTGTTCGCCGAACAGGTCGGTTTCAGTCTCGTCCTTGAAGGTGGTTTCGATGATGCCGGTACGACCGCCACCAACGCCAGCGGCGTAGGACAGTGCAACGTTTTTGGCGTTGCCGGAAGCATCCTGATAGATAGCGATCAGGTCAGGGATACCGCCGCCTTTGACGAACTCGGAACGCACGGTGTGGCCCGGAGCTTTCGGCGCGATCATGATCACGTCGAGGTCAGCGCGCGGAACAACCTGGTTGTAGTGGATCGCGAAACCGTGGGAGAAGGCCAGGGTGGCGCCTTTCTTGATGTTCGGCTCGATTTCGTTCTTGTACAGAGCGGACTGGAACTCGTCCGGGGTCAGGATCATGACCAGGTCGGCAGCCGCAACAGCGGAAGCAACGTCGGTCACTTTCAGGCCGTGAGCTTCGGCTTTGGCAACAGTCGCCGAACCTTTACGCAGACCAACAGTAACGTCAACGCCGGAGTCTTTCAGGTTGCACGCTTGAGCGTGGCCCTGGGAACCGTAACCGATGATGGCAACTTTCTTGCCCTGGATGATCGACAGGTCGCAGTCTTTTTCGTAATAAACTTTCATGAAATTCCCCTATATATCCAGGCCGTTCAGGCCATTCGCTAATTTGGTTTAGATGCTGAGTACTTTGTCGCCGCGGGCAATACCGGTTACGCCGCTGCGGACGGTCTCCAGAATCGAGGCGGTGCCAATGGACTGAATGAAGCTGTCGAGCTTATCGCTGGTACCGGTCAATTGAACGGTATACACGCTAGCGCTGACGTCAACGATCTGCCCACGATAAATATCGGTAGTGCGTTTGATCTCGGCGCGCTGGGCGCCGGTAGCCTTGACCTTGACCAGCATCAGCTCGCGCTCGATGTGAGCACTCTCCGACAGGTCGACCAGTTTGACCACTTCGATCAACTTGTTCAGGTTCTTGGTGATCTGCTCGATAACTTCATCGTGGCCAACCGTGGTCAGCGTCAGACGCGACAGGGTCGGGTCTTCGGTAGGCGCCACAGTCAGGCTTTCGATGTTGTAGTTGCGCTGCGAGAACAGGCCGACTACACGAGACAGAGCACCCGGTTCGTTTTCCAGAAGCAAGGAAATAATGTGCCGCATGATTATGTACGCTCCGTCTTGCTCAGCCACATATCGCGCATGGAGCCGTCTTTGATCTGCATCGGGTAGACGTGCTCGCTGGTGTCGACCGAAACATCAATGATCACCAGACGATCTTTCATGGCAAACGCTTCTTCCATCTTCGCCTTCAAATCTTTCGATTCAGTGATGCGCATGCCGACGTGACCATAGGCCTCTGCCAGCTTGACGAAATCAGGCAGCGATTCCATGTAGGAATGCGAGTGACGGCTACCATAGCTCATGTCTTGCCACTGGCGAACCATACCCAAAACGCCGTTGTTCAGGATGACGATTTTGACCGGCAAGCCATATTGCAGACAGGTGGACAGTTCCTGAATGTTCATCTGGATACTGCCCTCGCCCGTCACGCAAACGACATCGTCATCCGGGAAGCTCAGCTTGATGCCCATGGCCGCCGGAAAACCGAAGCCCATGGTGCCCAGACCACCGGAGTTGATCCAGCGGTTCGGCTTGTTGAACGTGTAGTACTGCGCCGCGAACATCTGATGCTGACCCACGTCGGAAGCGACAAAGGCATCGCCCTTGGTCACTTCACACAGGGTTTCGATCACGGTCTGCGGCTTGATAACGCTGCCGTCGCCCTTGTCGTAAGGAAACAGGCCGCGATCACCGCGCCACTCATCAACTTGCTTCCACCAGCTGGCAACGGACTCCTTGTTCGGGGTCTCGCCGATTTCCTTGAGGATCGCGACCATCTCGGTCAGGACACTCTCGACCGGACCGACGATAGGCACGTCTGCCTTGATGGTCTTGGAGATCGAAGCCGGGTCGATGTCGATGTGAATGATCTTGGCATTCGGGCAGAACTTCGCCGGGCCGTTGATCACGCGGTCGTCGAAACGAGCGCCGACTGCAAGGATCACGTCGGCATGGTGCATCGCCAGGTTAGCGGTGTAGCTGCCGTGCATGCCGAGCATGCCGATAAACTGACGGTCGGTGCCAGGGTAGGCACCCAGACCCATCAGGGTATTGGTCACCGGCAGGTTGAGCATCTTCGCCAGCTCGGTCAGCGGCGCGGAGCCACCACCGAGAATCACGCCGCCGCCTGCATACATCACAGGACGCTTGGCCGCCAGGAGCATTTCTGCCGCCTTGCGGATTTGCCCGGAGTGACCGCGAACGGCCGGGCTGTAGGAACGCAGCTTGGCTTTTTTCGGGAAGATGTATTCGAACTTCTCGGCCGGGTTGGTCATGTCTTTCGGGATATCGACAACGACCGGACCAGGACGACCGGATTGCGCGAGGTAGAACGCTTTCTTCATGACTTCCGGGATTTCCGACGCGTGCTTGATCATGAAGCTGTGCTTCACGATCGGCCGGGAGATACCGATCATGTCGGTTTCCTGGAACGCATCGGTGCCCACCATGGTGCTAGGCACCTGGCCGGAAATGACCACCATCGGAATGGAGTCCATGTAGGCCGTGGCAATACCGGTAATAGCGTTGGTTGCGCCCGGGCCGGAGGTCACCAGTACCACACCGGCTTTACCGGTGGCACGGGCATAGCCGTCAGCCATATGGGTCGCAGCCTGTTCGTGACGAACCAGGATGTGGGTCACTTCCGGTTCTTTGAACAAGGCATCGTAGACATGAAGAAGAGCACCACCCGGGTACCCGTAGATATATTTGACGCCTTCGTCACGCAAAAAGCGGACGAGCATCTCACCGCCAGATAAAAGCTCCACGTTGTTCACCTCTAAAACGCCAGAATACCGCCCACATAAAAGAGGACGGGTCTTAATAGGTTTACTTCTCAGCAGAGCATGAGCGACGGTGGTCGCCGACTACGTCAGCACTGACTGAGCAAGTATTGGGATCGTCCCAAGTGTTGCGGGCCTTTCCCACCCAGCGCGAGGTAACGCGTTGCGGGTGTAACAGGTCGGCGCGGATGTGCGCCTCATGATCTGCTGAGCGGGCCTGCTTCTGGCAGTCCCTCTACAGCGGACTTTGGATTCTTCTGTTTCGTCCTCTCCAAGTCAAGTCGTCTATGTGCTTTATTGAACTAAGCACATGAGAAAGCAAGAAAAAACCGCTAAACAGCAACTGTGTTAGCTTCAATTGCGCAACCCAATACAAGGAAATGGCATGCGAACGTTTTTCCTGACCGTCAGCTTGCTGATTGGCATCAGCCCTCCGGGCATGGCCGCTCAGATCTACAAATGGGTCGACGCCCAAGGCGTTACCCATTTCGACGCCCAGCCGCCCCAAGGCCAGGAAGCCACCACCGTGGTCACGCCCTCCTCGCCTGCCAGCAACCAGCCCCCGCCGCCACGCAGCGGTGCCATTGGCGATCAACAGGCCATCGACAAAAAAGTGAAAAAGCAGGTCAGCGAGCAGCAAGCCCAGCTCAAGGCATTCTGCGAACAGGCGCGGACGAACCTGGCTCAACTGCAGAACAATCCGCGAATACGGGAGGATGTCGAAGGCGAGATGCGCCGCCTGACTGACCAGCAGCGACAGGAGCGCATTAGCGAAACACAGAAACAGATTGCGGAAAACTGCCAGTAGAGACCTGCAGGAGCCGAGCTTGCTCGCGATGAGGGCAAAACAGTCAACAGATCTGCTGACTGTTGCACCGCTATCGCGAGCAAGCTCGGCTCCTACAACGGATCGGATTCAGCGGGAGGCGGTGATCAGTAGATCAAACTCTTTGAGCAGCACCTGCAGTTGCCGATCCCTGCCTTGAACATTGCGGGCAGCGAAGACCATTTCGGCCATCTCCTGAATTCCCGAAGCGTTTGGCAAGGGCAGATCCTGCTCGAGGATCACCTTCATCCGCGGAAGGAAGATCCATTGCAGCCACTGCTCGAAATCCAGCGTATCGACCGAGAATGGTTCGACACTGGAAAGCGCTTCGGCGGAGGGCGAGACCTCGTCCCACCACCCCTGAACCCGCAGCTCGCGCTCGATCAGCAGCAACTGTTCGGCAATCTTCGGGAAGCGCGCATCCATCACAGCGAAACCTTGGCCTTCTGACGGGCCAATGCTGCGCCAGCAGAATCACCCTGTTTCTCACGCGCCTGAGCGATCAATTCCCACAAGCTGGCTTGAAGTGCCGGACGGCCATTGGCGAAGGTCAGGCCACGACGAGCAAACTGCTCGGCTTGTGGCGCATCGCCTTGAGCCATACGCACCTGGGCCAGACGATAAAGCACTTGCGGCTCACGCGGAGCAACACGCTGGGCGCGTTCGAGGCTGGAGGAAGCACCGTTGAGATCACCACTCGCCTGTTGCTGCTGAGCGGTAGTCAGCAAGGCCAGAACCGGACCGTCCAATTGCTCGTCGGCAGACAAGCCACCGGAGCTCGCCGAAGGAATCCCGCTCGGCGTCGACGGCATGCTGTAGCTGCCCTGATTGACCGGTGCCGACTGGACCGGCGAGGTATCGATCGGCCCCGGAGTAATCGGGCCTGGCGTGATCGGCGCAGTGCTGATCGGTGCCGACGTTACTGCGCCACCACCCGGCACCATCACGACGACGCCGGTATCACCTTGTGGAATCGCCTGAGTCTGGGTTTGCGCAGGACGTTTAGTCGTCGTCTGACGGAAACCGCCATTCGCCGAAATCCGTTCACTGTTCGAAACGGCGCTACCGGAATCCACAACCGGAATCGACCCGCGTTGTACGGAGGAGCAACCGCTGAGCAAAGCCACGGCGGTAACCGCTGGAATCAACCACTTGTTCACTTGAAACCCTCTTTGCTTAATTCATCCAGCCCTTGACCCAATCCATCACCGTTTCGCCGGAAACAGGGCTTTCGCCACCGCAAGCAGCACCGGGAGGCGGTTCGCTGCCGCGAATATACGGCATCTGCACCGCACCTGGGCAGTTGGCATCAGAGCCTTGTCCGGTACGCGAATCGACCCAGGCCTGAACAATATTGTCTGGCTGCGGCATGTCCAGTGGCAACGGATCGGCCTTGCGCATGAAACTGGTCCAGACCTGCAACGCACCGGTGGCGCCGGTGAACGGCGTCTTGCCGTTGTCATCGCGCCCCAGCCAGACCACTGCCAGCAGGTCCTGACTGAAACCGGCAAACCAGCTGTCCCGCGAATCGTTACTGGTACCGGTCTTGCCGGCCAGGGTCAGGGTTTTCGGCAACACGTTGTAAACCGAACTACCGGTACCTTCACGCATGACCCGCTGCATGGCGCTCTGGATCAGGTAAATGGAGGCCGGATCGAAACGCTGCTGAATCTGGAACGGATAACGCTTGAGCGGTTCGCCTTCAGCGGTCAATACGCTACGGATCCCGCGCATCGGCGTATTGAAACCACCGTTGGCCAGGGTCTGGTACATCGTCGCCACTTCGATTGGGGTCAGACCGCCAGCGCCCAGCAACATCGACGGGAACGCTGGGAATTCGCGACTCACACCTAGACGCGCCAGGGTCTTCAGGACATTCGGTACGCCCACCGCCAAACCGAGACGCGCGGTCGACAGGTTGTAGGAGTGCGCCAGGCCCTGATACAGGAATACGGTACCGTGGGAACGGCGATCGTAGTTCTGCGGTTTCCAGACTTGACCGTCCGCGCCTTTGACCGAGAAGGAATCGTCCGACAGCCAACTGGTCAATGTGTACTGGCTCGGCTTCTCAAGGGCTGTCAGATAAACCGCCGGCTTGATCAAAGAGCCGATCGGTCGCACAGCATCCAGCGCACGGTTGAAGCCGGCAAAACTCGCCTGACGACTGCCGATCATGGCCTGGACTTCACCGGTTTCCGGGTTGGTCACGACCATGGCCGCTTCAACCTCATCGGAACCCTTGCGCCCGGCGAGTCTCTTGAAGGTGTCGTTGACCGACGCCTCGGCTTTCATCTGCAGGATCGGGTCGAAACTGGTGAAGATCCGCAGACCTTCTTCGGTCAAGTCTTCGTCGCGATAGTCTTCGCGCAATTGACGCTTGACCAGATCGAGGAAGCCGGGGAACGAGCTGTCCGCCAGCTTGCCGCGAGTCGTCACACCCAGTGGCATTTGCTTCGCGGCAGCGACCTGCTCGGCGGTGGCAACACCTTGTTGCTCAAGTACATCGAGTACCAGATTGCGCCGCTCAAGCGCCCGTTCAGGGTTGCGACGCGGGTTGTAATAGGACGGCCCCTTGACCATGCCCACCAGCATTGCGACTTGATGCAGTTTCAGTTCGGACAACGGTTGCCCGAAGAAAAACTGGCTTGCCAAGCCAAAGCCATGCACTGCGCGCTGGCCATCCTGACCGACGAACACTTCGTTGAGGTAAGCCTCAAGGATTTCTCGCTTGTCGTAATGCAACTCAAGCAACATCGCCATCATGGCTTCGGTGAGTTTACGGGTCAGGCTGCGTTCGCTGGTCAGGTAGAAATTCTTGACCAACTGTTGCGTCAGCGTACTGCCGCCCTGGGTCATCTTGCCGCCAGAGGTGTTGACGTAGACGGCGCGGGCAATCGACTTGGGCGACACGCCCCAATGGCTATAGAAATCCCGGTCTTCCACAGCGACCAGGGTTTCCAGCAGATAGGGCGGGACCTGATCGATCTTGATCAGAATGCGATCTTCGAGGTTTTTCGGGTAAATCCCGCCGATCAGCAGCGGCTCAAGGCGCACCACAGAAAGCTTCGAACCGTTGGTCGCCGAAAGTTCGGCCACGTAGTCGCCGGAGAACCGCACGCGCACAGGCTGGGGTTTCTCCAGGCCTTCATAGAACTGGAAGCCACGGGTATTCAAGTCGACGGTGTTGCCACTGACCGCCGCCGCGCCGGGGCCATTGCTCACGGCTTCGCGTCGGTAGCCCAAGGCGTCGAGCTCGGTGAGGAAGTCTTCCTTGCTCAACTTTTGGCCGGTGAACAGCTCCAATGGGCGCGCATACACCTTGGCCGGAATGGTCCAGCGCTTGCCGGAGAACTTCTCCTGGACGATCGCGTCGAGGTAAACCGCGAACCCGGCCAGCACCACAAGGCCGACCAGACTGAGTTTAAGGGCCCAGCCCAGCCAGGGGCGCAGGCCCTTGGAAGGTGGTTTTTTGGGGGTGCGGGGGGATCGAGTACGAGTCATGGCGGCGGATTATACGCACTTTATTCAGACTCAACAGGAGCCCTCTGAGGTTTGCGTCAGACGGACTTGCGGCCATAATGACGGCCGTGAATTTCCCCCAGACTCTGAAGGATCGCTTGTGAGCCAATCCCTGATCGCTGCCCTGCAAAACCCGGCCCTCTACCCGCATCCCGTAGACGGATTCCAGGTCATCGAAACCCATATTTCCTGGGTAATCCTCACCGGTCCCTTTGCTTATAAAGTGAAGAAGCCAGTGAATTTCGGCTTCCTGGATTTCACCAACCTCGACGCTCGCAAGCATTTTTGCGGGGAAGAGCTGCGTCTTAACCAGCGCCTGACCAACGATTTGTACCTCGAAGTGCTGCCAATCACCGGCAGCGCCGAAGCCCCACAACTGGGCGGCGAGGGTCCGGTCGTCGATTACGCACTGAAAATGCGCCAATTCCCACAGAGCGGGTTACTCAGCACCCTACAAGCCAATGGTGAATTGACCACCACGCACATCGACGAGATGGCCGCGCAGATCGCCCAATTCCACCTCAATGCACCGAAAGTGCCTGCCGAACACGAAGCCGGCACGCCGGACAGCGTGATGGCACCGGTACGCCAGAACTTCGAACAGATCCGCCCGTTCCTCAGCGACAAGGCCGATCTGCTGCAGCTGGATGCGCTGCAAGCCTGGGCCGAAAGCAGCTTCGAACGCCTCAAGCCACTGTTCGCCCAGCGCAAGGCCGAAGGTTTCATCCGCGAATGCCACGGTGACATCCACTTGGGCAACGCCACCGTGATCGACGGCAAGGTCGTGATCTTCGACTGCATCGAGTTCAACGAACCGTTCCGCTTCACCGACGTTTATGCCGACACCGGCTTCCTGGCGATGGACCTGGAAGACCGTGGCCTGAAGAGCCTGGCGCGCCGCTTCATCAGCCAGTACCTGGAATTGACCGGCGATTACCAGGGCCTGGAGTTGCTGAACTTCTATAAAGCCTACCGCGCACTGGTTCGCGCCAAGGTCAGCCTGTTCAGCATGCCGGCCGAGGCCGACCCGGTGCAGCGAGCCACCACCCTGCGTCAGTACCGCAATTACGCCAACCTGGCGGAAAGCTACAGCACCATTCCTTCGCGCTTCATGGCCATCACCCACGGTGTTTCTGCCGTCGGCAAGAGCCACGTAGCCATGCGTCTGGTGGAAGCATTGGGCGCCATTCGCCTGCGTTCCGATGTAGAGCGCAAACGTCTGTTCGGCGAGCAAACCGTGCCAAACGACCCTCAGGCCGGCATCTATAGCGCCGACGCCAGTGCCGCCACTTACACCCGCCTGCATGAAGTTGCCGCTGTGATCCTGCGCGCGGGCTTCCCCGTGGTGATCGATGCGACGTACCTCAAGCGCGACCAGCGTGACGGCGCAGCGAAAATCGCCGAAGCCACCGGCGCGCCATTCCTGATTCTCGATTGCAATGCGCCGCAAGCGGTGATCGAGACCTGGCTGGCCCTGCGTCAGGCAGACAAAAAGGACCCGTCCGACGCCAACCTGGCGGTTATCGAAGCCCAGCAAGCCACTCGCGAGGCTCTGACGCCAGCAGAGATTCTGTGCAGCAAACGCGTTCAGACCAATGAAAGCGGAACCCTCGACACCGTCATTGCGCAGATTCGCCAGCGCCTGCCGGGGCTGTAAGTAACTATTTCAGCCGTGAAGCCTTCGCCGGCTTCACGGCTGCCAAATAGTGGCACTATACTGGCGTCATAAAACCAACAGGTGATCTGACATGAGCCAGCCGAAACTTCTCGATACCCCGCTTTATGCTTTGCTGCACAAAGACGACATCACTGGCTTCAACAACGAGCGGCCAAAAGACGGACCTATCGACATGGTCGGTGGCGATTTCCGGGGGCTGGACCTGCGTGAACTGAACGCCGACGGCATCGACTTTACCGATGCCTATTTCCGCTCCGCCGACTTGCGCGGCATCGACTTTCGCAACGCCTCCCTGGAAGGCGCGAGCCTTGCTCACGCACAGATCTCCGGCGCCTACTTCCCGCCAGAGCTGAGTGCTGACGAGATTCTGATGTCGATGAATTTCGGTACACGCCTGCGTTATCGCACCCGCTAGTACCCGCATCGCCTCCCCAATTTGACACGATCCCTGTGCGAGCTTGCTCCCACAGAGATTGCGTTGCCTGCCTCTACTGCACTCGCAGACATTTCCTCTCTCTCCAGACATCTGCTTCTTAGAAGCTTTTGCGTCGAAACCGACCAAACAATCACGCTTTTCCTACTGATGGCTACACTCCTGAGAAGCTCGCCCACGCACCGTTCGGCCGTCGCAAGGAGGCTTGATGAATGATGAACTGCAGCACCTGAAGAATCTTGGCAAGACGTCGGCGCAGTGGCTGCATGCCGTGGGCATCCACAGCGCCTCGGACTTGCGTCGCCTGGGGGCGGTGGATGCTTATCGGGCCGTGCGCACGCGCGGGTTTCGGGCGTCCAAGGTGTTGTTATATGCCATCGAAGGTGCCCTGATGGATGTGCACTGGAATGACATTCCCGCCGAGCGCAAGGACGCCTTGAACAAACAGCTGGAAGCTATCTCGTCACGTCACAAAAACTGAACGGACGCAGCAGCCATGTACCTACTAGGGGAACAACCGGCTTACGCCGACGCGCTGATCAACCGACTGCAACATATTCCCGTCCGGCTGCTGGAAGGTTTGATGCCCTGCGGACCGAGCCTGGAATTTCCAGCCGTCGATGATCTGGCCGTCCTGTTACCCGGCAATCAACTTTTTGTGCTGGACAATGGCCTGCTGCATGGATGCATCGACGATCGGGCATTGTTCTATCTGCACGAGGGAGATCTGATCGGCTTGCGTCAGGGCACGGAACTGCCGCGTTGCCGCTTTCGCAGCGATAACCCTTTGGCACTGACGCCATATCTGCGATCCGAGGTTTTTCAGCATATCTACGCCGACCCGGAGCGTTCGGAGTTGTTTCTTCAATACATGGCCGGTCAGTCCGCGTTGCTGTCCGATGCCGTCGCCCGCTTGAAATTACCCGAGTTTCGAAGCACCAATGGCTTTCAGCGCGTGGCCAGTGGCGAAGTATTGATCCGTCAGGGCGATGAACCGGATCAGGTGTTTGTCATCATTGATGGCCACGCCGAAGCCTTTGTCGACGGCCACAAAGTCGGCGATATACCCAAGGACGAGATTTTTGGCGCCATGGCCGTATTCACTGGCGAGAAGCGTAACGCCAGTGTGATCACCAGCGAGCCCAGCACTGTCATGCTGATCCCCAAAGACCAGTTTCTCAGCCTGACCCAAAGCAATCCGAAGATCGCTCATAGCCTGATTGCGAGCATGGCCCGACATATCGACCTGTTGAACAAGCAGATCATTCTGATGAGTTCGCGCAAGCGAACAGGCTAAAACCAATGATTACTGGTGTATCAAGCGCACGAGCAGCGCATTTCAAAGAACTGAAAAATCAGCGGTTGACTTGGTAATGAGAATCGCTATGATTAGCACATCCGGTCGCGAGACTGGTCGATATTTGAAAAGCCCTTGGTTCGGACTCTCAGATATCTCCTCATCAGGCTAATCACGGTTATTTGACCCGGCTCTTGCCGGGTCTTTTTTTGCCTGGAGAAAAGTCGTTCGATCACTTGCCAAATTGCTTACGCATTTGTGCGCAGTAATCCTGGGGCGGCGTGGCAGGCGTGTACCAGACGTAATCCGCCATGGCCGATGTGACCTCGCTGCCCTGCTCCGCCAGCATCAACACCGCAGGCGCCTGGGGCTCACCCAGATCAAGCACATGAATCGGCGCGCCGACATCCTTGCGCGCATGGTAAGCGCCGGCAAACAGCAGTGAAGGCGTGGGTGCCGCCAGTAGGCGTTCGGCCATCCGTCGGTCACGTTGCTGCTGGACCGCCAGCATCGCCGGCATCTGCGATGTCGGCAGCAGGCCACAGTGGGATTCGCTGACTTGCTTCAGCAACTCGTCCTTCACTGACGCTGCGTTGGAGCGCGAACCGCTCAATGTCGGAGGGTTGGCGTAAACGGCACGGACTTCAAGCATGTCCAGATTGGCTGCCAGCAGCGGGTATGGCTGGGACAGCGCGAAACGTACGATAGGCCCGTACAGATTCCAGTCCCAGCCAGATTGCCAGGCCAATGCACCGGGCAAATCCGCTGGCGGTGTCGAGGTGCGACGAACGTCATCGACACGCGGCTGTTGATCCGGCGTGAGCATCTCCAGCAGCAGACTGCCTTGAGGTCGCCGCTGACCCAGCGACTGCAATAACCACAGCTGCAGCTCATGGTGATCGCGATTGTCATGTTGCTCGCCCACGATCAGCCGTGAAGGCGTCTTCAGCCGTTCAATCAGCTCCTCTGCCGTGAGGGTCTGACCGCTGCGCAAGTCCCGGATCTCGCCAACAACCGGTGGCGGAGTCGAAACATGCTGACAGGCACTCAGCAACAGCAAGGCCAGCATCAAAATCCCACGCATGTTTTCACTCCATAAAAAACTCAGCGGGCGATGATCAGCGGATGCCCACGCTCCGGGTGCTGCTGCACCAGCACTTCCAGCCCGAACACGGCCTTGAGTGGCTCAGGGCGCAACACCTGCTCCGGAGTATCGAGCGCCACAGGGCGCCCGCCTTCGAGCAGTAACAGGCGATCACAATAGCGCGCTGCCAGGTTCAGATCATGCAGGATCACCAGCACCGCCGCGCCTCTATCGGCGAACTCGCGTACAGCTTGCAACGTGGTGTGCTGATGAAGCGGGTCGAGCATCGACGTTGGCTCATCGAGCAACAACGTTTGCCCTGCTTCGCCCGGCCAGAGCTGCGCCAGAACCCGCGCCAGATGCACCCGCTGACGTTCGCCACCGGACAAAGCCAGATAACTGCGGCCACTCAAATGCTCGGCATCGGCTGCGTGTAATGCAGCGGCGACGATCTCGTCATCGCGGACCCGACCGCTTTGATGGGGCAAGCGGCCCATGCCGACCACCTCTTCGACACGAAAGGCGAAGTCCAGGGTCGACACCTGCGGCAATACCGCCAAACGCTGCGCTCGCGACGTCCCCGTCCAATCGCTCAGCTCGCGCTCGTCGAGCCTGACGCTGCCCTGATGTGCCCGCAACTCGCCGCACAAGGCGCCGAGCAAGGTGCTTTTGCCGGCGCCATTGGGCCCCAGCACGCCGAGAACTTCGCCCGGTTTGAGCTCAAGCGTAATGTCCGTCAGGACAATCTTTCGGCCCCGACGGATTTGCAGATTTTGCGTTCGCAACATCAGGCACGCCCCCTGACCAGTAAATACAGAAAGAACGGCGCACCGATGAAAGCCGTGACGATCCCGATCGGCAATTCAGCCGGCGCCAGGGCCAGCCGCGCCACCAGATCGGCAAACAACAGAAGGCTGGCACCGGCCAATACTGACGCTGGCAACAGCACACGATGATCCGGACCGGCCAGCAGTCGCACCAGATGCGGCACCACCAGCCCCACAAACCCGATCATCCCCGCCGCGGCCACCGCAGCACCGACACCCAACGCCGTGCAGAACACCAACTCACGCTTGAGCCGTTCGACGTCGATGCCCAGGTGACCCGCCTCCGACTCACCCAGCAACAACGCATTCAAGGCCTTGGCCCGGCGTGGCAGCCACAGCGCCACGCCGGCACTGATCAGCAGTAACGGCCAGAGCCGCGAATAGCTGGCGCCATTGAGGCTGCCCAGGTTCCAGAACGTCAGGGTGCGCAGCGTCGCGTCATCCGCCAGATAGGTGAACAGCCCCACGGCGGAACCGGCCAGCGCAGTCAACGCAATACCGGCCAGCAGCATGGTCGCGACATGGGTCTGCCCGTTGCGCCGGCCCAGTCGATACACCAACGCGGTCACGCCGAGCCCGCCGAGAAACGCGCACAGCGATAACACATACGGCCCGAAGGATTCAGGCAGACCGCCGAACACAGAACCACCGACGATCGCAATGGCCGCGCCCAATGCCGCACCGCTGGAGACGCCGACCAGCCCCGGATCGGCCAAAGGATTACGAAACAACCCCTGCATCGCCACACCGGACAATGCCAACACCCCTCCCACGGCCAAACCCAACAAGGTTCGCGGCAAGCGAATCTGCCCCAGGATCAGTTCAGCCTGTTCCAGCCCGTCGGGCGCAATCGGTACACCCACCAGCCGCAGGGCTGCACGCAAGGTGTCGAACAACGGCAAGCTCACCGGTCCAAGCGCCAATGACAACCAGATGGCCAACACACACAGCAGGATCAGACCAATGAACAAAGCACGGGGTTTAACCAGGATGGTCATTGGCCGGCCGAATCGGGGTAAAAGGCGTCAGACAGTTTTTTCATCGCATCGGGTAGCCGCGGCCCCAAGCCCCCGACCAACAAGGTCGGATCAAGCTCCATGACTCGCCCGTCCTTGGCGGCGCGGGTCGAGGACAGGATCGGGTTCTCCTTGAACAACGCCGCACGGGCTGCATCGCCGGTCAGTGCGCGATCGGCAAACACCAGCACCTCAGGATCCAGGCTGACCAGGGATTCGACAGAGAAAGGTTTGTAGCCGGTATGCGTGGCCAGATTGTGCCCGCCGGCCTGTTGCAGCAACCAATCGGCGGCGGTGTCCTTGCCGGCGATGAGCGGTTTGCCGCCCGCGTGGCCAAGCAACAACAGCACGCCGGGAGATTTTCCTTTTAACTGCGCCCGAGTGACCCGGATCTTTTGCTGATCGAGTTGCTGTTGATAAGCCTGGAACACCTGTGAGGCCTGATCGTCAGCGCCAAGCAATTTGCCCAGACGCTGCAAATTGCCCTGCAACGTCGGCAGGTCCGGCTGGGCCGAGAACAGTTCGACCTGCACACCCGCACTACGAACCTGCGAAAGTACCGGTGGCGGTCCCGTTTCCTCGGTACCGACCAGTATCTGCGGGCGTAAGCTCAAGATGCCCTCCGCCGACAGCTGCCGCTGATACCCGATGCTCGGCAATGCCTTGAGCGATTCCGGGTGCTGACTGGTGGTGTCGACACCGACCAGTTTCGATTCACCGCCCAGCGCGCTGATCCATTCCGATAAAGCTCCCCCGGCACTGACCCAACGTTGTGGCGACTCGGCCGCTGCGGCGTGGTAGCTGACGAGGAATCCGACACAGAGCGCAGCAACGCGGGTACTCAGGCGCATAAACAGCTTCCTTCAAGGGTTTTCCCGGGCATTGAAATGACAGGCCACGTATCCTTGGCGCCTGGCATCTGTACCCGAAGGGCAAGGCGGCCATTTGATAATTGTTTGCATTTGAACGTCAAGCTCGGACATATCCAGTCACGAGCCGCCGGACTTGAGGATAGACATGAAGTTTCTTTGTGCAGGCGTTGAGCTGGCCGATGCCAGCAGTCGCGGCTTCGACATCGACGGCCAGAAGCTCTTTGCCGTGCGCCGTGGCGGCCAGGTTTACGTCTACATCAATCGCTGCCCGCACCGTGGCGTCGGACTGGAATGGAAACCCGACCAGTTTCTCGACCCCAGCAACAGCCTGATCCAGTGCGCGACCCACGGCGCACTGTTTCTGATCGAAGATGGCGAATGCGTCGCCGGTCCTTGCGCCGGTCAGTCTCTGACCACCGTCGCCTGCCGCGAAGACGAGCAAGGGATCTGGGTCAGTCTTTAGCCGTTGAGCAACACTTCCAGACGCCGATCGACCAGCATTTCTTCGTGGGTCAACCGCACGCCATAGGCCAGCACCTCGACTCCGCACGCCACCGCTTCACGCAAAGCGTCGGCGTAGGCCGAATCGATTTCTTTTGCAGGACGCACAGCGTCGATGCCGGTGAGATTGACGCAATACAACTGCACCGCACGAATTCCGTCCCGGGCCAAATGCGCCAATTCGCGCAAATGCTTGGCCCCGCGCTGGGTCACTGCATCGGGAAATGCCGCTACCAGCGAACCGTCGAAGCCCAGGGTGACACTTTTGACTTCGACATAAGCCGGCCCGCTCGAGTAATCGAGGCGGAAATCGATGCGACTCCTCTCCTGACCGTAGGCCACTTCGCGCTTCAGCTCGGTAAAGCCGTTGAGTTCAGTGATGACACCCGCTCGCAACGCTTCTTCGATCAAGCCGTTGGCTCGCCCGGTGTTCACGCAAAACAAGCGCCCCTGCGGGGTTTCGCCGACTTCCCAGGTACCGGGCAACTTGCGCTTGGGGTCATTGGAACGGCTGAACCAGACCTGCCCGCCTTCGACCTGGCAATTGAGCATCGAGCCGGTGTTGGGGCAATGAATGGTCATCAACTCGCCGCTAACGGTTTCGATGTCGGCGAGAAAACGCTTGTAACGACGAATCAAACGGCCTTCTTCGAGGGGAGGATGAAAACGCATCAGCCTTGCCAGCTCTTCAAGCCGCGCGCAATCCGCTCGACCGCTTCCTGTAGGCGCGCAAGACTTTGGGTGTAGGCAAACCGCACATGATGGCCGGCCTGATAACGACCGAAGTCCAGACCCGGAGTAATCGCAACGTGTTCGGTTTCGAGGAAATGTCGGCAGAACGCGAAGGCATCGCCGCCGAACTTGCTGATATCGGCATACAAATAGAACGCGCCTTCAGGCTCGACAGCGATACCGAAGCCCAGCTCTCGCAGGGCTGGCAAGAGGAAATCCCGACGACGGCCGAATTCGGCGCGGCGTTCTTCCAGAATGCTGATCGTGGCCGGTTCGAAGCAGGCCAGAGCGGCGTGCTGGGCCATGCTCGGGGCGCTGATGTAGAGGTTCTGGGCGAGCTTTTCCAGTTCACCGACCGCCGCTTCAGGCGCCACCAGCCAACCCAGTCGCCACCCCGTCATGCCGAAATACTTGGAAAAACTATTCAGTACAAAGGCACTGTCATCGACTTCCAGCACGCTGGCCGCATCAGTGCCATAGGTCAGGCCGTGATAGATCTCGTCCACCACCAGATGACCGTGACGCTCCTTGATCGCGGCAGACAGGCCCGCCAGTTCATCGCGGGTCAGGATCGTCCCGGTCGGATTGGCTGGCGAGGCCACCAGGGCGCCGACGCTGTCGTGGTCCCAGTGGCGGGCAATCAGTTCCGGCGTCAGCTGATAGCGCACGTCCGGGCCTACAGGAACAAGCTGCGCTGCGCCTTCCACCAGCCGCAAAAAGTGCCGATTGCACGGGTATCCCGGGTCCGCCAGCAGCCAGTGCTTGCCCGGATCCACCAACAAGGCGCTGGCCAGCAGCAGCGCACCGGAACCGCCAGGCGTGATGAGGATTCGCTGCGGGTCGATGTTCAAACCGTAACGTTGCTGATAAAAGCCGGAAATGGCCTCACGCAACTCGGGAATGCCACGCGCGGCGGTGTAACGGGTCTTCCCCGCCGTCAATGCGGCCTGGCCAGCCTGAATGATCGGCTCGGCGGTGGTGAAGTCGGGTTCGCCGATTTCCAGGTGGATCACGTCGTGACCAGCGGCTTGCAGTTCATTGGCCCGCGCCAGCAGCGCCATGACATGGAAAGGTTCGATCGCGCGACTGCGGGCACTGTAGGACTGAGCCATTAGCCTTCCTTCAACGGGGAAAAGAACTGATTCTACCCAAGCGCAGGAACGAGCGAGAACCTAAAGCGGTCAGACCGTTATAACGCTGGTCTCAAACGACTCAAGCGAGTGTCTCAGGTTTGACTAAAATCAATAATTGATCAGGTCTCCAGCACCGCCAGACAAGGCTTTGCAATCATTTGCAAGCACAGCGGGCCACTACCTCGACATCCGGGAGTAGCGCGGTCCGATTTGATCTGGTAAGTTCGCCCGCTTGCAGCCGCAGGGCCGGCAGGTGTCGGTGATGGAGCAATCCTGCGCAATGGATTACAAGAGTAGAGGCGGTCTATTTCATGTCCACCCAAGCAAAGCAACAACAGAACCAGTCGATCAGCGGCTTCGAACCCTACAAAGAAGTGAAGGGCGAGGAGTACATGGGCAAGCCCATGCGCGCTCACTTCACCAAGATCCTGAATAAGTGGAAACAGGACTTGATGCAGGAAGTCGACCGTACTGTTGATCACATGAAAGACGAAGCGGCCAACTTCCCGGACCCGGCAGACCGTGCCAGCCAGGAAGAAGAATTCAGCCTCGAGCTGCGTGCCCGTGACCGCGAGCGCAAGTTGATCAAAAAGATCGACAAGACGCTGCAACTGATCGAAGACGAAGAATATGGCTGGTGCGAGTCCTGCGGCGTCGAAATCGGCGTCAAGCGACTGGAAGCCCGCCCTACCGCCGACATGTGCGTTGACTGCAAGACCCTGGCGGAAATCAAGGAAAAGCAAGTCGGCAAGTAATCTCGACTTGAACGAAAAACGGAGCGTGCGAACGCTCCGTTTTTGTTTCTGACATTCGCCACGGCGAGCCCTCCTGTGGGAGCGAGCCTGCTCGCGATTGCGGTGTGTCAGTCAACGAATGTGTTGTATGTGAAACCGCTATCGCGAGCAGGCTCACTCCCACAGGGACTCGCGCACGACCAGAGATGTAACATTCGTCCATGACCGCCACGACTTCCACTCCCTACATCGGGCGCTTCGCCCCCACGCCCAGTGGCCATCTGCATTTCGGTTCGCTGGTCGCAGCGCTGGCCTCATACCTCGACGCGCGCTCGGTGGGTGGCCGCTGGCTGATGCGCATGGAAGATCTCGATCCGCCACGGGAAGAGCCCGGCGCTCAGGCGGCGATCCTCAAAGCCCTGGAAAGCTACGGTTTCGAGTGGGATGGCGAAATGGTCCGACAGAGTGACCGGCACGATGCCTACGCCGAAGTCCTCAATCGCCTGTTCAATCAGGGCCTGGCCTACGCTTGCACTTGCTCGCGCAAACAATTGGAGCCGTATCACGGGATTTACCCGGGCTTTTGTCGCAACGCCGGTCATGACACTAAAGATGCTGCGATTCGCCTGCGTGTCCCCGAGCTGGAATATCACTTCATCGACCGGGTGCAAGGCGAATACCGCCAACACCTGGGCCGGGAAGTCGGAGATTTCGTGATTCGTCGCCGCGACGGGCTCTATGCCTATCAATTGGCGGTGGTGCTGGACGACGCCTGGCAAGGCATTACCGATATCGTCCGCGGCGCCGACCTGCTCGACTCCACGCCGCGCCAGCTCTACTTACAAGAATTGCTTGGCCTGCCGCAACCGCGCTATCTGCATATCCCGCTGATCACCCAGCCCGATGGCCACAAGCTCGGCAAGTCCTATCGTTCGCCGCCGTTGACCGAAGATCAGGCAACCCCTTTGTTGCTGCGTGCATTGCGCGCACTGGGGCACAATCCCGGTGCCGAACTGGCTTACGCCACTCCACGGGAAGTGTTGAACTGGGGCATCGCCCACTGGGATGCCATGTTGATCCCGCGCACACTCAACCTGCCCGAAGCACAACTACAGTGATCGCACTTGCAGTGGCGCGCCCATCCGTTACCATCGCCGCACGTTTTCGGGCACGCGCATAAAAAAGAGAGGCCGGGATGTACATCTATCGCTTGGTCCTGCTCCTGGTAGTGGGGATTTATCTGTTCTCCCCGGCCATCATGGATTGGTGGATCGACGCCACTGGCGCCTGGTATCGCCCTTATCTGCTCTGGCTGATTCTGATCGTCGTGACCTTCATCCTGCAGAGCCAAAAAGATGCCGATGAGCTTTAGCCTGACCCAGATGATCCTGATCAGCGCCGCCTACCTGGCGGTGCTGTTCGGCGTAGCCTGGGTCAGCGAACGGGGCATGATCCCCCGGGCGATCATTCGCCACCCGCTGACGTACACCCTGTCGTTGGGCGTGTATGCCAGTGCGTGGGCGTTTTACGGCACGGTGGGCCTGGCCTATCAATACGGCTACGGATTTTTGTCCAGCTATCTGGGCGTCTCCGGCGCGTTTCTGCTGGCGCCGGTGCTTTTGTATCCGATCCTGAAAATCACCCGCACGTATCAGCTGTCGTCGCTGGCCGATCTGTTCGCCTTCCGCTTCCGCAGCACCTGGGCCGGCGCACTGACCACAATCTTCATGCTGATCGGCGTGCTGCCGCTGCTGGCGTTGCAGATTCAGGCGGTGGCCGACTCCATCGGCATCCTCACCCGCGAGCCGGTGCAACATCGCGTGGCCCTGAGCTTCTGCGCACTGATTACGCTGTTCACGATTTTCTTCGGCTCGCGGCACATTGCGACGCGGGAGAAACACGAAGGCCTGGTGTTCGCGATTGCCTTTGAATCGGTGATCAAGCTGATCGCCATCGGCGGCGTTGGCTTGTATGCGTTGTACGGCGTATTCGACGGCCCGCAACAGCTGGAACTGTGGCTACTGCAAAACCAGACCGCCCTCGCCGCGTTGCACACGCCATTGCAGGAAGGTCCATGGCGCACGCTGCTGCTGGTGTTCTTCGCTTCGGCGATCGTGATGCCGCACATGTACCACATGACGTTTACCGAAAACCTCAACCCGCGCTCGCTGGTCAGCGCGAGCTGGGGCTTGCCACTGTTTCTGCTGTTGATGAGCCTGGCGGTACCGCTGATTCTCTGGGCCGGGCTGAAACTCGGCGCCACCACCAACCCGGAATACTTCACGCTGGGCATCGGCATCGCCGCCAACAACAAGGCCCTGGCGCTATTGGCCTATGTCGGTGGCTTGTCGGCGGCCAGCGGCTTGATCATTGTCACCACCCTGGCCCTGTCCGGGATGGCGCTGAACCATTTGGTGCTGCCGCTCTATCAGCCGCCGGCCGAAGGCAATATCTACCGCTGGCTGAAATGGACCCGCCGGGCGCTGATCGTCGCGATCATCATGGCCGGTTACGGTTTCTACCTGCTGCTGGGCGCGGAGCAGGATCTGGCGAATCTGGGCATCGTCGCCTTCGTCGCCACCCTGCAGTTCCTGCCGGGCGTGCTGTCGGTACTGTACTGGCCGACCGCCAACCGCCGCGGTTTCATCGCTGGTTTGCTCGCGGGGATTCTGGTGTGGCTGGTAACCATGCTGCTGCCGCTGGTCGGCAATCTGCAGGGTTTCTACATACCGCTGCTGAACATGATCTACGTGCTGGACGACACCAGTTGGCACATGGCGGCGATCGCCTCGCTGGCGGCCAACGTGCTGATGTTCACCCTGATCTCGCTGTTCACTAACGCCAGCAGCGAAGAAGCCAGCGCCGCTGAAGCCTGCGCCGTGGACAACGTGCGTCGGCCGCAACGCCGCGAACTGCACGCCGCCTCCCCCCAGGAATTCGCCACACAGCTTGCCAAGCCCCTGGGCGCCAAGGCTGCGCAGAAAGAAGTCGAACAGGCCCTGCGCGACCTCTATCTGCCTTTCGATGAACGCCGGCCTTACGCCTTGCGCCGCTTGCGCGACCGTATCGAAGCCAACCTCTCCGGCCTGATGGGGCCGAGTGTGGCGCAGGACATGGTCGAGACATTCCTGCCTTATAAGGCCGGCGGCGAAAACTACGTTACCGAAGACATCCACTTCATCGAAAGTCGCCTCGAGGATTACCACTCGCGCCTGACCGGGCTGGCCGCCGAGCTCGATGCCCTGCGCCGCTATCACCGCCAGACCCTGCAGGAATTGCCGATGGGCGTTTGCTCGCTGGCCAAGGATCAGGAAATCCTCATGTGGAACAAAGCCATGGAGGAGCTGACTGGCATTGCCGCACAGCGTGTGGTCGGCTCGCGGCTGAGCACCATTGCCGATCCCTGGAAAGAGCTGCTGCAAGGTTTCATCAATCTGCCGGACGAGCATTTGCACAAACAGCACCTGGCCCTCGACGGCCAGACCCGCTGGCTGAACCTGCACAAAGCCGCGATCGATGAACCGTTGGCCCCGGGTAACAGCGGCCTGGTGCTGCTGGTGGAAGACCTGACCGAAACCCAGATGCTCGAAGACAAACTGGTGCACTCCGAGCGCCTGGCCAGCATCGGTCGACTCGCCGCCGGTGTGGCCCATGAAATCGGCAACCCGATCACTGGCATCGCCTGTCTGGCGCAGAACCTGCGCGAAGAGCGCGAAGAAGACAGCGAACTGAAGGAAATCAGCGGGCAGATCCTGGAGCAGACCAAACGCGTGTCGCGCATCGTTCAGTCGCTGATGAGCTTCGCCCACGCCGGCAGTCATCAGCACAGCGACGAGCCCGTCTGTCTGGCCGAAGTGGCCCAGGATGCCATCGGTTTGCTGGCGCTGAACCGACGCAATTTCGAAGTGCAGTTCTACAACCTGTGCGATCCCGATCACTGGGTCGAAGGCGACCCGCAGCGACTTGCGCAAGTACTGATCAACCTGCTCTCAAACGCCCGCGACGCCTCGCCTCCCGGCAGTGCGGTGCGGGTCAAAAGCGAAGCCGGCGAACACACGGTCGATTTGATCGTGGAGGACGAAGGCAGCGGTATTCCGAAGAACATCATGGATAGATTGTTCGAACCTTTCTTCACCACCAAGGATCCTGGCGAAGGCACCGGTCTGGGCCTTGCACTGGTCTATTCCATCGTTGAAGAGCATTATGGACAAATCACCATCGACAGCCCGGCTGATGTTCAAAGCCAACGCGGCACCCGTATCCGGGTGACCTTGCCGCGTCATGTCGAAGCGACGTCCGCTGTGAACTGAGACCGTCGAGAGTATCGAATCAATGCCGCACATTTTGATCGTCGAAGACGAAACAATTATCCGCTCCGCCTTGCGCCGCCTACTGGAACGTAACCAGTACCAGGTCAGCGAAGCCGGTTCAGTGCAGGAAGCACAAGAACGCTTCACCATTCCCACGTTCGACCTGATCGTCAGCGACCTGCGTCTGCCTGGCGCGCCTGGCACCGAGTTGATCAAACTCGGCCAGGGCACTCCGGTGCTGATCATGACCAGCTACGCTAGCCTGCGTTCGGCGGTCGACTCGATGAAGATGGGCGCGGTGGATTACATCGCCAAGCCTTTCGATCACGATGAAATGCTGCAAGCCGTCGCGCGCATCCTGCGTGACCGTCAAACGGTGCAAGCCAGCGGTGAACCGGTCGCCGGTAAGGCCGGTAATGGCGCCGCGAAACCGGGCGCCAGCAATAACAATGGCGAAATCGGCATCATCGGCTCCTGCCCGCCGATGCAGGATCTGTACAGCAAGATCCGCAAAGTCGCGCCAACCGACTCCAATGTTTTGATTCAGGGCGAATCCGGCACCGGTAAAGAACTGGTGGCGCGCGCCCTGCACAACCTGTCCAAACGCGCCAAGGCGCCGATGATTTCGGTGAACTGCGCGGCCATTCCGGAAAGCCTGATCGAGTCCGAACTGTTCGGCCACGAAAAAGGCGCGTTCACTGGCGCCAGCGCCGGGCGTGCCGGCCTGGTAGAAGCCGCCGACGGCGGCACCTTGTTCCTCGACGAAATCGGCGAACTGCCACTGGAAGCCCAGGCCCGCCTGCTGCGGGTGCTGCAGGAAGGTGAAATTCGTCGTGTGGGTTCGGTGCAGTCCCAGAAAGTCGATGTGCGCCTGATCGCCGCGACTCACCGGGACCTCAAGAGCCTGGCGAAGATCGGCCAGTTCCGTGAAGACTTGTATTACCGCCTTCACGTGATCGCCCTGAAACTGCCGGCCCTGCGCGAGCGCGGCGCCGACGTCAACGAAATTGCCAACGCGTTCCTGGCGCGGCAGAGCGCGCGGGTCAACCGCACCGACCTGAAGTTCGCCCCGGATGCCGAGCAAGCCATTCGTCACTATTCCTGGCCGGGTAACGTTCGGGAGCTGGAAAACGCCGTAGAACGTGCGGTCATCCTGTGCGAGAGCCCGGAGATTTCCGCCGAGCTGCTGGGGATCGACATCGAACTGAGCGATCTGGACGATGACGATTTCATCGGCCTGACACCACAACAGGGCAGCGCCGCCGGTAACAATAGCCATGAGCCGACCGAAGACCTGTCACTGGAAGACTACTTCCAACACTTCGTTCTCGAACACCAGGACCACATGACCGAAACCGAGTTGGCACGCAAACTCGGTGTCAGTCGCAAATGCCTGTGGGAACGCCGTCAGCGCCTGGGCATTCCGCGGCGCAAGACCGGGGTGGCCAGCGAGAGCTGAACCTCACCTGTCTGATGTGCGGGTAACACGTGACAAGGTGAAAAAACTGTTACCTCACCTTTTCCACGTAACAGAAGCCGGGGCTTACGGTAACGAAGCCCCGGTTTTTTTTGGCCTCTGAAAACCTCACCAGCGGGCCTAACTCCTTGTTTTGCTGGGCCTCGCAAAAGTTGGCACGCACCCTGCTATATGTTTAGTACAAGAACAATAACAAGCAATGCACAAGACAATAAAAATAAGACGTATCGACTCACGCACAATAAAAACAAGACGGCGAGAGGCGTAGCTAACTGATTCTTTTGGAGAGGCGTTGTATTTGGGGCTTGCCCCACGACCAGGCCGAGAACAACAAAAAACTGTCACAAGACAGAGCCTGAACTGGTTGGATCGCAAGATCACTGCAACACAGCGACCAAAGCAATCCGTTTGCTCTTGGCTCCCGATTGGGAGGGTCATGAAGGAAAAACTTCATGGCGAGGGCACTTAACAAAAACAAAAAGCCCGAATCAAAAATAAAAATAGAGCATGCAACTACTTTCTTGGGGAGCTTCGGCTCCCCTTGTAGTTTCTGGTGTTTGGCCCTTGTAGCGGCACTTTGTAGCAGCTGCGTTGTGGCGAGGGGATTTATCCCCGTTCGACTGCGGAGCAGTCGCAATACAGGCAACCGGTTTCTTCTGACACACCCCAATCTCTGGTTTTACGACTGCTTTGCAGCCGAACGGGGATAAATCCCCTCGCCACAACGCAGCTGCTACAGGCCCAGGCGTACCAGACACTCCCTTCAAGCGCTTGCGCAGCTTCCTACACCATCCCCCGACTAAATGCTAGAATCCCCGCCCATCATGCGGTCATTCTTCGTTTTGGCCGAACATTCCTTCAAACAGTGCATCCCATGCTGAAGAAGCTGTTCCAGTCATTCCGTTCTCCCAAGCGTCATACGCAACACATTCGCAGTACGCCTGAAGTGCTCAACAGCGGCCAACATTCGCTGCAAAAGGCCCAATTCAGTCGCTACGCGGTGAACATCGTCGAACGCCTGCAGAACGCCGGTTATCAGGCTTACCTGGTCGGCGGCTGTGTGCGTGACATGCTGCTCGGCATCACGCCAAAAGATTTCGACGTCGCCACCAGTGCCACGCCTGAGCAGGTGCGAGCCGAATTCCGCAACGCGCGGATCATCGGTCGCCGCTTCAAACTGGTGCACATCCACTTTGGCCGCGAAATCATTGAAGTCGCGACCTTCCGCGCCAATCACCCGCAAAACGATGAAGAGGAAGACAGCAACCAGTCTTCCCGTAACGAAAGCGGGCGCATCCTGCGCGATAACGTCTATGGCACGCTGGAAGAAGACGCGCAGCGCCGCGACTTCACCATCAACGCCTTGTATTACGATCCGGTCAGCGAGCGCATCCTCGATTACGCCAACGGCGTACACGACATCCGCAATCACCTGATCCGCCTGATCGGCGACCCGAAGCAACGCTACCAGGAAGATCCGGTACGGATGCTGCGAGCCGTGCGTTTCGCCGCCAAGCTTAATTTCGGCATCGAAAAGCACAGCGCCGTGCCAATCCGTGAACTGGCGCCGATGCTGCGCGAGATCCCATCGGCCCGCCTGTTCGAAGAAGTGCTCAAGCTGTTCCTCTCCGGCCATGCCGCGGACACCTTCGAGATGCTGGTCGACCTGCAGCTGTTCGATCCGCTGTTCCCGGCCAGTGCCGAGGCGCTGGAATACAACCCGACGTACACCCACACGCTGATCAGCGATGCGTTGATCAACACCGATCTGCGGATCAAACAGAACAAACCGGTGACCCCGGCGTTCCTGTTTGCGGCGCTGCTTTGGCCTGCCCTGCCGGCCCGTGTATTGCGCCTGCAAGAACGTGGCATGCCGCCGATTCCGGCCATGCAGGAAGCCGCTCACGAGTTGATTGCCGAACAGTGCCAGCGCATCGCGATTCCGAAACGCTTCACCATGCCGATCCGCGAGATCTGGGACATGCAAGAGCGTCTGCCACGCCGCAGCGGCAAGCGCGCCGACCTGTTGCTGGACAATCCGCGGTTCCGGGCCGGTTACGACTTCCTGCTGCTGCGCGAAAGCGCCGGTGAGCTGACCGATGGCCTGGGCGAATGGTGGACGGATTATCAGGACGCCAACGACAGCGAACGTCGCGACATGATCCGCGATCTCAGCGGCAAGGATGACGGCACCGGCGCGCCACGCAAGCGTCGCCGCAGCGGTGGTGCCAAGCGCAAACGCACCGCCGGCGCACCGAGCGCCACAGGCGAGTAGTCCATGGAACGCATCTACATCGGCATGGGCAGCAATCTGGCTGACCCCGCCGAACAATTGCGCAGCGCCGTCGAGGCGCTGACACAGTTGCCACAGACCGAACTGATCGGGGTTTCCGGGTTTTATCAGAGCGACTCGCTGCTGCCCGGCCAACCGCGTTATACCAACGCGGTTGCCGCCCTCGACAGCACGCTCCCGCCGCTGGAGCTGCTTGATGCGCTGCAAGCCATCGAGAACGGACAGGGCCGCGAGCGCCTTGAACGCTGGGGGCCGCGTACGCTGGATCTCGACATCGTACTGTTCGGTGATCGGCTGATCGATGAACCTCGCCTCAAGGTGCCTCACTACCATATGCAGGAACGAGCGTTCGTTCTCTATCCACTGGCCGAACTGGCGCCTGCGGATTTGCGTCTGGCTGACGGCCGTAACCTCAGCGAACTGCTCGCTGCCTGCCCGTTCGTCGGCCTTGAACGCCTCCCCCAAAATTGACAAAAATCCCCTGTGGGAGCGGGCTTGCTCGCGAATGCGGTGTGCCATTCAGCCTCAATGTTGACTGACACACCGCATTCGCGAGCAAGCCCGCTCCCACAGTGTTTTGTACCGGACTCAAGATCGACGGCAATCCTGCTGAATCGCATCAGTTACCCCGGTAACACCCCACACGTAACAATGCGGTAACACACGCAATTGACTTCCCGAGTTCTCCTCACGACTATAGGCGTCCCGCTGCCGCCAACACGGCGTTGAAGGGCGCAATCCAGGCCTTAAAAGCACGACAACAGACCGTGCGCCTGTATTTAACGAAGAATCACGCGCGTTACTCGCAGTAGTTTCCACAGCGCCTGAATGAGGAACTTTTCATGCCAGCCATCACCCTGACCACTCTGCAAGGTCTCAAGCAAAAAGGTGAAAAGATCACCATGCTGACCTGCTATGACGCGACCTTCGCCCACGCCTGCAATGAGGCTGGCGTCGAAGTGCTACTGGTGGGCGACTCCCTTGGCATGGTTTTGCAAGGTCACGACAGCACCCTGCCGGTCACCACCGCGGAAATGGCTTACCACGTGGCATCCGTCAAACGCGGTAACACCGATGCGTTGATCCTCGCCGACCTGCCCTTCATGGCCTACGCCACCCTCGAACAAACCATGACCAACAGCGCCCTGTTGATGCAGGCGGGTGCGCACATGGTCAAGGTTGAAGGTGCGCTGTGGCTGGCGGACTCGATCCGTCTGCTGGCCGAACGCGGTATCCCGGTGTGCGCCCACATGGGGCTGACACCGCAATCGGTGAATATTCTGGGCGGTTACAAAGTCCAGGGCCGCAGCGAGAACCAGGCACGCCAGATGCGCGCCGATGCCATCGCTCTGGAACAGGCGGGGGCAGCCATGCTGTTGCTCGAGTGCGTACCGAGTGAACTGGCCGAGGAAATCACCCAGGCGGTGGGTATTCCGGTGATCGGCATCGGCGCCGGCAGCGGCACCGACGGCCAGGTCCTGGTTCTGCACGACATGCTCGGCCTGTCGATCACTGGCCGTATGCCGAAGTTCGTGAAGAACTTCATGGCTGGGCAACAAAACATTCAAGCGGCGCTTGGTGCGTACGTCACTGAAGTCAAAGCGGCGACTTTCCCTGGTATCGAACACGGATTCTCTGCATGAACACCGTAAAAACCGTACGCGAATTGCGGGCCGCCGTGGCCCGTGCCCGCAGTGAAGGCAAGCGCATCGGCTTCGTGCCGACCATGGGCAACCTGCACAGCGGTCATGTGGCACTGGTGACCAAAGCCACCCAACGAGTGGATTTCGTGGTCGCGAGCATTTTCGTCAACCCGTTGCAGTTCGGCGCCGGCGAAGACCTCGACAAGTACCCGCGCACCCTCGCGGCCGATCAGGAGAAACTGCTCCAGGCCGGTTGCCACTTGCTGTTCGCGCCAACCGTTGAAGAAATGTACCCCGACGGCATGGTCGGCCAGACCCGCGTCAGCGTTCCGCAACTCTCCGAAGGCCTGTGCGGCGCCAGCCGTCCCGGGCATTTCGAAGGGGTGGCGACGGTCGTCACCAAGCTGTTCAACATGGTCCAGCCGGACCTGGCGATCTTCGGCCAGAAAGACTTCCAGCAACTGGCGGTGATCCGCGCCCTGGTGCATGACCTGAACATGCCGATCCAGATCATCGGCGAACCGACGGTACGTGCGGCCGATGGCCTGGCGCTGTCGTCGCGCAATGGTTTCCTCAGCGAAGAACAGCGGGCCGTTGCGCCGGTTGTGTATCGCGGTTTGAGCCAGATTGCCGACGCAATCAAACAGGGCGAACGGGATTTCCCGGCGTTGATTGATGCGCAGATCAAGCAGCTTGAAGCGGCGGGTTTGCGTCCTGACTATCTGGAAATTCGTCATGCGCTGACCTTGCGCCCGGCGACTGCGCAGGATCGGGATCTGGTGATTCTGGTGGCGGCGTTCCTGGGCACTACGCGGCTGATCGACAACCTGCATCTGAACCTCGACGCACCCGCCTGAACACCGCCGACCCAATGTGGGAGCGGGCTTGCTCGCGAATGCGGTGGATCAGTCGGCATAAATGCTGAATGACACACCGCATTCGCGAGCAAGCCCGCTCCCACATGGGGGTCGGCGGTGACTCCACACGCCGTATTGCTGGCCCTCAAGTCTTTGGGCACAATGCCCGCCGTTCGATTCCGACCTGGGGAAACACTCATGCACGCCATCATGCTCAAAGCCAAGCTGCATCGCGCCGAAGTCACCCACGCTGTACTCGATTACGAAGGTTCTTGCGCCATCGACGGCGAATGGCTGGACCTGTCCGGCATCCGTGAGTATGAACAGATCCAGATCTACAACATCGACAATGGTGAACGCTTCACCACCTACGCGATTCGTGGCGAAGAAGGCTCGCGCATGATCTCGGTCAATGGTGCCGCAGCGCACAAGGCCAAGGTCGGTGACCGCGTGATCATCTGCGCATACGCCCACTACAGCGAAGCCGAGCTGCTCAACTTCAAGCCACGCATGCTCTACATGGCCCCGGGTAATGAACTGAGCCACACCAGCAATGCCATTCCGGTTCAGGTCGCCTGATCCAGTCTTAGCCCCTCCCCTTCCGTTTGTCGGACCGTTCCCTGCTCGATGTATAAAAAAGTACCGGGAACGGGTCAGACAAAGTCAAGACAGATCGCAGCGCGAGGTTTACTGTATTCGCCCTGTGTCATGAAATCGTGTCGACGCAGTTGACCGGACGCCCACCCACAGCGCTCCGGTATTTTCAGTGTTCAAAAGGCCGTTCAAGTAAAAAGGAAACCCGCAGCGATGGCGTATTACCGCACCCCTCAAGACGTTACCGCTCTGCCCGCCTGGCAAGCGTTGAATGACCACCGCCAAGCCATGCAAGATTTCAGCATGCGCGAAGCCTTTAATGCCGATCCGCAGCGCTTTACCCAATTCACCCTCAGCAGCTGCGGCCTGTTTCTCGACTACTCGAAAAACCTGATCAACGTCCAGACCCGCGATCTGCTGGTGGGCCTGGCGAACGAAGTCGACCTCCAGGGCGCGATCAAAGCGCTGTTCGAAGGCGAAATCGTCAACTCCTCCGAAGGCCGCCCCGCCCTGCACACCGCACTGCGCCGTCCGGTCGGCGACAAGCTGAAGGTCAACGGCGTCAACGTGATGCCGGAAGTGCACAAGGTCCTGAACCAGATCACCGACCTCGTGGGCCGCATCCACGACGGTTTGTGGCGCGGTTACTCCGAAAAGCCGATCACCGACGTGGTGAACATCGGCATCGGTGGCTCGTTCCTCGGCCCGGAGCTGGTCTCCGAAGCGCTGCTGTCCTACGCCCAGAAGGGTGTGCGCTGCCATTACCTGGCGAACATCGACGGCAGTGAGTTCCACGAACTGACCATGAAGCTGCGTGCCGAAACCACGCTGTTTATCGTTTCGTCGAAATCCTTCAACACCCTCGAAACCTTGAAGAATGCCCAGGCCGCACGCGCCTGGTACCTGGCTCAGGGTGGTTCGGAAGCCGAGCTGTACCGCCACTTCATCGCCGTCTCCAGCAACAATGCAGCAGCGGTGGCCTTCGGGATCCGCGAAGAAAACATCTTCCCGATGTGGGACTGGGTTGGCGGCCGTTACTCGCTGTGGTCGGCCATCGGTTTGCCAATCGCGCTGGCCATTGGCATGTCGAACTTCAAGGAATTGCTGTCCGGCGCCTACACCATGGACCAGCATTTCCAGAGCGCACCTTTCGAACAGAACATGCCGGTGCTGCTGGCCCTGCTCGGCGTGTGGTACGGAAATTTCTGGGGCGCGCAAAGCCACGCGATCCTGCCGTACGACCACTACCTGCGTAACATCACCAAGCATTTGCAACAGCTGGACATGGAATCCAACGGCAAGAGCGTGCGTCAGGACGGCACGCCAGTGTCCACCGACACCGGTCCGGTGATCTGGGGCGGCGTGGGTTGCAACGGTCAGCACGCTTACCACCAGTTGCTGCACCAGGGCACCCAACTGATCCCGGCCGACTTCATCGTGCCGATCGTCAGCTTCAACCCGGTGTCCGACCACCACCAGTGGCTGTACGCCAACTGCCTGTCGCAAAGCCAGGCGCTGATGCTGGGCAAGACCCTTGCCGAGGCCGAAGCCGAGTTGCGCGACAAAGGCATGAGCGAAGAAGAGGTGCAGAAACTTGCGTCTCACAAGGTGATCCCGGGCAACCGTCCGAGCAATACGTTGGTGGTCGAACGCATCAGCCCGCGTCGTCTCGGCGCATTGGTGGCGATGTACGAACACAAAGTCTTCGTGCAAAGCGTGATCTGGGGCATCAACGCCTTCGACCAGTGGGGCGTGGAACTGGGTAAAGAGCTGGGCAAAGGCGTCTACAACCGCCTGGTCGGCAGCGAAGAAAGCCCGGCTGACGATGCCTCGACCCAAGGCTTGATCAACTACTTCCGCGGTCGTCACCGCGGCTAACCCTGTGGGAGCGGCGGTGCGACTTGCTCGCGAAGACGGTTTGTCATTCAGCATTTATGTCGACTGACCCACCACCTTCGCGAGCAAGCCCGCTCCCACATTGGTTTTGTGTCTGACTTGAACCCTTCCCCCACTCGGCGCATCTTTATTACTTGTTGCAACAAGAATAAGGAACCGTCATGTTCGATATCAGCACGTTCCCCCAAGCCGATGCCGTCCGCCGGGCCGCACAATTAAGTCAAGACGACTACAAGCGCCTGTACCGCCAATCCATCGAGCACCCCAGCACCTTCTGGGCCGAACAGGCCACACGCTTTCTCGACTGGAGTACCCCGTGGGATACCGTCCAGCGCTATAACCTGAAAACCGGTGAGGCGAGCTGGTTTGCCGGCGGCAAGTTGAATGTCAGTTACAACTGCATCGACCGTCATCTGGAAAAGCGCGGCGATCAAACCGCGATCATCTGGGAAGGCGACGACCCTGCCGAATCCGTGCAGATCAGCTACAAAAAACTTCATCACAACGTCTGCCGCCTGGCCAACGTGCTCAAAAGCCGTGGCGTGAAGAAAGGCGACCGCGTGTGCATCTACATGCCGATGATCCCTGAAACCGCCTACGCCATGCTCGCCTGCACGCGCATTGGCGCAGTGCATTCGGTGGTGTTTGCGGGTTTCTCTCCGGACTCTGTGCGTGACCGGATTCTCGATGCCGACTGCCGCACCGTGATCACCGCCGATGAAGGCGTGCGCGGCGGTAAAGTCGTGCCGCTCAAGCAGAAGGTCGACAAAGCGCTGCAAAGTTGTCCGAACGTCAGCACCGTGATCGTGGTCGAGCGTACCCAGGGCCAAGTGGACTGGGTCGAGGGCCGGGACATCTGGTATCACCAGGCGCTGCGTGACGTCAGCGACGATTGTCCGCCGGAACCGATGGGCGCCGAAGACCCGCTGTTTATCCTCTACACCTCCGGCAGCACCGGCAAACCCAAAGGCGTGCTGCACACCACCGGCGGCTACCTGCTGCAAGCGGCGATGACCTTCAAGTACGTGCTCGACTACCGCGACGACGAAGTCTTCTGGTGCACCGCCGATGTCGGCTGGGTCACCGGCCACAGCTACATCGTCTACGGTCCGCTGGCCAACGGCGCGACCACGCTGATCTTCGAAGGCGTACCGAGCTACCCGAGCAGCTCGCGCTTCTGGCAGGTGATCGACAAGCACCATGTCAACATTTTCTATACCGCCCCGACCGCCCTGCGCTCCCTGATGCGTGAAGGCCCCGAACCGTTGAAGGAAACTTCCCGCGCGAGCCTCAGATTACTCGGCACTGTCGGTGAGCCCATCAACCCGGAAGCGTGGGAGTGGTACTTCAATGCCGTCGGAGAACAGCGTTGTCCGATCGTCGATACCTGGTGGCAGACCGAAACCGGCGGCATCATGCTCAGCCCGCTGGTCAGCGCTCAACGGATCAAACCCGGTTGCGCCACGCAACCGATGTTCGGCGTGCAACCGGTGTTGCTCGACGAAGTGGGCAAGGAAATCAAAGGCGCCGGCAGCGGCGTGCTGGCGATCAAATCCAGCTGGCCGGCGCAGATCCGCAGCGTCTATGGCGACCCGCAACGAATGGTCGACACCTACTTCAAGCCCTACCCCGGTTACTATTTCACCGGCGACGGTGCCCGGCGCGATGAGGATGGCGATTACTGGATCACCGGGCGCATCGACGACGTGATCAACGTTTCCGGGCACCGCATCGGTACCGCGGAAGTGGAAAGCGCGCTGGTGCTGCACGACAGCATCGCCGAAGCGGCGGTGGTCGGTTACCCGCACGACGTCAAGGGTCAGGGCATCTATGCCTTCGTCACCCCCATGAACGGCACCGAGCCCAGTGACGAATTGAAGAAAGAATTGCTGGCTCACGTCAGCGAGGAAATCGGCAGCTTCGCCAAACCGGACCTGATCCAGTGGGCACCGGCCTTGCCGAAAACCCGTTCGGGCAAGATCATGCGGCGCATTCTGCGCAAGATCGCCTGCAACGAACTGGACAGCCTGGGCGACACCTCGACCCTGGCTGACCCGAGCGTGGTCCAGGAGTTGGTCGATAAACGCCTGAACCAGTAATCGCTTGTTTCAAAAGCCTGCGCGGCCGTTAATGGCCGCGCCTCCTTTTCCGCCACTGAGTCGCCATGGAATTCATTCGAACCCGCATCGAAACCCAGATTATGAGCCTGACCGGTCTGTCTCTGGGCAAGCTCGACCTGGAAAACCCCAAGGGTGATCCCGGCCTGTTCGGCCCCGACTCGGTGTGCTGGCAAGTGCATGGCGACTTCAGCAGCATGCTGATCGGCGGCATCAGCGCCCTGATGCTGCAAGCCCTGCATCCACTGGCCCTGGCCGGGGTCTGGGACCATTCGAATTTCCGCGAGGACATGATCGGCCGGCTGCGTCGCACCGGGCAGTTCATTTCCGGCACCACGTTCGGTTCGCGAAAGGACGCCGACTGGCTGATCGAGAAAGTCCGGACCATCCATTTGCAAGTGACCGGCACGGCACCGGACGGCCGGCCCTACGCCGCCAGCGATCCCGATCTGTTGACCTGGGTGCACGTGGCCGAGGTCAGCAACTTCCTCGCGGCCCATTTGCGTTACCGCAATCCGAACCTGTCCCTGGCGGATCAGGACCGTTACTACGCGGAAATCGCGTTGGTCGCCGAACGGCTCGGTGCCCGTCACGTGCCGCGTTCGCGGCAGGAAATTGCCGATTATCTGGAGCGCATTCGCCCACAGCTACTGTGCGATGAACGCAGTCGAGAGGTGTTACGGCTGTTGTTGAACGCCCCGTCCCCCAGCCGTTTGGCCAGACCTTTCGGCGGTTTGATGATGAAGGCCGGGATCGACCTGCTGCCGGACTGGGCCAGTGACATGCTGGGCGTCAGCCAGAGCCCGCTGCAACGCAAGCTGATCCGCGCCAGCGTCAATCGCAGCGTGCCAATGCTGCGCTGGGCGGTGCGTAACGGCTCGGTGCACCGGGCCAAACGACGGATGGGATTGTTGACCTAAGCTCAGGCCATACACAAAAAACGCTGAATGTCGGCCTTCTGTGGCGAGGGAGCTTGCTCCCGCCCGACCGGGCTGGCGCACCAGTGCGAAGCGCTCGCAAAATCTTCGACAAATACTGAGATTATGGGGCCGCTTCGCAGCCCAGCGGGAGCAAGCTCCCTCGCCACAGGTGCAATGCTGTTAAACTCCCGCGCCAAATTCCCTCCTGCAAGGCGCCCAGCATGTCTTCCTTGAATCAGGCGCTGCGCGCCGCCCTCAATCGTCGTCAGGACCTGCTGGCCGAGCTGCATCAGCAAGGCACCGATTGCTATCGCCTGTTCCACGGCAGCCAGGAAGGCGCCGGCGGCCTGACGATCGACCGCTACGGCCCGCAATTGCAGGTGCAAAGCTTTCACCAGTCGCTGGAACGGGATGCGCTGCTGCAACTGCACGACACCATCAATCAGCACTTGGGCCTCGAAACGCTGCTGGTCTACAACGATCGCTCCCGGGGCAACTCACGCATCGACCGTGAAGACACCGTCTACCGCGCCGACGAGGCCGCCCTGCAAGACTTGATCGGTCACGAATGGGGCTTGAATTACCGGGTTCGCGGTCGCCACGCCGGCCAGGACCCGCTGCTGTTCCTCGACCTGCGCAACACGCGCGGCTGGGTCAAGCAGCACAGCAAAAACAAAAGCGTGCTGAACCTGTTCGCCTACACCTGTGGCGTCGGCCTGAGTGCGGCGGCCGGTGGCGCGAGTGAAGTCTGCAACCTCGATTTCGCTGAGGGCAACCTGGCCGTCGGCCGTGAGAACGGCCTGCTCAATCCGCAGTTGCCGACCATGGACTTCATCCAGTCCGACTACTTCCCGGCCATCCGCCAGTTGGCCGGCCTGCCGATCAGCCAGCGCCGCGGGCAAAAACTGCCGAGCTATCAACGTCTGGAACAGCGTCAGTACGACTTGGTGCTGCTGGATCCGCCAGCCTGGGCCAAGAGCGCTTTCGGCACCGTCGACCTGCTGCGCGACTATCAGAGCCTGCTCAAGCCGGCACTGCTGACCACCGCCGACAATGGCGTTCTGATCTGCTGCAATAACCTGGCAAAAGTCAGCATGGACGACTGGCGCGAGCAAGTTTTGCGTTGTGCAGAGAAAGCCGGCCGACCGGTGCGCGAGTGGACAGTGATGAAACCGGGTGGCGATTTTCCGTCAATGGATGAACAGCCGCCGCTGAAAACCCTGATTCTTCAGCTCTGAGATTCGTCCGAAAAATCAGATAAATCCTATAAAGCAGGATCACTTCGGAACCGGAAACGCATGCCATACTCCAACGCACTCCGATTCAGACAGATGAAGCCGCACATGCCCAAAGGATTGATTCGCGCTATTGGCGCTCTGTTGACCGCTCTAGCCCTCTACAGTCTGCTGGGGTTTCTGATTTTGCCGGGTATCGCGTTGCGGGTGGCCAATCAACAATTGGCCAGTTACGCGACGACGCCCGCAACGATCCAGCGTATCGAACTCAACCCCTTCAGCCTTGAAGTCACCCTGTGGGGCCTGATCATCGGCGAACCGGGCAAGGAGCAGGTCGGCTTCGAGCGCCTGTACGCCAACCTGCAGATCGACAGCCTCTGGACCAAGGCGCTACACCTGTCCGATATCGAAATAGACAAACCCAAGACCGAAATCCTCTTCGGCAAGGACGGTAAGCTCAATCTGCTTGGCCTGTTCAAAATCCCCGCCAGTGAACCGACCCCGGCCGACCCGAACGCCAAACCGTTCCCGTTGCGCATCGAGCGGATCAAACTGGCCGGCGGTGCCGTGCATTTCCAGGATCAACGCCCCAGCGAACCCATCGAATTCCTCTACGACAAACTCGACTTCGAACTGAAAAACCTCAGTACCCTGCCTGAAGACAGTGCCGACATGACCTTGGTGGCCATCGGCCCGGCAGGTGGACAGATCGACTGGACCGGCAATTTCAGCCTGATCCCGATCACCTCCGAAGGTAAGCTGAAGATCACCAACGGCAAGATGAAATCCTTTTGGCCCTATGTGCGTGACGCGGTGCCACTGGTGCTTGAAGACGGCGTCCTCAGCCTGAGCACCGACTACAAACTCAACCTGTCCAAGGAAACCGAACTGCTGTTGAGCAACGTCGCCGTCAGCGTCGCGCCGTTCGCGATCAAAGCACCAGACGGCCGACCGCTGGCGAAACTCGAGCGGCTGGACATCAGCGAAACCACCGTCGACCTGGCCAAGCAACAAGTGGTCGTCGGCAAGATCCGCAGCCAGAAACTGGAAACCTGGGCCGCCCTCGAAGCCGACGGGCAACTTGATTGGCAGAAACTGTTCGCCAGCCAACCGTCCAAAGCAGCCGTCAAAGCCAAGGCCGAACCGGCCGCCACGCCAGCCGCCGCCGACTCACCGAAACCCGACCCGGCGCCACCGAGCAAGCCATGGCAGGTGCTGCTCAAAGACGTGCAACTGCGCAATTACCAGGTGCATCTGGCTGACCGCAAGGCGCAACCGGCCGTGGCGCTGGACGTCGGCCCGCTGAACCTGGACCTGCAGAATTTCGACAGCCTCAATGGCGCGCCTTTTAACCTCAAGCTCGACACGGGCGTGGGCAAGCAAGGCAAGATCACGGCAGACGGTATCGTCAATCTCGCCCCGATCAGCGCCAGGTTAAACGTACAAACCAAGGACATCGACCTGCGCATCGCCCAGTCCTATATCACCCCGTTCATTCGCCTGGAACTGCGCAGCGGCATGCTCGGCAGTGATCTGGCGGTCGATCTGAAAAGCACCGAGCCGCTGGCATTCAGCGTCACCGGCCGTGCTCAAGTCGATCAACTGCATACCCTCGACACCCTCAAAACCCGCGACTTCCTCAAGTGGCAGCAGTTGGTGCTCGAAGGCCTGAACTATCAGCACGGCGACAGCCTGTCGATCGACAAGGTCAACCTGTTCCAGCCTTATGCGCGCTTCATGATCAACGATGACCGCACCACCAACATCGACGACCTGCTGATCCCGCAACCGCCGGACTCCGGCGCCAAAACGGCTGCTGCCAAACCGGCCAGCCAGGAAAAGCCGCTGGGCATCCACATTGGCGGCATTGCCATCAATGACGGCTCGGCCAACTTCGCCGACTTCAGCCTGACCCCGAATTTCGCCACGGCCATTCAACAGCTCAACGGGCAAATCGGCACCATCGACAGCCGTCAGGCGAAACCGGCCAGCGTCGATATCAAAGGCAAGGTCGACCGTTATGCGCCGGTCACCATCAAGGGCTCGGTCAACCCGTTCGACCCGATGGCCAGCCTCGACATCGCCACCAGTTTCAAACGTGTTGAACTGACCACGCTCACGCCCTACTCCGGCAAGTTCGCCGGTTACCGCATCCGCAAGGGCCGACTCAATCTCGACCTGCATTACAAGATCACCAACGGCCAACTCCTGGCCGAAAACAAAGTGGTGGTCGAGCAGCTGCAACTGGGTGAAAAGGTCGACAGCCCAGACGCCGTGAGCCTGCCGCTGAAGCTGGCGATTGCCTTGCTCAAGGATGTCGACGGCAAGATTTCCATCGAGCTGCCGGTGAGCGGCGACCTGAACAACCCGCAATTCAGTGTCATGCCTATCATCTGGCAGACCCTGCGCAACCTGATCGTAAAGGCCGCCGCGGCGCCCTTCAAAATGATTGGCGGGCTGGTCAGTGGCGGTGGTTCAGAAGATTTGGGCACCGTGTCGTTTGCGCCGGGTTCAAGCGACCTGAGCAAGGACGCCGAAGGTTCGCTGGTCAAACTGTCCCAGGCCCTCAAGGAACGTCCGGCCCTGCGCCTGGAAATCGAAGGCACGGCGGCCGCCAGCAGCGATGGCCCGCTGATCGCCGAGCAACGTCTGGAGCGGGAATACCAGTACAACTACTACAAAATGCTCCAGCGCCGCGGCGACAAGGTGCCGGCTCAGGCTTCATTGCTGGATGTACCGGATAACGAGAAAGGTCCGCTGCTTGAAGGGATCTATCGCACGCGCCTGAAGACCCAACCGCCCGCCGAGTGGAAGGATTTGGGCAAGGAAGAACGCACGGCAAAAATGCGCGAAGGCATAATCAAGTTCTGGAGTTCCAGCGACGTGCTCTTACGCCAGCTGGGTCAGGAACGCGCCAGCAGCATCAAGGACTATCTGGTCGACAAGGGTCAGTTGGCCGATGACCGCGTGTACTTCATCGACGCTAACCTTGGCGAAGCGGAAAGTGACGGTCGAGTGGTTACGCCGCTGCATCTGGACGCCGAATGATGGGCGCGAAATGGCTGATGAGCCTGGCTCTGGCGATGATCGCCAGTCACGCCTCGGCAGCCGACACCCTGCGCTGCGGCAGTCAATTGGTCAGTGTCGGGGACAGGTCCAGCGAAGTGCTGCAGAAATGCGGAGAACCGGTCAGCCGTGATCTGTTGGGCTACAAGCGCAGCGCTAACCGACGGGAAGAATTTCAAGTCGAGGAATGGACCTACGGACCCAACGGCGGGATGTATCAGTACCTGCGTTTTGAAGGTAATCGGTTGAAGCAGATCACCAGCAAGCGCGGTAACTGAATCCACCAAGATCTTATGTGGGCACAATTTAATGTGGGAGCGAGCCTGCTCGCGATAGCGGTCTTTCATTCAACATTAATGTCGAATGTTAGCCAGCAATCGCGAGCAGGCTCGCTCCCACATTTGGTTTTGCATCGCTCACAAATAGAACAGGCCCCTGACACGAATGTCCGGGGCCTGTAATGGCCACATCCTTGTGGCCTTCGCATGAACTCTCCTGAGGCGGCAGACGTATTGCTCGGCCCGTCTGTCGCACCTTCTCCCAGTCCAGGCGAGAAGCTTTGCCTTACTCGGCTTTCAGGCCGTCAGCGGAAACCGCTTTGACGCCTTTGATTTTCTTGGCGATCGCCACGGCGGTGGCTTTCTGAGCGTCAGTCACCGCAACGGTGGACGACAGGGACACTACGCCTTTGTTGGTTTCGACTTTGATGTCGGTACCAGGAATGCCTTTCTCGGTCACCAGGTCGGCTTTGACTTTAGTGGTGATCCAGGTATCGGAAGTAGCTTCTTTGGCTTTGGTGACTTCACCCGCCGCCAGAGTCATCGGAGCCTGGGTGGTTTGAGTGGTCTGTGCAAATGCAGCGTTGGCCATGGTCAGGGTCAGCGCGGTAGCAGTAGCGGCAGCGATAGCGAACTTCTTCATACGAGTAACTCCTGTTTTTCATAAAGTCTGCTGCGTGTCTTGTCAGCAGGGTTAATGGAGATAGTGCGAACGTTGTGCCAACTTTTAAATAGTCAATAACTACATATAAATCAATAGCTTATAAAAACACCTGATTTTCGGAATCATGCAAAATGCATGACTTCCAAATTATCGACATGCAAGTTGCGGGTTTTACCGCAGGCCTAAGGCCATGAATTATTGGAAGTTTTCTCAATGACTCGATTTTTTCCCGAACGGCGAACAAAAAAATGCCCCGTCAAACAGACGAGGCATCAGATCAAGCCACCGGATTACGCGCCACTGCCAGGACAGCCTTTTGGTGCGAAGTCAGCGTTGACATTGCTGGCACACGTCCAGGCACCCGCCGTGTTCCCTGATGAGCGAGTCAGTGTGATGGTCTTGCCCAACACCGGTCCTGGGGCATTAACCAGCGTACAAGTGATCGTCCCGGCACCTGTCGAAGCTGTGCCTGAAGCCGCCAATGTGCAATTGGAGGTTGTCGCCGCCGCGTTACCTGCCACCAATAGCAATGTAGGGTCGGTGCCTTGGTTGATGATGTCTTCGAAAGGCACTTTCAACGCGCTGATCTCAGCCAGGCCGGCCGTCACTTTCGCCCGGGCCTGATACTTGGAGTACTGCGGCAACGCAAACGTCGCCAGAATCCCGATGATCGCCACCACAATCAGCAGCTCGATAAGCGTAAAACCTTTCTGAGTATTCATAGACAAGCTCCATGCATGAGTCGAAATCTCATGATCTGAACTAGCCGCAGCACAGCCCATGCCAACCCCTTCGCCCCGTGTTGGTGGGACGTGCGATCGACAAAAAACCTTTTCCTACCCCCAGAATCCGCACTATCTGACACTTTTTGTCACCTCAACGCCGCTGGTTTGGTTCCTCCGCTTGACTAGGCTATAACTCATGAACTGTCTGCGTCCGGTATCCCAATGAATGACATCGCCCTTAGCGGTCTGGCCAAGCAATTGGTCCTGGCCGAGCTGCTCACTGACAAAAGCGCGCAACAGGCGTATCAGCAAGCCCAACGCAACAAAATCTCCCTGGTCAGTTATCTAGTGCAGAACAAACTGGTGAAGAGTCGCCAGGTCGCCGAAATCGCTTCGGAACACTTCGGCATGGCCTTGCTCGACCTCAACTGTCTGGACAAGGAAACCCAACCCAAGGGGCTGGTCAGCGAGAAGCTGATTCGCCAGCACCACGCCCTGCCCCTCTGGCGGCGCGGCAACAAGTTGTTCGTGGGTGTTTCCGACCCGACCAATCATCAAGCCATCAATGACATCCAGTTCAGCACCGGGCTGAATACCGAAGCCATTCTGGTTGAAGACGACAAGCTCACTGATGCCATCGAAAAATTCTTCGATAGCCATAGTACCGGCCTGGAAGACATGGCCGACGTTGACCTCGATGGTGTGGACATCGAGTCGATCGATGACAACAAGCAGGATTCCATTGGCGGACAAGACGCCGACGACGCGCCCGTGGTGCGCTTCGTCCACAAGATGTTGCTGGACGCGATCAAAAGCGGCTCTTCCGACCTGCATTTCGAACCCTACGAAAAAACCTACCGTGTGCGGATGCGCACCGACGGTATTTTGCGTGAAGTCGCCAAGCCACCGATTCAACTGGCCAATCGCATCGCCGCGCGGCTGAAAGTCATGGCCAGCCTCGACATCTCCGAACGGCGCCGGCCCCAGGACGGGCGGATCAAGATGCGCCTGTCCAAGAGCAAATCCATCGACTTTCGGGTCAATACCCTGCCGACCCTATGGGGCGAGAAAGTGGTGATCCGGATCCTCGACCCGTCCAGCGCCCAAATGGGCATCGACGCCCTCGGCTATGAGCCCGACCAGAAAGAACTGTACATGGCCGCCCTCAAGCAGCCGCAGGGGATGATTCTGGTGACCGGGCCCACCGGCTCGGGCAAGACGGTGTCGCTCTACACCGGGCTGAACATTCTCAACACCGTGGACATCAACATCTCCACCGCCGAAGACCCGGTGGAGATCAACATGGAAGGCATCAACCAGGTCAACGTCAATCCCAAGCAGGGAATGGACTTCGCCCAGGCGCTGCGCTCCTTTCTGCGACAGGACCCGGACGTGATCATGGTCGGCGAGATCCGCGACCTCGAAACCGCCGAAATCGCCATCAAAGCCGCCCAGACCGGTCACCTGGTGCTGTCGACCCTGCACACCAACAGCGCCGCCGAAACCCTGACGCGCCTGCACAACATGGGCATTGCGGGTTTCAACATTGCCACCTCGATCAGCCTGATCATTGCCCAGCGCCTGGCTCGCAAGCTGTGCAACCACTGCAAGAAGCCCATCGAGATTCCCCGGGAAGCGCTGATCAAGGAAGGCTTCCCCGAGGAACGCATCGGCTCATTCACGATCTATGAGCCTGTCGGTTGCGATCAGTGCAACGGCGGTTACAAAGGGCGAGTCGGGATTTATGAAGTGGTGAAGAACACACAGGACCTGCAACGGCTGATCATGGCCGAAGGCAACTCACTGGAAATCGACATCCAGATGCGTAAAGACGGCTTCAACGACCTGCGCACGTCAGGCCTGATCAAGGCCATGCAAGGCATCACCAGCCTTGAAGAAATCAACCGGGTCACCAAGGACTGAATATGGCGGTCAAAGCAGCAAAAATCAGCGTCTACGCCTGGGAAGGCACAGACCGCAAAGGCACCAAAATGACGGGCGAGTTGAGCGGTCAGAATCCGGCATTGATCAAGGCCCAATTGCGCAAGCAGGGCATCAACCCCGGCAAGGTACGCAAGAAGTCCGCCTCGATTTTCAACCTGGGCAAGCGCATCAAGGCCCAGGACATCGCCCTGTTCACCCGGCAGATGGCGACCATGATGAAGGCCGGCGTACCGCTGTTGCAGTCCTTCGACATCATCGGTGAAGGCTTTGATAACCCGGCCATGCGCACACTGATTGACGAGGTGAAACAGGAAGTCGCAGCGGGTAACAGCTTCGCCGCCTCCCTGCGCAAAAAGCCTCAGTATTTCGATGAGCTCTACTGCAACCTGGTGGATGCTGGCGAGCAGGCCGGTGCCCTCGATACCCTGCTGGAGAGAGTGGCGACCTATAAGGAGAAGAGCGAAAGCCTCAAGGCCAAGATCAAGAAAGCCATGACCTACCCGCTGGCGGTGGTGTTCGTCGCGATCATTGTGACCGGAATTCTGCTGGTCAAAGTGGTGCCGCAGTTCGAATCCGTATTCAAAGGATTTGGCGCCGAATTGCCAGCTTTCACGGTGATGGTCATCGGCCTCTCGGAATTCATGCAGGACTGGTGGTGGGCGATGCTCGGCGTGCTGATCGGGGCCATCTTCGGCGTGCGCCACGCGTTTAAAACGTCGCAAACCTTTCGAGACCGAATGGACACCTGGCTGCTGAAACTGCCGCTGATTGGCACGCTGATGTACAAGTCCGCCGTGGCCCGTTACGCCCGCACGCTGTCGACTACCTTTGCGGCGGGTGTGCCACTGGTGGAAGCCCTGGACTCGGTGGCCGGCGCTACCGGCAACATCGTATTCAAGCGTGCGGTGCTGCGCATCAAGCAGGACGTGGCGACCGGTATGCAGCTGAATTTTTCCATGCGCGCCTCCGGTATCTTTCCGAATATGGCGATCCAGATGACTGCGATTGGCGAAGAGTCCGGCGCGCTGGACGATATGCTCGACAAGGTCGCGAGCTTCTATGAGGACGAAGTGGACAACATGGTCGATAACCTCACCAGCCTGATGGAGCCGTTCATCATGGTGGTGCTGGGTGTTATCGTCGGGGGCCTGGTGGTTGCGATGTACCTGCCCATCTTCCAACTCGGCACAGCGATCTGACATGCCCTTGAACGACATTCCGACCCTCCACCCGTTGACCTTCGTGATTGCAGCCATGTTGGTCGGCCTGCTGATTGGCAGCTTTCTCAACGTGGTGGTCTGGCGCCTGCCAAAAATGCTTGACCGCGAATGGCGTGAGGAGGCTCGTGAAGTGCTGGGCTTGCCAGGCGAAACACCGCTGCCGACCTTCAACCTGATGCTGCCCCATTCCCAGTGCCCACATTGCGGCCATCGAATCCGCGCCTGGGAAAATATTCCGCTGCTCAGTTATCTGTTCTTACGGGGTCGATGCTCGAACTGCACGGCAGCCATCAGCAAACGCTACCCGCTGACCGAACTGGCCTGCGGTCTGCTCTCGGCATTCATCGTTTGGCATTTCGGTTTCGGCTGGCAGGCCTGCATGGTGCTGCTCCTGAGCTGGGGGTTGCTGACGATGAGCCTGATCGACGCCGAGCACCAACTGCTGCCGGATGTGCTGGTACTGCCGCTGATATGGCTGGGGCTGATCCTCAACAGTTTCACCTTGTTCGTGCCATTGCATGACGCATTGTGGGGCGCGGTTGCCGGCTATATGGCGTTGTGGTCGGTGTTCTGGCTGTTCAAGCTGATCACCGGCAAGGAAGGCATGGGCTACGGTGATTTCAAGTTGCTAGCGATGTTCGGCGCCTGGGGTGGCTGGCAGATCTTGCCGCTGACCATCTTGTTATCGTCGATGGTGGGCGCCGTTGTCGGCGTGATTTTGCTGCGTTTGCGCAACGCGAAAACCTCCACGCCGATCCCCTTCGGACCCTATCTGGCAATTGCCGGCTGGATTGCCTTGCTCTGGGGTGGTCAAATAACCGGCTTCTATTGGCAGTTTGTCGGTTTGAAATGAATACCCCTGTGGAAAAACCCTGGATTCTCGGCCTGACCGGCGGCATCGGCAGCGGCAAAAGCGCGGCTGCCCAGCACTTCATCGACCTGGGCGTGCACGTAGTGGACGCCGATCACGCGGCGCGTTGGGTGGTAGAGCCGGGGCGCCCGGCGCTGGCCAGGATCGCCGAACACTTCGGCCCCGACGTATTGCAAGCCGACGGGCAGCTGGATCGCGCGGCGTTGCGCAAACTGATCTTCGAAGTGCCAGAGGAACGCCGCTGGCTCGAAGCGTTGCTGCATCCGCTGATCGCCAAGGAAATCGCCGAGCATCTGGCCAAGGCACAATCGCCTTACGCGATTCTGGTTTCGCCGCTGCTGATCGAGTCCGGGCAATACGCCATGACCCAACGAGTCCTGGTGATCGATGCCCCGGAACAACTACAGATCGAGCGCACCCTGCAGCGTGACCAGACCAGCGAGCAACAGGTCCAGGCGATCCTCAAGGCCCAATCCAGCCGACAGGACCGCGTGAGCCACGCCGACGATGTAGTGGTCAACGACCGCGACCTCGCCTGGCTGCACAGCGAGGTCGAACGCCTGCATCACTTTTACCTTACTTTGCGTGGAGGCCAGTCATGAGCCAGACCCCAACCGTCAATTGCCCAACCTGTGGCGCCCCTGTCGAATGGGTCGCCAGCAACGTCAACCGGCCGTTCTGCTCGGATCGCTGCAAACTGATCGACCTCGGGGCATGGGCCTCGGAAGAACACAAGATTCCGGTCAGCCCGGATGCCGAAGACGACCTGTTCAGCGAAGACTTCGAGCCGCGTCACTGATCTTCAAGGCCGCATAAAACCATAGTCCTGGCTGTCATCGAGGTTTTCCGCAAGAAAACGCAACTCATCGGCCAGGTCTTCGACACTGCGCACTGCCTTGCTCTGTTGCACCACTGCACTGAGCAAGGCACGCAGGCTTAACCCCGGATCAAAACCCACTTCCTGCGCCCCATCCAGACTGTGACGCAACTCCTGCCTTGCCCATTCGTAGACACTCATTTCGATGCTCCTGAAGGTTTTCCAGAGCATGGATTCGTGAGCGATTTTTGCCTTTGATGTGGATCAAGATTTAGGATCGTCGTCTTTCCAGGGGGCCGAAAGGTAGCGTGTGCGATTGAACGTCTCCAGCCACTCGGGGCAAAACACCACCAACGCGCTGACCACCATGCCGTTGATGAACGCTTCCGGAAAAATCAGCAGCCACAGATAACCGACAAAATCTTCCAGCCAATACGGCATGGCGAAACGTTCGTCGAACCACAGCAGCCACAGCGCCAGCAGCAGGCACAGCAACGCCGACAGCGCCGCAGCAAAGAAACCGGACACGAAGATATACACAAAGGGATTACGCGGTTGCGCTCGCTCCACCAGGATGGCGCAGCATTCGGTAACCAGCACCGGCAGTAGAATCAGCAGCGTGCCGTTGACCCCCATTGCCGCCAGATCTTGCCGCCCGAGCAGCACCAGTCCCGCTTGCGCCACCAACCCGCCGACAATCGCCAGCGGCCAGTCGAGCAACAGGGTCACGGCGGTCATGCCGATAAAGTGGTAGGACACGCCGGTGTCGAAGTCTTGTCGCACCAGCCAGAGCATGAACAGCGCGAACACCGTGCCGAACAACAGATGCTGCCGACGACTGTCGCTGAACAGTTCGACCCACGGTGCTCGCGCAACGGCCCAGATCAGCACCGGCACATAGATCAACCACCCCGCCGTGAGGGTTTCAGGTGACAGTAACTCGGCGCCGATCATGGCTGGGCACACTCCCTTGTCTTGCCGAAAGAGAACAGGCCCTCAGTCTACACCGCCCCTTGTACACCCTTCGACTTCAGGCCCAATGCCGTGGATCGTTCATCACCGCCTCGTGTTCAGCGAATAGCTTGGGTAATTCGGCTTTGAGAAAGTCCACCCAGGTCCGAACCTTGGCATCGAGAAAACGCCGCGACGGGTACAGCGCATATACGTTGCGTTCACGGGGGCGCCAGGCCGGCAGCAAGCGCAACAACGTGCCATCGCTCAACGGACGCGTCGCGGTGTAGAACGGAATCAGGCTGATCCCCATGCCGGCCTCCGACGCCTTGACCATCGACTCGGCAACATTGCATTGAAAGGTCCTGGCCGGGCTGACGGCATGCTCTCCGACTTCGTCCCGGAACACCCATTCATCGCTGTACAAAGGGTCGAGCATGCGCAGGCACTGATGATCGTTCAGCGCCAGCGGTGTGCGCGGCACGCCACGACGTTGCAGGTAGTGCGGGGAGGCGCAGGGCACGCTGTAAATCTGCCCGATGGCCTGGGCGACCATTTGCGAATCGGCCAGTTCGTGGGCAATCGAAATCACCACGTCGTGCCCTTCCTCCATTGGATCGGGATTGCGCTGCGACAGGGTCAACTCGAACACCACGTCGGGGTAAAGCTCGCTGTAGCGGGCGATCAATGGTGTGATCAGCACGCCCAGGCCACTCATGCTGTGAACCCGCAGCCGTCCACTCGGTTTGAGATGGGCGCCGCGAGCCTCTGCCGTTGCCACCTCCATTTCTTCGAGTATTTGCCGACTGCGTACCAAAAAGCGCTCACCGGCCTCGGTCAGGCTCAACCGCCGCGTGGTGCGTTGCAGCAAGCGTGCTTGCACATGCTGCTCCAGATCGGCCACCAATCGGGACACTTGCGCGGTCGACAGTTCCAACGCGTCGGCGGCGGCGGTAAAGCTTGCGCACTCCACCACGCGGACGAACACCCGCAAGTTATTGAGCAGATCCATAAGCCCTCCACGGGCAGTGACTGTTACGTTTCATGTAAGGCTGCATCAGGCGCTGGCCCCTTTATCGGTCGCGGGCAAAGACTAGAATTCAGGTATCGAAATCAACACGGAGCACGGAAAAATGAAAACCCTGATCAGCTTGTTTCTGACCGTTGTCGCCACCTCAGCCTTGGCCGCCGGCAACGACCCCGCCGCCACCTCGTACAACCCGGCACAGCGGCTGGACATTGCCGAAGTGGTTTCAGTGTCGAACACCGCGACCGCCTGCGGGGTTGTGCCTGCGGCCATGGTGTACGTCGATCATCAAGGCCAGACCCATCGCGTGACGTACGAGGTCATGGGTGACTGCACCACAGATCTGTGACCGCGGCCTCATAACAGCTTCCACGTGTAACTGAGGATCAGACGGTTCTCGTCGATATCGCTGCGGTAGTTGGAACGCGCCATCGCGTTGCGCACACGGATCCCGAGGCCTTTGAGGCTGCCGCTCTGCAGCACATAGCCGATGTCCAGATCGCGCTCGCGGTCCTTGCCTTCAAACCCCTTGCCGGTGTCGACGTTGTTGCCGGTGATGTAGCGCACGGTGCTGGTCAACCCCGGCACGCCGAGGGCGGCGAAATCGTAGTCGTAACGCGCCTGCCAGGAGCGCTCATCGGTGTAGGCAAACTCATAGGTCGGCACCTCGTTACCCAGAGGGCTGATGTTGGCAAACACTCGCGGGAACGCGCTGTCGCCGAACATGCCCTGATAGCCGACATAAAACGTGTGGCCGCCACGCTTGGCCGACAGCAAGGAGAAGAACGCCTGGTTGTCGATGTTGCCCAGCAGCTTTTTGCCGTCTTCGCGCGAATCGTAATACCCAAGGTTGGCGCCCAGGATCCAGTTACCGAGTGGCTCGCTGTGCTTGAGGCCGAGAAAGCACTGGTTGTAGATATCTTCCAGTTGCCCGAACCAGGCGCTGACCGAGCTGCGTTTATCGTTGAAGGAATAATCGGCGCCAGCAAAGTTGAAGCCGTCACTGCTGACCTGACGCTGCGGCACATGACCGAGCATGGCTTGCATCTTTTCGTCGCCGGCCTCGTTGCGCAGGCTGGTCGAACTCAAGTGACCACCTTGTAAGGTCAGGCCATTGATCTCATTCGAGCTGATGCTTGCACCCTGATAGCTGGGCGGCAGCAAACGGATATCGCTGAAGGCCAGCACCGGCAGGTTGGGTTGCAGTTCACCCACCTTCAGTTCGGTTTTGGAGAAACGCATCTTCAACGCGCCTTCCAGACGGCTGTATTCATTCGCCGCGCGCCCGTCACCCTGCACCGGTAGCAAACCGGTATTGACCCGATCCGGGCTGCTGTCGAGCTTGAGGCCGAGCAGGCCAATAACATCCACACCAAAACCGACGGGGCCTTGGGTGTAACCGGACTTGACGTTGAGGATGAAGCCCTGCGCCCACTCTTCAGCCTTCGATTGCTGGTTGGCCCCGACGATGTCGGAAAAGTCCCGGCTGAAGTAATAGTTGCGTGCTTGCAAGGTGGCGGTGGTGTCTTCGATGAAGCCACTCTCGGCCGCCATCGCACCGGCGGAGAAACTCGAGACGACCGCCATGGACAACACTGAACCGGTTGTTGGAAAAATCTGTTTCATCGTTTTTTCTCTTATTTTTATTGATCGACAGGTTGAAGTGCTTCAGCCGCAGCGGATTTGCGGCGGTGAACGGGACGACGGGCGTTCAACAACACGTGGGTGACCATGCCGAAAATCAGCCCCCAAAAGGCGGCGGACAAACCCAACAACGACATGCCCGACGCGGTGGTCAGAAAAGTCACCAGTGCGGCTTCGCGATCGCTCGGCACGGCCATTGCGCCGGCCAACGCCCCGGCAATCGCGGCGAACAGCGCCAGCCCGGCCAGGGCGGCGATCAGTTCTTTGGGGAACGCCGAAAACAGCGAAACCAGGGTGGCGCCAAAGATCCCCAGCACCAGGTAACACAGCCCGCCCACAACCCCGGCCACATAGCGTTTGCCGGGATTTTCATGGGCCTCGCGCCCGGTACAAATCGCCGCGGTGATGGCTGCCAGATTCAGCCCATGGCAACCGAACGGCGCCAACAGCGCCGTGCCCACCGCACTGCTGGCGATGATCGGACCGGCCGGTGTTGGGTAACCGCTGGCGCGCAGCACCGCCATGCCGGGAACGAACTGGCCGGTCAGCGCCACCATCACCAGCGGCAAGGCGATATTCAGGGTCGCGCTCAGGCTGAACGCGGGCGTGATCCACACCGGCGTGGCCAACCCGATCACCAACGCCTCGCGGTGCAAATCACCGGCGAGAAAAGCCATCGAGCAGCCCACCAGCAGCACCATCAACACCGCATACCGCGGCATCAGCCGTTTGCAGATCAGGTACGTGACGAACATCGACAGCACCAGCAGCGGTTTGCCCTGCAACGAGACGAACAACCCCGTGCCGAAGCTGAACAGAATCCCCGCCAGCATCGCTGCCGCAATCGCCGCGGGCAGTTTGCCGATGATCAGGTCAAATGCCCCCGAGACTCCGACCAGAAAGATAATCAGGCTGCTGACCAGATACGCGCCTACCGCCTCCGGCATGGAGATCCCCGGCAACAGCGCCACCAGCAACGCCGAACCCGGCGCCGACCACGCGATGATCACCGGCACGCGGTAACGCAGGCTCAGACCGATACCGAGCACGGCGCTGCCGATGGAAATCGCCCAGACCCAGGAAGACAACACCTCCCGCGAGAGGTGCGCGGTCTCGGCGGCCTGGAAGATGATCACCAACGGGCCTGCGTAGGAAATCACCGTGGCGATAAAACCGGCGACGGCCGCAGACAGGGAAAAGTCCTGGAATAAGGTTTTCATGAAACCTCGCCGACAGCCCCGTCAGGCGATCCATGCATACCCGGCAACTTTTGTTGGGCACTGCGCCGACTGCTGATGGCGAACACGGTCATGGCAATCGCGGCCACTGCACCGGGTAAGGCGAATGCCATGAAGTTCAGTTGCAGTGGCAGGCTGATCCCGAGCAAGGCACCGCCCAGCAGCGGTCCGACAATGGCACCGTTGCGCCCGATGCCCGAGGCCCAGCCCAAACCGGTGGAGCGAATGGTCATGGTGTAGAACTGCGCGGCGCAGGCGTACAACAGAATCTGCGAGCCGATGGTGGTGGCGCCGGCAATGGCGATCAGCAAATACAACAGCGGCATCGGACTGTTGAAGCCCAGCAAAGTGATCGACACCGCAGCCACGGCGAAGAACACCGCCAACACCCGCGGCAGGTTGAGTTTGTCTCCCAGCACACCACCGCCCACCGCGCCGAAAATGGCACCGAAGTTGAGCACCAGCAGGAACGACAGACTCGAGCCCAGGCTGTAACCGGCGTTGGCCATCAGTTTTGGCAGCCAGGAACTCAAGGCGTAGACCATCAGCAAGCAGCAGAAAAACGCCAGCCACAACATCAGCGTGCGCAGCGCACGACCTTCGCGGAACAGCTGCAACACTGGCGTGCCGGTGCCCTTCACTTCGTTCATGTGCAGCTGATCGCTGGTTTGCGCGACGTACGCCGGGTCAATCCGCTGCAGGATGTTGCGCGCCTCTTCATTGCGCCCCTGACGCAGCATGAACCCCACCGACTCGGGCAGGAAGTACATGATCAACGGCAACAACAGCAACGGCAGCACCGCCACATAAAACACCGATTGCCAGCCAAAACTAGGGATCAGCACGATACCGAGCCCCGCCGAGAGCATGCCGCCTACCGAATAGCCGCTGAACATGATCGCCACCAGCGTGCTGCGGATTTTCTTCGGCGCGTACTCGTTCATCAGCGCCACGACATTGGGCATCACCCCGCCAATGCCAAGCCCGGCAATGAACCGGCAAAGGCCAAACTCGGCGGGGTTGCGGGCAAAACCATTGAGCACGGTGAAACCGCTGAACAGCATCACGCAGATCGTGATGGCTTTTTTGCGACCGATCCTGTCCGACAGCGGGCCGAAAAACAGCGCGCCGAACATCATGCCGAACAATGCATAGCTGCCCAGTGCGCCCGCTTGCAGAGGACTGAGCCCCCACTCTTTCATCAGCATCGGCAGCACCACGCCGTAGATCACCAAATCGTAACCGTCGAAAATGATGATCAGGGCACACCAGAACAGCACCATCCAGTGAAAGCGATTGAATCGTGCGTTGTCGATAACCGCATGTACGTCGATCTTGCGCATGGCATTTATCTCTTGTTGTTATTTTTTTAAGAGCGTCGGCAACACGGCTAACGTCCGTACAGCCGAGGGTAGAGGCGCCAGGCGCGGGGCAATATCCGCTTTGCGCAGATCGCTATCCGTTTTGTGCAATGCCCTGAAGCGGGCGCGGGATGGGGAGTATTGCGGGGATGGCGGGCAGCAAATCCGGCAGATCGGAACCTCTGCGATGAACTGCCTTCATTGCGATCACATTTGAACGCTAAGCGCGGGCTGATGGACGATTGAGATGTCAGCGTCTGCGGTCACAGGCGCTTTGCGCGGATCAGGGCAGGGCCTTCTCCAGCGCCTCACGCAATTGCGCAGCCGTGGCGTATTCATGCTGAGCCACCAATCGACCGTCCTTGAGCTGCAGCCACAGCACTTTATCCACAGGCCCGGGATAGCGTGGCGCCACGCGACCATCGCGGTCGAGCATCACTCGATAGGGATAATCGCGCATGGCCGGTACAGCGAACATTTTCGCGATCAGTCGAGGCATGCGCTGGATGTCCGCGACAAATACCGCGTGCCGAGCCTCCAAGTAGCCCTTGGGCTGGTCCTGCAGAGCGGCGCCGACCAGTTTGGCCGCGTCCATGCTGCGCGCCACCAGCAACGTCTGAGTCTGATTATCAAGCGTGAAGGCCTGATCGAATTGATCGAGCAAGGTCCACGGCGCCAGCCGCTCACCCACCTCCAGTGCCTGCGCCCAAAGAGGCAGAAGACTGAGCAATAACACGGGCCCATATTTCACGTTCCAGTCCTCGTTCAAGCGCATTTGCGTAATGGCCATCAGTCTACACCGCCCATTTCGAGCGCCCAGTCCCACTGTTTACCGTTTCACGCTTTCTGCTTGTCGCAAATGAACGCTAAGCTTGGGCCTATGGATGACTCAGATTATTTACGCCTGCTGACCATTGCGGCCGAGCAAGCCAACGCGTTCCTGTCCAATGCCCGCAAATGGGAGCGTGAGCGTTGGGTCTGCCAGCGCCTGCTGCAAGGCCTGAACATTCCCTATCGCGCCGACGAATTCGCCCCGGCCGGGGAGCCGCCGGACGTGCTGTTTCGTGACGCCAGTTTCGAAGTGTTTTTCGTGCTCGATGAAGGCCGACGCCTCAACGACGAATGGCGCGATGAACTGCAACGTCGGCGCAGCGCATTTTCCCTGAGTTCGCTGGTACGGCGCGAGGCCAAGCCCCGGCGCATTCCGGCCAATGAGTTTCTGCTGAGACTGGCGCCGACCTTGCGCAAAAAAGCGCACAACTACAAAGAACGCGGCATGGACCTGGGCGAACTGGACATCATCGCCTTCGCCAGCCTCAAGCGCGAAGTGCTGGACCTCAACAGCCATTTCCCGCCGCCAACCGAATACCTGCGTCAGGGCTGGCGCTCGTTGTCGCTGGTCGGCCCGACCTTCGCCCGTGTGCTGTTCGCTCACCCGGATGCCCCGGATTTCCTGCGCAGCAACCTGGGTCGCAGCATTGTTTTCGACGTCGGGATCAGCCTGTGAGTCCATTGCAGGCGCTGATTGCCGAAGTGCCGCAAACGGGTCGCGTTCGCTGGATCGGCGTGCGGCCGCAGTCACGTTCTCAGATGATCGAACTCGATGCCGTGGAGGCGCGACTTGAAGCCGGTTTGACCGGTGATCACGCGCGTCCCGGCGTACGCAATGCGCGGCAAGTGACGCTGATGCAATGGGAGCATCTGGCGGTGATCAGCTCACTGATGGGCCGCACGGCGGATCAACCGGTGCTAGCGCAGGACTTGCGGCGCAACATCGTCGTCAGCGGCATCAATCTCTTCAGTCTCAAGGGTCGGCGCTTCAGGATTGGCCAGGCGATTTTCGAAACCACCGGCTGGTGCCAGCCCTGCGCCCGCCTCGAGAACAACCTCGGCCCCGGGACCTTTCAGGCCGTTCGCGGACATGGTGGAATCACCGCTCGGGTGTTACAAAGTGGAATCATTCGCCTGGACGATACGGTGAGCGTCGAGCCCATTCCTACCAGCGGCTATGCTCCGTTCAACGTTCGTTAAATCCGCCTGTAGCTTCTACACATTCAGCAACGTCTACCCCTGACGAGGCCCAATATGACCAGCCGCCTGAACCCAGACGACCAAAAGCATGTCGAAGAGTACCTGCAACTGTCCCAGCACCAAGTCGAGCGCCGGCCTTTCCGGCCGTGGATGCTCCTGGTGGTGGTGTTGGCAGTGACCATTGGTCTGGGCCTGTTGAGCCGACTTATCAGTTACCTGACGCTATGAGCTGCATCGCGCTCGCTCGGGTAATTGCACCGATTTCTTTTAGCCTTGCGAGATATCCCCATGACTCATCGTATTGTCATCGTTGGCGGCGGCGCCGGCGGTCTGGAGTTGGCTACCCGTCTGGGTAAGACTCTGGGCAAGCGCGGCACGGCCAGTGTGATGCTGGTCGACGCGAACCTGACCCACATCTGGAAACCGCTGTTGCACGAAGTGGCGGCAGGTTCCCTGAACTCTTCCGAAGACGAACTCAACTATGTTGCCCAGGCAAAATGGAACCACTTCGAGTTCCAGCTGGGGCGCATGAGCGGGCTTGATCGCGCGCAGAAGAAAATCCAGCTGGCCGCCACCTACGACGAAGCCGGCATTGAACTGGTCCCGGCACGCGAAGTGGGTTACGACTCGCTGGTGATCGCGGTCGGCAGCACCACCAACGATTTCGGGACTCAGGGCGCGGCGCAACACTGCCTGTTCCTCGACACCCGCAAACAGGCCGAGCGCTTCCACCAGCAATTGCTCAACCACTACCTGCGCGCCCATGCCGGGCAAACCGACAAGGTCGAGCAGATCAGCGTGGCCATCGTCGGCGCCGGTGCCACCGGGGTCGAACTGGCCGCCGAACTGCACAACGCCGCCCATGAACTGGCGGCTTACGGCCTGGACCGGATCAAACCGGAAAACATGCACATCACCTTGATCGAAGCCGGGCCACGGGTGTTGCCAGCGTTGCCGGAACGTATTGGCGGGCCGGTGCATAAAACCCTGGAGAAACTCGGGGTCAACGTCATGACCAATGCCGCCGTCAGTGAAGTGACGGTCGACAGCCTGATTACCGCCGATGGCAAAGTCATCAACGCCAGCCTGAAAGTCTGGGCGGCCGGGATTCGTGCACCAGGCTTCCTCAAGGACATCGATGGCCTGGAGACCAACCGGATCAATCAGCTGCAAGTGCTGCCGACCCTGCAAACCACCCGCGACGAGAATATCTACGCCTTCGGTGACTGCGCGGCCTGCCCGCAGCCGGGCAGCGATCGCAACGTGCCGCCGCGCGCCCAGGCTGCGCATCAGCAAGCTTCGTTGCTGGCCAAATCGCTGAAACTGCGGATCGAAGGCAAGCCGCTGCCTGAGTACAAATACACCGACTACGGCTCGTTGATCTCGCTGTCGCGTTTTTCGGCTGTGGGTAACTTGATGGGCAACCTCACCGGCAGCGTGATGCTGGAAGGCTGGCTGGCGCGGATGTTTTACGTGTCGCTGTATCGCATGCACCAGATGGCGCTGTATGGCGCGTTTCGTACGGCGATGTTGATGCTGGGCAGCAAGATCGGGCGCGGGACTGAGCCGCGACTGAAGCTGCACTAACACACATCCACTGTGGGAGCGGGCTTGCTCGCGAAGGCGGTGTGACAGTCAATAGAGATGTTGAATGTTATGACCCCTTCGCGAGCAAGCCCGCTCCCACATTTGTTACTCATTGCCTTGGAGATCTGTGTCTCACTGTATCTCCCCCGCCGTTTCATCCCCTTCGCTTACAAACTCCCCCCTTGCGCGACACAGTAGCGATACACCACGCCCGCTAAATGGCCACACCCGAGCAAGGCACCCCGCCAGCTACGGTTATCGCCGCACTTACGTGGCGTCCTTTATCGAACGGTTGTGTCGTGCAACCCAGGAGTATTGAAATGTCCCGTACCACCAAAAACACTATCGGTCTGCTCGGCGCTGTTTTGGCCGGTGGCATGATGTTGTCCGGCGCCGTGTTCGCCGCGCAACCCCTGACACAAGGCTACCTGCTGGCCTCGGCCGAACAGGTCGTGAAGACCCCTGAAGGTAAATGTGGCGAAGGCAAGTGTGGCGATGCCTCGATGGCAAAAACCGACACGGATGGCGACGGCAAGGTATCCCGTGCCGAATTCCTGAAAGTCGCGCCGAAGTCCAACTTCGACAAGATCGACACCAACCATGATGGCTTCATCGACGAGCAAGAGGCATTCGATAACGTGAAAGCCAACTACGAAGCCAATGGCAAGAAAATGCCAAAAGGCCTGTTCGAGCACTTGAAAGACCAAGACGGCGCCTAAGCTTCCGAAAACCAGGCCGCGCTTTTCCATCGAGAAGCGCGGCTTTTTTGCGTCTGGAAAATTTAAAGCTGAAAGCGCCGCACCATGCCCTGCAAGGCATTGGCCAGCTGAGACAGCTCCTGGCTGGACGCGCTGGTCTGATCCGCCCCGGCGGCAGATCGCACCGAAAGGTCACGGATATTCACCAGGTTGCGGTCGACTTCACGCGCCACCTGCGCCTGTTCTTCGGCAGCGCTGGCGATCACCAGATTGCGCTCGTGGATCTGATGAACCGACGCGGTGATGGTCTGCAACGCTTCACCTGCACGCTCGGCCAAGGCCAATGTGCTGGCCGCACGGCTTGAGCTGGCGTGCATCGAATCCAGCGCCTGAGTTGAGCCGTTGCGCATGCCCTGAACCATTTGCTCGATTTCCTGAGTCGATTGCTGCGTGCGATAGGCCAAAGCGCGAACTTCGTCGGCAACCACCGCGAAACCGCGACCGCTTTCCCCGGCGCGCGCCGCTTCAATGGCTGCGTTGAGGGCCAGCAAGTTGGTTTGCTCGGCAATCGCACGAATCACATCCAGTACCTTGCCGATGCCCTGAGACTGGTTGGCCAGGGACTGCACCAATCCACCGGTGATCTGTACATCGCTGGCCAGGGCGCCAATGGCCGTGACTGTTTCGCTGACCCGCTCCTGGCCGACATGCGCGGACTCACTGGATTGGCGCGTGGCGTCGGAGGTCGACACCGCGTTGCGAGCGACCTCCTCCACCGCGGTGGTCATTTCAGTGACAGCCGTCGCCACTTGTTCGATCTCATTGTTCTGCTGTTGCAGGTTCTGTGTGCTGTCGAGGGTGACGGCATTCAACTCGTCAGCCGCTGTCGCCAATTGCGCGGCCGAGCCGCTGATACCTTGCAAGGTTTCGCGCAGGTTGCGCTGCATGGTCGCCAACGCCTTGAGCAAACGACTCACTTCATCGTTGCCATGGGTTTCGATGGGGCGCGTCAGGTCGCCTCGCGCCACGTTTTCCGCGGCATCCAACGCTTCGTTCAAAGGTTTGACGATGCTGCGGGTCAGCAGCATGGCCAGGCCGACGGTGGCCAATGCTGCCAATGCGATAAACAGGCTGACGATCATCCGCGATGTTTCGTAATGCGCTGCAGATTTCTGGCTCTCGGCGGCGACTTGTTTGGCGAACAGATCCGCCAGGTCAGTGAGTTGCTTGCCGGAACCATCGACCACGGTTTTCATGTCTACCAGCAGCAACTTGGTCAATTCGTCATGACGACCCTGTTCGGCCAGGGAAAAAGATTGGGCAATGCCGGCACGATAAGCCGCGAGGGTGGTTTTGAACTGGTCATACGAGGCTTTGCCTTCGACGGTGTTGACCAACCTGTCATACGCCGCAATCTTCTCGCTCAACTCTTTGTCGCGAGTGTCCATTTGGCCGCGGTAGACAGGGATGTTCTTCGGATCCTGATCCAGGGCCATGCGCAGGGAAATGGTACGGATGCGCAGCATGATTTCGCGGATCTCGTCACCGCCGCGAATACTCGGTAGCCATTGTTTCTCCACCGCCACCTCGCTATCGCGAATGCTCGACATCTGCCCCAGGGCAAAAATCCCGAGCAACGCGACCAATACGGCAATCAAGGCAAACCCCAAGGCTGCCCGAGGAGCGATATTTAATTGTCGAAGCACCATAACGAACGCCTTTTTCTTGTAGTGGCTTGGATAAGGGGCGTTGTTTCGGCAGTACCCCGTCGCCTCGTTATCGGCAAGTTGTACGATGACTGAAGTGTTATTTCTCGAAGACAAAAAAAATCCCCGTATCTTTCGATACGAGGATTTTTAATATGGTCGGGGTAAGGGGATTCGAACTCCTGACATCCTGCTCCCAAAGCAGGCGCGCTACCGGACTGCGCTATACCCCGGTAATAAAAAGGCGACCTTTAAAAAAGTCGCCTTCTTCGATCAGTGCTTTTGGCCTCTGATCTTAAGATCTGATCCCAGCGTGAACTGGTTTCAAAAATGGTGGGTCGTGTGGGATTCGAACCTACGACCAATTGGTTAAAAGCCAACTGCTCTACCAACTGAGCTAACGACCCAAAAATGGTCGGGGTAAGGGGATTCGAACTCCTGACATCCTGCTCCCAAAGCAGGCGCGCTACCGGACTGCGCTATACCCCGGTTTGAAATTGGCTCCGTGACCAGGACTCGAACCTGGGACCCAATGATTAACAGTCATTTGCTCTACCGACTGAGCTATCACGGAACTACATATTTCAATTTACAACTGTGAAGCTTGCTTCACCTCTTCGACCCGTTCGCATCGCTGCGTTCGTGTGTCTGAGGCGCGCTATTCTACAATCTTAAGCACCTCTGTCAACCCCCTAAATTGCTTTCAAGTTAATGATTTGCAACTTATTTCAGATTCCTGCTTGGGGAGCTGGAACCCTTCAGGGCGACTTACTGCGGGGCGCACTTTACAAGCCTTTTCCTTAGAGTTCAACAGCCTGGCGAAAAAAAGGCCTCGCAATGCGAGGCCTCTTCAATTTTACTGCCGCCGTGGATCAGGCAAATACGATTTCGTCGTTCTCCACGACACCCTTGGCGGTATCGCCCGGCATGAAACGACCGGACAGAATCAGCTGCGCCAGCGGGTTTTCAATCCAGCGCTGAATGGCTCGTTTGAGCGGCCGTGCGCCGTAAACCGGGTCGTAACCCACCGCGATCAGCTTATCCATGGCCTCAGGGCTCAGTTCAAGCTTCAGCTCGCGTTCGGTCAGGCGACTGCGCAGGCGACCCAACTGGATCTCGGTAATGCCCGCGATCTGATCCCGAGCCAATGGCTCAAAGATCACCACTTCATCGACCCGGTTGATGAACTCAGGTCGGAAGTGCGTGGAAATCGCATCCATCACTGCCGCACGCTGCGCCTCACGATCACCGACCAATTCCTGGATCTGCACCGAACCGAGGTTGGAGGTCATGACAATCACGGTATTTTTGAAATCCACCGTGCGGCCATGACTGTCGGTCAGTCGGCCATCTTCCAGCACTTGCAGCAAGATGTTGAAGACGTCCGGGTGGGCCTTCTCGACCTCGTCCAGGAGGATCACCGAATAAGGCTTGCGACGCACCGCCTCGGTCAGGTAACCGCCCTCTTCATAGCCTACGTAGCCTGGTGGCGCACCGATCAGACGAGCCACGGAATGTTTCTCCATGAACTCGGACATGTCGATCCGCACCATCGCCTCTTCCGTATCGAAGAGGAACTCGGCCAGCGCCTTGCACAGCTCGGTTTTACCGACACCGGTCGGGCCGAGGAACATGAACGAACCGCTCGGGCGATTCGGATCGGACAACCCGGCACGGGAACGCCGCACAGCGTTGGAAACGGCAATCACCGCTTCGTCCTGGCCGATCACACGTTGGTGCAACAGGCTTTCCATCTTCATCAGCTTGTCGCGCTCACCCTCGAGCATTTTCGACACCGGAATGCCGGTCCACTTCGAAACGACTTCAGCGATCTCTTCTTCGGTCACCTTGCTGCGCAGCAACTGGTTTTCAGTTTTGCCGTGCTGGTCGACCATTTGCAGGCTGCGCTCCAGATCCGGGATGATCCCGTACTGCAACTCGGCCATGCGGTTCAGGTCGCCTTTGCGGCGGGCCGTTTCCAGTTCCTGACGGGACTGTTCGATTTTCTGCTGGATCTGCGCAGAACCCTGGACTTCGGCTTTTTCCGCGTTCCAGATTTCCTCCAGGTCCGAGTACTCACGTTCGTGACGAACGATTTCTTCCTGGAGTTTTTCCAGACGTTTCTTCGCCGCGTCGTCGCTTTCTTTCTTCAGCGCCTGGGATTCCACCTTCAGCTGAATCAGACGACGCTCCAGACGGTCCAGCACTTCCGGCTTGGAGTCGATCTCCATGCGGATACGGCTGGCGGCTTCGTCGATCAGGTCGATGGCCTTGTCCGGCAGCTGACGATCGGTGATGTAGCGATGGCTGAGCTTGGCCGCGGCGATGATTGCGCCGTCGGTGATCGCCACCTTGTGGTGAACCTCGTAGCGCTCTTTCAGGCCACGCAGGATGGCGATGGTGTCTTCTTCGCTCGGCTCATCCACCAAGACTTTCTGGAAGCGCCGCTCGAGGGCCGCATCCTTCTCTATATATTGGCGGTACTCGTTGAGCGTGGTCGCGCCGACGCAGTGCAGTTCACCACGGGCCAACGCAGGCTTGAGCATATTGCCCGCGTCCATCGAGCCTTCACCTTTACCGGCGCCGACCATGGTGTGCAGTTCGTCGATGAAAAGAATGATCTGCCCTTCCTGCTTCGACAGTTCGTTGAGCAAGGATTTGAGGCGTTCTTCGAACTCGCCACGGTACTTGGCACCGGCAATCAGCGACCCCATGTCCAAGGACAGCAGGCGCTTGCCTTTCAGTCCATCCGGGACTTCGCCGTTGATAATGCGCTGGGCCAGACCTTCGGCGATGGCGGTTTTACCCACGCCTGGCTCACCGATCAGCACCGGGTTGTTCTTGGTGCGGCGTTGCAGCACCTGAATGGTCCGGCGAATTTCGTCATCACGGCCGATTACCGGATCGAGCTTGCCTTCTTCGGCGCGCTTGGTCAGGTCGACGGTGTATTTATCCAGCGCCTGGCGCGACTCTTCATGGTTGGCGTCATTGACGGCCTCACCACCACGCAGGTTGGTGATTGCGTTTTCCAGAGCTTTCTTGCTGACGCCCTGACCGAGCAACAATTTGCCGAGTTTGCTGTTCTCGTCCATGGCGGCGAGCAACACCAGCTCGCTGGAGATGAACTGATCGCCCTTCTGCTGGGCCAGGCGGTCGGCCTGGTTGAGCAGACGCGCCAAATCCTGCGACATGTTGACGTCGCCGGTCGGGTTCTGGATTTTTGGTAGTTGGTCGAGCTCTTTGGTCAGCTCTTTACGCAGGCTGTTGACGTCGAAGCCCACCTGCATCAACAGGGGTTTGATCGAACCACCCTGCTGTTCAAGCATGGCTTGCATCAAGTGCGCCGGTTCAATGCCCGGATGATCGAGGCCAACGGCCAGGGATTGGGCGTCGGACAAGGCTAACTGCAACTTGCTGGTTAAACGGTCTATACGCATGGGTCACCTTCCTTTTGAGCAGGCCGGACCTATGAAACATCCTGAATGAAGAAACCTGCCAGATATCACTTAGATGTGGTCGATTCTGGGAGATTCAAGCGTCGTGATGTTGATGTAGATCAGAGAAGTCTAGCGTTCGAGCCAGACCAAGGAGGCAAACCGACCGGTGCGTGGGCTACGGCGGTAAGAAAAGAAGCGAGGATCGGTCACGGTACAGAAACCGCCACCATAAACAGCGGTGACACCGCGAGCCGCCAGACGCAAGCGCGCCAGCTCATAGATATCAGCCATGAATTTGCCAGCATTTGCACTCGGCACAAACGCTTTAGCGGCTTCGGGTAATTGCTCGACGAAGGTTTCGCGCACTTCAGGGCCGACTTCAAAGGCTTGCGGACCAATGGCCGGACCGAGCCAGACCAGCACTTCTTCTGGCGGCACGGCCAGACTGTCGAGGGTTGCTTCCAGCACACCCGCCGCCAACCCGCGCCATCCGGCATGAGCCGCCGCGACGCGAGTACCGGCACGGTCACAGAACAGCGCCGGCAGGCAATCCGCAGTCATTGCCGTGCAGGCAATACCGGGCGTTGCCGTCCAGCTTGCATCGGCAGTGGCCGTAAGGCTTGGGTCTGCGTGGGCCACGGCAATGCCGTGAACCTGCTTTAACCAGGCCGGCTGAATAGCGAAATGATCAGTGAGGCGACGGCGGTTTTCGACCACAGCTTCGGGGCTGTCATCGACGTGATCGCCGAGGTTGAGGCTGTCGAACGGCGCCAGACTGACGCCGCCCGCTCGGGTGGTAACGCAGGCTTTCACCCCGGCAGGCGCAGGCCAGTCGGGAATCAGCCAGTCACTCATCCGATGAACGCCTCGCGGTCTTGCTTGAGCAGCGTCAGCAACCAGACGAAATCGTCCGGCAGTGGCGATTCCCAGCTCATGCGTTTACCGGTGGTCGGGTGATCCAGCTCCAGGAACCGCGCATGCAGCGCCTGACGCGGGAACGCCTTCAACGATTCGACCATGGTCACACTGGCTGCCGGCGGAATACGGAAGCGACCGCCGTAGGCAGGGTCTCCGACCAACGGGTAGTTGATGTGGGCCATGTGCACACGAATCTGGTGCGTACGACCGGTTTCCAGCTTCACCCGCACGTGCGTGTGGGAGCGGAAACGCTCGAGCACGCGGTAATGGCTGACGGCCTGCTTGCCACCTTCCATCACGGCCATGCGCTGGCGTTGCTGACCGTGACGACCGATCGGCGCGTTGATCTTGCCGCCGGCAGTCACCACGCCGATCACGATGCACTCGTAGATCCGGCTTACGCTGCGGCTCTGCAATTGCGTGACAAGCTGTGTCTGCGCCTGAATGGTCTTGGCCACCACCATCAGACCGGTGGTGTCCTTGTCCAGGCGATGCACGATACCGGCGCGGGGCACATTGATGATGTCCGGCACGTGGTGCAGCAAGGCGTTGAGCAAGGTGCCATCGGCGTGACCGGCGGCAGGATGCACCACCAGACCCGCGGGTTTGTTGATCACCAGGATGTCGTCGTCTTCATAGACGATGTCCAGCTCGATGTCTTGAGCGATCCATTCGCCCTGAGCTTCCTGCTCGGCAGTGAGTTCAAGAATGGCACCACCATGAACGATGTCTCGCGGGCGGATAACCGCCCCATCCACAGTCAGGCGGCCGTCTTTGATCCAGGCGGAAAGGCGCGAGCGCGAGTGCTCAGCGAATAATTGTGCGGCGACTTGATCGAGGCGTTGGCCGCCCAATTCGGACGGCACCTCTGCGCGAAGTTCAATTTTATCGGACATGCTCAGACTAGGCGTCGGCACAGCCTTTGGTTTCGGCTGCGCGCTTGTGGTTAAATACGGCGTCTTTTGCCCCGAGGCTATTCAACGGGGCGCTCATCATAACAGGACGGCCCCGCCCAAGACAGCGGCCGTCATAGGGACGCAAGCCGCCATGCAAGTGAAACACCTGCTGCTGATCGCCATCCTCGCATTGACCGCTGCTTGCTCATCGAAGGAAGTCGTAGACGAAAACCTGAGCGAGGTCGAGCTGTACCAGCAGGCTCAGCACGATCTGGACAACAATAGCTACACCGCCGCCACAGCCAAGCTGAAGGCGCTGGAGTCGCGTTATCCGTTCGGTCGCTACGCCGATCAGGCTCAACTCGAGCTCATCTACGCCAACTACAAGAACACCGAGCCTGAAGCGGCGAAGTCCGCCGCCGAGCGCTTCATTCGTCTGCACCCGCAGCACCCGAACGTGGATTACGCGTATTACCTCAAGGGTCTGACTTCTTTCGACCAGGACGTCGGCCTGTTGTCGCGCTTCCTGCCGTTGGACATGACCAAGCGTGACCCGGGTGCCGCTCGCGACTCCTACAACGAGTTCGCCCAGCTGACCAGCCGCTTCCCCAACAGCCGCTACTCGCCGGACGCCAAGCAGCGCATGATCTACCTGCGCAACCTGCTGGCGGCCTACGAGATTCACGTTGCCGACTACTACCTGACCCGTCAGGCCTATGTCGCCGCCGCGAACCGTGGTCGCTACGTGGTGGAAAACTTCCAGGAAACCCCTTCGGTCGGTGACGGCCTGGCGGTGATGACAGAGGCCTACCAGCGTCTGCACCTGGACGATCTGGCCGCTACCAGCCTCGAAACCCTGAAGCTCAACTACCCGAACCATCCAAGCCTGGTCGACGGTCAGTTCCACCCTTCGGTGGCCGAAGCAGACAACCGTTCGTGGCTGAGCAAGGCGACCCTGGGCCTGATCGAATCCCGCCCACCGCTGCCGCCGGGCGAAACCCGCGCCAACCAGGACGTGCAGAAGCAGTTCCAGGACGCCAAGGACGCGATTCCGAACGATCTCAAGCCTAAAGATGAAAAAGGCGACGTGATCGAAGAAGAGGAACACGACTCCGAAGCCAATAACAGCGACCGCTCGTGGTTCAGCTACATGACCTTCGGCGTGTTTGACTGACACATCGGGTTGTACGAAAAGGAGCCTTTCGAGGCTCCTTTTTTATGGGCTCGATGATTACGCTGTGCGCTGGTCATGTCCTTGGCTAAACTGGCTCATCACTCGTCGAATAGCAGCTCATCATGCTTCGTTTACTGTTCTGGATCGCCCTGATTGCCGCTGCGGTATGGTTCTGGCGCAAGTTCAAGGGCCAGGCGTCCGTGCCCAGGTCCTCTGCCGAGCTGGAGGCGGCTCCGATGGTCCGCTGCGCCCATTGCGGCGTACACCTGCCACGCGACCGCGCGCTGAGACTTCAACAACAGTGGTATTGCAGCCAGGCTCATCTTGAGCAAGGCCCGGGCTCCAGTGATCGCTGAGACCTCCAGTCCCGGCAGCAAACAGGCCCAGCGACTGCTGCGCCTCTATCACCTCTACCGTTTGAGCATCGGCATCACCCTGGTGCTGTTGATCGCCAGCAACATGGACAACCAGCTGCTGACGTTCAGCAATGACGACCTGCTGCGCAGTGGCAGCTGGTTTTACCTGGTGCTGAACATCCTGCTGGTGGTATTCCTCGGGAACACCCGGCGCCCGGCGCAACTGTTCAGCCTGGCGCTGACCGACGTCCTGCTACTGTGCGGTCTGTTCTATGCCGCCGGCGGTGTGGCCAGCGCCATCGGCAACTTGCTGATCGTATCGGTAGCCATCAGCAACACCTTGTTGCGAGGGCGCATCGGCCTGCTGATTGCCGCCGTTGGCGCGCTCGGCATCGTCGGGCTGAGCTTCCTCCTGAGTTTCAGCCATCGCGCCACCCCCAACGATTACTTGCAAGTCGGCACGCTCGGCGCCTTGTGTTTTGCTGCTGCATTGCTGGTGCAAGGGCTGATCCGACGCCTGGATGTCAGCGAAACCCTCGCCGAACAGCGGGCCAGCGAAGTTGTCAGCCTCGAAGCCCTCAACGCCCTGATCCTGCAACGCATGCGGACCGGCATCCTGGTACTCGACGACCAGCGGCGGGTTCAACTGGCCAACCACAGCGCCCTGAACCTGTTAGGCAGGGAAAATCTTGCAGGCCAGTTGATCGACGACTACTTGCCCAGCCTGGTCGAACGCCTGCAATTGTGGCGCAACAATCCGACGCTGCGCCCCCAGAGCCTGAAAGTCGCCAGCAGTGGTCTGGAGCTGCAACCGAGCTTCATTGCCCTGGACCAAAGCCCACACCACCAGACCTTGGTCTTTCTCGAAGACCTCGCGCAAATCGCTCAACAAGCCCAGCAATTGAAGCTCGCCGCCCTCGGTCGCCTGACCGCCGGTATCGCCCATGAAATCCGCAACCCACTGGGCGCCGTTAGTCATGCCGCGCAGCTATTGCAGGAATCAGAGGAACTGAACGGCGCGGATCGACGTCTGACACAGATTATTCAAGACCACTCTCAGCGAATGAATCGGGTAATCGAAAACGTCCTGCAACTGTCCCGCCGTCAGCAAACCATAGCGCAACGGCTTGATCTGAAGCCGTGGCTGGAACAGTTCGTCAACGAAAACCGCGAGAGGGCGACCGAGCATCAGCAGATTCATCTGCGCATCTGCTCAGGAGACTTCAAAACCCTGATGGATCCAGACCAACTGACCCAGATTCTCGACAATCTGTTGCGCAACGCCTGGCGCCATAGCGCCTTGAATCACGACCTGGCACAGGTCTGGCTCGAATTGTTTGTCGATTCGGACAGCCAGCTGCCGATCCTCGAGATCCTGGACGATGGCCCCGGCGTGACGCCAGAGCATCACGTGCACTTGTTCGAACCGTTCTTCACCACCAGCACCCAAGGCACCGGCCTGGGGCTTTATCTGTCCCGTGAGCTGTGCGAAAGCAACCAGGCCCGCCTAGACTTCAAACCACGCCAAGGCGGCGGCTGCTTTCGCATCACTTTTGCTCACGGACGGAAACAAAGTTGAACATGAGCCCACGGCAAAAAGTCCTGATCGTCGACGACGAACCGGATATCCGCGAACTCCTGGAAATCACCCTGGGACGGATGAAACTCGACACCTTCAGTGCCCGCAACCTCGGCGAAGCCCAGGCACTGCTGTCGCGAGAGTCGTTCGATTTGTGCCTGACCGACATGCGCTTGCCGGACGGCACCGGCCTTGAGCTGGTGCAACACATCCAGCAACGCCACCCCCAAGTACCGGTGGCCATGATCACCGCTTATGGCAGCCTGGAAACGGCGATCAACGCCCTCAAAGCCGGCGCCTTCGACTTCCTGACCAAACCGGTGGACCTCACTCGCCTGCGGGAACTGGTCAGCAGTGCGCTTCGGTTGCCTGCGCCGGGCGGCACCGGCATTGCCATCGATCGCCGGCTGCTGGGTGATTCACCGCCCATGCGCGCCTTGCGCAAACACATCGACAAACTGGCCCGCAGCCAGGCGCCGGTGTACATCAGCGGCGAATCCGGCAGCGGCAAGGAATTGGTCGCGCGACTGATCCATGAGCAAGGGCCACGCGCCAACCAACCTTTTATTCCGGTCAATTGCGGGGCGATTCCGTCGGAATTGATGGAGAGCGAATTTTTCGGGCATCGCAAAGGCAGTTTCAGCGGTGCCATCGAAGACAAACCAGGACTGTTCCAGGCGGCCCATGGCGGCACCCTGTTCCTGGACGAAGTGGCTGATTTGCCGCTGGCGATGCAGGTCAAACTGCTACGGGCCATACAGGAAAAAGCCGTTCGCGGTGTCGGCGAGCAACAGGAAACCGTGGTCGATGTGCGTATCCTGTGCGCCACCCACAAAGACCTCGACGCCGAAGTTGCCGCCGAACGCTTTCGCCAGGATTTGTACTACCGGTTGAACGTGATCGAACTACGGGTGCCGCCCTTGCGCGAACGCCGTGACGACATCGAATCCCTCGCCAGCCATGTGCTCAAACGCCTGGCCACCAGCACTGGCCAACCCGTCGCAAAACTCCACCCCCAAGCCCTCGACGCGCTGAAAAGCTATCGCTTCCCCGGCAATGTGCGGGAACTGGAGAACGTGCTCGAACGGGCGCACACGTTGTGCGAAAACAAACAAATTGAAGCCAGCGATCTGCGACTGGCCGAAGGCAACTGCAACCCGGAAGGCGGTGTGCCGGACCTGACGCAGATCGACAACCTGGAAGACTACCTGGAAAACGTCGAACGCAACCTTATCCTCCAGGCCCTGGAAGAAACCCGCTGGAACCGCACGGCGGCGGCTCAGCGGTTAAATCTTTCATTCCGGTCGATGCGCTACAGGCTCAAAAAATTAGGGTTGGATTGAGGGCCTCTTCGCGAGCAAGCCCGCTCCCACATTCGATTGCGTTCTTTCTGGTAGAACTCGTTTAAATGTGGGAGCGGGCTCGCTCGCGAAGGCGATCTGACAGGCGCCGAAAATCCCGCGACTAAATCCGCCCGATCGGTGCATACGGCGCCGGATCAATGATCGGCTCACGCCCCAGCATCACATCCGCAAACAACTGACACGACGCTGGCGCCAGCACCAAGCCATTACGGTAATGCCCGCAATTCAGCCAAAGCCCTTCGAACCCTGGCACCCGACCGATGTAGGGAATACCTTCCGGCGAACCCGGTCGCAACCCGGCCCAGTGCCCCACGACCTCGGCATCCGCCAATGCAGGAATCAACTCCACCGCCGACGCCTTCAGGCTCTCCAGGGCAGATTCGGTTGGCGTCTTGTCGAAGCCTTCATGCTCCAGCGTACTGCCAATCAGAATGTGCCCATCACGCCGAGGGATCGCATAACGCCCCTTGGCCAGAACCATGCTCGGCAGAAAGTCCGCCGCGCATTTGTACAGAATCATCTGACCTTTCACCGGTTCGACCGGCAGCTCCAGATCCAGGCTCTTGAGTAAATCACCGCTCCAGGCACCGGCGGTCAGAACCACCTGATCGCCATGAATCGCTCCCGCCGAGGTCTGCACCCCGACCACCGTAGCGCCTTCACGGATAAACCCGCTGACGTCACACTGTTCATGAATCCTCACATTCGGCAGCGCCAGCAACGCGGCCTTGAGGGACTTCACCAGCCGCGGATTACGCACATTGGCCACATCGGCCATGTAGATCGCCCGGGAAAAACCGTTCCCCAACACAGGCACTGCGTCGTGAGCCGCCGAGATATCCACAGCCCGCAACGGACGATTTTCCCGCTCGGCCCAGGCCAGCGCCTCGGTCTCGTCATCGAGGTCCAGCCAGTACAACCCGGTGGTATGCACCTCAGGATCGACACCGGTGGCGGCAAACAGTCGCTCACCGAGCTGTGGATAAAAATCCTGGGACCAATGCGCCAACGCGGTGACCGCCGGGCTGTAGCGCCACGGGTAGAGCGGCGAAACGATGCCGCCACCGGCCCAGGACGACTCCTGACCGACGTTCGAGCGATCCAGCAGCACAACTTTTTCCACTTCGGACGCGAGATTGAACGCTGTCAGCAGGCCAATCACGCCGCCGCCGACAATCACCACTTGCTGTTGCCTGGTCATGTTCTGATCCAACCGTTAAATAGACAGGGGGCACAAAAGGCACCCAAAAAAAGAACTTAGCGCCCCCAGCAATCCTTGGTCGCGGCCGTCGCATTGACCATGCTTCTGACGCCAGTGTTGGTGATGGTGAAATCACCGCACTTGTCAGCTGCCATGGCCTTGCCGGGCTTGCGCACCGCCGTCAGCAGGAAGGTCTGATCGGTCAGGGTCGGGGTGATGGTGTAGAAGTCATTACCGGCGCTCAGGCCGGTGGCATTGGTGTAGACATTATTCTTCGAATAGAAGCGTTCAAGGATCTGCGCTTGTTCGGAGAGCAGGCCGGCGACTTCAGTGCGGCGGCCCTTGTTCACATACTCGGTGAGGCTCGGGTAGCCAATGGTGATGACGATCCCGATGATCGCAATCACGATCATGATTTCGATCAGGGTAAAACCTCGGTTGGATCTGCGCATGCCTCAACTCTCACTTACTGTATTTGTCGCCACATGATGCGACGGCTACCGCCGCTGCCGGGCTTTTCCACCAGGGAGCTGATGCCACCGCTGGAGTTGTTCATAATCTTGCGGGACGCATTGTTGACGATCGCGTTCAGCGTCGGAATACCACCGGTGAAAACCACCCCGCTGGAGATCGAATCCTTGATGTCGACCAACCCGTCGCCATTGCTGTCGAGCACCGCGTAATTGAGCATCTTACCGCTGAATGCATCCAGCTCGACCAGTTTGCCGGTGCCGAAACTGGCGCAAGGGTCGGTGGTGTCCACGCTGGCCGTGGTGAATACAATCCGGCCGGCCACCAGACTGGCCTGATTGATTACCCGTTCGCCGGTCAACACGTTGTTGTAAACCAATGGCAGATACCAGCCCTTCTCTGCCGGATAGGTCACGTCGTTCTGGCTGGTGGTGATGAATTGCCCACTGCTACCCGAGAACACGCCAGTCACCGCCTGCGCCTGCAAACTGGACGTTGTGATTTGCCCGGAGCCACCTTCCGCATCCCACACGGCATAGAACGCCTGGAGGTCTTTGTTGGTCTTGTCGGCAGTCTCGTTGAATTTACCGGTGCCGAAAAACACTTCCTTCCCGCCCAATGCGTGATCGGCCAGCAACGGTTGCACGGTAATCGGCTGGGTCGCGCCACCTGCAGTGGTGAACAACGGCTTGCCGGAAAATGCCACGCCCCAGGTATCGGAGGCAGTGCCACTCAAATCGAACTTCCACAACCGCCCTTTCAGATCGCCCCCATAGGCGGCCTGCACCACATTTTGCGAGTCGACCCTGAGTTTCACCGACGACAGGCCGTTGGTGGTTTCTGTACTGTCGACCACGATTTTCTTGATCAGCGAGCCGTCGCGGATATCCACCACATATAGCGCTGCCACCCCGGAGTTGCTGCCATAACCGTTGGAGATGAATGCCGCCCAGCGACCATCGGCCAAGCGTGCCACTTCGGGACGCGCATAGGCATAACCCAGATCATTGAAAACGTTCGCCGTATTGGCTATGGCCGGTGCGCTGATTTCCCATAACGCGTTAGTCACGTTACCGGCCGATGCGTCGAACAGTTGCAGTGCATAAAAGGTTTTGCCGCCCGCCCCTGTTCCTCCAATCGCCAGGGTTTTCCAGGCGCTGTCGAGTTGGGCATCGAACACGCCGACCTGACCGTCGACCAGATATTTGTGGCTCACACCATTGATGTAAGTGGGGTCAGCGATGTAGCGCAATGATGGCAGCACACTGGAGGGCATATAGCCGTAGCGTCTGGCACCGTTGGTCGAGCTGATGACGTTTACAAAACCGTCATTGGCGTTCACCACCAGGCTGGAGTTCATGTTGGCGGCTTTGGTGGCGAGGTAGGCGCTGTAAGTGGTGTCACCCACCAGGTCGGACGCAGTTTTGTTCGTGGGAGCGGCCAGCACGAGAGGCGAGTTGATGATATCGCCGAGCAATACACTGCGCGCTCTCAACCCGGTTTTGTTGGTGCCCTTGCTCCATTCCACCAGATCGCTGCCGGTGATACCAGTGGGCAGGCTCTGGCTGAGGAAGGACTGCTGGGCTGGGGAAAAATTGCTGTAGGCCAGGGTAACAACGGCGTTGGTCAGGGTATTCCAGGACTGGTAGGTCGGCGCGGTCGCGCCGGGCACGATGGTGGTATCGGTCGTCCACAGTACCGCGGCCGTGTTCACCGCGCCCGCCGATGTCAAGCCAAAGGACTTAATGGTGCCGCGCCAATCCTTGGGATCGTAACTGGTCTGAAAGTAACTCGAACCGCTGCCCAAAGTGGTCCCGCTGGCGACGCCACTGCCGCCGGAGCCGGCCTTGGAGGTGATATCGCTCAGGGCCGAGGACAGCGCGCTGTTGAGTCCCGCGCCGTCAGTCGCCTGGTAGTACTTGCCCTGGCCATAGGTCGCGGCGTCCACCAACATCTGGTTTGCTGCGGTGAAACCCACGGTATAGGTATTCATGTTCTGCTGGCGAAAATCCAGGGCATCCCAGCTTTTGCCTGTAGCATCGGCCCCCGTGGAGCGCATGTCGATATCGAAGGCAAACTTGGCGATGTCATCCAGGTAGAGAGTATCGCCCTCGTTGTCACCGAAAGGATCGGCACCATCGTTACTGCTGATACCGTCCCAGTTCGGTAACTGGCTACCCGCCGGATCGTCAGTCGGAAAGCTATGGTCGAAGGTAGGCAGACCACCGGTGATCACCACCCCGTAATTCCTCTGGCAGCGATACTGAATCGGACTGGTATAGGTGGCGGGTGTCGAGTTGTTGTACGGCGCCATGCCACGGAAATAGCGGGTGATCTCGTAATAGGCTTCAGCCAGCGGCGTATTGGCCTGCGCGCTAAGTTCGTCGATTCCGGCGATCAATTCGTTGTAGTTGGTATCGGCCTGAGTCTGTGTCACGGTGCCGCTGACTGCCGACAAATCACTGACCGAACGGACGATGTAACCACCGTCATCCTTATGGTTGCCGACCGCCAGGTTGAACGTCGCCAAGCCGATGCGCAGCGAGCGGTTGCTGGCCACCAACGCCTTGGAAACGTTGCGCGCTACATTCATCCGGTAGTCATTGGGAATCGAGCCATCGGTGAAATCCCGGTCGGAGTTGTTGGCCAGGCTTATCAGATAGGACAGGTAATTCGCCGTATAAAGCGTGTCTTCGCTCCCCACCGGATCGGGAAGCTTGAGGCAAAGCGTATCCGGACCGGCAAGGCTGTTCCTATAAAAACCGTACCATCCGTCCTTCGTGCATGTTCCATGAGTCAAACTCGACAAAGGAATATTGCCATCGGCCATGCCAAGCTCACGGCCTTTGTCGCACGAACCATTGGAGAGGCAAATAGTCACCGGGGCACGTGCGACCGTCGGATCGAAGCCTGCCGCCCAGATAATGCTGTTCATACTCCCCGAGTCATCGAGTAACAGCATCACATTGGGCGCCACGGCGGCGGCATTCAACAGCGGCGAATCCGAGGGCGTGAACGCGTAAGTCGGCGCTGCCAGATAAAGGCTCAACGCCGCGCCGCAGAACAACTGCAACAACCAACGGCGCCAGCCTGCGCGGGCCTCAGTATTTCGCATAGATACTCTCCACCACACTGCGCGAGTTGCCCGCGATGCCGACGGCGGTCACCCGGTACAGCGTTGTCGAGGTGTTGCTCGGCACATTCACGGCGGTCAGGGTGGTGCCGATGTTCTGTACCCCGTAAAAACCGCTGCCGGAGGCGATCCAGGTCACCCCCGAGGTGGAATTGAAGCCAGCGCCGGTGATTGTCGACGACTCGGCCGGTGGTGCGCATTGGGTAGTGCCGCTGCAGACCGGCAACGAATAGGTATCCAGTTGCACCGCGCTTTCACCTACGCGCAACGCCGATTCGGCGCCCTGGAACGACTGATTGCGCAAGGTCACGCTGGCAGCCATTTTTTCCTGCAGGGTGGCGTTTTGCATGGATGAAAGGCCGATCAGTGTCAGCAACAGAAGAAACACCAGGCTGACCAGCAGCGCCATGCCCCGCTGGGCGGGAGGGGTCACGGGAGAAATACTCATCGGCCCTCCCCTCATGGCAAGCGGTTGCGCAGCGCGGCAACCACGTTGAAGGTTTGATTGCCTACCCGGTTGTTCGGGTCGGTGAGGGTCAATGTCAGGCGAACACTACGGATGCGCGCCGGATCAGTGGGGTTGTTGCTGTAACTGGAGGCGGCCACATCAGTGGCGGAACTGGCGAGGCCGAAGCTCACGTTGAAGGCACTGACGTTGTTCACCAGCACCGCCTGAGCCGGCGTGCCGCTGCCGACACCCATCAGCAGTTGATTGTTGCTGAAGCTGTAGATCAAGCGCCGGATCGGAAACGCCAGCTCTCCCGACCCCGGAACCCGGACGCCGGTGTAGGCCGTTGCATTGTTCCGGCAATCGGAAACCACCGTCCAGGTCGGTACCCCGCCACTGCTGCCGACATCCGCTGTCACCAGGGTCAGTTTGAGGTTGGCGTTGTCCCATCTGATGGGCGTTGTCTGGCTGGCATTGAAGTCACCCGCCGAGCTTGAATCGGTGACCGCCCCCAGACATCCGAACATCCCGACCATGCGAATTTCCTGAATCATCTTGCTCAGCACGAAACGCGCATCTTCCTGCATGGCGGCAGCGGTGTTCTGGCTGACATAAGTATTCTTGGCCGCGATGAAAATCTGCGCCACACCCAGGACCACGACCAGACTCAACGCCAGGGCGATCAGTAACTCGATCAGGCCGAAACCTCGGTTGGTCTGGTTCATGGCGTCGACACCGGATCAAGGGTGGCGCGACTGGTCAGGACGAAACTACGGCGTGAATTGGCAGTATTGGCCGCCCGTGAGTCATCCCAAGTGATGGTGATGGTGTACACCCGCTGATTGAGCGTAACGCTACCGGTGGCAGTGGCGCCGCCGAAATTGACAATGTTGGTGGTGAAGTCGTAGAGATCCTGATCCCGAGCGACGCTCAGGTTGCCCGAGGTCGGAGGCGTGACGGTGTAGTCGGCACCGGAGTTGGCGCGAATGCGGTCCATCATGTCGTAGGCGATAAAACTCGCCTGGCTGGTCATCCGCGCGCTGTCCGTGTACTTCAGCGCATTAAGCTGAATCGCTGCCGCCCCCAACAGCCCCACACTCAGAATCAACAACGCAACCAAGACTTCGATCAGCGTCATGCCCTCCTGTGCACGCTTGCTCCATCCCCTCATCCGCAGCTTCCACCCAATAGAATTCGTCCGTTCAAACACACATTCAGTGTCCTGCTTTCCGCCCCCCGTACGTAGCTGATCACCACCGCCGTGGACGGTGCCGACAACCCGCCAAGGTTGTTGAAATCGATGGCGGTCACTCCTGAGGTTAGCGTCAGAGTCGCGCCGCTGCTCATCGCTGGAACAACCCGCAATACATTGGCCGGATTGCCAGTACCGTCAAAGACCGTTAATTCTCCGCTCCAGACGCTGCCGCCGGCCGTCGGGCGCAGCCGGGTGGTGACACCACGGTCGATAGCCTCCAGTCGGGCGAAATTGAGTCCGCGTTGCAGATCGCCGATTTCGGTGTCGGCCTTGGTGATTTGCACCGATCGGGTAAACGCCGGTACGACCAGCGTGATCAGGACCAGAAACACCGCGAGCGCGACCAGCAACTCGATCAGCGTGAAACCTTTTGTACGATGATCCATCGGTGCCCTCCGTTGCCGTCGGCTATACCTGCTTCTACACGCTAGAACATTCGACCGGCAGATGTTCGGTTGTTTTGCCATTACTCGCGCAGGGATCGCGCGGGCCGCAGCACTCCAGGGAGGGAGATGACATGCATCAGCAAGGTTTCAGCCTGATCGAACTGCTCATGGGACTGACAATTGTCGGGATTGTTCTGCTGTTGGTCAGTCCGGCGTTTGCTGCACTGACTGAATCGAACCATCGCGAACAGGTGGCAGAGTCGCTTATCAGCGGTATACGCAACGCCAGAACCGTTGCCATCACACGCAACCAGAGCGTCGTGATTCACGGCATCAACGGCGACTGGAGTCAGGGCTGGCGGATCATTCTGGATATCAGTGGCAAAGGGGCGGAGGACAACAGCAATCCGCTGCTGATTGAGCGCGCGAGTGGCACTGAGGTGCCGATTGTCGGCAATTGGCCGGTCAGGCGCTACATACGCTTCAACAGTATCGGCGAGCCACAGATGCCCGAACGGGCCTTTCAAGCGGGGACACTGCACATTTGCGCCGCCCGCGAACCGGTCTCTCAGCTCCAGGTGGTGCTGGCCGCGACCGGCCGCGTCAGCCTGCGCAGCCATAAGGCTGAGCAGGCGCTGTGCCCAAGGGGCAAAAGCGTTAAAGCAGGGAGCGGACGCGCAACTCTTTAGGCATGGAGAAGGTAATGTTCTCCTCGCGACCGGCCAATTCATCGGCGCCAGTAGCGCCCCACGCCTGCAACTGCTGGATCACGCCACGCACCAGCACTTCCGGTGCGGAGGCGCCAGCGGTGATGCCGATTCGCTCGACACCGTCGAACCAGCTCTTTTGCAGGTCTTCGGCACCGTCGATCAGGTAGGCCGGGGTGGCCATGCGCTCGGCCAGTTCACGCAGGCGATTGGAGTTGGAGCTGTTCGGGCTGCCGACCACCAGGACCACGTCGCATTCGTCGGCGAGTTGCTTGACCGCGTCCTGACGGTTTTGCGTGGCGTAGCAGATGTCATCCTTGCGTGGACCACCGATCGCCGGGAAGCGTGTACGCAGAGCGTCAATGACGCGGCTGGTATCGTCCATGGACAGGGTGGTCTGGGTCACGAACGCCAGTCTTTCAGGGTTGTTCACCTGCAATTCGGCGACGTCTTTCTCGTCTTCGACCAGATAGATCGCGCCACCATTGCTGCCATCGTACTGGCCCATGGTGCCTTCGACTTCCGGATGACCGGCGTGGCCGATGAGGATGCATTCACGGCCGTCGCGGCTGTATCGGGCCACTTCGATGTGTACCTTGGTCACCAGCGGGCAAGTGGCGTCGAACACCTTCAGGCCACGACCGGCGGCTTCGGTGCGCACGGCCTGGGAAACACCGTGGGCACTGAAGATCACGATAACGTCGTCCGGCACCTGATCCAGTTCTTCGACGAAGATCGCCCCACGAGCACGCAGGTCTTCGACGACGAATTTATTGTGGACCACTTCGTGGCGCACGTAGATCGGCGGCCCGAAGACTTCCAGGGCGCGGTTGACGATTTCGATTGCCCGGTCCACACCGGCGCAGAAGCCACGGGGGTTGGCGAGTTTGATTTGCATGCTGTGCCTCGTGTCTTGCGCGCAAGAAATAGCGAAAACAGTGAAAACTATTGTGGGAGCGGGCTTGCTCGCGAAAGCGGTGTGTCAGTCGACATTGATGTTACATGTGATGACGCTTTCGCGAGCAAGCCCGCTCCCACATTTTTGACCGTGTCCGGTCAGTTACAGCGATTTGACGTTGATGATCTCGACGTCAAAGGTCAATGTCTTGCCGGCCAGCGGGTGGTTGAAGTCGATGGTCACTTGCTCGTCATCGAAGGTCTTCACCACACCCGGCAGCTCAGTATTGGCCGCATCGTTAAAGATCACCAGCAAGCCAGGCGACAGTTCCATGTCCTTGAACTGCGAGCGCGGGATGATTTGTACGTTCTGCGGGTTGGGTTGGCCAAAAGCGTTTTCCGGCTGAATTGTCAGCGTACGCTTGTCGCCAGCCTTGAAGCCGAACAGCGCTGCTTCGAACCCTGGCAACAGGTTGCCGTCACCGACCTTGAAGGTCGCCGGGGCTTTGTCGAAGGTGCTGTCGACCGTGTCGCCGTTCTCCAGGCGCAGTGCAAAGTGCAAGGTGACTTCCGTGTTCTGGCGGATGCGTTGCTCAGCCAATACCTGTTCAGTCATGAACGGCTTCTCCGGTTTTCTTACTTTTGAACATGTCTAGCGCAAGCATTACGGCACCGACAGAGATTGCACTGTCGGCAAAGTTGAACGCCGGGAAATACCAGCGGTTCTGCCAATGCACCAGAATGAAATCGATCACATGGCCCAGGGCGATGCGGTCATACAGATTACCCAGCGCGCCACCCAGCACCAGCGCCAAAGCGACGGCCAGCCAGGTTTCGTTGCGCCCCAGACGTTTGAGCCACACGACCAGCACCGCACTGACCACGACCGCGATCAGGGCAAACAACCAGCGCTGCCAGCCGGAGCTGTCGGCCAGGAAGCTGAATGCCGCCCCCGTGTTATAGGCCAGGGTCCAGCTGAACAAATCGGGGATTACCACGATTTGCTGGAACATCTCGAGCTTGCCTTCGAAGTAGAACTTGCTGGCCTGGTCGATGACCAGGACCAGCAAACTCAACCAGAGCCAGCTCAGCCGTCCGAAACGGCCAGCCGCATTAGGCATAGTGACGAACCTCGCCAGCGCCGCTGATGTTGTCGACGCAACGACCGCAGATTTCCGGATGCTCCGGGTTCACGCCGACGTCTTCACGGCAGTGCCAGCAACGGGCGCACTTGGCGTGGCTCGACTTGACCACTTGCAGTTTCAAACCACTGACTTCGGTGACCACGGCATCGGCCGGCGCCTGAACGAACGGTGCAACGGTCGCGGTCGAGGTGATCAGTACGAAGCGCAGTTCGTTGCTCAGCTTGGCCAGGTCGGCGCTCAGCGCCTCTTCGGCGAACAGCGTCACTTCGGCTTGCAGGTTGCCACCGACGGCCTTGGCCGCGCGCTGGATTTCCATTTCCTTGTTGACCGCGACCTTCACCGCCATGATCCGCTCCCAGTAGGCGCGGTCCAGCTCGACGTTTTCCGGCAACTCGGTCAGGCCTTCGTACCAGGTATTGAGCATGACCGATTCGTTACGCTCGCCCGGCAGGTATTCCCACAGTTCGTCAGCGGTGAACGCCAGGATCGGCGCGATCCAGCGCACCAGCGCTTCGGAGATGTGGTACAGCGCGGTTTGCGCCGAACGGCGGGCCTTGCTGTTGGCGCCAGTGGTGTACTGACGGTCCTTGATGATGTCGAGGTAGAAACCGCCCAACTCCTGCACGCAGAAGTTGTGGATCTTGGAGTAGACGTTCCAGAAGCGGTATTCACCGTAGTGCTCTTGCAGCTCGCGTTGCAGCAGCAGGGTGCGGTCCACGGCCCAACGGTCCAGCGCCAGCATTTCTTCGGCCGGCAGGATGTCGGTGGCCGGGTTGAAACCGGTCAGGTTGGAGAGCAGGAAGCGCGCGGTGTTACGGATCCGCCGGTAAGCGTCCGCACTGCGCTGCAGGATCTGCTCGGAAACCGCCATTTCACCCGAGTAATCGGTGGAAGCAACCCATAGACGCATGATGTCGGCGCCCAGGGTGTCGTTGACCTTTTGCGGCGCGATCACGTTGCCCAGGGACTTGGACATCTTGCGGCCGGACTCGTCGACGGTGAAGCCGTGAGTCAGCAGCTCGCGGTACGGCGCGTGGTTGTCGATGGCGCAACCGGTCAGCAATGACGAGTGGAACCAGCCACGGTGTTGGTCCGAACCTTCCAGGTACAGGTCGGCACGTGGACCGGTTTCGTGGCCCATCGGGTGCGAACCGCGCAGAACGTGCCAGTGCGTGGTGCCCGAATCGAACCAGACGTCCAGGGTGTCGCTGATCTTGTCGTACTGCGGCGCTTCGTCACCAAGCAACTCGGCGGCGTCCATCTTGAACCAGGCTTCGATGCCTTCGACTTCGACGCGCTTGGCGACTTCTTCCATCAATTCGGCAGTACGTGGGTGCAGCTCGCCGCTTTCCTTGTTCAGGAAGAACGGAATCGGCACGCCCCAGTTGCGCTGACGGGAGATGCACCAGTCCGGACGGTTGGCGATCATCGAGTGCAGACGCGCCTGGCCCCAGGCCGGGACGAACCTGGTCTCTTCGATGGCTTTGATCGCCCGCTTGCGCAGGGTGTCGCCGGTCACAGGTTCTTTGTCCATGCCGATGAACCACTGCGCGGTGGCGCGGTAGATCAGCGGGGTCTTGTGACGCCAGCAGTGCATGTAGCTGTGTTCGATGACGCTGGTGTGCAGTAGCGCACCGACTTCGGTCAACTTGTCGACGATGGCCGGGTTGGCCTTCCAGATGAACTGGCCGCCGAAGAATTCCAGCGACGGTACGTAAACGCCGTTGCTTTGAACCGGATTGATGATGTCATCGTTGACCATGCCGTACTTCTTGCAGGTCACGAAGTCGTCTACGCCGTAGGCCGGCGAGGAGTGAACCACGCCGGTGCCAGCGCCCAGTTCGACGTAGTCGGCCAGGTAAACCGGCGACAGACGATCGTAGAACGGGTGACGGAAGTTGATCAGCTCCAGCGCTTTACCGGTGGTGGTCGCGATGACCGAGCCTTCCAGGCTGTAGCGGGCCAGACATGACTCGACCAGCTCTTCAGCCAGCACCAGCAATTTGTCGCCGACGTCGACCAGGGCGTAATTGAATTCCGGGTGAACGTTCAACGCCTGGTTGGCAGGGATGGTCCACGGGGTAGTGGTCCAGATCACGATCGAAGCAGGTTTACCCAGCGCAGGCAGACCGAAAGCGGCAGCCAGTTTGGCTTCGTCGGCAATCGGGAACGCCACGTCGATGGTCGAGGACTTTTTGTTCTCGTACTCGACTTCCGCTTCAGCCAGGGCCGAACCGCAATCGAAGCACCAGTTCACAGGCTTCAGGCCCTTGAACACGAAACCGCCCTTGACGATTTCAGCCAAGGCACGGATTTCGCCGGCCTCGTTTTTGAAGTCCATGGTCTTGTACGGGTTGGCAAAATCGCCCAACACGCCCAGACGGATGAATTCGGACTTCTGGCCTTCGATCTGCTCGGTGGCGTAGGCACGGCACAGTTCGCGGGTCTTGTCCGCGCCCAGGTTTTTACCGTGGGTCACTTCGACTTTGTGCTCGATCGGCAGACCGTGGCAGTCCCAGCCCGGAACATAAGGCGCGTCGAAACCCGACAGGGTTTTCGAGCGGATGATCATGTCCTTGAGAATCTTGTTCAGCGCATGACCGATGTGAATCGTGCCGTTGGCGTACGGAGGACCGTCGTGAAGTACGAACTTCGGACGATCCTTGCCAATCTCGCGCAACTTACCGTACAGGCCAATGCTGTCCCAGCGCTGCAGAATCTGCGGTTCGCGCTGAGGCAGGCCGGCCTTCATTGGGAAGGCGGTGTCCGGAAGGTTTAGCGTGGCTTTATAGTCGGTCATTTAAGGCTCTTCATTAGCGATTGGCGCTAGGTGCGACAGGGCACGGGCGGCGGCAACATCCGCATTGATCGCCGTCTTAAGCGCCTCCAGAGAGGCGAAACGCTGCTCTTCACGCAGCTTGTGGTGGAAAACCACCGTCAAACGCCGGTCATACAGATCGCCGGCAAAATCTAAAAGATGCACTTCGAGGTGGGCTTTGCCATCACCTTGAACGGTTGGCCGCACGCCAATGTTGGCGACGCCTGGCCAGGTCTTGCCGTCGATGTCGACGTTGACCAGGTAAACCCCGGTCAGCGGCACGCGACGACGCTTGAGTTGTATGTTGGCCGTCGGCGTACCCAACTGGCGCGCCAGCTTCTGGCCATGCAGGACCCGTCCGGCAATCCGGAACGGACGACCGAGCAGTCGCTCGGCCAAGGCAAAATCGGCAGCCGCCAGGGCATTGCGAACCTGGGTGCTGCTCACGCGAATACCGTCCAGCTCGACCGTCTGCGCCGCTTCGACGGTAAAGTCCTGAAGGACGCCAGCCTGTTGCAGGAAATCGAAATCCCCTACCCGGTCACAGCCAAAACGGAAATCGTCACCGACCTCAAGATGTTGCACACCGAGGCCGTCCACCAGAATGGTATCGACGAATTCGGCGGCGCTGAGCTTGCTCAGGCGCTGGTTGAAGGCCAGGCACAGGACCCGGTCGACACCTTCTTCGGCCAGCAACTGCAGTTTATCCCGCAGCCGGGCCAGACGGGCCGGAGCCGTGTCCGGCGCGAAGAACTCTCGCGGCTGCGGCTCAAAAATCACCACGCAGCTGGGCACGCCCAACTCGAGCGCACGCTCACGGAGCCTCGCCAGGATAGCCTGGTGGCCACGGTGAACACCGTCAAAGTTGCCAATAGTGGCGACACAGCCCCGATGCTGGGGGCGCAGGTTGTGGAGGCCTCGAACCAGCTGCATAACGCGCTTCTTGCTCATAAAGTGGTCGATTATAACCACACCCGGCGGCCGACGACAGGCAACACCGTAACCCAAAGTGATCGAGCCGACAAAACTGTCGATTCGCCCGTGTTTATCGAGGTCGTGACCTCAGCTCAGCGCCTTGCGATTGAAGTCTCGCAAACGGAAGCCCATCAACAGCAACATGCCGAAATAAGCCGCCACACCGGCAACGACCAATGCGCCCAGACGCAGGAACCTCTCCAGCATATGCCCCTGATCCCAGGCTGGCATGAAATGCATTCCAAGCAGCAATACAGCAGACATCACCAACACGGCTATCACCAGCTTGAAGCCGAACTTCGCCCAACCCGGTTGCGGCTCATACATCTGCTGCTTGCGCAGCTGATAGAACAGCAGGCCGGCGTTAATGCACGCGCCGATGCTGATGGCCAGCGCCAGACCGGCGTGGGCCAGCGGGCCGATCAACACCAGGTTGAACAACTGGGTAACGATCAGGGTAAAAATCGCGATTTTTACCGGTGTGCGGATGTTTTGTTGCGCATAAAAGCCAGGCGCCAGCACTTTTATCACAATAATCCCGAGCAAACCGACCGAATAAGCGATCAGCGCCCGTTGGGTCATGGTGGCGTCAAACGCGCTGAACTGGCCGTACTGGAACAAAGAAACCGTCAACGGCTCGGCGAGAATCCCCAGTGCCAGGGAGCAAGGCAACACCAACATGAAGCACAGGCGCAGACCCCAATCGAGGATCCGTGAATATTCCTCGCGATCCTTGCTGGCGTAAGTCTTGGCCAGGGTGGGCAGGAGAATCGTGCCCAGCGCCACGCCCAGAACACCGGACGGTAACTCCATCAAACGGTCGGCGTAGTACATCCAGGACACGGAACCGGCGACCAGGAACGAAGCGAAAATGGTGTTGATGATCAGCGAAATCTGGCTCACGGACACGCCGAGAATCGCCGGCAGCATTTGTTTCATGACCCGCCAGACGCCGCTGTCACGCAGGTTCAGGCGTGGCAACACCAGCAGGCCGAGCTTTTTCAGGTGCGGCAGCTGATAGAGCAATTGCGCCAGACCACCCGCCAATACCGCCCAGCCCAGCGCCATGACCGGTGGATCGAAGTACGGCGTCAGGAACACCGAAAAGATGATCATGCTGACGTTGAGCAGCGTCGGCACAAAGGCCGGCACCGAGAAGCGGTTATAGGTATTGAGGATTGCCCCGGCCAATGAAGACAGGGAGATCAGCAATATATAAGGGAAGGTCACCCGCAACAGGCTGGCCGTCAGCTCGAATTTTTCCGGCGTATTGGTGAACCCCGGCGCGGTCGCCCAGATGACCCACGGCGCAGCGATCATGCCCAAGGCGGTGACCAACGCCAGCACCAGCGTCAGCAGGCCCGAGACGTAGGCAATGAAGGTTCGCGTCGCCTCCTCGCCCTTCTGGCTTTTATATTCCGCAAGAATCGGCACGAATGCCTGGGAAAAAGCCCCCTCGGCGAAGATCCGTCGCAGCAGATTGGGCAATTTGAAGGCGATAAAGAAGGCGTCGGTCGCCATCCCGGCGCCAAATGTGCGTGCAATGAGAGTGTCACGAACGAACCCCAGAATCCGGGAAAGCATCGTGATAGAGCTGACGGCGGCTAACGATTTGAGCAGATTCATTGAAAGAGTTTGTGCCTGTCGATAAACAGCAGGCGAACAAAGCGCCTACTTATGCGATACTCCGCGCCGCAGCAGCACAGAGCCAAAGCTCGCGAGTTTACAGGTCAAGCGCCGGAAATAAATATCCCGCCTCTTTATACCTACCACTTAGCGGAACGTCTCAACCGCCCTTGACAAGACATCAACTCATCGGCATGATTCGCGGCCTATTTTGTTTGCTATTTCCTAAAAAGTCTTTCGAGGAGCTCGACGGTGGCCAACACACCTTCCGCCAAAAAACGTGCAAAACAGGCTGAGAAGCGTCGCAGCCACAACGCCAGCCTGCGTTCCATGGTTCGTACCTACATCAAGAATGTAGTTAAAGCCATCGACGCAAAAGACGCTGAAAAAGCTCAAGCTGCTTACGTTCTGGCCGTGCCAGTTATCGACCGTATGGCCGATAAAGGCATCATCCACAAGAACAAGGCTGCTCGTCATAAGAGCCGCCTGAACGGTCACGTCAAGGCTCTGAACCTTGCTGTTGCCGCATAAGCGATAAGCTTGTTAAAAAACCGACCCTAGGGTCGGTTTTTTATTGCCTGCGATTTAATAAATCTGCACAAAAAAATGTGGGAGCGGCGGTGCGACGTTTCGACTTGCTCGCGAAGGCGGTGTAACAGTCAACGATGATGTTGAATGTTATGGCCTCTTCGCGAGCAAGTCGAAACGTCGCACCGCCGCTCCCACATTTCGATTTTTGTCAGATTACTGGGCGCTCGCCCACGGCAGGATCGGGATGGCGGTGACCGCATTCTGCGGACTGCCTTCGATCACACGATCGCTATAGACCAGGTACACCAGCGTATTGCGCTTCTTGTCGAGGAATCGCACCACCTGCATGGTCTTGAACACCAGCGACGTGCGCTCCTTGAACACCTCGTCACCATCCTTCAATTCGCCTTTGAAGCGGATCGGCCCGACCTGACGACAAGCGATAGACGCTTCCGCGCGATCTTCAGCCAGTCCCAAACCACCCTTCACGCCACCCGTCTTGGCTCGCGACAGGTAGCAAGTCACACCCTCAACCTTTGGATCATCAAACGCTTCGACGACGATGCGGTCGTTCGGACCGACAAACTTGAACACCGTCGACACCTGACCAATCTCCTCGGCCGAGGCCAGCAGCGGCATCGCCAACAGCAGACCCAACAATCCTTTTGCCACGCGCATTCAGGTATTCCCTCAGACCAGGATCAGGTTATCGCGATGAACCAGTTCCGGCTCCGCCATGTAACCCAACAGACCGACAATCGCCTCAGACGACTGACCGATGATTTTTTGTGCTTCCAGCGCGCTGTAGTTGGCCAGGCCTCGGGCGATCTCACGACCATCCGGCGCCACGCAAACCACCATCTCGCCACGACGGAAGCTGCCCTGGACCCGCTTGACACCCACAGGCAGCAAACTTTTGTTGCCTTTGGACAGCGCCATCACCGCACCGGCATCCAGCACGAGCGTGCCGCGGGTTTGCAGGTGCCCGGCCAGCCATTGCTTGCGCGCCGCCAACAGGCCGCGCTCAGGCGACAGCAAGGTGCCGATGCGCTCGCCAGCCTTGAGACGATCCAGCACACGATCAATACGTCCACCGACGATGATGGTATGCGCACCGGAGCGAGCCGCCAGCCGCGCAGCACGCAATTTGGTCTGCATGCCGCCACGACCCAGCGCCCCACCCGTACCGCCCGCCACCGCATCCAGCGCCGGATCATCAGCGCGTGCTTCGTAAATCAGATTGGCGTCAGGGTTGTTGCGCGGATCGGCGTCGAACATGCCATCGCGATCGGTAAGGATCACCAGCAAGTCAGCTTCGACAAGGTTGGCTACCAGCGCCGCCAGGGTGTCGTTGTCACCGAAACGGATTTCGTCAGTGACCACGGTGTCGTTCTCGTTGATCACCGGAATAACTTTCAGCTCGACCAGCGCGCGCAAGGTGCTGCGGGCATTCAGGTAGCGCTTGCGGTCGGACAAGTCGTCGTGGGTCAGGAGAATCTGCGCGGTATGCCGGCCATGCTCGGCAAAGCTCGACTCCCAGGCTTGCACCAACCCCATCTGACCGATGGCGGCAGCGGCCTGCAACTCGTGCATCGCACTGGGTCGTACGGTCCAGCCCAAGCGACTCATGCCGGCCGCCACCGCCCCGGAGGACACCAGCACCAGCTCGACGCCAGCCTCATGCAAAGCCACCATCTGCTCGACCCAAACACTCATTGCCGCGCGATCCAGGCCCTTGCCGTCCGCTGTCAGCAAAGCGCTGCCGATCTTCACGACCCAACGCTGCGCACCTGTCACCTTGCTCCGCATCATCTTCAACCTTAGCTTGAGGACAGCGCGACCTGGCACTGCCCGTAACGTTATTCGTGGTTATTCGTGACCAACTATCGATTTCCAGATACTAAAACGCCGCTCTAGTGAGCGGCGTTTAAGTTTATCGCAACGAATCAGTCACGCACGTAAATGATTTCCGGACCGTCTTCGTCATCCACATCTTCTTCGTCCCAATCATCGTCGCCGATGTCGTGGACCGACTTCACGCCGCTACGGCGCAGGGCACGCTGGTCATCCAGGGCCTGCAGCTGAGCACGGGCTTCATCTTCGATGCGCTGATCGAGTTCGGCCAACTCTTCTTTGTACGCAGGGTCCGCAGCCAGGCGATCGGCACGATCTTCCAGATAACGCATGATGTCGTGGCACAGACGCTCGGTACCCAGTTTAGAGATCGCAGAGATCACATAGACAGGACCGGTCCACTCCAGGCGATCTACGATTTCCTTGACGCGCTCGTCGTGCTCTTCCTCAAGAATCTGGTCACACTTGTTCAGCACCAACCAACGATCACGCTCAGCCAGGGACGGGCTGAACTTGGTCAGTTCGCTGACGATCACTTCTGCAGCATCCGGAGCGCTGGTGTCATCCAGCGGCGCCATGTCCACGAGGTGCAGCAACAGACGGGTACGCGACAAGTGCTTGAGGAAGCGAATCCCCAGGCCTGCGCCGTCGGAAGCACCTTCGATCAGGCCCGGAATATCCGCGACCACGAAGCTTTTCCAGCGATCGACACTGACCACACCCAGATTCGGCACCAGCGTCGTGAACGGGTAGTCGGCGACTTTCGGCTTGGCGGCCGATACAGCGCGGATCAGGGTACTTTTACCGGCGTTCGGCAAGCCCAGCAGGCCGACGTCAGCCAATACCTTCATTTCCAGCTTCAGGTCACGCGCTTCACCCGGTTTACCCGGAGTGGTCTGGCGCGGAGCACGGTTGGTACTGGATTTGAAACGGGTGTTACCCAGACCGTGCCAGCCGCCGTGAGCTACCAGCAGACGCTGGCCAGCTTTGGTCAGGTCGCCAATCACTTCCTGAGTGGCGGAGTCGATAACGGTCGTGCCGACCGGAACACGCAGCACCAGCTCTTCACCTTTCTTGCCGGTGCAGTCAGTGCTGCCGCCGTTGGAACCACGCTCGGCATCAAAGTGCCGGGTGTAACGGTAGTCCACCAGGGTGTTGAGGTTTTCGTCGGCGATCATGTAGACCGAGCCGCCATCACCACCGTCACCGCCGTTCGGGCCACCGTTTTCAATGAATTTTTCGCGACGGAAGCTCATGCAACCGTTGCCGCCGTCGCCGGCCTTTACTCGAATCGATACTTCATCAACAAACTTCATAACAAAACGCCTCTCGTCATACGGACGAGCCGAAAAACACTAAGACATAAGACTCTTGCAAAAATGAGCGCAGCGACCTCAATCAACGACCGCAAATCCAGCGCTGGAGCCCATCACAAACAGCTTTGCAAGAGACTCACCCCACAAACGAAAAAGCCCCGTCGCGAGACAGGGCTTTTCCAGCAACTACGCAATTATGCCGCGACGACTTCAGTCTTCGGGACAATGCTTACGTAACGACGACCGAAGGCGCCCTTTACTTCGAACTTGATCACGCCGTCGATTTTAGCGAACAGGGTGTGATCTTTACCCATGCCAACACCGTAACCGGCGTGGAATTGGGTGCCGCGCTGACGCACGATGATGTTGCCCGGAATGATAACCTGGCCGCCATACATCTTCACGCCAAGGCGTTTGGCTTCTGAGTCGCGACCGTTACGGGTACTACCACCAGCTTTTTTGTGTGCCATGAGTCAATTCTCCTAGTGAGGAATTAGGCTGAAATTAAGCCTGAATACCGGTGATTTTGATCTCGGTGTACCACTGGCGGTGGCCCATACGCTTCATGTGGTGCTTACGACGACGGAACTTGATGATGCGGACTTTATCGTGACGACCTTGGGAGATCACTTCAGCCACAACGGTAGCGCCAGCAACAACTGGAGCGCCGATGTTCACGTCATCGCCATTGGCGACCAACAGAACGCGATCAAAAGTAACGGATTCGCCGGTAGCGATTTCCAGTTTTTCGATCTTCAGGTATTCACCTGGGGCGACCTTGTATTGCTTGCCACCAGTAACAATTACTGCGTACGACATGGTATTTCTCCGATAATCCTGCTCACCCAGCTCTTTATAAGAAGAGGTATTGGCTGGCATGGCTGCATTGGGCTGGAAGGCCTGTTTGCAATTGCGTAAGGCAGGTGCTGCCCAGGAAGTTCAGGGTGCGCGATTGTACGCAAGCTGCCAGGGCGATGCAAGAGGCCGTCCATCGTACCTTGACACCCGCCGACGTGGGTCCTAGCATGCCGCGCAACCCTTCTGGAGCAACTGTCGCTGATGCAACCCCAAGCTTTCTACCGCGCGGTGGCGGACGATTTTAGCGCCGTCGACGGCATCATCAAGAAGCAGCTGACTTCCCGAGTGCCGCTGGTATCGAAAATCGGCGATTACATTACCTCGGCTGGCGGTAAACGCCTGCGCCCCCTATTGGTTTTGCTGTGTGGCAAGGCGCTGGGGCGCGAAGGCGATGACCTGCGCCTGCTGGCGGCGACCATCGAGTTCCTGCACACCGCAACCCTGCTGCATGACGACGTGGTCGACATGTCCGGCATGCGCCGTGGCCGCTCGACCGCCAACGCCATGTGGGGCAACGCCCCTAGCGTGCTGGTGGGCGACTTCCTGTATTCGCGGTCCTTCGAAATGATGGTCGAGCTGGGCTCCATGCCGGTGATGAAAATCCTTTCGCAAGCCACGCGCATCATCGCCGAAGGCGAAGTGTTGCAGCTGTCGAAGGTTCGTGACGCCAGCACCACCGAAGAAACCTACATGGAAGTCATCCGCGGCAAGACTGCGATGCTCTTCGAGGCCTCGACACACAGTGCTGCTGCGCTCTGCGAAGCGACATCGGAACAGTCGGAAGCCCTGCGTACATTCGGTGATCACCTGGGCGTGGCGTTCCAATTGGTCGACGACCTGCTGGACTACAAAGGCGACGCCGAAACCCTGGGCAAGAACGTCGGTGACGACCTGGCTGAAGGCAAACCGACCCTGCCGCTGATCTACACCATGCGCGAAGGCACGCCGGAGCAGGCTGCACTGGTGCGCAAGGCGATCCAGAAAGGCGGCATCGAAGACCTGGAAAGCATCCGCGAAGCCGTGGAAGCCTCAGGTTCGCTGGAATACACCGCGCAACTGGCCCGTGACTACGTGGCCCGTGCGATCAAATGCCTCGATGCGCTGCCTGCCAGCGAATACCGCGATGCTCTGGTCGAATTGAGTGAATTTGCGGTCGCCCGCACGCACTGATTTATCCCCTGTGGGAGCGGGCTTGCTCGCGTAGGCGGCGTAACAGTCGACATCAATGTTGAATGTTAGTCAGCCTTCGCGAACAAGCCCGCTCCCACAGGTTATTTAGCGCCACGCCCTCTTCCGCCTAAAACCCTATATAATGTGCGCTTTTTAGCGATCCTCAATCCAAGGAGCTTTAGTGAGCACGTTGCCACCCTGCCCAAAATGCAATTCCGAATACACCTACGAAGACGGCGCCCAGTTGATCTGCCCTGAGTGCGCCCACGAGTGGTCCGCCAGCGGCGAAGCCGAAGCAGTGTCCGATGACACCGTGAAAAAGGATTCGGTCGGCAACGTCCTGCAGGACGGCGACACCATCACCGTGATCAAGGACCTCAAGGTCAAAGGCACGTCGCTGGTGGTCAAGGTCGGCACCAAGGTCAAGAACATCCGCCTGTGCGATGGTGATCACGACATCGACTGCAAGATCGACGGCATCGGCCCGATGAAGCTCAAATCCGAGTTCGTCAGAAAAGTCTGAGCCTGCTGTATTCCATCCCGCGTCCTGCGTGGGGTGGTGCTTCACCCTCCCCCGCTTCGCCCAACAATCCCTCGCAATAGCCAAACGCCAGCCGTTTTGACCTTACGCAACCTTTACCCTTAAAAAACCCAAACCGCCAATAGGTCCTTGCTATTTTATGAATAAGAATTATTCTCATTGAAACCCATCAATGGAGATGAGACCCATGACTTATTTGATCGATGCCTGGCTGGACCGCCCACACCCGTACCTCAGGATCCTGCATCGGGAAACCGGGGAAGTCTGTGCGGTGCTTGAAGAAGAAGCCTTGAACGAGCTGCAGGATCAGGGTGATCTGGATGTCAACGGCTTGAGTTCCAGCGAGCCGGTGGTGCTCAAGGAACTGGTGCGCAATCTGTTTCTGTTCTGCTATGCCCGGGCATTGCGCCCGACAAGCGAACTGCACCACAAGATCGAAATATGAAAATGCAACATGTCGGAGCGAGCTCTGTGGGAGCGGGCTTGCTCGCGAAGAGGCCATAACATTCAACATCATCGTTGAATGACACACCGCATTCGCGAGCAAGCCCGCTCCCACATGACCGAGCCCGTTCCGACACTCAGGGATTACAGAACGTCGAGCAGCTCGACGTCGAATACCAGTACGCTGTGCGGCGGAATGCTGCCAACGCCTTGAGCGCCGTAAGCCAGTTCGCTCGGCACGTACAGACGCCATTTGCTGCCGGCGTTCATCAGTTGCAGGGCTTCGGTCCAGCCAGCGATCACGCCGCCAACCGGGAATTCTGCAGGCTGACCACGATCGTAGGAGCTGTCGAACACAGTGCCGTCGATCAGGGTGCCGTGGTAGTGAGTACGCACTTGATCTTCACGGGTTGGCTTGGCGCCTTCACCTTGAGTCAGCACTTCGAATTGCAGGCCGGAAGCCAGGGTGGTGATGCCATCACGCTTGGCGTTTTCAGCCAGGAATGCCAGGCCTTCGCCAGCAGCGGCTTCAGCTTTGGCAGCTGCTTCAGCTTGCATGATTTCGCGAATGACCTTGAAGCTCGCGGACATTTCTTCCTGACCTACACGGCTTTCCTTGCCGGCGAAAGCGTCGGTCAGACCTGCCAGGATCGCGTCCAGGTTAACGCCCGGTGGCGGGTTGTCGCGCAGTTGATCGCCCAGCTGACGGCCAATACCGTAGCTGACGCGGGTTTCGTCGGTGGACAGATTTACTTCGGACATGACACTGCTCCGCTGTGCGGACGACCCTGGAACTAGCCGTGCGTACACAGCGCGTCCCGGAGCGCCCGGAACCAAAAGGGCCAGCAGACTAGCACAGATGCCATTGGGTTGATGAGGGGCGTCAGTGGTGCCACGCAATCGGTACCTTCAGGCTCCCCTCGGAACTGGCCCCAAGCCCACACATCTCGTCATGAACCGAAACATGTACAAGGTTGAACGGCAAGCTGGGAAAGGCATGAAGCACTTCACGGGCATGCTCGACCGAACGCAAATGAAACATCTGGCCGTGGGCATCGCTCAACGGGTACGCCGCGCCATGCATCCGCGCTTCCAACAGGTAGATCCCACCTTCCATTGAAATCAGGTTGAGCTCATCGATCTTCCCGGCGATGGCATAAGCATTCAACTCTTTCAGGTCCATGAACACACCTCACGCAGTGGCGAGCCAAGATCATTACAGACATAGGCCTCGGCGCATCAAAGTACAAGCCACAAACGACACCGCCCGTCTGTTTCGCAACCCTGTGGGAGCGTGGCTTGCCCGCGATGGCATCACCGCGGTTTGTCGTTTGACCGAGTTGATGCCATCGCGGGCAAGCCACGCTCCCACAAAAGAGGCTGAAATCAGTGCTTGGTCAGCTTATCCAGATAACCCATGGCAAACGCCGAAATCACGAAGGTCATGTGGATAATCACGTACCACTTCAAATGCTCGGGATCGACGTTCTTGGCGTCCATGAAAATCCGCAGCAGGTGGATGGACGAAATGGCCACGATGGAAGCGGCCACCTTCATCTTCAACGAAGAGGAATCCATGGTGCCCAGCCAGTTGAGCTTTTCCTTGTCGTCGTCGATGTCCAGTTGGGAAACGAAGTTCTCGTAACCGGAAATCATCACCATCACCAGCAAACCGCCTACCAGCGCCATGTCGATCAGTGACAGCAGCACCAGAATCAGATCCGACTCGGCCATCGAGAACACGTTAGGGATGACGTGGAACACTTCCTGGAAGAATTTCAGCGCCAGGGCCAGCAGCCCAAGGGACAGACCAAAGTAGATCGGCGCCAGCAGCCAGCGGCTGGCGTACATTGCATTTTCGATAAAGCGTTCCATCAAATCTCACACAAGGCCTGGAAATGGCCGCGAGTATAACAGCCGCCTGTCACACCCAGAAACCGTTGGGAAATCCGCAACCTGCGCGTGTGTGACAAGGTTTTTCTGCTAGTGTCCAAAGGATTGACAGCTCAGCGACATCGGACAGGAAGACGGGAAATGGATGTGCGATTGCCTTTGACGAGCGCCGGCATTTGCCTGGCTTTGCTGATGAGCGCCTGCTCACCCAGCGATGAGAAGCGCCAAGTCAGCATCGAGGAAAAGACGGCGCAGTTCGAGAAGTCTCTGGATGCGATTCAGGACCCGAAACTCAAGGATGCCGTGGCTGAACTCGGCGGCTCACTGTTGCTGCTTGAGCGTGCCCAGCTCAAGCTCGACAGCAAACCGGTGGAAACAGAATATGGCGAAGACGCCCTCGCCGTCCTCAAGCACTACCCCACTCCACAAGCCTTGGTCGACACCTACATCAACGGCCTGTTCGTGCTGCATAAAGATTCCGGTTCCGACTACCTGACCGACCTGCAACCGGTGTTCCCCTTCAACTTCAACATTCCGGTCGCGTTTCTCTTTCCTCATAGTCTTGAATGGCAATCGGTGACTTTGAGCAACAAACGCGTCATCCCGTTTCAGCCGGAATGGTCAGAAACCGATCCTGGAATTCAACTGAGCCCATCGAGCTCAAACCTGACCAACCCCGACGACCTGACGGTGACCTACCCCTTCATCGATGGCCTGGATGTTGAAAACAAGAACCAGCCACAACCGGTGAGCCTGCAAGGCAAGGTGGAAGTCATCGCGCCGCGCCGGCTCTACAGCTTCGACCTGACGAAAAAGGACGTTGGCCAGACTCGCACCAACGACAACCTCAGCGTCACCCTGCTGAACCTTGCAAACAACTACGCCGAAATCGAATTCAACAACAGCGCGCCACTGGCCCCCGAGGTCAGCGAAACACCGCTGAACCCGCTGATCGTCCAGGCCAAGGACAGCACTGGGCAATTTCTCTCGCGCTCAGGCTCGATCAACGAAACCTCCGCACAAATAGCCTTCTATCAAAAGCAACTGGCGAAAATGCAACAGCAGAAAGCCTGGAGCGAGAGCTTCGAGAAACAGATCGAAGAAGAACAGCGCGCCTTCGAGAAGCAACAGAGCCACCATTATTCCAAGGTGTACTTCAACGGGCCGATCGAAACGCTTGAGGTCAGCGTACTGGACTTTTCAACCGCCACGGTGACCCGCAAGGACCTGAACTTGCCGGTACGTCGCTTCGACCCACACACCACGCAAAAGACCATCCAGCCACTGACGCTGCCGGTGGTGGTGTACGACGACCAGGCCCCGATCTGGCTCAAGGGCGCCACACTGGGCGAGGAACAACTGAAAAAAAGCGTCCGCATCAGTCAGTCGGTCGAAGACCTCAGCGCGGCGCGCATCGAGTTCGATCACCCCAGAAGCTTCAATGACGAGCTGCTCGGGGCCTCCTTCACCCCCGGCGAAAGCCCGGTCAGTTTCTTTACCGAGGACAGTAACGGCAAGCGTGATGAGCCGATCGAATTGCCGCCTGAGGCTTACCAGGTCGATCCCTTGCGCGGCATCATCACCTACGACTTGAACCTCTTTCCGGAAACGCCGGCTTATGCGGTGGGCTCCATGCCGCTGTTTCTCGCCACCATCGAAAAGAAAACCATCGACGCCCACCAGTTGCCCAAAGGCCTGGCGCTTAAAGGCAATGCGCTGGTGGTTGATCTGAAGCTGTTTCCCGCCCAGGACTGGCGTTTCTTCGCCAAGGACGACAGCGGCAATTATCTGAAGGAGATTCTGTCGGTCAGCCACGATGCGAGCGCAGAAGGCCCGGCATTATTTGGGGTGCATTACTTCTACGGGCAGCCAACCCGTCTGGAAACCTATCAACGAACCGATCTCTCCACCGTGCAATATGGCTTCGAGGTCAAACTTGACAAGGCGGACACGTCCAGCCTTGCTCAATAGCCTGTTCAGTGCTCGGGCCGAAACTCGAAACCTCCAGTGTTGCGGCAGCGGCCACCATTGATTTCGCGCAGCTGAGCTTGCAGGTGCAGGCACCAGATTTGCGGATCATCGGCCAGTTCATAGCCGTGCAAGGTGAGACTTTCAACGATGGTGTCGAGAATCGACTCAGCCACAAAGGGGCCATGAAACGGGCCCTGGGCTTTAATGGCAGAAGGTTGCTCGCCAGCCATTCCGGCGGCGAAGAGTAAGGTCCACATGCCCGTATCCCCCGCCAATGGGCGGATGGCACACTCGATACGGGTCACAAGGCCCAGGCATTGACGGGTGAGGCAGAGGTTGCGCGACATGGCGGCGACCCTCGGTAGATCCGGTATTCAGCCCCCACGGGAGGGCTGTCTCGATCCAGTGATTACTGTCGATATCCTTGACCTGAGAATAGAGGAAAAGTCTGACTAGCACGTCAAGTGAGACCAGAAGGCGCCGAATGGTCATTGTGTGAATATTGACGCCAGACTGATGGCACTTTTAGAGCTCAGCACCGATAAAAATGTGGGAGCGGGCTTGCTCGCGAAAGCGGTGTGTCAGTCGACATTGATGCCAACTGACACACCGCTTTCGCGAGCAAGCCCGCTCCCACATTAGCGTTGTGTGATCCCAAGTTCGGTATGCGTCAGGCCGGTTTGGCCTCGACCAGTGCTTCCTGCGCAGCTTCTTTCTCGGCTTCCTTGAGGTCTTCTTCGCTGATCATTTCTGCGATGACCCGCAAGCGTTCCACCACCCGCGCGTTAACGCTGCCTTCAGGGAACTGGCCATCGGCGTCCGGCGCACCGGCCGGCTCGCCGACCAACAGGCTCAGGGCTTCATCAGCCTGGCGCACGGCGTAGACGTGGAACTGCCCCGCGCGCACCGCCGTCAGCACTTTCTCGTCGAGCATCAGCGTGGCAACGTTGGCGTGGGGAATGATTGCGCCCTGCTCACCGGTCAGCCCGCGCGCTTCGCAGAGTCGGAAGAAGCCTTCGATCTTCTCGTTGACCCCACCCACCGCCTGCACTTCACCGAACTGGTTGATCGAACCGGTGATCGCAAAGCACTGCTTGAGCGGGGTTTTCGACAGCGCCGAAATCAGCGTGCAAGCCTCGCCCAACGATGCACTATCACCATCGACGTAACCGTAGGATTGCTCAAGGGCGATACTCGCGGAAATCGCCAGCGGGAATTCCTGAGCGTAACGACTGCCCAGATACCCCGTGAGGATCATCACGCCTTTGGAGTGAATCGGCTGACCGAGGTTAACCTCGCGCTCGATGTCGACGATGCCGCTACCGCCCGGATAGACGGTTGCGGAGATCCGCGCCGGTATACCGAACGCCGAGTCACCGACCTCCAGCACTGTCAGCCCGTTGCACTTGCCGACCGCCGCGCCAGCGGTGTCGATCAGGATGATTCCTGCCAGCATGTCATCGAGAATCCGCGCCGAGACGCGCCCGGTACGCGTGGCCTTGGCCTTGAGCGCACGTTCGATGTGCCCGGCGTCGGTCATTTCGTCACTGGCCAGTTGGCGAATGAAATCCGCCTCGCTGACCAGTTGGAACAGATCACCGATCCGCGCCGACAAACGCCCCTGGTGCTCAGCCAGGCGAGCACTGTAAGTCGCCAGACGCGCCACCGCATCGGCGGTCAGCGGCGCCATGCCTTCTTCGGAAGTGCGGGTCTTGAGCAACTGGGCGAACTGCTCCAGGCTTTCGTCGACCATCGGAATGTCTTCGTCGAAGTCCACCAGGACGCGGAACATCTCCTGGAAGTCCGGATCGAGGTCCTGCAGCGTGTAGTAGAGCTGTCGGGCGCCGATGATGACCACTTTGACCTGCAACGGAATGTGTTGCGGTGTCAGGGTCACGGTGGCGAAACGGCCCATCTCGCCCAGCGGCGATTCCATTTTCAGTTTGCGCGATTGCAGCGCGCGTTTGAGCGCATCCCACACGAACGGCTCGCTGAGCATTTTTTCCGCTTCAAGAATCAGGAAGCCGCCGTTGGCGCGGTGCAGCGCACCCGGACGCAACTGTCGATACGTGGTGTAGAGCGCGCCTTGATCGGTGGTGTACTCGATGCGGCCGAACAGGTTTTCGTAAGTCGGGTGCGGCTCAAAGACCACTGGCGCACCGCCGCTGAACGGATGACCAACCACCAGGCTCGGCGCGTATTGCTCTTCCAGCAGCTTGCGGGCGATGGCGTCTGTCTTGCTGTCGTCCACCAGTTGCTCGACCACGGTCTTGAGCAGGTACACCTGCATCGCTTGCAGGTAACCGCAGACCGCCGCGTTTTCCGCATACTTCTCCGACAACGGAGAAAGCAATGGCTGCAAGGCCAGGGTGATGGTTTCTTCGTTGAGCTGGCGCAGTAGATTGCTCGACTCACGCTTCCATTGCGGCAGGCTGGCGAGTTCTTCGTTCAGCCGCTCTTCCAGCCATGCAATGTCGTCGTGAAAACGCTCGCGATCGGCTTCCGGCAACTGGGCAAATTCGGCCTCGTCCACGGCCTTGCCTTCGCTCATCGGCGTGAAGGCGATATTGGTGCTGTCGCGGTACAGCGCAACGTCCTTCTCCAGCGCCAGGCGCTCGATCACGTCCAGCGCCTTGTCGTAACGCTGGTTGAAGGCGCGGTCGATGGCGCTTTTCTTTTGCTGGTAGGACGGGTGCTCGAACACGGCCGGAAAAGTCGCCAGCAGGTTGTCGATCAAGCCGTTGATGTCATCGATAAAGGCGCCGGCGGTGCCCGACGGCAACTCCAGTGCGCGAGGTTCGCGAGGATCATCGAAATTGTTGACGTAGACCCAGTCCGCCGGGGTCTGCAGGCGTTTGCCTTCGGCTTTCAGGTAGCGTTTGACGAACGAAAACCGGCCGGTGCCGGGCTCGCCCATGACAAATACGTTGTAACCGGGGCGTGGCATTGCCACACCGAACTGCAAGGCTTCGACCGCACGTTCCTGGCCAAGCACACCGCGGAAGGGCTCCAAATCATTGGTGGTAGAGAAGCTGAACTGTTCAGCGGAAAACGGACGGGTCAGCGCTTCAGGCGCTAGACGCAAGCTGGCAGCAACAGGATCAGGCATCGGGCTTCCTTACATCAGGCGGGGCAGATAGCGGCATTCTGGCGCTGCCCATACCTCACTTGCAAGGCGCGCCTCTAGCCAAAGCATAGACAAAGCGCTATCGGCAAGCGGGCCGGGTCTAAATCAACGTTTTCAACGAATGTTTCGCAAAAAATCACGGAACCCCAGGAACGTGCCTAAACTCCAAACTGCGCGGCTGGAACAATAACCGGCCCACTGGCGCCAGATCGGGCCAGACCCCTTGTCCATTGGTATGCACATAAAGAGAACAAAGCTATGAAACGGATTCTTCTCGGTACTCTCTTCACCGTTGTATCCCTCAATGCCATGGCTCAGGCGCCAGGCGGCCCGGATTGCGGTTGGGGCAACATGCTGTTCGAAGGTCAGCGTGGCACCCCGGCTCACTTCCTGGCATCCACCACCAACGGCACTTCCGGCAACGCAACGTTCGGTATGACCTCGGGTACCAACGGTTGCGCGACCAATGCGTCGCTGACCTATGGCGGCAAATCCTGGATTGCCATGAATGGCATGATGAACGAGCTGTCCGAAGACATGGCTAAAGGTCAGGGCGAAGCGCTGACCACTTACGCTGTGGTACTGGGCGTGGCGCCGGAAGACCGTGCGCATTTCGCCGCTGTCACTCATGAGCACTTCCAGCAGATCTTCAGCAAGGCTGACGTGACCGCTGACGACGTGCATACCAACACCCTGGCCGTTCTGAAGAGCGATCCGCGTCTGGCCAAGTACGCCACTCAAGCTTAAGCTCGACCCGCCCGCTCCTTTTCGGGGCGGGTTTTATTTTTTGAACCTGGCCCTTTTGGCCTGCCCCTTTGGGTCTTTGTTTCTTCCGACTTAAGTTGCCCACTATGCTCAAACGCCTTGCCTGGCTGGCGCTCTGTGTCTGCGCCCCGCTGTCTGCCACGCCCAAAATCGACAATCAACGTTTGCAGCAACTGGCCAATGATCCCTTCTGGATTTCCCTGGGTCACTACGAAACCGCCAAACTCGGCGGCTGGCGCAGCTATGTCAGCGACAAGAAATTCTTCCTTGCCGCCGACGGCAATGAACATCCCGACAACGAGCTGGCGGCGACCGTGCAAGCGCTGTACGCCCCGGCCAGTGCTGGCGAGAAACATGCGCAATGCGTCTACCCGGCCCGCACCCGCTGGCTCAAGGCACAGCTCAACCTGACCGATCTGCCGACGCTTCCCTGTACTGAATTCAAGCAATGGTTCCAGGATGTTTCGCCCCACAGTGCGGTGATGATTTTCCCGGCGGCGTATCTGAACAGTCCGTCATCGATGTTCGGCCACACGTTGCTGCGTATCGACCAGGCCAATGTGCAGAGTGATCAAACCGCCCTGCTCAGTTATGCAATCAACTTCGGCGCGTACATCGAAGGCTCGGACAACAGCATTCTGTATGCCTGGAAAGGCTTGATGGGCGGCTATCCCGGTTTGTTTGCCCTGGTGCCCTATCAAGAAAAACTCTCGGAGTACCGCAGCCTCGAGAATCGCGATCTGTGGGAGTACCGCCTCAATCTGACCCAGGCAGAAACCGAACGCATGGTCGAGCACGTCTGGGAGCTCAAGCAGATCCAGTTCGACTATTTTTTCTTCGACGAAAACTGCTCTTATCGCCTGCTGGAATTGCTGCAAGTAGCCCGTCCGAGCCTGCGACTGACCGAACAATTCCCGCTCACCGCAATTCCTACCGACACCGTCAAAGCGGTGAAAGAAGCAGGACTGGTGGAATCCATTCAGTATCGACCGTCTCGCGAACGTGAACTGCTGAGCCGCGCCGAGCCATTGACCACTGAAGAACAGGATTGGGTGCTGAAAGTCAGCGCCGATCAGAAGCAACTGCAAGACCCGGCGTTCAAGGCTCAACCCAAGGATCGTCAGGCGTTGATCATCGACGCCGCCTACCGCCTGGAGCGCTACCGCGCCAACGGCCAAGAGCGTGACCCGCAACGGGCGCAGCGCAGTTTCGAACTGCTGCGGGCGATCAACCAGAACCCGGCACCGGAACTGGACATCCCGCAACCCGGCCTGCCTGAAGATGGCCATGAATCGCGTACCTGGCAGGCCGGTATCGGCACTCGAGGCGACAAGGCATTTGGCGAGTACGGCTTGCGCATGGCGTATCACGACCTCAACGACAACGCCGAGAGTTTCCCCCTCGGCGCGCAGATTGAAATCCTGCAAATGAAACTGCGCCAGTACGAAGGCAATCACTGGCAGTTGCAGCAATTGGACCTGGCAACCATCCGTTCCCTGACCCCGCGCAATGAATTACTGCAGCCACTCTCGTGGCAAGTTACCGGCGGCCTGGAGCGCGTGCCGGGCAAGCATGACGACGAAACCCTGGTCAGCCACGTCAATGGTGGCGGCGGCGGGACCTGGCAACTGGGCGACGACATGCTCGGCTTTGCATTGGGCACCGTGCGCATTGAACACAACAACGACTTTGCCGGTTTCATCGCCCCGGCGGCGGGCTTCAACGGCGGTGTGCTGTGGAAAAACCCGCTGGGCAACTTCAGCCTGGAAGCCAAGGGCGACTTCTTCACCAATGGCGAAGTGCGCCGTAGCGTGAGTCTGAATCAGCAGTGGGAATTGTCGCGCAACCTGGGTTTACGCCTGAGTGCCCAGCGCGAATTCAGCCACCTGGCTTCGCCCGAGAACGAAGTGATGCTTGAGATGAAGTGGTATCACTATTGACCTGACACACCACCATCCCTGTGGGAGCGGGCTTGCTCGCGAAGGCGGTGTGTCAGTTGGCATAAGTGTCGACTGGCACACCGCCTTCGCGAGCAAGCCCGCTCCCACATTTGTTTTGCGTTGCCCAATAGATTTTTCACACCCCTTCCACAATTGCCTCACGAATCCACTCCTAGACTTCTCTTATAGGCCGTTGACGGTCTGGGAGTCTGAGATGTGGCGTTGCGTGGGTGTGGTGGGTTTGCTGATGCTGATCGCGGGTTGCCAGACGACCCACGAGGATCTGATCGCCAAGGGGTATCCACCGGCATTCGCCGATGGCTTCGATGACGGTTGCAGCAGTGGCCGGCAAGCGGCGGGGGCAATCACCGGAGAGTTTCGTAAAAACGTTCCGCGTTACCTCAAGGACAAGCAATACGCCGAGGGCTGGAGCGATGGCTTCCGTCAGTGTCAGGCGATGCGCGAAAGCGAGGACCGTGAGGATTATCGCAGCCACCATTGGGACGAGCGCGAAAAGGCCTGGCAGCAGCAGAAGGATCAGGACGCTGCTCGTGCTTTTCGCTCGCAATAAGTCGCTGACAGATATAGGTCGAAACTAAAAGCCTGCGACCATGGCCCAAACCCTATAACGGGAGAAAACCATGAGTCGTGCCTTCGTCAATGAAGATAACGCCGCCGCGCAAGCTGATCAGCCAGTAGAACGACAGGTCAGCGCGCAGCCCAACTACGTCACCCCGGCCGGGCTCGCCCTGCTTCAGGCGAAACTGGCCGAGGTGCAGAACCTGCTCAATGAACAGAGTGCCAAAGGTGAACTGGCCGACAAACAGCGCCAGGCTGACCTTGAGCGTGACTGGCGGTATTTCAACCAGCGATTGCAAAGCGCTCAGTTAGTCGTCCCGGCCTCTTCGACTGACAAAGTACAGATTGGCACCTGGGTGACGTTTGCCGATGAACAGGGCAACGAGCAGCGGGTGCAGTTGGTGGGCGAGGATCAGGCGGATGCCGCCAGTGGTTTGATCAACTGGGGTTCGCCATTGGGTCGGGCACTGTTGGGCGCGCAGGTCGGAGATGAGGTGGTCTGGAAGCGGCCGGTGGGGGATTTGGTGATTGAGGTTTTGAATATAGATATTGAGTGACCATTAGGCCGCCATCGCGAGCAAGCCCGCTCCCACATTCGACCTCTGTTGTCGGCTACGGCGCGGATAAATGTGGGAGCGGGCTTGCTCGCGAAGGCCGCGCCGCGGTCTCACTGGAAAACCCAAAAAAAACGGAGCCCCGAAGGCTCCGTTTTTTCATGCAACCAACCTGAAATCAGGCCAGTTTCTTGTGCCGTACACGGTGCGGCTGAGTCGCCGCTTCGCCCAGGCGTTTGCGGCGATCGGCTTCGTACTCGGTGTAGTTACCTTCGAAGAACACCGCTTGCGAGTCGTCTTCGTACGCAAGGATGTGAGTCGCGACGCGGTCAAGGAACCACCGATCGTGAGAGATCACAATGGCTGCGCCCGGGAAGTCCAGCAGGGCTTCTTCCAGGGAACGCAGGGTTTCAACGTCGAGGTCGTTGGACGGTTCGTCGAGCAGCAGGACGTTGCCGCCCTCTTTCAGGGTCAGGGCCAGGTGCAAGCGACCGCGCTCACCACCGGACAGGTCCTTGACGAACTTCTGTTGATCGCCGCCCTTGAAGTTGAAGCGACCGACGTAGGTGCGCGACGGGATCTCGTAATTGCCGATGCGGATCTGGTCTGAACCGTCAGAGATTTGCTGGAACACAGTCTTGCTGCCGTCCAGGTCTTCCCGGCTCTGATCGACACACGCCAGTTGCACGGTTTCGCCGACTTCGATGGTGCCCGAATCCGGTGTTTCTTTGCCCATCAGCATGCGGAACAGGGTCGATTTACCGGCACCGTTACCGCCGATCACGCCAACGATGGCGCCTTTAGGCATGGAGAACGACAGGTTGTCGATCAGCACGCGATCGCCATACCCCTTGGAAACGTTCTTGAATTCGATGACCTTGTCGCCCAGGCGTGGACCGGCCGGGATGTAGATCTCGTTGGTTTCGCTGCGCTTCTGGAATTCCTGCGATTGCATTTCTTCGAAGCGTTGCAGACGAGCCTTGGATTTGGACTGGCGGGCCTTGGCGCCTTTGCGCACCCACTCCAGTTCTTCCTTCATGGCTTTTTCGTGGGCCGACTGCTGCTTGGATTCGGCAGCCAGACGATCGGACTTGGCTTCGAGCCAACCCGAATAGTTGCCCTCGTACGGGATACCGGCGCCGCGGTCGAGCTCGAGGATCCAGCCGGCAACGTTGTCCAGGAAGTAACGGTCGTGCGTGATCGCAACCACGGTGCCCGGGAAATCGTGCAGGAAGTGCTCCAGCCAGGCGACGGAATCGGCGTCCAGGTGGTTGGTCGGTTCGTCGAGCAGCAGCATGTCGGGGGCGGACAGCAGCAGGCGGCACAGGGCCACACGACGCTTCTCACCACCGGACAGGAATTCGACCTTGGCATCCCAGGCCGGCAGACGCAGCGCATCGGCGGCGACTTCCAGTTGGCGATCCAGGTTATGACCGTCGCTGGCCTGCAGGATGGCTTCGAGCTTGGCTTGTTCGGCGGCCAGTTTGTCGAAGTCGGCATCTTCATCGGCGTATGCGGCGTAGACCTCGTCCAGGCGCGCCTGGGCGTTCTTGATCACGCTGACCGCTTCCTCGACCACTTCACGCACGGTCTTGGTCGGGTCCAGGATCGGTTCTTGCGGCAGGTAGCCGATGTTCAGCTCTGGCATCGGACGGGCTTCGCCTTCGAACTCGGTGTCGACGCCCGCCATGATTTTCAACAGCGTGGACTTACCCGAACCGTTCAGGCCGAGCACGCCAATCTTGGCGCCCGGGAAGAACGACAGCGAAATGTTTTTCAGGATTTCCCGCTTCGGCGGAACAACTTTACCCAGCCGATGCATGGTGAATACGTATTGAGCCATGGAGAACCTAGGGTCAGTGAACGATGAATGATTGGGGCGCGGGCGATGCCCGTCCAGGTTGTGCGCGTCGACGATTGATAGCGATCAATGCTGCGCGCTGAAAAAACCTGATTCTAGGAGCTGGAACGCTCCCGCGTAACCGGCAAAGCTACCTGATTGACGGAAGGCAGTCCAGCCGAGCGGGACTGGCACTTTGCCACAAGTCAGGGCATGCTAGCCGCCCTTCGGGCGTCCGGCTTATAGTGCACGTCGCGCCAGTCCAGCCAAACCGCAGGATTACAGTTTGTCTAATGTCACCCCACCTTCTTCCGTGAGCGCACTCAATCCTGCGACCGGCTCACCCCTGCGTGGGTCCCTGAAGGGCGCGCTGGCGGCACTCGCCCTGATGTTGCTTGCGCTATTGTTCTGGCAGTTGTTGGATCAGTTGCGCGATACCCAACAACACCAGCGTCAGTACACCATCGACTACACCGCCGATCTGGCCTCGCAAGTCAGCCTGAACATGGCACTCAATGCCCAGATCGCCCTCAACCTGCTACCGATCGTCGAACAACCGCAAAGTACCGACGAACAGCAGGCGCTGTTCCGCAAACTGCAAAAATCCTTGCCCGAGCTGCGTAGCCTCGCGTTGCTTAGCCCTTCCGGCAAAGTCCTCACCGACAGCGCCGACAACAGCGATGACGCTGACTACCTGAGCGAACTGGTTCGGCGCAGTCGCGCCCAGGCCCATTATTTCAGCAACGCCAATGACGGTTCGGTGGTGCATCTACTGCTGCATCAAGCCAGCGGCAGCACCCGCGGCTACTGGGCTCTGCGGCTGACGCCGACATTTTTCTCTTCGCTGACCAATCAAAACGAAACTGGCATTCGCCCGCTGTGGGTGGTGGAAAACCGCGTCAATCACCAGATCATCAGCCGCGACGATGGGCAACCCTTGGCCACTCCGGCGGTGATAACACCGGATGAGCTGGCGAACAGCGTGCTGACCGTGCCCCTGAGCAGCAGCGACTGGCAACTGCGCGGGTTGTTCGACCGGCAACGGGTGATCGAACATCTGCTGCCGGCGTTCATTGGCAAATGCCTTCTGGGCCTGGCCTTCTCGCTCCTGCCGTTCATCGCCCTGCTGAACATGCGCCGCCGCCAACGCCAGGTGCACGAAGGCCGTCGACGCTACCAGGATATTTTCGAAGGCACCGGCGTCGCCTTGTGTGTACTCGACGTGTCCGGGCTCAAAAGCGTCTTCGACAATGCTCAGTTGCACAGCAGCGAGCAACTGAAGGCCTGGCTCGAAACACCGCAACAGCGCCAGCATCTGCTGCAGGAACTGCGCATCACCGAAGTCAACCTGGTCGCCCTGCAACTGCTCAACGTCAACACCTGCGATCAAGCCTGGAAACTGCTGATCGACGGTAACCCGCAGGACGGCACCGCCATTGGCAATCAAGTGCTCGACGCAGTGCTCAACCAGCAGAAACAGCTTGAACTGGAAATCAAACTGCAAGACGCCAATGGCCGCGACCAGCACTTGTGGCTGGTGCTGCGTCTGCCGGAAGACCAGGACGACTATAAAGCGGTGATCCTGAGCATCACCGACATCACCAGTCGCAAGCTCGTCGAACTGTCGCTGTTGGAGCGTGAAGGATTCTGGTCCGACGTGGTGCGCACCGTGCCGGATCATCTGTACGTGCAGGACGTGATCAGCCAGCGAATGATTTTCAGCAACCACCACCTGGGCCAGACGCTCGGTTACAACCGTACCGAACTGCACCAGATGGGCGAGTATTTCTGGGAAATTCTGCTGCACCCCGAAGATGCCGACTTCTACCACCGCTCGCGCCAGACCCAGCGCCAGGCCGGTTACCGACAACTGATGCAATGCCAGCTGCGCTTCCGCCACCGGGACGGTAAATGGCGGCGCTTTGACATCCGCGAACAGGCGCTGGCGCGGGACAAGCACGATCAGGTCACGCGAATCATCGGCGTGGCCAAGGACATCACCGATCAGATTGAAGCCAGTGAGTCCCTGCGCGACAGCGAGCAGCGCTACCGGATGCTCGCCGAAAGCATCAGCGACGTGATTTTCTCAACCGACAGCAAAATAGCGCTCAACTACGTCAGCCCGTCGGTGCAAGCCGTGCTGGGCTACGACGCCGACTGGATTTTCCAGAACGGCTGGCAATCGACCATCGCCAACCCACAACAGCTGACCGGCATTTATCAACTGATGGACCGGGTCAGTAAAGCGCTGAATAAACCCGAGCAACTGGCGCTGTTGCGCAGCCAGGTGCAAACCCAACTGTTTTTGTTTGATTGCCTGCGGGCCGACGGGCGCAAGATTCCGATCGAACTGCGGCTGGTGCTGGTCTGGGACGAACACGGTGCATTCGAAGGCGTGCTGGGCGTCGGTCGCGACATCAGCCAGCAACGCCGGGCCGAAAAAGACCTGCGCATGGCCGCGACCGTATTTGAGCACTCGACTTCTGCGATCCTGATCACCGACCCGGCCGGCTACATCGTCCAGGCTAACGAAGCCTTCAGCCGTGTCAGCGGTTATGCGGTGGAACAGGTGCTCGACCAGTTGCCGAACATGCTGACCGTCGACGAGCAGCAGGAAGCCCATCTGCGTTATGTGCTCAAGCAATTGCATCAGCACAGCACGTGGGAAGGCGAAGTCTGGCTCAAACGACGCAATGGCGAGCATTACCCGGCCTGGGTCGGGATCACGGCGGTGCTGGATGACGAAGGCGATCTGGCCAGCTACGTGTGCTTCTTCAGCGACATCAGCGAACGCAAGGCCAGTGAGCAGCGGATTCACCGCCTCGCCTATTACGACGCCCTGACCCACTTGCCCAACCGCACGCTGTTCCAGGATCGCCTGCATTCGGCGCTGCAATCGGCCGAACGGCAGAAGTCCTGGGTGGTGCTGATGTTCCTCGACCTGGACCGCTTCAAACCGATCAACGACTCCCTGGGCCACGCCGCCGGCGATCGCATGCTCAAGGAAATGGCCACGCGCCTGCTCGGCTGTGTCGATGATGACGACACCGTGGCGCGCATGGGCGGCGATGAGTTCACCTTGCTGCTGCAACCGCGGGCCAACCGTGAAATTGCCTTGAACCGGGCGATTCATGTGGCTGAACAGATTCTCGCCAGCCTGGTGAAACCGTTCGTGCTTGAAGGCCGCGAGTTCTTCGTCACCGCCAGTATCGGTATCGCCCTGAGCCCTCAGGACGGTAACGAACTCAGCCAGCTGATGAAAAACGCCGACACCGCGATGTATCACGCCAAGGAGCGTGGCAAGAACAACTTCCAGTTCTATCAAGCCGACATGAACGCCAGCGCCCTGGAGCGTCTGGAGCTTGAAAGCGACTTGCGTCACGCCCTGGAGCAGAACGAATTCGTCCTCTACTACCAACCGCAGTTCAGCGGCGATGGCAAACGCCTGACCGGCGCCGAAGCCTTGCTGCGCTGGCGCCATCCGCGACGAGGTCTGGTGCCGCCGGGAGACTTCATTCCGGTGCTCGAAGAGCTCGGCCTGGTGGTGGATGTCGGCGACTGGGTGATCAGCGAGGCCTGCCGTCAGCTCAAGACCTGGCATCAGGCCAAGGTCCGGGTGCCGAAGGTGTCGGTGAACATTTCGGCCCGGCAGTTCTCCGACGGGCAACTCGGGACACGGATTGCCACCATCCTCAAGGAAACCGGCCTGCCGCCGGCGTGCCTGGAGCTGGAACTGACCGAAAGTATCCTGATGCGCGAAGTCAGCGAAGCGATGCAGATTCTCGCCGGGTTGAAAAATCTCGGCCTGAGCATTGCGGTCGACGACTTCGGCACCGGTTACTCATCGCTCAACTACCTCAAGCAGTTCCCGATCGACGTGCTGAAAATCGACCGCACCTTCGTCGACGGCCTGCCGTCGGGTGAGCAGGATGCACAAATTGCCCGCGCGATCATCGCCATGGCCCACAGCCTCAATCTGGCGGTGATCGCCGAGGGCGTGGAAACCCACGAGCAACTCGACTTCCTGCGTGAGCATGGTTGCGACGAGGTTCAGGGGTATCTGTTCGGGCGGCCGATGCCGGCGAACCGGTTTGAAGCGCAGTTCAGCAATGATGCGCTCTTCATGTTCGACTGAAATTTTGTAGGAAGGCCATCGCCAGCAGGCTGGCTCCCACAGGTTTTTTGGCTGTACACAAGATTTGGTGCCACTGAAGATCTACTGTGGGAGCCAGCCTGCTGGCGATTTGGGCCAGCACGATCACCGCTGATCCCGTCATGAAGCCCACTTGTCTGCGACATGATGTCCTTTCATATGCCATCTAAAACCCATTGGGTTAGAATGCCCCCCTTTTCTGCCCCGATCCCTGAGGACCGCCATGTTCAGCCGTGATTTGACTATTGCCAAGTACGACGCCGATCTCTTTGCCGCCATGGAGCAAGAAGCTCAGCGCCAGGAAGAGCACATTGAGCTGATCGCTTCGGAAAACTACACCAGCCCTGCGGTCATGGAAGCTCAAGGCTCGGTACTGACCAACAAGTACGCCGAAGGCTACCCGGGCAAGCGCTACTACGGTGGTTGCGAGTTCGTCGACGTGGTCGAGCAACTGGCCATCGACCGTGCAAAAGAACTGTTCGGCGCTGATTACGCCAACGTTCAGCCGCACGCCGGTTCGCAAGCCAACAGCGCCGTTTACCTGGCTCTGCTGCAAGCGGGCGACACCATCCTGGGCATGAGCCTGGCGCACGGCGGTCACTTGACCCACGGTGCCAGCGTTTCCTCCTCCGGCAAGCTGTACAACGCCGTTCAGTACGGTATCGACAGCAACGGCCTGATCGACTACGACGAAGTCGAGCGTCTGGCGGTTGAGCACAAGCCGAAAATGATCGTGGCCGGTTTCTCTGCCTACTCGCAGATTCTGGACTTCCCGCGTTTCCGCGAAATCGCCGACAAGGTTGGCGCCTACCTGTTCGTCGACATGGCCCACGTGGCCGGTCTGGTCGCCGCTGGCGTCTACCCGAACCCGGTGCCTTTCGCTGACGTCGTGACCACCACCACGCACAAGACCCTGCGCGGTCCACGTGGCGGCCTGATCCTGGCTCGCGCCAACGCCGACATCGAGAAGAAGCTGAACTCCGCGGTATTCCCGGGCGCCCAGGGTGGCCCGCTGGAGCACGTGATCGCGGCTAAAGCGATCTGCTTCAAGGAAGCGCTGCAACCTGAGTTCAAGACCTACCAGCAACAAGTGGTGAAAAACGCCCAGGCCATGGCCGGCGTGTTCATCGAGCGCGGTTACGATGTGGTGTCGGGCGGTACTCAGAACCACCTGTTCCTGCTGTCGCTGATCAAGCAGGAAATCTCCGGTAAAGACGCCGACGCCGCTCTGGGCAAAGCGTTCATCACCGTGAACAAGAACTCCGTGCCAAACGATCCACGCTCCCCGTTCGTCACCTCCGGTCTGCGCTTCGGTACTCCGGCTGTGACCACTCGTGGCTTCAAGGAAGCAGAGTGCAAAGAACTGGCCGGCTGGATCTGCGACATCCTGGCGGACCTGAACAACGAAGCGGTGATCGACGCCGTTCGTGAGAAGGTCAAGGCCATCTGCAAGAAGCTGCCGGTATACGGCGCCTAATCAGCCCGCAAAACCGCAGCAATGAAAAACCGGCCAGTGATGGCCGGTTTTTTTTCGTCCGCAATTTTTTTCAAACCGCGAAAAGGCTCAAGGTCGGGGCATTGCACCCAACTGGTAAGACCGGTCATGCCAATTACTCAAAATTTGCTTGCGAACACCCAAAAACAGCGCCTAGACTGCGCCCGCACTGGACATACCGGTAAGACCACAATAATTAAGTCCTGAATCTGATGCGCGAAGCGCACGGCAGCCAGGACACCGACCAGGATTCCTCCCATGCTCAGATGGTGCTCGCGTTCAATCTTCCTCCAAGTGGTTCTCGGACTGGTGCTCGGCATCGTCTGTGGGCTGACCCTTCCTGAATACTCCGCCCAGCTCAAACCGCTCGGCGATGGCTTCATCAAACTGATCAAGATGCTTATCGGTCTGATCGTGTTCTGCGTGGTGGTCAGCGGCATCAGCGGTGCCGGCGACCTGAAGAAGGTCGGACGCATCGGACTGAAATCGGTGATCTACTTCGAAGTCTTGACCACCATCGCCCTGGTGATTGGTCTGGTGTTCGCTTTCAGCACCGGCATCGGCAGCGGCGCGAATATTCATCTGGATCAGCTTTCCGCTGCCGACATGGGCGACATCGCCCAGCGCGGTCAGCACATGCACACCACCACGCAGTTCCTGATGGACCTGATCCCGACCTCGGTGATCGGCGCCTTCGCGGAGAACAATATCCTGCAAGTCCTGCTGTTTTCAGTGCTGTTCGGCAGTGCGCTGAACCTGGTGGGCGAAGCAGCGTCGGGTATTTCCCGGCTGATCAATGAGCTGAGCCACGTGATTTTCCGCATCATGGGCATGATCGTGCGTCTGGCGCCGATCGGCGTGTTCGGCGCCATCGCTTTCACCACCAGCAAATATGGCCTGGATTCGCTGCAACACCTGGGCAGCCTGGTCGGCCTGTTTTACCTGACCTGTTTCGCGTTTGTGTCATTGATTCTTGGCCTGGTGATGCGCCTTTCGGGCCTGAAGATGTGGCCATTGCTCAAGTACCTGCGCGAAGAACTGCTGATCGTCATGGGCACCGCCTCCTCCGACGCCGTGCTGCCACAAATCATGCGCAAGCTTGAGCATCTGGGCATCGGTAGTTCGACGGTCGGGCTGGTGATTCCTACCGGTTACTCGTTCAACCTGGACGGTTTCTCGATCTACCTGACCCTCGCCATCGTGTTCATCGCCAACGCCACCGGTACGCCGCTGGCCATGACCGACCTGCTGACCATCCTGCTGGTGTCTTTGATCACCTCCAAAGGTGCCCATGGGATTCCCGGCTCGGCGCTGGTGATTCTCGCGGCGACACTGACGGCGATCCCGGCGATTCCGGTGGTCGGCCTGGTGCTGGTGTTGGCAGTGGACTGGTTCATGGGCATCGGCCGGGCGCTGACCAACCTGATCGGCAACTGCGTCGCCACCGTGGCCATCGCGCGCTGGGAAAAGGACATCGATATCCAACGGGCGAACAAAGTACTTTCTGGCCAGGTGGGTTATACCTTCCAGCCGAGAAAGCCCGTCGGCCCTGCGCATCAGCAGGAATTCTGAATAATCGCCGTGCCTGCCCACGAGCAGGCACGGTCATCAATCGTTTTGGATGCTCATGGAGCGAACAGTGATCACCTCGTCGACCGTTGTGAATTCAGTAGTAGAAAAACTCCGGGCCGCTTTGGCCCGTGGTCAGTGGCGCTCCGGCGAGATGCTGCCGGGGCAGCGCGAGTTGGCTGAGCAACTGGGCATCAGCCGCCCGAGCCTGCGTGAAGCGGTCATCGTGCTGGAAACCCTTGGGCTGGTGCGTTCCATGCCGGGGAAAGGCGTGGTGGTGCTGGAGGCCAATCTCAGTGACAGCCAAAGCCACGACAGCGCAGTCGCCGGTGCGAGCCTGGAAGACGTGCTGCAACTGCGCTACACCCTCGAGCCGTTCATTGTCGGCCTGGTGGCGCAGTCGATCAGCAGCAAGGAAGTCGGGCAACTGCGCCTGACCCTGATGGACATGCGCGAAGCGCTGGAAGCCAACGACAGCGAAGCCGGGGTGAACGCCTACATCGCGTTCCACGAAGAGCTGTTCACGCTGACCTCGAACCCAATCTTCCAGAGTGTGGTGCAACAGACCAGCAACGCCCTCAAGCAAAGCGCCGACGTGCTGCGCAACTCCCCGGAGCATTTGGCTGAGCGCCTTGAAGAGAACGAAGCCGTGGTGCGCGCTATCCGCAGCAAAAACAGCGCCCAGGCCAGCGCCGAGATGCGTCGGCACATCCTTCGGGAAGGCCAGCGGATGGGCATCGAATTGAATATTCCGGACGACAACCTCGTCAGTTGAGTCCGCTTCGAACTGGAGACAAGCCATGAACAGCTTCGCCTCACCGCAAACCCTCAGCGCCCTGCCCTTTCCCCTGCCGGCGGAGGATCTCTATTCGCGAGTCTTCGACGCCATTCTCGAACAGCGCATTCATGCGGCCAGTCGCTTTACGGAAGAAAGCCTGGCGCAGATGTTCGGCGCCAGGCGCAGCGACATACGTGGCGTGCTGACGCAACTGTCCCATCAGCAGATCATCGTCCTTCGAGCCAATCATCGGCCCCGGGTCGCCGCGCTCGACAGCGAGCAAACCCGGCAAATGCTGCATGCACGACGGTTGGCCGAAATCACCTTGGTGCGACTGGCCTGTCAATCGCGCCTACAGGACTTGAAGCCGCTGCGAAACTTGATCGAGAGCGAGCGCCAATGCACCGCGCGGGGTGCGGCGATCCGGTTATCGGGGGAGTTTCATCTGCGGTTGGCGCAAATGGCGGGGAACGCACCGTTGGCGCATTTTCTTGGCAGCTTGGTGCCGTTGACTTCACTGGCGATTGCGCAGTTTGAGGTAGGGTTGGAGGGTTATTGCGTTTGGCATAAGCACCAGGCGATTCTGGAAGCCGTGGAACGCGGCGAAGCCGTGAAGGCTGAGAACTTGCTGGGCCAGCATCTGGATCATTTGGAAGCGATGTTGCTCAACGCCGGACCGACACTCAGTCAGAATCGTGTTACCGGTTAGATCGCCTTCGCGAGCAAGCCCGCTCCCACAGGGGGGAATGCATTCCAAATGTGGGAGCGGGCTTGCTCGCGAAGGCGCCATCACAGACGCCAACAACGCGTTAGATTGCCGCAACCCGCGCAAACCCCTCACGAATTTTCTCTTCCGGCAAATCATCGGCAATGAACACGATCACGCTTTCGCGCGTTTCATTGTCAGCCCACTCCGTGTCCCAATCGAATCCGTATAACTTCAACACCCCCTGAAACACCATGCGCCGCGGCTCGCCCAGGATGTTCAACACGCCTTTGTAGCGCAGCAATTGCTTGCCATGATCTTCCAGCAGTTCGTTCATGAACTCGCTGAGCTTGTCGATATCCAGCGGCTTGTCGGTGCGCAGCACCAGGCTCGAAATGCGGTCGATGGACGGCGCTTTGCTCACCGGGCGCAGGCTGACACCGCCGCCAAGGTCGGCATTGAGGTTGAAACCGCGCACGTCGAGCAATTCGGCCAGATCGATCTTGCCGTGCTCGACCACACGGATCGGTGCGCGACGGTTGATGCGGGTCAAGCGCTCGCTCAGCGCGGTAAAGGTCGCCTCGTCCACCAGATCGCGCTTGCTCACCAGTAACCGGTCGGCAAAACCGATCTGCGCCTGGGCGATGGTTTGAGTCAGGTGAGTGTCGGCGTGCGCCGCATCGACCAGGGTAATGATGCCGTCGAGGATATAGCGCTCGCGCAGTTCTTCATCGATGAAAAAGGTTTGGGCCACCGGTGCCGGGTCGGCCAGGCCGGTGCATTCGATCACCAGACGGTCGAAGGCGATTTCGCCGCTGTCCAGGCGTTCGAGCAGCAGGTACAAGGCCTTTGTCAGATCGGTGTGGATGGTGCAGCAGACGCAGCCGTTGGACAGCGTCATCACTTGCACCGGTTCGTCGCCCAACAGTTGGGTGTCGATACCGGCGTCGCTGAATTCGTTCTCGATCACGGCGATTTTCAGGCCGTGTTCGGCTTTGAGCAGGTAGCGCAACAGCGTGGTTTTTCCCGCGCCGAGGAAGCCGCTGAGGATCGTTACCGGGATGGGAGAGGACAAACTGAATCTCCTGACTCACTGAATAGAAGTATCAACACAAAACAAATGTGGGAGCCAGCCTGCTGGCGATGGCGGACTGTCAATCAACAGTGATGTTGAATGTTCAGCCGCCATCGCCAGCAGGCTAGCTCCCACAGGGATTGCTGTTAACCCGACAACTGGATCAACAGCACTTCGGCCCACCCTTGCCTCCGTAACGAGCCTCCTGGCGTTCCCGGAAGAACATCTCGTAGGTCATCACCGGCTTGTCCGGGTGTTTGGTTTGCATGTGCTCGACGTAATTGTCGTAGTCGGGCATGCCGACCATCAGGCGCGCGGCCTGACCGAGGTATTTACCGAGGCGACTCAGGTCATTGAACATGCTGCAATCCTCAATCAAGCATCCGGCAGAGCCTGGAATGGCGCTTCTTTATCCGTACGTTGTTTGCTGCCCCAGGCGGAAATGCCGACCTTGAGCGCATAGAACAGGATACTGAATACCACGAACAGGAACAGCGCCGTCAGCGTTGCGTTGGTGTAGGCGTTGAAGATCACGTGCTGCATCTGCGTAATGTCCTTGGCCGGGGCGAGGATCTGACCGTTGGCCAGCGCATCGCTGTATTTCTTGGCCAGCGACAGGAAGCCGATCGCCGGGTTGGCATCGAACAGCTTGATGAAGCCGGCGGTGGTGGTGCAGATCAGCAGCCACACGGCGGGCAACATGGTGACCCAGACGTAGCGCTGGCGTTTCATTTTGATCAGCACGACAGTCGCCAACATCAGCGCGATACCGGCCAGCATCTGGTTGGAGATACCGAACAGCGGCCACAAGGTGTTGATGCCGCCCAGCGGATCGATCACGCCCTGGTACAGCAACCAACCCCACATCGCCACACAACCGGCGGTTGCGATCAGGTTGGCGGCCCAGGATTCGGTGCGTTTCAGCGCCGGCACGAAGGAACCCAGCAAGTCCTGCAGCATGAAACGGCCGGCACGGGTACCGGCGTCCACAGCCGTCAGGATGAACAGCGCTTCGAACAGGATCGCGAAGTGGTACCAGAACGCCATGGTGTTTTCACCGGGCAGGACACTGTGCAGGATCTGCGCAATACCAACCGCCAGGGTCGGCGCACCGCCAGCACGGGCCAGGACCGTGGTTTCACCGATGTCCTTGGCCACCGCTTGCAACGCTTCCGGGGTAATTGCAAAGCCCCAGCTGCTGACGGTTTGTGCCACGGCCACCACGTCACCGCCGACGACTGCCGCCGGGCTGTTCATGGCGAAATACACGCCCGGCTCGATCACCGACGCGGCAACCATGGCCATGATGGCGACAAAGGATTCCATCAGCATGGCGCCGTAACCGATGTAACGGGCGTTGACCTCGTTATCCAGCAGTTTCGGCGTGGTGCCAGAGGAGATCAGCGCGTGGAAACCCGAGACCGCGCCACAGGCGATGGTGATGAACAGGAACGGGAACAGACCGCCCTTCCACACCGGCCCGGTACCGTCGACGAACTGGGTCAGCGCCGGCATTTTCAGCTCAGGCATGGTGATCAGGATGCCGATCGCCAAGGCCACGATGGTGCCGATTTTGAGGAAGGTCGACAGGTAGTCACGCGGGGCCAGAATCAGCCACACCGGTAACGAGGCGGCCACGAAACCGTAACCGACCAGCATCCAGGTAATCTGCACACCGTTGAAGCTGAACGCCTTGGCCCAGAACGGATCAGCGGCAATCTGCCCGCCCAGCCAGATCGAACCCAGCAGCAACAGCACGCCGACCACGGAGATTTCACCGATGCGGCCCGGACGGATGTAGCGCATGTAAATGCCCATGAACATCGCGATCGGGATGGTCGCCATCACCGTGAAAATGCCCCACGGGCTTTCGGCCAGGGCTTTCACAACGATCAGCGCCAGCACCGCGAGGATGATGATCATGATCAGGAAGCAGCCAAACAGCGCGATGGTCCCGGGAATGCGGCCCATTTCCTCACGAACCATGTCGCCCAGGGAACGGCCGTTGCGGCGGGTGGACATGAACAGGACCATGAAGTCTTGAACAGCACCGGCCAGCACCACGCCGGCAATCAGCCACAGCGTACCGGGGAGGTAACCCATCTGCGCCGCCAGGACCGGACCGACCAGCGGCCCCGCGCCAGCGATGGCTGCGAAGTGGTGGCCGAAGAGGATGTGTTTGTTGGTCGGCACGTAGTCCAGACCGTCATTGTTGAGCACGGCGGGGGTGGCCCGTCGCGGGTCGAGCTGCATCACATTGTTAGCGATGAACAGACTGTAGTAACGATACGCAACCAGATAGATGGCCACGGCAGCGACCACAATCCACAAGGCGTTGATTGCCTCGCCTCGGCGCAATGCCACTACACCCAGGGCGCACGCCCCTACGATTGCCAGCAGCAACCAGGGTAGGTGGCGTAGCAGGCTATTATTATTTTTCATTTAATGATTCCAGCCAGAGTGGACAAGAAAGACAGTCATCCCGAGTTTAGCGCTAACGGCCGCAAAGGCCATCCCCCGACATAGGTTGAGCCATCACTTTGCTGGCAACCTGTGACAATGCGGGTCTATAGTCAGCGAACATTTACGAGGATTGCCTCATGAGCGAGCACTCTGCCGATCGCCGCCGCTTCAAACGTATTGCGTTCGATGCCCGAACCGAGCTGAGCCAAGGGGAATTCATCTGGCCGGTGAAGTTGATCGATCTGTCACTGAAGGGACTGTTGATCGAAAAGCCCGAACCGTGGCTGGGAAATCGGGAGTGGCATTTCCTGGTCGATATTCATCTCAACGAGGACGTCGCCATCAAGATGGATGTGCAACTGACCCACGATGATCATGGTCAGCTCGGCTTCGTCTGCAAACACATCAGCCTGGAATCCATCGAACGCCTGCGGCGGTTGGTTGAGCTCAACCTTGGCGATCCGCAACAGCTTGAGCGCGAACTGGGCGCTCTGATCGAAATCTAAAGACTGGCGTCATTCCAATGTGGGAGCGGGCTTGCTCGCGAAAGCGGTGTGTCAAGTGCCATTGATGGCAACTGACACTCCCTCTTCGCGAGCAAGCCCGCTCCCACAGGGTTTGTGTTCTGTCTGGAAAGTTATTCGAACAGGGCGTCGAGCGCCTGTTCCAGACGCGTTACGGCAATAATCTGCAACCCCGGCGGCGCTTCTTTAGGCGCATTGCCCTTAGGCACGATGGCGCGTTTGAAACCGTGCTTGGCGGCTTCTTTCAAGCGTTCCTGGCCGCTCGGCACCGGGCGTACTTCGCCGGAAAGCCCGACCTCGCCGAACACCAACAGATCGTGGGGCAGTGGCCGGTTGCGCAAACTGGACATGACCGCCGCCATCAGCGCCAGATCGGAGGCCGTTTCCAGCACCTTCACCCCGCCAACCACGTTGAGAAACACATCCTGATCGTGGGTCGGAATGCCGCCGTGACGGTGCAACACCGCCAGCAACATCGCCAGCCGATTCTGATCCAGACCCAGCGTTACCCGACGTGGATTGGCCAGATGGCTGTCGTCAACCAGCGCCTGGACTTCCACCAGCATCGGCCGCGTCCCTTCCCACGTCGCCATGACCACACTGCCCGGCACTTCTTCCTGCGCACGGGTGAGAAAAATCGCCGAAGGGTTGGAGACTTCTTTCAGCCCCTTGTCGGTCATACCGAATACACCCAGTTCGTTGACGGCGCCGAAACGGTTTTTCACCGCCCGCAGCAAACGCAAACGCCCATCGGATTCGCCTTCGAAATACAGCACTGTGTCGACCATGTGCTCCAGCACTCGTGGCCCCGCCAAAGCGCCCTCCTTGGTCACGTGGCCGACCAGGAAAATGGCCGTGCCGCTCTGCTTCGCATAGCGCACCAGCAACGCCGCGCTTTCCCTGACCTGGGACACGCCACCCGGTGCCGATTGCAGTTGCTCGGTGAAGATCGTCTGGATCGAGTCGATCACCATTACCTTGGGTTTTTCCTGCCGGGCGGTGGCGATGATGGTTTCGATACAGGTTTCGGTCATCACCCGCAGTTGATCCTGCGGCAAGCCGAGACGGCGCGCGCGCATGGCCACTTGCTGCTGGGATTCTTCGCCGGTGACGTACAGTGCCGGCATGACTTTGGCGAGGTTGCACAAGGTTTGCAGCAGAATGGTCGATTTGCCGATGCCCGGATCACCGCCGATCAGCACCACCGAGCCGTCCACCAGGCCACCGCCCAACACCCGATCGAGTTCGCTGGACGCTGTGGAAAAACGCGGGATTTCTTCAACACTGACTTCGGCCAGGGTCTTGATCTGTGCCTGTTGACCAGTCCAGCCGGTGCGACCGCTGGGGGCTGCTGCGCCACCGCTCTCCACCATGGTTTCGGTCAGGGTGTTCCAGGCCCCGCACTCGCCGCATTGGCCAGCCCACTTGGGGAAGGTTGAGCCGCACTCGGTGCAGCCGTACATGCGCTTGGCCTTGGCCATCTGAACTCCCGGCAAAAACCGCGATGATAGCTCAGCTGGAGTGGGTCACGCGCGGCGAAGTTACCCAGCGCCCCCCTGGCAGCAACTTGTTCAGTCTTTTGAATACATCCACTGCATTACTAACTGTGAAAAACTGTACAACTTTCTCAGAAATTACTTTACACAATAGTTGTCTCGCTCAATAAAACAAAAACCAGAACCTGTACAGATCTTCATCATTTATAACTTGGATGTACAATGCAGCCGTTAAGCAAACTTTACAATACGAACAACCAAGCCAATGGCAATATAATGGCATTCTCCGCATCGAATATCAGAGGGACTGTTTAAGGTACGAGTCCATACATCCTGTAACCATTCACATAAAACAACCTATACCGCAGCTTATCCTTGCATCGAGCGAGTGATACTAAAGCCCCTACTTTTTATGTTTGTTTCTGCACTCCCTCCACTCAGCAGAACTGAGCGATCGAGGGAGAAAAAGCCCACGGGCGCCCGGGACGCCCAACATTAAAGCGGCTACCCCGAACACGGTGGCCGGCAAGCGCTGTACACAGTTGTTTCAAGCACGAAGCACCATGCTGACTTACAATGCCTTCACCAACCTCATCTGTAACAAGGAATAACCTATGGGCGTGATAAGTGAGTTCAAGGCCTTCGCGGTCAAAGGTAACGTGGTCGACATGGCGGTCGGTATCATCATCGGCGCCGCCTTCGGCAAGATCGTTTCATCGTTCGTCGGCGACGTGGTAATGCCACCGATTGGCCTGCTGATCGGAGGGGTGGACTTCAGTGATCTGGCGGTAACGCTCAAGGCAGCCAACGGCGATGTCCCCGCGGTAGTGCTGGCGTATGGCAAATTCATCCAGAGCCTGATTGACTTCATCATCGTCGCTTTCGCGATCTTCATGGGCGTCAAAGCCATCAACCGCCTGAAACGCGAAGAGGCCGTAGCGCCAACGCTGCCGCCGGTTCCGACCAAGGAAGAAGAGCTGCTGGAAGAGATCCGCGATTTGCTCAAGGCTCAGAACAATCGGCCCTGAAGACGTTAGTCAAACAATCAACGGCGCCCCTTGAGGCGCCGTTTTTTTTACCAGTAGTTTTCCACCGCCACCTGCCCGGGCCGGCGACTGAGGCTCAAGTGCATGTGGCGTTGTTTGAGCAATTTGCGCGTGTCATCGATCATCTGCGGGTTGCCGCAGAGCATGACCCGTGAGTGCTCGGCCGTCAGCGCCAGGCCTGCCGCCCGCTCCAGCTCGCCATTTTCGATCAGCGCCGTGATCCGGCCGCTCAGAGCGCCAGCATGCTGCTCCCGGGTGACGGTAGTGATGAACTGCAGCTTGTGCGCAAACTCCGCTAAATAGTCGCGCTCGGCCAACCCGCTGACGAGGTCCTGATAAGCCAGTTCCCGGGCTTCGCGCACGCTGTAGACCAGGATGATTCGTTCGAATTTCTCCCAGACCTCGAAGTCCTGCAGGATCGACAGAAACGGCGCCAGGCCGGTGCCAGTGGATAAAAGCCAGAGATCACGGCCGTCGACAAAGCGATCGAGCGTCAAGTAACCAAAGGCCTGACGCTCGACCAGCAGCGTATCGCCGACTCCCAGCCGACTCAGCTCACTGGTGAACTCTCCCCCTGGCACCACAATGGAAAAGAATTCGAGGAACTCGTCATAGGGCGACGACACCATGGAATAGGCGCGCCATACGGTGCTGCCGTCAGCCTTGGTAACGCCCAGCCGGGCGAATTGTCCTGCACGAAAACGAAAACCCGGGTCCCGGGTGGTCCGCAGGGTGAACAGACTGGGGGTCAGCGACTGGACGTCGAGCAAGGTCTGGCGAGTGAATTTTTCTGCGCTGGCGGTCATGGGGGGCTCCATTCAACAGATAGCCACAGTGTCCCGCAAAGCGGGCGGCTTAAACACCGGTGATTTGTAGTGGCTTTAGCCAGGACCTCATTCGCATTAACTTCACAGTACGACTGAACATTAACCATCCGGTTAACACACACATTCAAGCCTGTTTATAGTGAGATTGACATTTTTGTTATCTACGCCAGTGCTCCTTAACGTTAGAACCAGATACTTGCTTATAAATCGTAAACAAAGCCAAAAAATCTCACACAACCATAAGAAACGTCCTACACTCGGCACGTGCCAGATTATTGGATCCAAAAAGGCGCCACTAAGTAACATCACACTTGGAGAGATGCAATGGAGAGGTGGAAGGAATCACAACTCAATCAATTATCACGGGCAACGGAGATTGAGACTGCCTACCGGATTTCACTCGGCTTTGCGAAAAACCTTGGCTTTAAGTTTTTCGCTTTTTCAACAACATACCAAACAAAAACTGACCACTTTAATACAGTCCAACTCAACAACTACCCGACGGATTGGAACATTGAATATGAACAGAAAAATTTCAATGCAATAGACCCGGTAGTGGCTCACTGCAATCACTCCAGATTGCCTATCCTATGGAGCGAAGAACTTTTTTCCAAGACTCCCTGGTTGTGGGATGCGCTTGAGAAGCAAGGATTGCAGCATGGCTGGTCACAATCGGTCCATGACGAGGACAGTGGTGTTTGCAGCATTCTGAGCCTGGCCAGAAGCCATTGCCCGATCACTGCATTTGAGCTGTATGAAAATCTCGGTTTCTCGGTGTTCATCGGGCGCCACCTGCACGGGTTGGTCACACAGACACTGCCCAAGAAAGCGGCGAAGCCGGTCGTGCCGCATTTGTCTCCCCGCGAAATCGATGTATTGAGGCTGGCGGCTGATGGCAAGACTGCCTATGAGAGTGCCAGAATCCTCAATCTCAGCGCACGCACGGTCAATTTTCATGTGCAAAGCGCGATTCTGAAACTGGGAGTCAATAACAAGATTTCCGCAGTCATCGCCGCAACCAAGGACGGTATTCTCAACAGCAGCGCGATTCGCTGAGCCAAAAAACCTGCAAGTAATCCAAAAGAAAAAAACGTACCATTTGCGGTCCTTCTTGAGTGATGACGTGTAAACCTTCACGGCGCAGTACACTCGGACGGTCTCGCCCGCTACAACGCCCTTGGGCTGCGGGACACCTGTTGATGACCCCGTTGATTACCCAGAGCCCCGCCTCATGCCCTTGCTCGAAACACCCTTCGCCCGACTCGACCTGATCCGCCAGCCCGAACAGCAGAACGAACCGCTGCAGGCGTTTGACGCCGCAGACGAATACCTGCTAGCCCATCTGGCCGACCAACAGCCCTCGGCCGACACTCGGGTTTTGGTGCTCAACGACAGCTTTGGCGCATTGGCCGCCAGCCTGGTGGGCAAGGTTCAAGTGACCAGCAGCGGCGACTCGTTCCTGGCCTTTCAGGGACTGGAAAAAAATCTGATCCGTAACGGCCAGGCATTTGATGCGGTGCCAAGCGTACCTGCCAGTGAAGCCTTTTCAGGCCCCTTTGACCGGGTACTGATCCGGGTCCCGAAAACCCTCGCCTTGCTGGAAGAACAACTGATTCGCTTGCAGGGCCAACTGGCGCCGGGAGCCCAGGTGATTGCGGCGGCGATGATCAAGCATTTACCTCGCGCTGCGGGCGATCTGCTGGAGCGCTACATCGGCCCGGTGCAAGCCTCGCTGGCGGTGAAGAAGGCTCGGCTATTGATCGCGACCGCTGAAGTCAAAGCACCCGTCGTGTCCCCCTACCCGACCCGCTATCGACTCGACGCCCCTGAGATCGAACTGCTGAATCACGCCAATGTGTTCTGCCGCGAAGGGCTGGATATCGGCACGCGAGCGTTCTTGCCGCACCTGCCAAAGAACCTTGGCTCAGCGCGGGTGGCCGACCTCGGTTGTGGCAACGGCGTTTTGGCCATCGCCAGCGCCCTGCAAAACCCAGAAGCCCACTACACGCTCGTGGACGAATCGTTCATGGCCGTGCAATCGGCGGCCGAAAACTGGCACGCGGCACTGGGTGAGCGGGAAGTGGTGGTACGTGCCGGCGATGGTTTGGCGGGTCAGGAACCTGAGTCTCTGGACGTCGTCCTGTGCAACCCACCGTTTCACCAACAACAAGTCGTCGGCGACTTCCTGGCCTGGCGCATGTTCCAGCAGGCCCGAGAGGCGCTGGTCGTCGGCGGCGCGCTGTACATCGTCGGCAACCGTCATCTGGGTTATCACAGCAAGCTCGCGCGGTTGTTCCGCGGTGTCGAGCAAGTGGCGGCCACACCCAAGTTCGTGATCCTTAAAGCCCGAAAATAATCCCGGGTAAAAAAAACCCTCCAGCCAAGGAGGGTTGTGAATCCGTGCCGCAAGGCAACGGGATGGGATCTGTTGCAAAAAATCAGTGGGTCGTCAGCCCCGCGGCATTCATGAACATGCGCATCAGACTGGCCACGATGAACAGCGCCACAACGCTACCGGTCCAGATCATCGCCAGCCAGCCGAGTCGCTGCCAAAGCGGCTTTTTCTCTGCTGCTTCGATTTCCTGCAAGGAATGTTTACCCGCCATCATCGCAATCTCCTCTGAAGAAATGGCGCAGGTATCAGCCCTGCGCCACAGTCGCGCGCTCTAGTGATAGCCATCTTCGTGGGTGACCTTGCCGCGGAACACGTAGTAGCTCCAGAAGGTGTAACCCAGGATGAACGGGATGATGAACAGCGTGCCCACCAGCATGAAGCCCTGGCTTTGCGGTGGTGCGGCAGCGTCCCAGATCGAGATCGACGGCGGCACGATGTTCGGCCACAGGCTGATACCCAAACCGCTGTAGCCGAGGAAGATCAGCACCAGCGTCAGCAGGAATGGCGTGTAGTGCGCATTGCGAGCCACTGCACGGATCAGACCGTACATGGTCACCAGCACCAGAATCGGCACCGGCAGGAACCAGAACAGATTCGGCAGGGTGAACCAGCGAGCGGCAATCTCGGCATGGGCCAGCGGGGTCCAGATGCTGACAATACCAATCACCGCCAGTACCACGAAAGCCAGAGGCCGAGCCAGGTCATGCATCTGCTCCTGCAACTTGCCTTCGGTCTTCATGATCAGCCAGGTGCAACCGAGCAGCGCATAAGCCACCACCAGCGCCACGCCGCAGAACAGGGTGAACGGCGTCAACCAGTCCAGTGAGCCACCGGCAAATTGGCGATTGACCACCGGCAACCCATCAATGAATGCACCCAACGCAACGCCCTGGAAAAAGGTGGCGGCAACCGAGCCACCGATGAACGCCTTGTCCCAGAGATGGCGCTTGTCGTCCCTGGCCTTGAAGCGGAACTCGAAGGCCACGCCGCGAAAGATCAGCCCGATCAGCATGAAAATCAGCGGCAGGTACAACGCCGAGAGCACCACCGAATAGGCCAGCGGAAAGGCACCGAACAACGCTGCGCCGCCCAGTACCAACCAGGTTTCGTTACCGTCCCAGACCGGCGCGACGGTGTTCATCATCACGTCACGATCGGTCTTGCCCGGAATGAACGGGAAGAGAATCCCGATCCCCAAATCGAAACCGTCCATGACCACGTACATCATGATGCCGAAGATGATGATCACGGCCCAGATCAGCGGAAGATCAATACCCATGAGTCAAATCTCCTTGGTCAGGCTGGGGCGGTGGTCGCCGTCACCGTTGTCATCGGCGGCGGACAGCGGACGGGCTGGCGTGCGTTTCTGGCCAGGACCACCCTCGTTGGTTTCCTTGCCTTCGTCGATCTTCGGCCCTTTGCGCACCAGGCGCATCATGTAGCCCAGACCGGCACCGAACAGCGCGAAATAGACCACGACGAACATGATCAACGTGATGCTCATCTGCATGAAGCTGTGATTGGAGGACGCGTCTGCCGTGCGCATCAGGCCGTAGACCACCCACGGCTGACGGCCGATTTCAGTGGTGAACCAACCGGCGAGGATCGCGATCAGGCCGGAAGGCCCCATCCACAACGCCAGGTACAGGAACGGTCGCGAGGTATACAGCTTGTCGCGTTTACGCAGCCACAGGCTCCACAGACCGGTGAAGATCATCAGGAAACCCAGGCCGACCATGATCCGGAACGACCAGAACACGATGGTTGAATTCGGTCGGTCTTCAGGCGGGAACTCCTTGAGTGCCGGGACCTGTTTGTCCAGCGAGTGCGTGAGGATCAGGCTGCCCAGGTACGGGATCTCTACCGCGAATTTGGTCCGTTCTTCTTTCATGTCCGGCCAGCCGAACAGGATCAGCGGGGTCGGCTCATCGCCGTGGTTTTCCCAGTGGCCTTCAATCGCGGCGATTTTCGCCGGCTGATGCTCAAGCGTGTTCAGCCCGTGGAAGTCACCGATGACCGCCTGAATCGGCGCCACGATCAAGGCCATCCACATGGCCATCGAGAGCATGGTGCGGATCGCCGGGTTGTCCTTGCCGCGCAGCAAATGCCAGGCCGCCGAGGAACCGACGAAGAAGGCGGTCGCAACGAACGCTGCCGTGGCCATGTGCATCAGGCGGTACGGGAACGACGGGTTGAAGATTACCGCCAGCCAGTCCACCGGTATGACCTGGCCATTGACGATTTCGTAGCCTTGCGGCGTCTGCATCCAGCTGTTGGACGCGAGAATCCAGAAGGTCGAGATCAGTGTGCCGATGGCGACCATGACCGTGGCGAAGAAGTGCAGATTGCGCCCGACCTTGTTCCAGCCGAACAGCATGACCCCGAGGAAACCGGCTTCGAGGAAGAAAGCGGTGAGTACTTCGTACGTCAGCAGTGGCCCGGTCACGGAGCCGGCGAAGTCCGAGAAGCGGCTCCAGTTGGTGCCGAACTGATAGGCCATGACGAGTCCGGAGACCACGCCCATGCCGAAGTTGACCGCAAAGATCTTCGACCAGAAGTGGTACAGATCGCGGTACGTGTCGTTATGGGTTTTCAGCCACAGACCTTCGAGCACCGCCAGGTAACTCGCCAGGCCAATGGTGATGGCGGGAAATAGAATGTGAAACGAAATGGTGAACGCAAACTGAATCCGGGCGAGATCAAGTGCCTCCAAACCGAACATAAGTCTTCCTCTGTCAGGTAATACCGGCTGAAGGCTTGCGGCCTACACCCACTGCCCCCACGGATATGGAGTGTGGCGAATTTGAATTCGTTCTTTTTCTACAAACATCACAACGTAGGGAGTCTGGCCATCTGGCCGCCGGATCAATTCCATGAACGGTCTTGATCTGGATCAAGCAACGTTGAAAGAGTAGTCCCATTTTTGACGATGGACGGTGTGGTCTTTTGCCGCGTGACAGGTTGCCTCAGCGCTACGGTCATAGGCAGAAACACATTCCCTGTGGGAGCGGGCTTTCTGCGTTTTCGAGATCGGTGTCTAGCTAACTAAATTTCCCTGCCCTGCAACTTTTGGTTACAGCTTGGTGATAATCTCGACCCTCCCCTCGCTCAAGACCTGCCCTCAGATGCCCAGCCAAGCGCCTTTGCTGTTACGTCATCACCGCCCTTTTATCGCGTTCTGGCTGGCTCGGGTGTTTACCGCCAGCGGTTTCCAGATGCTCACCGTGGCCATTGGCTGGAACCTCTACCAATTGACCGGCAATGTGCTCGACCTGGGCCTCGTCGGTCTGGTGGAATTCGCCCCGCGGGTGCTGTTCATGCTGCACACCGGGCATGTCGCGGACCGTTATGACCGGCGCAAGGTCGCGGCAATCTGTCAGTCCGTGCAAGCGTTGATCGCCCTGTCGCTGGCCATCGGTAGTGCGACCGACAATGTCACCCGGGAGATGATCTTCATCCTCGCGTTTCTGCTCGGTGCCGCCCGCTCCTTCGAAATGCCGACCACTCAAGCCTTGTTGCCGAGCATCGTGCCCAGCGCGCTGTTTCCCCGCGCCGTCGCCGCCGCCCAATCCGCACAGCAATCGGCGACTATCGTTGCCCCGGCCCTCGGAGGGTTGCTTTACGCCTTCGGCAGCGTCTGGGTCTATGGCCCGACAGTGATCCTCTACCTCATCGCCTGCCTGCTGATGCTCAACTTGCCTGCACGGCAGACACCGCTGAACAAGGGCAAGGCGACGCTGGATTCGCTGCTGGCGGGCATCCGCTTCATTCGTAGTCGTCCGGACATTCTCGGGGCGATTTCTCTGGATCTGTTTGCCGTCCTGCTCGGTGGCGCAACGGCGTTGCTGCCGGTGTTCGCCAAGGACATCCTGCTGATCGGCCCTTGGGGCTTGGGCCTGCTGCGTTCAGCGCCGGCAGTCGGTGCGCTGCTGATGTCGCTGTACCTGGCGAGATTTGCCGTGGAGCGCAAAGTCGGACGGGTCATGTTCACCGCAGTGGGTGTGTTCGGCGTCGCGACCATTGCGTTCGGCCTGTCGACCTCGTTCTGGTTTTCCCTGGCGGTATTGGTGGTGCTGGGCGCGGCGGACATGATCAGCATGGTGATCCGTGCCTCCTTCGTGCAACTGGAAACCCCGGACGAAATGCGCGGCCGGGTCAGTGCCGTGAACGGTCTGTTCATTGGTGCTTCGAACCAGTTGGGCGAGTTTGAATCCGGCTTGACCGCCCACTGGTTTGGCACCGTACCGGCCGTGGTCATGGGCGGTATTGGCACATTGGTGGTGACCGGGGCGTGGATCAAACTGTTCCCGACCCTGGCAAACCGCGACCGCATGCATGTGCCGGTGGAAGAAGTGAAGGTCTGAAGCAGTTGCCGATCACACTTTTGCCGAGCAGGTGCAATACATAGATAGTGCATCAGGTGTAATGTATCGCCTTACACTTATCCCATGATCAAATCCTTTCAGCACAAAGGCCTTCGTGGCTTCTATGAAACAGGTTCGACTCGTGGGATCCGCGCAGACCATGCGAAGCGTTTGTCTCGGATGCTTCAGTTCATGGACCGCGCAGCACTACCTGGCGACCTGGACCTTCCGGGATGGCGATTACACCCACTCAAGGGAGAGTTGACCGAATACTGGTCACTGAGCGTTTCAGGGGAACTGGCGATTATTTTTCGTTTTATCGATTCAGATATCGAACTGGTCGACTATGTGGACTACCACTGACAGGAGGCAGGACATGCCCATGCACAACCCGCCACACCCTGGCGAAACCCTTTTGATAGATGTATTGCCTGAACTTGGCATCAGCGTCACAGAACTGGCCCGGCACCTGCGATTTGCGCGTCCGCATCTATCGCGAGTGCTGCATGGCCACGCGCCGATCAGCCCTGATTTGGCGGTACGCCTGGAGCGGGCTGGAATTGGTAAGGCCAGAATGTGGCTAGGTGTTCAGACTGATTACGATCTCTGGCAAGCAGAGCAGCGTGAGCAACCGGTCATCGAACCCATTGCCGCCCACGCCTGACATTTTCTAAACCACCAACTCCCCCGCCACCGCCGCTCGCGTGGCCTTACCGCAGAGTTGTTCCACCAGCGTCAGGGCGAATTGCAACGCTGCCCCTGAACCTTGGGCAGTGATGCAGTTGCCATCGACCACCACTGGTTGATCGACGAAGTTGCACCCCAACAGTTGATGGCTGGCCGAGGGCAGGCAGGTCATGCGCCGCTGACGCAGTACGCCAAAGGCTTGCAACGCCAGCGCCGGGGCCTCGGCGATGCCGGCGAACAGGCGCCCGGCCGCTGCCTGATCCTTGATCAATTGTTGCAGGGGTTGATGCGCCGCCAGATGTTGCGCCCCCACGTCACCACCGGGCAGGACGATCAGGTCGAACGGCTGTGCCAGCACGTCCACCAGCATCGCATCGGACGTCACTCGGGTGCCGCGCGCGCAGGTGAGCATGCGCCGTCCCTCGACGCTGGCCACCACCACTTCAACCTTGGCACGGCGTAGCACATCGATCAGGGTCACTGATTGCAGGTCATCGATGCCCTCGGCGAGGGTAATCAGAGCTCTAAAGGTCATGGGCGCAGTCCACTGGATGATCTTTAAAGCGTAGTCAGCTTTCCTGCCCCTTGTTCGAGCCTGCCGTTACTTGATGTAAAGCTGCGTCGACAATGTATTGCCTGGCGCGTTGATCGACGTGTTGCTGAAGGTGAACGTGCCTTCCTGTTTACCCGCCAGATCGAAGACGTACAGATAGCCGACGGTTTTTTTCCCGACGGTGCACTCAGTCAGGTTGCCATTATCAAAAGCACAGACCGGGGTCCGGGTGCCGTTCACTTCAAAACCGTCCACCCCGACATGCGCGCTACGACCGTAACCGACTTCCAGCACGTAGACCTTGATGTTCGGTCCGCTGTGATTGCAGCGGGTTTGCTCTTGCCCCTGCGCAATGTCTTCAAAACCACAGCTCGGCGACTCGACCTTGAGTACCTTCACCTGACTCAACGGCGCTGCCGATGCAGCCGAGGCGGTGTGCGCCCCCAGGAACAAGGCGATCGACACTCCGAATACGGCAATCAGACGTTTATTCATGCAATACATAAGTACCCCCAAAACCAGCGCGCAGTATGGCGTACTTGGCTTTACCGCAAAACATCGACGACGATCGCAGCCATAAGCAGCCATAACCCCACGCTGCTGGTATGATGCGCGGCTTTTTCCGACCCACAGAAAATTACCAGGCGCCAGCAGCGGTCTGTGCTTTGCTGTTGAGGTCGATACATTCACGGCGCCTGGCGCGCCACGGGGAGCAGACATGCTGGAAAGGCTGTTTCAACTCAAGGCACACAACACCAACGTGCGGACCGAGATTCTGGCGGGCTTCACGACCTTTTTGGCCATGGCCTACATTCTGTTCGTCAACCCGAGCATCCTCGGCGAGACCGGCATGGACAAGGGCGCGGTGTTCGTCGCCACGTGTCTGGCAGCCGCCATCGGTTCGACGGTGATGGGCCTGATCGCCAACTACCCGATCGCTCTCGCGCCGGGCATGGGCCTGAACGCCTTCTTTACCTACACCGTGGTCCTGCACATGGGCCACACCTGGCAAGTAGCGCTGGGAGCGGTGTTCATTTCGGCAGTGCTGTTCTTCCTGCTGTCGATCTTCCGCATCCGCGAATGGATCATCAACAGTATCCCGTTGCCGCTGCGCTCGGCGATTGCCGCCGGTATCGGCCTGTTCCTGGCCCTGATCGCCCTGCATAACGCAGGCATCGTGGTGAGCAACCCGGCAACCATGGTCGGCCTCGGCGATTTGAAACAACCGGCCCCGATCCTCGCGACCCTCGGCTTTGCCCTGATCGTGGCCCTTGAAGCGCTGAAAGTGCGCGGCGCAGTACTGATCGGCATTCTGGCAGTCACCATCGCTTCGATCGTGATGGGCTTCACCCCGTTCGGCGGCGTGATGTCGATGCCGCCGTCCCTGGCCCCGACCTTCCTGCAACTGGACATCAAGGGCGCCCTGGACATCGGGCTGGTCAGCGTGATCTTCGCCTTCCTGTTCGTCGACCTGTTCGACAACTCCGGCACCCTGATCGGCGTCGCCAAGCGCGCCGGCCTGATGGGCAAGGACGGCCACATGCCGAAAATGGGGCGCGCCCTGATTGCCGACAGTACCGCGGCCATGGCCGGTTCGCTGCTGGGCACCTCGACCACCACCAGTTACATCGAATCCGCAGCCGGCGTGAGTGCCGGTGGCCGCACGGGCCTGACCGCCGTTGTCGTGGCGATTCTGTTCCTGTTGGCGCTGTTCTTCTCGCCATTGGCGGCCAGCGTTCCAGCCTTTGCTACCGCACCTGCGCTGCTGTTCGTCGCGGTACTGATGACATCCGGCCTGGCCGAAATAGACTGGGACGACATCACCGTCGCCGCACCGGTCGTGGTCACTGCTCTGGCCATGCCGTTCACTTATTCCATCGCCAATGGCATCGCCTTCGGTTTCATCTCCTGGACCGCGATCAAGTTGCTGTCCGGCCGCGGCCGTGAGCTGAACTCGGCACTGGTGATTCTGTCGATTCTGTTCGTGATCAAGCTGGGTTGGTTCAACGCATGACTTTTGATTCCAAGGCTTACGCCGTTCAGCTCGAAGAGAAGGTCACGCGCCTGCGTGACCTGTTGGCCCCGTTCGGTGCGCCAGAACCTGTGGTGTTCGACTCACCGCTGAAAAACTTCCGCCTGCGCGCCGAATTCCGCCTGTGGCGCGAAGCCGGTGATCGTCACTACGCGATGTTTTCCCAGGAAGACAAGCGCACGCCGATCCTGATCGAAGAATTTCCGATCGCCAGCCTGCGCATCAACGAATTGATGCCGCAGCTGAAAGCAGCGTGGCAAGCCAGTGCGGCCCTGAGCAACAAGCTGTTTCAGGTGGAGTTCCTGACCACCCTGGCTGGCGATGCGATGATCACCTTGTGCTATCACCGCCCGCTGGACGAGCATTGGCACGCGGCGGCATCGAAACTGGCAGCCGATTTGAACGTCAGCATCATCGGCCGCTCCAAGGGCAAACGCGAAGTGATCGGTCACGATTACGTGGTCGAGCAGATGGACGTCGGCGGTCGCACCTTCAGCTATCGCCAGCCGGAAGGCGCGTTCACCCAGCCCAACGGCACCGTGAACCAGAAGATGCTCAACTGGGCTTACGACTCACTTGGCGATCGCTCCGACGATTTGCTCGAGCTGTATTGCGGCAACGGCAACTTCACCTTGCCGCTCGCGACGCGCGTGCGCAAAGTGCTGGCCACCGAAATCAGCAAGGCGTCGGTCAATGCCGCGTTGAGCAATCTCAGCGAAAACGCTGTGAATAACGTCACCCTGGTGCGCTTGTCCGCCGAGGAGCTGACCGAAGCCCTGAACGAAGTTCGTCCGTTCCGTCGTCTGCACGGAATCGATCTGAAGAGCTACGAGTTCGGTAGCGTCTTCGTCGATCCGCCTCGGGCCGGCATGGATCCGGACACCTGCGAGCTGACCCGTCGCTTCGACAACATCCTCTACATCTCCTGCAACCCGGAAACCCTGGCGGCCAACATCGCCCAGTTGCACGACACCCATCGCATCACCCGATGCGCAATGTTCGACCAGTTCCCATGGACCCATCACATGGAATCCGGGGTGTTGTTGACACGCCGGTAATTGCCGACGCCAGATACAAATCAGCCGTCATCACGACGGCTTTTTTGTGCGTGCTTAAACGGTGATATCGGTCTTGCGCGGGCGCCCGCCCTTACGGCCATTCGCCCGCGCAGCCTCTGCTTTGGCAGCGCTGCTTTGGCGACCATTACGCGAGGCGATGACCGACGCGGCCATATCCATCAGCGGCTTGCTGGCCGAAACCATCCCGGCGATGGAGACTTGCAGATCCTTGCCCTCGTGGCAAAGGGCAGTCCCGGAAAAGCCGACTTTCAGGTCTGCGAAATCCTCGACGTCGAAATCATCGAACTCCGGATAGTGCTGCACGGGCAACAGCACGCCACTGCCATCAATGAAATTGACCGCCAGGCACGGTTCCACAAAGGTCACCGAAGTCGCCCGCAGACCGCCTTTGTGGCGCAGCTGGCCACGCTGGATGGCTTCATCCAGCACGGCTTCGGTTACGGGCCGATCCACCAACATTTTTGCTGTTATCGTTTTCATAGTTCGATCTCCACGCCCTCCGGAACGCCTATCAGCGCCAGCAGGGTCTTGTTCGTCTCGGGCTCATAGCAAGCCGAGCCAATCATGCAGGTCGTACTGGCGACCCTTTTTACCACCACGACTTCGCTGGTTTGCCAGTCCCATATCTGATGATCGAGGCAGACCGTGTGCAGCTTGTCCCACCAGATGCACCGAGCACGGCGCAAATGAGCGGGTTGTCCGAGCGCGTGACGCAACCCTTCCAGCACCGCCACAGGTGGCCTGCGAGAATGAGGAACCACGTCCCACAGCTCGACACTGTTGTGCCAGAAGCTGAATTTGAAGCGCGCACTCCAGGTTCCGGCATCCACATGTGCATGCGGCGGGCAGTGCTCATCGCGCAACATGATCACCATTGAAAACCCTTTGTAGCTGAATAATCTCATGCTAACCCATCCGTTAGGTTAATGAGCCCGAAGACCCGACATTCCCTGGAAAATCCGATAACTGGCACAGTGCTGAATCATCACTGCGACTTTTGAGACTAGCGCCAAGGCTCGGCTCGGGCCGGTGGATAACACCGCAAAATGGTAAGCAATCCTTTCCTCGCGCCTACAAAAAAGCCGTCCCGAGGACGGCTGTCTTGGCTTGTCAGGAAATCATCCCGACGGGTTTGTTCATCACGAACGCCCTGTATCTGTGTGCAGACATCTGATAAACACTGACTCACACACTTCATTTGATCCCCGGTGTAATCAATCATGCAGCGACAATTCGACGATCTTCAACTGGGCAGCATCGAGCTGTTTTGCCTGGCCGCCGAGGCCGGCAGCTTTACCGCTGCCGCACTGGTGGCTGGCGTGACGCCCGCAGCCGTGAGCCGTTCGGTGTCGCGCATGGAAGAACGCCTGGGCGTGCAGTTGTTCGCCCGCACCACCCGCAGCGTCAAGCTGACCGACAGTGGTCGCCGGTATTACGAAGAATGTCGCCAGGCGCTGGCGCAATTGGTCGAGGCCCAGCGTGAGGTCATGGGCCAGCAGCAACAGCCTTCCGGCACCCTGCGCATCAGCATTCCCACCACCTATGCCCATCACCGGATTCTGCCGTTGTTGCCGGCTTTCCGGGCGCGCTTTCCAGCGGTGAAGGTCGAGTCGCACATCAGTAATCGCAACATCGATTTCGTCGGTGAAGGCTATGACATGGCGATCCGCGTGCGGGCGATTCCGGATTCCGGCCTGATCGCCCGACAGTTGGAAGACGCCGCGCTGGTGATGATTGCCAGTCCTGACTACCTCAAGCACGCGGGCATTCCACAAACGCTGGATGATCTTAAACAGCACGAGTGCATCCAGTACGAATTGCCCAGCAGCGGTCGACGGATTGCCTGGCTGTTCAACGACAATGGCGTGCACCGGGAGATTCTGGCCGAAGGCAACCTCAGTTGTTCCGATGATGTGCTGGGCGGCGTGACCCTGGCCAAACATGGCGCGGGACTGTTCCAGACCTATCGCTTCATCGTCGAAAACGAACTGGCCGATGGCTCGCTGGTGGAAGTGCTCAAGCCGTATGGCGGGCGCTCGCGACCGTTCACCCTGCTCTACCCACAAACGCGCCATATGCCGTTGCGTTTAAGGGCGTTTATCGACTTCCTGGTTGAGCATCTGCCCCGCTGAAAAGCCGAAACCGTCCGATCACCGCACACATTAACCCTGAGAACCGCCTCTTCAATTGACCAAATTAACCAGCTAGTACAATTTATCTCCACAGGCTGAAACCCTCGGCCAATGCCAAAAACAATAAGTGGAGAGACCCCGATGTCCCCTATCGTTCTGGTGCTCAACGGCCCGAATCTGAACCTGCTCGGCACCCGTGAGCCGGCGACTTACGGCCACGAAACCCTGGCCGACATCTCAGCCTTGTGCGGTCGTGCCGCCGAAGAGTTCGGCCTGGCGGTGGAGTTTCGCCAGACCAATCATGAAGGCGAACTGCTCGACTGGATTCACGCCGCTCGCGGTCGTTGCGCCGGGATCGTCATCAACCCGGCCGCCTGGACCCACACCTCGGTCGCGATCCGAGATGCGTTGGTCGCCAGCGAATTGCCGGTGATCGAAGTCCACCTGTCCAACGTTCATGCCCGCGAGCCCTTCCGCCATCACTCTTTTGTGTCGGCCATCGCCACGGCGGTGATGGCCGGTTTCGGCAGCCACGGCTATCGCCTGGCGCTGGAGCATTTCAGCCAACGTTTGAAGGGATGAAGACCGTGACTCAGACCAACGCTGTACTGGCCGGACTGATCGGCGCCGGCATCCAGGCTTCTCGCACCCCGGCGCTGCACGAGCATGAAGGCGATGCCCAGGGTTTGCGTTACCTCTATCGCCTGATCGATCTGGACCCGTTGAAACTCGATAGCAGCGCCCTGCCCGACCTGCTGTTAGCCGCCGAGCGGATGAACTTCACCGGCCTGAACATCACCTTTCCGTGCAAGCAGACGATCATCCCGCTGCTCGACGAATTGTCACCGGAAGCCCGAGGCATTGGGGCGGTGAACACAGTTGTGCTGAAGGACGGCAAACGCATCGGCCACAACACCGATTGCCTGGGCTTCGCCGAAGGTTTCCGTCGTGGCTTGCAGGGCGTTGCCCTTGAGCGCGTCGTGCAAATGGGTGCCGGTGGCGCCGGCGCGGCAGTGGCCCATGCACTCTTGAGTGAAGGCGTACAGCTGCTGAGCATTTTCGACGTGGAGACCAGCCGCGCCCAGAGCCTGGCGGACAACCTCAATCAACATTTCGGCGTCGGCCGGGCTGTGGCGGGCCATGACTTGCCGAGTACCCTGGCCCAGGCAGACGGCCTGGTAAACACCACCCCCATGGGCATGAAAAAACTACCGGGCATGCCAGTGCCGGTGGAGCTGCTTAGAGGTGAATTGTGGGTGGCAGAGATCGTTTACTTCCCGCTGGAAACCGAACTGCTGCGCAACGCCCGCGCGTTGGGTTGCCGCACGCTGGATGGCGGCAACATGGCGGTGTTTCAAGCGGTGAAGGCGTTTGAGTTGTTCAGCGGCGTGGTGCCGGATGCGCAGCGAATGCTCGAGCATTTTCAGAGCATGAATGGCTGAAAAGCGAAGGCGTCAGGCCTGCAGATAGCGCAAAACCGACTCGCAGATCATCGCCCGATGACGTTGCTTGATGCTTTCTTCCGGCAGGTCGATCTGAAAAATCTCACTTAAGGTATGGCGGTTCGACACGCGATAGAAGCAGAACGAACTGATCAGCAGATGCACATCCAACGGATCAAGCCCTGCCCGGAACACACCCTCCTCAGCACCGCGACGCAAAATTTCGCCCAGTGAATCGAGGATGGTGTTGTTCATCGCCTTGATCGCATCGGAGCGCTTCACGTATTCAGCGTTGTGAATGTTCTCGATGCTGACGATACGCACGAAGTCGACGTTGCGATCATGGTGGTCGAAAGTGAACTCCACCAGCCGCCGAATCGCCTCCACCGGAGCCAGTTCCGTCAGGTGCAGACGATTTTCGGTGCTGCGGATATCGCCGTAGAGTTTCTCCAGCACCTCGACGTAGAGCTGTTCCTTACTGCCGAAGTAGTAATAGATCATGCGTTTTGAGGTGTGGATGCGCTCGGCAATCGCATCGACGCGAGCGCCGGAAAGCCCCTGCTGGACGAACTCGACAATCGCCTCTTGAAGGATATTCTCGCGGGTCTTTTCCGGGTTGTTCTTGCGACTCTTGCGCGGCTCGACAATCGGCTCGTCGGGCGCTGCGGAGAGTTCTGAAGTTATCGTCATTGCGGGCTCACGGCCATCACTGCACAGGTGGGCGATTATGGGCCGCGCCGCACAGTGAAGGAAGCCGCGCGGCGGCGGTTTGTACCCATGTTTACGATTTTCCTACAACTTTGCCTGACGTACGGCACCGCTTCGAGACTTGGCCATGGCCGCCAGTCGCACCGCGACATTGGCTGCGCCGTAACCTGCGTAACCGTTCTTGCGCTGGATGATTTCGAAGAAGAAGCGTCCTTCGAACGGTTCGGTATACACATGGAACAGCTCGCCACCTTGGGCATCGCGGTCGTAGAGCACGTTGTAATAGGCCAGTTCGCTGAGGAACTCGTCGTCGAAATCGAACCGCGCGGCGAGGTCATCGTAGTAATTGAGCGGGATATCCAGCAGCGGTACGCCCGCCTCCTTGGCCCGGCTGACTTCGGCAAAAATATCGTCGCAATCGAAGGCGATGTGATGCACGCCGGAGCCGCGATAACTCGACAGTGCATGTGAGATCGCGGTGTTGCGGTTCTCGGAAATGTTCAACGGCAAGCGGATCGAACTGTCCCGGCTGCGCAGCGCCCGACTCTTTACCAAGCCGTACGGGTCAGGCAGCACCACTTCATCATCGGCTTCAAAATCCAGCAGGCTTTTATAGAACAGCACCCAACTGTCGAGGCTGTCGGCCGGCAGCGCCATCGCCATATGGTCAATGCGCTTGAGGCCGCCGCTGGCCACAGCGGCGGGTTGCAGATTGAAGTCGGTGCCGTAGACATCGGCGTCCTGGTCCACCAGATAAATCAGGCTGCCATCCGGCGCGCGCACCGCGGCGAGCTCCAGTTCATTGGGGCCGACCAGCCCGCGATACGGCTGACCTTTATAAGCCACGGCCCGAGCCAGCGCACTGGCGCTGTCCTTGACCCGCACGGCGGTGGCGCACAGCGAGGGGCCATGTGCCTCAAAAAAACTGTGGGCGAACGAGTAAGGCTCGGAATTGAGGATCAGGTTGATATCACCCTGACGCAGCAAGCTCACGCTCTTGGAACGATGCTGGCCGGCTTTGACAAAACCCAGCCGCTCCAGCCAATGTGACAGCTTGGCGCCAAGACTTTCGTCCACGGCGAATTCAAGAAATTCGATGCCGTTGTACTCGCTGGCCTGGGGCGTCTCGAACAGAATGTCGACAGTGGCCGGTGGCTTGGCTTCTTGCGCCAGACGCTCGCGAGTTTTCTCCTCCAGGTACAGCAACGAGCGCAAACCGTCGGCGGCATTGGCCCGTGGCGGCGCGGCGCGGAAGCCGTCGTTGAAGATCTCCAGCGACAACGGCCCGGCGTAACCGCTCTTGATGATTGGCGCGAGAAAACCCGGCAGATCGAATTCGCCCTGGCCCGGGAAACAGCGAAAATGCCGGCTCCACTCCAGCACGTCCATGGCCAGGATCGGCGCGTCGGCCATTTGCACGAAGAAAATCTTGTCGCCGGGAATCTCGGCGATCGCGCTCGGATCACCCTTGAGTGACAGCGTGTGAAAGCTGTCCAGCAACACGCCGAGGTTTGGGTGATCGGCCTGACGGACGATATTCCATACCTGTTGATAAGTGTTCACGTGGCGGCCCCAGGCCAGCGCTTCATAGCCGATCCGCAAACCACGAGCACCGGCGTGTTCGGCCAGCAAGCGTAAATCGTCGATCAGAATCTGTTCGTCACCGATGGCGTCGGCCGAAGCGTTGCTGCACACCAGCACCAGGTCGGTGCCCAGTTCCTGCATCAGGTCGAACTTGCGCTCGGCCCGTTCCAGGTTGCGCGGCAGGCGGTCGCGGCGGCAGCCCTCGAAATCCCGGAAAGGTTGAAACAGCGTGATCGCGATCCCGAGATCGGCGCACATCTGTTTAATTTCCCGCGGACTGCCGTCGTAGTAGAGAAGGTCATTCTCGAAAATTTCCACCCCGTCGAAACCGGCGGCGGCGATGGCTTCAAGTTTTTCCGGCAGGGTACCGCTCAAGGACACGGTGGCAATGGAACGCTGCATATTTCGACTCCCGGTGGTGGAGACAATCTTGTTATCAATCGCACGCTTCGAGTAGGAGCACGGCTTGCCGGCGATGGCGATTTCGAGGACGCCATCGCCGACAAGCCGGGCTCCTACAGGGATGGCGTTTAACTTGGGATGGATTATTGGCCGGTCGAATCGACACAGCAATTCAAAGTGTACTACCCAGTTAGTTTTGCGTGCGATTATCGAACACAATGGCCCTTGGCGAATTGACGATTTTTCGTCCACTGCGCAACATCAACGCCACATTGGGGGCCGTCATCAACCACGGGCCCCGGATGACCAAAGACCCAGAACACCACATAAAAATAATCGGTGGCCTACATGAATCCTTCTCAAAGCTCTTCCGTGGAGCGTTCCTCCATGACTCCTGCCACCAGCGGCATCGGCGACAAGATCCGCGGTGCGATGGCGGTCGGCAAAACCCGTTGGGGCATGCTGGCGCTGGTGTTCTTCGCCACCACCCTGAACTACATCGACCGCGCCGCACTGGGCGTGATGCAGCCTATTCTCGCCAAGGAAATGAGCTGGACGGCGATGGACTACGCCAACATCAACTTCTGGTTCCAGGTCGGCTACGCCATCGGTTTCGTGCTGCAAGGCCGGTTGATCGATCGGGTCGGCGTCAAGCGCGTGTTCTTCTTCGCCGTGCTGCTCTGGAGCCTGGCGACCGGCGCCCATGGCCTGGCCACTTCGGCCGTCGGCTTCATGGTCTGCCGATTCATTCTGGGTCTGACGGAAGCCGCCAATTACCCGGCATGCGTGAAGACCACCCGGTTGTGGTTCCCGGCCGGCGAACGCGCCGTGGCCACCGGCATCTTCAACGCCGGGACCAACGTCGGCGCGATGTTCACCCCCATGTTATTGCCGCTGATCCTGCATGTATGGGGCTGGCAGGCCGCGTTCCTGTGCATGTCGGCACTGGGCGGGATCTGGTTGTTGTTCTGGGGCTTGAAGTACTACAACCCGGAAGAACATCCGAGCGTCAAACAATCGGAACTGGACTACATCCAGAAGGAAGTAGAGCCGGAACAATCCCGCGTACCGTTCTCGAAAATCCTGCGCATGCGTGGCACTTGGGCCTTCGCCCTGGCTTACGCGATCACCGCGCCGGTGTTCTGGTTCTACCTCTACTGGCTGCCGCCGTTCCTCAATCAGCAATACAACCTGGGGATCAACGTGACCCAGATGGGTATCCCGCTGATCATCATCTACCTCACTGCCGATTTCGGCAGCGTCGGCGGGGGGATCTTGTCCTCGTTCCTGATCGGCCGTGGCGTCAACCCGATCAAGGCGCGGCTGATGTCCATGTTCCTGTTCGCCTGCTGCATCGTCGGCGTGATCATGGCGGCGGGTTCGAGCAGTCTGTGGGTCGCGGTGTTCGCCATCTCCCTGGCCATCGGTGCGCACCAGGCCTGGACCGCGAACATCTGGAGCCTGGTGATGGACTACACGCCTAAACACATGATGAGTACAGTGTTCGGCTTCGGTGGCATGTGCGCGGCCATCGGCGGGATGTTCATGACCCAGTTGGTCGGCCACATTCTGACGATCACCAACAACAACTACACCGTGCTGTTCACCATGATTCCGGCGATGTACTTCATCGCGCTGATCTGGATGTACTTCATGGCACCGCGCAAGATTCCGACCGTCACCCCGTAAAACCCCTCCCCCGGCAGGCCTGATTCCAGGCCTGCCCTGCTGCTCTCACTGACGACTCTGCTGCCAGGCGGCTGCCAACCCGCTGCAACAAATCACGGCGATCCCGACCACGGTGGTCAGGGTCGGCGTGTGAGAAAACAGCAACCAGCCCAGCAAACCGGCAAAGACAATCTGGCAATAACCAAACGGCGCCAACAACGCCGGGGCCGCATGGCGGAAGGCTTGCGTCAGAAACAGGTGAGCCGTCATCCCGCAGGCGCCCAGCGCCACCATCATGAATCCATGGCCCAGGCTGGGGACTTGCCAGAAGAAAGGCACCAGCGCACTCATCACCAGGGTGTTGCACAGCCCGGCGAAGAAGTTGCTGGTGGTCGGGCTGTCGATGTTGCTGAGCTTGCGGGTGAGCAATTGATAGAAGCAGAAAAACAGCGCCGAGCAGAGCGGCAGCAACACCGCCGGGGTAAAGAGTTCTCCGCCGGGATGGACGATGATCAACACGCCGATGAAGCCGCAAATCACCGCAATCCACTGGCCACGGGTGACGTGCTCGCGCAGCAGTGGCACCGACAGCGCAGTCACCAGAACCGGCGCAAGAAAGTTGACCGCCGTAGCTTCGGCCAAGGGGATGTACTGCAAGCCAGTGGTGAAAAACAGACTGGTGCCCAACAGGCACAACGCCCGCAACAGCTGAAGTAACGGCCGTTTGGTTCGTAGGACACCCAGCCCGGATTGCGGCAGAAAAATCCCGGCCATGAGTAAGGTGTGAACCAGATAACGGGCCCACACCACCATGACGATCGGGTAGAAGCCCGAGAGGTATTTCGACAAGGCGTCGTGACTGGAAAACAGGAAGGTCGCAACGACGATCAGCAAAATCCCTTTGAAGGGTTGGTTTACACCGGAGAGCGGAGTGCTGACGGTCATTCGGTATCCCTTGTGTAGTGCATCAACTATTTAAAAGCATCCCTTACAGGAAAGGCGAACCCGAATAATTTAGAACCTTGTTCCAGATTCCCACACAAGTAAACCGAAAAAGTGTGCGAACAACGCACGGTTTCTGTAGTGGTCAGTTGAACAGCTCCGACGCCAGACTGGCCGCTGACAGCTCATCGGCAAACTTCAACAACAGCGGCGCCAACTCATGCAATCGCGCCCCCGGCATCCGCGCGCTCGGCCCGGCGATGCTCAGCACACCGATGACTCGACCATCACTCGGATGTCGCACCACCGCAGCAATCGCCGAGGTGCCCACCGCCGAACTCTCCTCAACCCAGGCATAACCCTGCTCCCGCGCCAGACGCAAGCGCTCCAGCAATTCGATGTTGGAGCGTGGTGCATTCGGCCCGAGGTCTTTCGGCCGCTCACCACCCTGCCGTTCGACCAGGGACAGCGCCTCGGCATCGCTCATACACGCCAGCCACGCATGCCCCGACGCGGTGTAAAACAAAGGCGCATCGCGGCCCATGTCCGGGTCGTAGCGCAGGCCGGAACGGGCGCCCTGGGATTTGGCGATCCAGATCTGCCGCTCACCTTCAATCACCCCAAGACGCACCAGTTCACCGGTTTCCTCGGCGAGGCGATCAAGCACCGGCTGCACAATATCGGCGCCGCTGCCCGACAAATAACGGAAACCCATGGCCACCAGTTTGGTCGACAGGTGATACCGCAGGTTCTCCGGATTCTGCCGCACATAACCCAGCCGAATCAGCTCGGCGAGCAACCGGTGAGTCGCGCTTTTGGGAATATCCAATTGCTCCGCCAGCGTCTGCATCGGCAGGCCACGAGGGTCACTGGTGAGGCTTTCAAGCACGCTGAAAACACGTTCAATCTGACTGCCGGCCATGGGAGGTTCCACACAAAATTTGTCCGATTCTAGAAGACAACCGACCGAATGCGAAATCTGGAACCCACTGTCCGATAACGATGCAGGCGGTCGCCTGCTCGATAAAAACCCGTCGCCTGAAGGAATTAGATGGGTTGTCCGTGTTCAATACGAGTCTGGAAGACGCCCGGCCACCCACCACAGGTTGCCGGGACGGCTGCTGTGCGCAACAAAAGATGGACGACCGGACTGGCGCCGCTCCCGCTCAGCAGCAACACTCATCCCCACGGACAATCAGAGGATTCCCACATGCTATGGAAAAAAGGCCGACGCAGCGACAACGTGGTCGATGCCCGTGGAGATGATGTCGGCAGTGGCGGTGGCGGGATGCGTTTCGGTGGCGGCAAGGGCCTGAGCCTGACGGCGATTATCCTGATCGTCGGGATCGGCTGGATGACCGGCCAGGACCCGCTGCAAATCCTCGGGCAACTGACCGGGCAGATGAGCGAGCAATCTGCACCGGCACCGACTCAAACCCGCAAGGCACCGCCGGCCACTGATGAAGGAGCCGAGTTCGTGCGCTCGATCCTCGGCGATACCGAAGACACCTGGGGTCAGATTTTCCAGCAGGCCGGTCGTCAATATAAGGACCCGACCCTGGTGCTGTTCAGTGGCCGCGTCAACTCGGCCTGCGGTCTGGCCAGTTCGGCGACCGGTCCGTTCTATTGCCCGGCGGACCAGAAGGTCTACCTGGACATGAGTTTCTTCCAGGAAATGTCCCAACGCTTTTCCGCCGCTGGCGACTTCGCCCAGGCCTACGTGATCGCTCACGAAGTCGGACACCATGTGCAGACCTTGCTCGGTGTGTCGGCGAAAATTCAGACCGCCCGCCAACAGGGTCGGCAGATGGAAGGTGACGGCGGTTTGCTGGTACGCCAGGAACTGCAGGCCGATTGCCTGGCCGGAGTCTGGGCCAACAACGCGCAGAAACGGCTGAACTGGCTGGAACCCGGTGACATCGAAGAAGCCTTGAACGCCGCCAATGCCATCGGCGATGACCGCTTGCAACAGCAAGGTCAGGGTCGTGTGGTGCCGGACTCGTTTACTCATGGTACGTCGGCGCAAAGGGTGCGCTGGTTCAAAACCGGATTCGCACAAGGCCAGGTCGGCCAGTGCGATACCTTTGCAGCGAAAAACCTATAAATGAATAAGTGGCTGTTAGCTCTACTGATCACCTGCGCAAGCGCCCAGGCTGCCGAGCATGCGGTCAAAGAGGTCAGCTCCGGACGCCTGCTGCTGACTGCAGGTGAAATCGCGGTGGGCATCGGCACGGCGCCGACGAAAATCGAACGCGTGCTGATCATCATCCATGGTCGATTGCGCAATGCCGATACCTATCGCCAAAGCGCCGTGCACGCGGCCGAACAGGCCGGGCAAACCGCGAGCACCTTGGTGATCGCCCCGCAGTTTCTCAATGAAACCGACGTCGCAGCCCATCCCGTGGCTGACAGCGTATTGCGCTGGCAGGGCAATGACTGGATGGCGGGCGGTGAATCCAGCGCTCCGTTTTCCATGAGTTCCTACGCGGCGCTCGACGAAATCATCGCCCGAATCGGCGATCGAAAACAGTTTCCGGACGTGAAGCAAATCGTCATCGCCGGTCACTCAGGCGGCGCTCAGGTGGTGCAGCGATACGCGTTGCTGGGCCACGATCAGCCAGCGCTCAAGGCGGCCGACATTCAGGTGCGTTACGTCATTGCCAACCCGTCGTCTTATGCGTACTTCGATGAACGACGGCCGGTGGCGTTCAAACACGCCGGTTGCCCGAATTTCAATCACTGGAAATATGGACTGGTGGATTTACCCGCCTATGCCAAAGGGCAAACCGCCAAGCAGCTGGAAGAAAACTACGTCAAGCGCGATGTCGTTTACCTGCTCGGGCAGCAGGACAACGACCCGAATCAGCCGGCGCTGGATAAAAGCTGTGAGGCCCAGGCTCAGGGCGCCAATCGATTGGCTCGCGGGCGTAATTATTTTGCTTATCTGAAGCGGCTGCATCCTCAAGGATTGAGTCAGCAACTGATTGAAGTGCCCGGGGTCGGGCATGACGGGGATGGGATGTTCAACTCGCCGCAGGGGCAGAAGGCGTTGTTTGGTCAGTGAATTCTGAGGCGTCTGATCAGGCGCCTTCGCGAGCAAGCCCGCTCCCACATTGGATCTCCATGAATGCAAAATTTGCATCCGACGCAGATCCAATGTGAGAGCGGGCTTGCTCGCGAAGGCGATCAAACAGGCAGCCAATCTCTCAAGCCGCAAGCATCTGCCGCAACGCCACGCAATCCGCCGCATGCCAATCCGTCAACTCAGGCCAGGGATTCTCCGGCAGGTTCACCAACACCGTCCGCGCCCCTGCCGCCCGACCGCAATCCAGATCAAAACGGTAGTCACCGACCATCACCATCTCACTGGCCGGGACATTCCAGGCCTGGGCCAACTTCAGCAAACCACCGGGATGCGGTTTTGGCGGCGCTTCATCACGGCCCAGTACATCCTCCACCGCGAAGCAGTCGGCCAGGCCGATCGCCTCCAGCGTGACATGCGCCAGTTCGCGCGCATTGCGCGTGAGAATGCCCAGGTGATAACCGCGCCCGGCCAGCTCGCGCACCAGTTCTACCGCACCCGGTGCCGCTTTCGAACCGAGCGCCAGGTCCCGTTCGTGTTCCAGCAACCACGCATGTTTGGCGGCGGCTTCATCGGCCGGCAGCGCGGCGAGGTGGGTCAGGATGTCGTGTTCGGCAGGAATCGCCAACGCCACGCGGATCGCCGCGAAGTCATGCACGGCCACCGTCAGGGTGCCGTCCATGTCGAACACCCAGTGCCGCACCTCGGCCAGGCTCATGCCCAATCCTTGCGGTGGCGAATCAGGCCTTCCTGCGTGACCGACGCCACCAGTTGCCCGGCACGATTGAACACGCTGCCACGGCAGAAACCGCGCGAGTTGCCCGCCCAAGGACTGTCCATCGCATACAGCAACCAATCATCGGCACGCAGATCCTGATGGAACCACAGCGCGTGATCGAGGCTGGCGACCTGCATGTCTTTCTGCCAGACCGATTTGCCATGGGGCTGCATCGAGGTGGTCAGCAGACCGAAATCCGAAGCGTAGGCCAGCAAGTATTTATGCAGCGCCGGAGAATCGGCCAAGGCACCGTCAGCGCGAAACCAGACGTATTTGATTGGATCGGACGGCTGCGGGTTGTAGGGATCTTTCTCGGTGATCGGGCGGAACTCGATCGGTTTCGGGCACAGCAGTTTTTCACGCATGTGCTCGGGAATCAGGTGCGCACGTTGCTGAGCAAGCTCCAGCTCTGATGGCAGGTTCTCCGGGCCGACCACAACCGGCATCTCGGCCTGGTGCTGGAAGCCTTCTTCGTCGTACTGGAACGACGCACTGCAGGTGAAGATAGGGTTGCCCTTCTGGATCGCCGTCACCCGGCGCGTGCTGAAACTGCCACCGTCGCGCACCCGATCAACCTGATAAACCACAGGCAACGCGGAATCGCCGGGACGCAGGAAATAACCGTGCATCGAATGCACATGGCGCGCTTCTTCGACCGTCTGACTGGCCGCCGACAGGGACTGACCGATCACCTGACCACCGAACAGCTGACGAAAACCCAGGTCCTGGCTGCGGCCACGGAACAGGTTTTCTTCGATCGGTTCCAGGGTCAGCAGGTCAACCAGATCATCCAACACTTGGCTCATTCAGACTCTCCTCACACAACGCATGCCGCGCAGTCATGGCTGCGACGGTCGATTCAATTTCTGGCCAGGGCCCATGGGAGCCATTGTAAACGTCCGTGCCGGCTTATCCATGCAAGGTTTGCAGCCATTGTTCACGGGTGATGCGGTACAGCGCATGGTGACGCAGGGGATGATCGACCGCGAGCATCGGGTGGTCGAAATCATCGGCTGAATCATGATGCATGCCGATGGCCTGCATGACTTTCTGCGACGGCGTGTTGGTTTCGGTAGTGAAGGACACCACTTCTTTCAGCGCCAACCGGTCAAACCCGCAGCGCAGAGCGGTCCACGCCGCTTCACTGGCGTAGCCAAGGCCCCAGTGTTCGCGGGCCAGGCGCCAGCCGATTTCGGTGGCCGGGGTAAAGCGTGCGTCGAAGCCGACCTCTGCAAGCCCGGTAAAACCGATAAATGCCCCGGTGTCCTTGCGCTCCAGCGCCCAGAGACCGAAACCATGTTCGGCAAAATGACCGCGAATCCGTCCGATCAGCGAGGCACTTTCCAGACGACTCAAAGGCGCCGGAAAATATCGCATCACCTGTGGATCGGCGCACATCGCCGCAAACTCCGGCAAATCTTCATCGCTCCACTGCCGTAACAGCAGTCGCGCGCTCTCGAGTTCCAGTATCGGTTCCATCATCTCCCCCTTTCCATGCCGCAAGTCTACAACGCTGGTAGGATCCGTCCTTCATTCCTACGTTAATTCGTCATGCCCCTGCCCCTGATCTATCACGAAGACTACAGTCCCGAGTTCCCGGCGGATCACCGCTTCCCCATGGACAAGTTTCGCCTGCTGCGCGATCACCTGGTGGACAGCGGACTGACTCGCGACGCCGACCTGCTGCGCCCCGACCTCTGCCCGCCAGAGATTCTCGCGCTCGCACATGACCCTGCGTATATCGAACGCTACATGGGCGGCGAGTTGTCCCGCGAAGACCAGCGGCGCCTCGGCCTGCCCTGGAGCGAAGCCTTGGCCCGGCGCACGGTGCGGGCGGTTGGCGGCTCGCTGCTGGCGGCCGAGCAGGCGCTGGAACATGGTTTGGCCTGTCACTTGGCCGGCGGCACCCATCACGCGCATTACGACCATCCTGCCGGGTTCTGCATCTTCAATGACCTGGCCGTGATCAGCCATTTCCTGCTGGAAAGCGGTCGGATAAATCGGGTGCTGATCTTCGACTGCGATGTACATCAGGGCGACGGGACTGCACGGATCCTGCACAACACCCCGGAAGCGGTGACCGTTTCCCTGCACTGCGAGAAGAACTTTCCTGCACGCAAAGCCGAAAGTGACTGGGACATTCCACTGCCCAAGGGCATGGGCGATGCCGATTACCTGAAGGTGGTGGACGATGCGCTCAATTATTTGCTGCCGCTCTACCAACCTGACCTGGTGTTGTACGACGCCGGCGTCGATGTGCATAAAGATGACGCGCTCGGCTATCTGAAGCTGACAGACGAAGGCGTCGCCGCTCGCGATGAAAGCGTGATGCGTCATTGCCTGGGCCGGGATATTCCCGTAGTTGGCGTGATCGGCGGCGGCTACAGCAAGGACCGCAAGGCGTTGGCGCGCCGTCATGGAATCCTGCATCACAGCGCGCAACGGGTCTGGCAGTCATCAGGTTGTCATTGAGGTGTGGGTCTTTACCCACAATGCCTGTGGAACTGCCTGTGGATAACCTGAGTGAAAGGTCCTACAGACCATGCTGCACATAGCGCACAAAGAACTGGTTGTTTTTTGACCACCTATTTATGAACACCACAGAACCCATGTGGGAGCGGCGGTGCGACGATTCGACTTGCTCGCGAAGAGGGTATATCAGGCAACATAGATGTCGACTGACACTCCCTCTTCGCGAGCAAGCCCGCTCCCACCCTGATTTGTGCTGATAGAATGCGCGGCTTATCCAGCCATACCGCAGCGCATTCCATGACCCCATCCTCCTCAGCCCTCCCCCCTCACGTCGCCATCATCGGCGGCGGCCCCGCCGGCTTGATGGCGGCCGAAGTGCTGAGCCAGGCCGGGATCAAGGTCGACCTGTACGACGGCATGCCTTCAGTGGGGCGAAAATTCCTGCTGGCCGGCGTGGGAGGCATGAACATCACCCATTCCGAAGCCTACCCGGCATTTCTCTCACGCTACGCCGAACGCGCGCCGCAGATTGCACCACTGCTGCGTGGCTTCGGTGCCGATGCGCTGTGCCAATGGATTCATGACCTGGGCATCGAAACCTTTGTCGGCAGTTCCGGCCGAGTCTTTCCTACAGACATGAAAGCCGCCCCCCTGTTGCGTGCATGGCTCAAACGCCTGCGAGACAGCGGCGTCGTTATCCACACCCGTCACCGCTGGCTCGGCTGGGATGACAGCGGTGGATTACGCATCGACAGCCCCGAAGGCGAAAAAACCGTCAAACCTGACGCCACCTTGCTGGCCCTCGGCGGCGGCAGCTGGTCGCGGCTCGGCTCGGACGGCGCCTGGATGCTGCCACTGGAACAACACGGCGTAGGACTCGCGCCGCTGCAACCGAGTAATTGCGGCTTCGAGGTGCAGGCCTGGAGCGAGTTGATGGTCAGCAAATTCGCCGGCGCCCCGCTGAAAAACATCGCCATTGGCCTCAATGACGACGTGCCGCGGCTCGGGGAGTGTGTGATCACGGCAACCGGGATTGAAGGCAGCTTGATCTACGCCTTGTCCGCGCCGATCCGTGAAGCCATCAATCAGCACGGCTCGGCAACCATTCACCTCGACCTGCTGCCGGGCAGACCTGTGGATAAAGTGCAGGCTGCGCTGAGCAAACCGCGCGGTTCACGCTCAATGTCGAAGCACCTGCACAGCCAGCTCGGCATTGATGGCGTGAAAGCGGCTCTGCTGCGCGAACTGACGCCGGCCGAATACTTCACCGATCCGGCGCTGCTGGCCAAAGCGATCAAGGCGCTTCCACTGACACTGGTGAAAACCCGCCCACTGGACGAGGCCATCAGCAGTGCGGGTGGCGTGATGTTCGAAGCGATGGATGAGCGTTTGATGCTCAAGCAATTGCCTGGCGTGTTCTGCGCGGGGGAAATGCTGGATTGGGAAGCGCCGACGGGGGGCTATCTGCTGACCGCTTGTTTCGCCAGTGGGCGAGCGGCGGGGTTGGGGATGGTGGAGTGGTTGAAGCACAAGGCTTGAAACCGAGTTGACCCCTTCGCGAGCAAGCCCGCTCCCACGGGGGATTTGTAGACGACACAGATCCAGTGTGGGAGCGGGCTTGCTCGCGAAGGCGGCCTAACAGACGCCGCGTGTATTCAAGGCTTCTTCTTGCGCGGTCCGGTATTAAACACCGGCACCTTGCGCACAGGCTTGATCGAAGGCTCCGGCGCCGATGCATCACCGCTCTCGACCCACTTACCCAGATTGCGTTTACCGCCACCGGAGGTCTTCGGCTTCTTCGGTTTTTTCGGCTTCTTGACGACCTGACCGCTGGCATCGGTATCCGGCACCCGGTGCTCAGGCTCGAAGTCATGCTCCATCTGGCGAGGCAATGTCTGACGGGTCAACGTCTCGATGGCCGACAGCAGATTCACTTCATCAGCGCAGACCAGCGAAATCGCCTGCCCGGTTGCACCCGCGCGACCGGTACGGCCGATGCGGTGGATGTAGTCCTCCGCCACGATCGGCAGGTCGAAGTTGACCACCAATGGCAAATCTTCGATATCCAGACCACGGGCCGCGACGTCGGTGGCCACAAGAATCTGCACTTCACTGGCCTTGAAGCGGTCTAGCGCACGCTGACGGGTTGCCTGCGGTTTGTCGCCGTGGATGCCATCGGCATTGACGCCCAGTCCCTGGAGTTTTTCCACCAGTGCGTCCACGCCGTTGCGGGTCTTGGCGAACACCAGCACCTGCTTCCACTTGCCCTTGCGCAACAAGTGGATGAACAGCTCCGGCTTGCGCTTCTTGTCCACCGTCACCACCCATTGCTTGACGGTGTTGGCAGCCACGTTGCGCGGGCTGACTTCGATGCTCAACGGATCGTTGAGCATTTGCCCGGCCAGCAAGCGGATCGCGTCGGAGAACGTCGCGGAGAACAGCAGCGTCTGACGTTGCTTGGGCAGCACGCGGTAGATATTCCCCAGTTCCTCGGAGAAACCCAGATCAAGCATGCGATCGGCTTCGTCCAGGATCAGGGTTTGCAGCTGATTGAACTTGAGGGCCTTCTGACGATACAGGTCGAGCAAACGGCCCGGCGTAGCCACCAGCACGTCAACACCCTTGCGCAGCTTCATCATTTGCGGGTTGATGCTGACGCCGCCGTACACCGCGTAAGTGCTCAACGGCAGATTCTCGGCGTACTGACGCACGGCTTCGTGAACCTGTTCGGCCAATTCGCGGGTCGGCACCAGAATCAGTGCGCGCACCGAGTTGGACGCCACTTTCGGCCCTTCCATGGCCAGCAATTGCAGGAGCGGCAGCGCGAAGCCGGCGGTCTTGCCCGTCCCGGTCTGGGCGGCGGCCATCAGGTCGCGACCGGCCAGCACCGCCGGAATGGCTTGCGCCTGAACCGGCGTAGGGGTCTGGTAGCCGAGCGTCTCGAGAGAGCGCAGCAAGGGTTCGATCAGGCCAAGGGAGGCGAAAGTCATGGGATTACCGTAGGAAAATTCAGCGCGGGTTTTTCAAAACAAGTGTGCAAAACAAGATGCAATGGCGCGCAGTTTACCCTAATTCACGCTCGATTCTGTCTGCACCACGGCAGCGGGTCGTTCCGGCATCCGGCGCCACTGCGGCAAACCGATCAACACCACGGCGCTGATGATCACCAGCATGGCCAGCGCTTCTTCGATCCCGATGGTCTCGCCGACAAACACGATCCCCAACAACACCGCCACCGCCGGGTTGACGTAGGCATAACTGGTGGCCGCCGCTGGCCGCACGTTTTTCAACAGATACATATAAGCGTTGAAAGCGATGATCGAACCGAAGAACGTCAGGTAGGCCAGGGCCGCCCAGCCTTCGATCGGCGGCATGGCGTCCAGATGCTCACCACTCAGCCCACTGCCGATCAGCAGCGCTACACCGCCGACCAACATTTCCACGGCACTGGCCATCGCGCCTTGGGGCAGCGGCAAGTGTTTGCTCCACACCGAACCGAAGGCCCAGGACGCTGCCGCAAATATCAGCAATACGGCGCCCAACGGGCTCGATTGCAAGTTGGAGCCGAGATTGAGCATGGCAATGCCGATCAGCCCGAGCACAATCCCGGCCCATTCGAGACGGGTATTACGCGCGCCCCAGAAATATCCGCAGAGCAAGGTAAACAGCGGCACCGTCGCCACCGCCAACGCAGCCACACCCGAGGCGACGCCCATGTGTTCGGCCACGCTCACCCCGCCGTTACCGCACGCCAGCAGCAAAATCCCGATGATCCCGGCGGCTTTCCACTGCGCCAAGGTCGGTGCTGGCGCCCCGCGCCAACGCAGGAACGCATACATCAACGTCCCGGCGATCACGAAACGGATACCGGCGAGCAGCAACGGCGGCCAGTACGCCACACCGATGCGAATCACCAGGTAAGTCGAGCCCCAAATCACGTACAACGCGAAAAAGGCAGCGATCAACGGTAAGGGAAAACGACGTAAGCCAGGCATGGGGCAGCTCGTAGGCAAGACAAGTGAGCAGCTATTCTAGAAAGGCCAGCGGCGTAAAATAAGTTACAAAACCTGTTTATAGCGCCGGTACACTTTTCAAAACACGGAGATCACCGCTATAAACCGTGTTTTCGAAAGTCAGTCATTTTTCAGGAGTCCGACGATGGACAAATACGACCGCATGCTCCTCAGCGCCCTGCTGGAAAACGGTCGTGCGTCCTACGCCGACCTGGCGCGCAAAGTGAACCTGTCCGCCCCGGCCGTGGCCGAGCGCGTGGCCAAACTCGAAGCCTGCGGCGTCATCACCGGTTACCAGGCGAAGGTCGACATGTCGAAAATCGGTCTGCCGATCCAGTGCGTCATCGAACTGCGCCTGAACCAGCATGGCAACCAAAAGGCCTATGACGACCTGATCAAAATCCCGCAACTGACCGAATGCCACCGGGTGACGGGTGATCCGTGCGTGATCATGCAAGCAGCGGTGGGTTCGATGCCAGAGCTGGAAGAGTTGATTAACCGGATCGCCAAGTTCGGATTCAGCAAGACCTCGATTGTGCTGTCGAGCGCCATCGAGAAGCGAGTGCCGTTGGGGCAATTGGAAGGAAAATCAATCTAATGCCACAGGAGGTCTAATGTGGGAGCGGGCTTGCTCGCGAAGGCGGTGTGTCAGACAACATCAATGTTGAAAGATAAATCGCTTTCGCGAGCAAGTCGAATCGTCGCACCGCCGCTCCCACAGGGGGGTTGTGTTGTGTCAGAGGATTTTGGGGGGGCAGTCAGAACCCGCGATGGCGCTTCAGGTGCTCATTGATCTTCGCCGCCGGCACTTTTTGCAAGCTCACCAGCAGATCATGGGACAACTCGCGCAACCCATGCTTCTGCCGCAACTCCTGGGCCAAATGCGCCGTCAGGTTAGCGGCCATCTCGGCATCGGCCATGGCCCGGTGAGCTTTACCTGTATTGGGCAGGCTGGCGAACGTGGTAAGGGTGCCGAGTTTGTGGTTCGGCGCGGCGGGCATCAAACGGCGGGCGAGGAGCAGCGAGCAGGCAAAGTTCTGCAAGCGTGTGCGTTTGATACGCCCCAGCTCAAAGTCCCAGAACTTCTGGTCGAACGCAGCGTTGTGCGCCAGCAGCGGAGTGATGCCGACGAATTCGTTGACTTCGTTCATCACCTGCTCGGCCGATGGCGCCGTGCGCAGCATGGCGTTGCTGATGCCGGTGAGTTGTTCGATGAAGGCCGGGACGCGCACGCCGGCATTCATCAGGCTTTGGTAACGCTCGACGATGCGCCCCTGTTCAAGGATCACCACGGCAATTTCCGTGGCCCGGCAGCTGCTGCTCGGGGAGATCCCGGTGGTTTCAAAGTCGATGACTGCTATGCGTTCCAAACCTGTTTCAACTCCGTAAAAATCAATTCTTGAGCAACAACGTGCCTTCGATCGGCACGTAGCGGCTGGCGGCGCGGATCAGCGAGTTGGCCGTCAGGCCCGGCACGCCGTAGGCCACGGCTTGCACACCGTGCTTGGTGATGATGCGCTCCAGCAGCATGTCGAAATCACCGTCACCAGAGGCCAGCACCACTTCGTCGACATGATCGGCGGCGTCCATGATGTCGAGGGTGATGCCCACGTCCCAGTCACCTTTGGCCGAGCCATCGCTGCGCTGGATGTAGGGCTTGAGCTTCACAATGAAGCCGAGGTTGCGCAGGATCTGCTGGAATTGCTGCTGTTTGCTGTCGCCACGATCGATGGCGTAGGCATAAGCCTCGACGATCTCGCCCTGTTTGCTGATATCAGCCCACAGCGCGGCATAGTTGAAATGGCAACCATAGGCCTGACGCACGGTGTAATAGAGGTTCTGGACATCGGCGAACACTGCGATTTTTTTCACCGGTCATCCTCGTTGGCGCGCCGCAGCGCAGACAGGATCAGGCACCAGGCCCGAAAAGTTGCCCAGTATGCCAGCCTGAAGGATTGTTCCGCGAATAATCAGCCGTGTGGCGAGGGAGCTTGCTCCCGCTGGACTGCGTAGCAGGCCCTTAGGTTCTAAAGCAAGGGGTGCTTCGCCCCCCAGCGGGAGCAAGCTCCCTCGCCACAGATGAATCAGACGAAGGAATCGTCGTCGCCGCCGAAGAACGATGAGCTGTCATCGCTGTAGTCGGCGTCGGTAAAGCCGCCCTGATCACTGGAGTTGTCAGCCACACGCTGATCCTCGCCCCAACCTTTTTCACCGCTCTGATCATTGACCTGAGCCGGTTCTTCCTTGATGACTTCAACCACTTCTGGCTGCTGATTGTGATGGAACAGGCTGCTGATGCCTTGCGCCAGCATCACACCACCGGCCACACCGGCGGCGGTTTTCAGCGCACCACCGAGGAAGCCACTGCCGGCAGGCTGTTGCGGGGCGTAATTCTGCTGAGGCGGCGCTGCACCGAAGTTCTGTTGTGGCGGCTGCGAGTTGAACGACGGCCGCGCCGGTTCACGCCAGCCGCCACCACCCGATGCGGGTGGACTTTGGGTGGGCGCTGGCTGCGGATCACGGGAACCGCCACCGAAAATGCTCGACAAGAAACCACCGCTGCTCGGTGCAGCAGCAGTCGGCTGCGCCTTGGCCGATTGCAGTTCGGCCTGCAATTGCTGGACTTGCTGGGCGAGTTGTTTGTTCTGTTCGTCGAGGCTTTTGAGGGCAGCCTCTTGCACCAGAATCGCCTGGGTCATGAAATAGCCTGCCGCGGGCTGGCGAGTCAGGTGTTCCTTGATCCGCGCCTCGGCCTGGGCATCGCGCGGGGCTGAATCCGTTTCGGCCTGTTGCAGCCGGGAAAACAGTCCATCGATCAGGGTTTGTTCTTCGCTGTTCATGGCGACCTCGTAGATTGCCGGGAATATCGTTGCCCTTATCCACTGTGGACAAGGTGCTTATCCGTAATGGAGGCTGATACGGGATGTTTCAATGGTCTTTACCGAACGTTTACGTTTGCGCCCCAAAGCGCTTCATCGGTTAAAGTGGGCCACTGCTTCCAACCTGCGATACCGACTGATGAATTCGTTCGATGTACTGCGTGACTCTCTGTATTTCTTCAAGCGCAATCTGGGCCAGATCGTGCGGCTGTGCCTGCCGCTGGTGATTCTGGAGGCGCTTTTGCAACAAGTGGTCGACCATTCCACGGAACCCGACAGTTTTCCCGGCATCAGCGTGATAGTCGGCTTGTTGATTTATCCGCTGTACACCGCCGCGCTGATCCTGTTTCTCGATGCCCGCAGTCGTGGCGAATCGCCGCGTAACCGTGACCTGCTGTCGAGGTCCGCCTACCTATGGCCGCGTTTTGCCGTGCTGACGGCACTCAATACGCTGCTGATCCTGATCGGCCTGTCGCTGTATTTCCTGCCGGGCATCTGGCTAATGGTGACCCTCGCGTTTGGCGAGTATTTGCTGGTGCTGCGCGGCATGGCACCGCTGGCGGCAATGAAAGAAAGCCTGCGCCTGACCCGCGGCCATTTCCTGCGCATCCTGGTGTGCATTCTCTGTGTAATGGGTCCGTTGTGGGTGCTCAAGGGTGCGACCCTGGCGGTCTATCCCGAACCGCAGAACCCGGTGATTTCCCTGCTGATCGACAGCGCTCACAGCTTCCTGCAACTGTTCGTCAGCGTGGTGCTGTTCCGCTTGTTCATGCTGATCGACAAGGTGCCGGAAAAGATTGATCGACCTCTTTAAAGAACAACGCGCCCCTTGTAGCACTGCCTGTTTGCACCGGGGACATGGAGGACTGTGGCGAGGGGATTTATCCCCGTTCGGCTGCGTAGCAGTCGTAAAATCAGTGCTCGCGGTGAACCAGGCAAACCGCATGCGCCGAATTTACGACTGCTTCGCAGCCGAACGGGGCGGTGCGACGTTTCGATAAATCCCCTCACCACAAGGCCGCGGCTACAAAAGGTGTGTGTTTTGGCTAATTGCTGGGCAGGCTGTTTCGCCCTTGGGATTAAACCCGACGCTCGGTTATGCTCGGGGTCAACTTTTGTAACGCTATAAGCCGAGCCATGACCCGTCTACTGCGCTACACCCTGCTGGGCCTGTTGACCGTGACCGGCCTGATTGCCTTGCTGATCTACAACCTGACCTGGCGCCCCGAAGCCAAGGAAGCCTTACCGGTCAGTTGCAACGCCCAGGCACCGACGGTGGTGCCCGGTCAGGCGCTGAAGGTGATGACCTGGAACGTCCAGTACCTGGCGGGAAAACGCTACGTGTTCTGGAATGATCTGGCCGCTGGCAACGACGAAAAACCCACGCCCGAAGACATGGCTTTCAGCCTCGATGAAGTGGCGCGGGTGATCCGCGACGAGCAACCGGACGTCGTGCTGTTGCAGGAGCTCGATGACGACGCCAAGGCCAGCGATTACCAAAACCAGTTCAAGCTGCTTCAGGAGCGAGTCGCGGACCTGTATCCGTGCAGCACTCACGCCTTCGACTGGAAAGCCGACTTCGTGCCTGAACCGCACATCGTTGGCAGCGTCGGCCGGCAGCTGGCCACCCTCAGCCGCTACCAGATCGAACACGCCGAACGCCTGCAATTACCGGTCGCACCGGCCAATCTCATCACCCGTCAGTTCAAACCGAAAAATGCCTTATTGGTCACGTATCTGCCGTTGAGCGACGGCGGTCAGATAGCGGTGCTCAACACCCATCTGGACCGCGTCATCCAGCCCGACGAAACGCTGCAATCCCAGGTGACGGCCATGGTCAAAGTCCTCGACAAGTTCGAAAGCCGCGGCACGCCATGGTTGATCGGCGGGGACTTCAACCTGTTGCCGCTGGGGCAATATCGACGTCTGCCCGACGAGCAACGCACGCCCTACTCCGCCGACAGTGCGCTGCATGTGCTGTGGGACAAATACCCGATGATCCCGACCAACAACGAAGCCAGCGGCATCGACCGGGCGCAGTGGTTGACCCATTACCCGAATGATCCGGGCTTGAACGGCCCGGACCGGACTGTCGACTACCTGTTCTACAGTCCGCGGATCAAACGGGTCGAGGCGATGGTGAGACAGGACGATACCTTGCGGATCTCCGATCACTTGCCGGTGATTGCGCGGTTCCTCCTGCCGGCAGCGCCCTAACCTCGGATCAACGCAAAACCTGTGGGAGCGGGCTTGCTCGCGAAGACGATTTATCATTCAACATTGATGTCGGCTGACCCACCGCTTTCGCGAGCAGGCTCGCTCCCACAGGGGATTTGGGCATGACGGAAAATCGGCTCAATGCACCTCCTCCAAATCATCATGCAATAGTCCGAAGATCTTGCGCTTCATGTCGATAAACGAGCGTTCCATGACCATGTCCAACGTCCGTGGGCGTTCGATCGGCACGTCCAGAATCTGCTTGATCCGCCCAGGCCTGGCGCCCATCACGTAGACCCGGTCGCCCAGCAGAATCGCCTCGTCGATATCGTGGGTCACGAACAACACGGTCTTTTTACTGTTGCCCCAGACCCGCAACAACAGCTGCTGCATTTGCAGGCGCGTCTGGCTGTCGAGTGCACCGAAGGGCTCGTCCATGAGCAGGATTTGCGGATCGTTGGCCAGCGCCCGAGCAATGGCGACGCGCTGCATCATGCCACCGGACAGTTGCTTGGCGTAGTTGTCGGCAAACCCGGACAGGCCCACTTCGTTGACGTAGTAATCGACAATCTCCTTGCGCTGGGCGGCTGCCATACCGCGACGCTTGAGGCCGAATTCGACGTTCTGCCGCACGGTCAGCCACGGGAACAGCGTATAGCTCTGGAACACCATGCCGCGATCCGCACCCGGCCCTTGAACTTGCTGGCCACCGACGTAGATCTCGCCTTCCGTGGGCTCATTCAAACCCGCCGTGAGGTACAGCAGACTCGACTTGCCGCAGCCCGAAGGCCCCACCAGCACGGCGAATTGCTGATCCGGCACTTCGAACGACACCTGATCCAGCGCGGTGAACACGCCACCGTCGGGCTTTTGATAGCGAAGACTGACCTTGTCCACTTGCAGCCGTGGCGCGGCGTGCACCGGGGCGGCCTGTGGCGTGACGAAACGAGGGTTGACGGCGCTTACTGAGCCCATGCGGCGATCCTCAGGCGGAGAAAACGGAACAGTTGATCGGTGACCAGGCCCAGCAGGCCGATGATCGCGATTGCCAGGAAAATCACATCCACCTGAAAGCCGCGCATGGCTTTAAGGCTCAAGTAACCCAGACCGCTGGAAGCCGCAACCAGCTCGGCGACCACCAGGTAAGTCCAGGCCCAGCCCATGGTCACGCGCAAGGTGTCGAGCACACCCGGCAACGACGCCGGGGCGATCACATGCAGCACCGCATCGCGGCGGTTCGAACCCAAGGTGTAAGACGCATTGATCAGGTCCTTGGAGATGCCTTTGGACACGTCCGCGATCATCACCAGTTGCTGGAAGAACACGCCGAAGATGATCACCGAAACCCGCTGTTCCAGACCAATGCCGATCCACAGAATGAACAGCGGCACGAACGAAGTGACCGGCAGGTAGCGGATAAAATTGACCATCGGCTCAAGGAACGCCTGGACGATACGAAAGCTGCCCATCAGCAACCCCAGTGGCACGGCCACCAGCGACGACACGATGAAGCCGACCATGACCACTTCGAGGCTGGCCCACACATGCAGACCGAGCGTGCCGTCGCGGCCCAGGCGCACAGCGGCCTCGACCACCGCGCCCGGTGTCGGCAGAAACATGCCCGGCACCACACCGCCGTAAGACAACCCGGCCCACAGGCCGACCAATAACACCCAGGCCAGACCGCTCGCGCTCCAGATCACCGACACCGGAAGGCCGGTCTTGGGCGTGATGCAGCGGCTCAGCCATGAATTGCGCTTGAACATGCGAACCTCCTAGAGCGGGCTGACGAAGCGGTTGTCGATCAGGTCGTCATTGCTGACGTTGTAGGGTTTGCCCTGCAATTCACTGGCGGTCTCGTTGGCCAGTTTGATCAGCGGTTCGCTGTCTCCCGGATTGCCCGGCGAGCCCAGGAGTTTTTCGCTCATGGCCTGATCGTAGAAGCGTACGCCCTGCGCGGCAGCGGCCAGTTCCTTCGGATCGGCGAGGTAACCGCCGACGCCTTTGGCCATGATTTTGTAAGCTTCTTGCGGATGGTCCTTGGTGTACTGCACCGCTTTGTACAAACCGGCCACCAACGCCTTGACGTCTTCCGGCTGCTTCTCGATGACCGTGCAGTTGAGCGCGACCACGTCGACAATCACTCCCGGCGTACTGCTGCTGTCGATCAGCACCTTGCCTTGTTGCTTGCTGCGAACCATCGACAGGTGCGGTTCCCAGGTCACGGCGGCGGGCACGCGACCGGCGATGAACGCGGTGGCTGCGTCGTCAGCCGTCATGTTCTGCACGGTGATGTCGCTCATTTTCATGCCGTGCTTTTTCAGCAAATAAGACAACCAGAACTGCGAGGTCGAACCTTCGTTCACCGCCACGGCCTTGCCTTTCAACTCCTGCAAACTCTTGACGTCCTTGCCGACCAGAACACCGTCGCCACCATGGCTGTCATCCAGTGCAGCTACAGCCTTGAAGCAGAATTGCGGGCGGTACTTGAGCACTTCGTCGATGGTCGACGCCGAGCCCGACAACTCGCCCGAGGCTTGCGCGGCCATGTACATCGACGCCTCTTCGACGACGGGCAATTCGACGGTCAAACCGTTTTCCTTGAAATAACCCAGGTCCTGAGCCAGGTAGAGCGTGCCGTAACCGACCCACGTGGTGTGGCCGATAGAGAGGGTGCCGGCCTGGGCGCTGGTAGCGACCGTCGCGGCGATGGCGGTGACCGCCAGTGGACGTGCGAAGCGAGTAAGCAAGGACTTGATCATGGAGCACTCCCAAAGCTGTTGATTTAGTTTTGTCATGGGCAGTACGGCCAGCGGCCTTGGAGAAGAGCTGCCACCTGAGGTCTCTGATGGACCTTTCGGCAAGCAGCGTTTGGCTGACTGGCGAGGTCGATGTTGGCCCAAGGTCGGGAGAAGGAAAATCAGGAAATATATCGTTGGGAGTGATGAAAAAACTGGGTAGCGTGCGCCGTAAAAGGGCGGGATTGGCGGGGGTGCACGGGGTGGGTGCAAAACATCAGAAGTGTGGTGAATCGACCATAGCTTTCGCGAGCAAGCCCGCTCCCACAGGGGATTTGTGATCAACACAGATCCACTGTGGGAGCGGGCTTGCTCGCGAAGAGGCCCGCAAGAACGCTACAAGATTAAAGCCGACCGTATTCCTGCGCCGTACGATCAACCGCTTTCAGGGTTTTGCCAACCAGTTCATCAACCTCTTCCCGACTGGCAATCAACGCCGGCGCCATGATCATCCGCCCCAATGTCGAGCGAATAATCACCCCCTCTTCAAAGCCAATCGTGCGGCAACGCCAGGCAATGTCGTTTTCATTGGCAAAACGCTTTCGACTGGTTTTATCCTCAGCCAATTGCAACGCCGCCACCATGCCGACACCCTGAATATCGCCCACCAACGGGTGATTGCCGAACACCTCGCGCAAGCACTGTTGCAGGTACGGCCCGATGTCATCCTTGACCCGCGCCACCACCCCTTCATCACGCAATGCCGTGAGGTTGGCGATCGCCACTGCGGCCGCCACCGGGTGCCCGGAGTAGGTCAAGCCGTGGGCAAACACCCCGCCCTGCTCCACCAGTACCTGAGCCATTTTCTTCGACAGAATCAGACCGCCCATGGGGATGTAACCCGAGGTCAAACCCTTGGCGATCGACAGCGTGTCCGGCTCGAAACCAAAGTACTCGTGGGCAAACCATTCGCCGGTGCGACCGAAGCCGCCGATCACTTCGTCAGCGCACAACAGCACGTCGTACTTGCGGCAGATCCGCTGAATTTCCGGCCAGTAACTCTCGGGTGGAAAAATCATCCCGCCAGCGCCCTGGAACGGTTCGGCGATAAACCCGGCGACCTTGTCCGCGCCGAGCTCGAGAATCTTCGCTTCCAATTGCTGCGCCGCCCGCAGGCCAAATTCGGCCGGGGTCAAGTTGCCCTCGTGGGCGAAAAAGTACGGCTCATCGATGTGTTCGATGTCGGGAATCATGCCGCCCATTTCGTGCATGAATTTCATGCCACCGAGCGCCGTCGCCGCCAGGGTCGAGCCGTGGTAACCGTTCCAGCGACCGATCATGATTTTCTTCTCGGGCTTGCCGAGAATCGTCCAGTAACGACGCACGGTGCGGATCAGCACCTCGTTGGCCTCGGAGCCGGAGTTGGTGTAGATCGCGTGGCTGTAGTGGCCCGGCAACAGGCTGAACAGCAGCTCCGAAAGCTCGATCACCTGCGGGTGGGTGGTGTGGAAAAACATGTTGTAGTACGGCAACTGCTCCAGTTGCCGGGTCGCGGCGGCGGCCAGGTCCTTGCGGCCGTAACCGAGGTTGGTGCACCACAGCCCGGACATGCCGTCGAGGTAACGCCGACCATCGTTGTCCCACAGGTGCAGACGCTCGCCACGGACCATCACCCGGGGGCCTTCATCGTTGAGCGCTTTTTGATCGACGAATGCGTGGATGTGGTGCGCAGCGTCGGCGGCCTGGTAGTCGCGGGTTTCACGTGGTGTGGTCATCGCCAGTTCTCCGTTTTTTTATTAGCGGCTGTTATGAGCGCAGCTGAAACCAGGTGGTCTTCAACTGGGTGTATTTATCGAATGAATGCAGCGACAGGTCGCGGCCGAAACCGGATTGTTTACCGCCACCGAAAGGCACGGTCACATCCAGTGCATCGACGCTGTTGACCGACACCGTGCCGGCTCGCAATTGCCGCGCCACGCGGTGGGCGCGATTGAGGTCGTCGGTCCACAGCGACGCGGCCAAACCGTAGACGCTGTCGTTGGCCAGTTGCAAGGCGTGAGCCTCATCATCGAACGCCGTGACCGCCAGCACCGGGCCGAACACCTCATCGCGAAACAGCGGCATGTACGGGCTCACGCCGGTAAAAATCGTCGGCTGAATGAAGTTGTCGGAGCCGTTGAAAATCGACTGTCGCCCGCCACAAAGTTTCGTCGCTCCTTGGCGTTCGGCCTGCTGGATGAACTTCATGATGCGTGACGTCTGGCGGCTGTCGACAATCGCCCCGGCGCGGCTCGACGGGTCCAATGGATCACCCGGCTGCCAACGTTCGGCCTGCACTTTGAGGCGCTCGACGAACTCATCATGAATCGAACGCTCCACCAGCAACCGCGAGTTGGCCGAGCACACTTCCCCCTGATTGAAGAAGATCCCGAACGCGGCTTTCTCGGCAGCGAGGTCGAGGTCCTGACAATCAGCAAACACCAGATTGGCGCTCTTGCCGCCACACTCCAGCCACACCTGCTTCAGGTTCGATTGCGCGGAGTACTGCATGAAATATTTGCCGACTTCGGTGGAGCCGGTGAACACCAGGCAATCGACATCCGGGTGCAGACCGAGGGCTTTGCCGGTCTGTTCACCGAGCCCCGGCAGCACGTTCAGCACGCCGGCTGGCAGGCCGGCTTCCAGCGCCAGTTCGGCCAGACGCAGGGCCGAAAACGGTGATTGCTCGGCGGGTTTGAGGATCACCGAATTACCCGCCGCCAACGCGGGGGCGAGTTTCCATGCAGCCATGTCCAGCGGGAAATTCCAGGGCACCACGGCAGCGACCACGCCCAGCGCTTCGCGGGTGATGGTCGCCAGCACGTTCTGCGCGCTCGGGGCGATCTGGTCGTAGAGTTTGTCGAGGCTTTCGGCGTACCAGCGAAACACCCCGGCGGCGCCTGGCACGTCGATGTTGTAGGCGTCCATCACCGGTTTGCCCATGTTCAGCGAATCGAGCAGCGCCAGTTCTTCGCGGTGGGTCATGATCAGATCGGCCAGGCGCAACAGCACCTGCTTACGCTCACTCGGCGAACGCGCCGACCAGGTGCCGGCCTCGAACACCTGCCGCGCATTGCGCACCGCGGCGTCTACATCTTCTTCGCCGCACGCAACCACGTTGGCCAGGCACTGGCCGGTGGCGGGGTTGACCGCAGCGAAGGTCTGCCCCGACTGCGCCGCACGGGGTTTGCCGTCGATCACGGCTTGATCGGGAAACCGCTGCGCAGCAGCTTTTTTTTGCCAGTCTGTAAGCTCGAACACGTTCAGATGCTCCATGGGCTTTTCTTGTGAATTGGATGGTGGCCCAGGCCTGTGTCGAGGAAAAATAGTAAAAATGTCTTCGCAGACCATGAAAAAACTGGGCAGCCGATCTCCCCGGTGGCGCGGTATGTGGTTATTGTTCAGGCACAACAACACCGTCGTCAGAACGGATGCAGTCGGCGCGAAAATTGCCTGGATGTCGACATCATCCACCCCGAGGTTTGCCGTGGCTGCCTACAACCTGCGTCAATTGAAGTACTTCATCACCACCGTCGAATGCGGCAGCGTCGCCGAGGCATCGCGCAAGCTGTACATCGCCCAACCGGCGATTTCCACGGCGATCAAAGGCCTGGAGGACAGCTTCGGCGTGCAACTGCTGATCCGTCATCACGCCCAGGGCGTGTCCTTGACCCCCAGCGGCGCACGCTTCTACCGCAAGGCCCAGGAACTGCTGCGCATGGCCAAGGAGTTCGAACAGAACGCCCTCGCCGACAACGACGTGGTGGCCGGGCAAATCGATATCGGTTGCTTCGAAACGGTCGCGCCGCTGTATCTACCGCAATTGATTGCCGGGTTCTCGGCGCTGTATCCGGGGGTGAAAATCCGTATCCGCGACGGCGAACAGCAAGAGCTGGTGCAAGGCCTGACCTCGGGCACCTTCGACCTGGCGATCCTGTATGAACACGACCTCGACGCCACCATCCAGACCGAACCCCTGATGCCGGCGCAACGGCCTTATGCGCTGCTGCCGGCGGATCATCGCTTTGCTCAGCTCAAGCAAGTGTCGCTGCGTGATCTGTGCCTGGAACCGATGATTTTGCTGGACGTGCAACCGAGCCGGACCTACTTCGTCAGCCTGTTCGAAGAGTTGGGACTGACGCCGAACATTGCCTTCAGCTCACCGTCGATCGAGATGGTCCGGGGCATGGTCGGGCAAGGCTTCGGCTTCTCGATTCTGGTCACCCGGCCGCATTCGGAATGCACCTATGACGGCCAGAAAGTGGTGTGCGTGGACATCGTCGAAGACGTCACCGGCTCAGGGCTGGTGGCGGCATGGTTGAAGCGCGGGCAGTTGACCAAACCGGCGCAGTTGTTTGCCGATTATTGCCGGGAGCAGCTCACCGCCAAGGCCAGCACCCGAACTTAGCGCTTATGATCGTTCCCATGCTCCGCGTGGGAATGCCTCAAGGGACGCTCCGCGTTCCAGCAGCACCGCTGGCGTCGGGCCTGGCACCGAAGTGACGCGGAGCGTCACGGGATGCATTCCCACGCGGAGCGTGGGAACGATCAGCGCTTCAGCTTTTACGCGGTTTGATTCGAGCGGTTGCCTCGGCGACCAGCGGGTCATCCGGCCAATAGTGCTTCGGGTAGCGCCCCTTCAAATCCTTCTTCACCTCGGCATACGTACTGCGCCAGAAGTTCGCCAGGTCCTGGGTCACCTGCACCGGCCGTCGCGCCGGGGACAGCAAATGCAGTTTGACCACCTGCCGGCCACCGGCAATCCGCGGGGTCTCGGCCAGGCCGAACAATTCCTGCAACCGCACCGCCAGAATCGGCGGCTGTTCGCTGTAATCCAGACGAATCGACGAGCCCGACGGCACGCTCAGATGATGCGGCGCCAGCTCATCGAGCCGTTGTGGCAGCGGCCACGGCAACAGGTTATGGACGATGCTCGACAGGTCCAGATTGGCGAAATGACTGAGCCGCGAGACTTTGCCCAGATACGGCATCAGCCAATGTTCGAGGCTTTTGAGCAGGGCGGCGTCGCTGACATCCGGCCATTCACTCTGCTCCTTGCTGACGAGATCCAGCTGCCGCAACAACGCTACCCGCGCCTGCCACTGACGCAGCTCTGGCGTCCAGGGCAGCAGCTCCAGACCTTTGCGCCGCACCAGATTCACCAATGCCTGACTGCGGGCAGTTTCATCGAGCCCGGTCAGGGGTTCACGGCTGAGGATCAATTCACCGACCTTGCGCTGACGCTCGGCGCGCAACACGCCTTCGCGCTCATCCCAATCCAGTTGATCGACCACGCGCACTTGCTCGGCCAGCACCGAATCAAACAGCGCCGGATCGAAATCCGCCGCCAGATAAATCCGTTCTTCACGCTGGCCCTGACGACTGCCAAGATCGGCGATCACCAGCCACGGTTGCTTCATCAAACTGTCGGCTTCGGCGAACAACGCCGCACGGCCGTTGGCCAGACGATACTCCGCGCCACCGGCACGACGCTGCTGGGCAACGCGGTCGGGGTAGGCCAACGCCAACAGCGCGCCCAGCCAGCGCGGATGATCCGGATCGCTGACCGGTTCCGACGCTTTACCCCGCAGGTAACCGCGATACTGCCGCGCCAGTTGCCGGGCACGTTGCACGCCACCCTGAGCGCCGCGTGCGGCCCGTTCTTCGCCGGACAACAGCACCAATCGGCTGTGCAGATCCGCCCCGGCGCCACGCAAGATATCCCGCTCGCCGAGCAAGGCCGCGACATCGCAGGCCATGTTGGCCAAGCCGAGCGCCTGACCGCGCAACAGCAAATGCGCGATGCGCGGATGTGCCGGCAGTTCGGCCATGGCCTGACCGTGGCGGGTCAGCGCTTCGCCGTCCAATGCGCCCAGGCGCTCAAGCAAGTCCTGAGCCTGTGCATAAGCGGCGGCGGGCGGTACGTCGAGCCACACCAATTGCCCCGGTGTCACGCCCCAACGACCGAGCTGCAAGGCTAATCCGGCAAGGTCCGCCGAGAGGATTTCCGCACTGGCGTAGGCCGCCAGTTGCTCGTGCTGATCCTGCGACCACAAGCGATAACACACGCCCGGTTCCAACCGCCCGGCCCGGCCCGCGCGCTGAGTGGCGCTGGCTTTGGAAATACGCTGAGTATCAAGGCGGGCCATGCCGCTGCCCGGGTCGAAACGCGGCACCCGCGCCAACCCGGCATCGATTACCACGCGCACGCCGTTGATGGTCAGGCTGGTCTCGGCGATGTTGGTCGCCAGCACCACTTTGCGTTTGCCGGCGGGGGCAGGATCGATCGCGGCGCGTTGCGCGGCCAGATCCAGCTCACCGTGCAATGGGCAGAGCAAAACTTGCGTGCTCTCGCCCAGTGCATCTGCGAGTTGCTGATGCACCCGACGGATTTCCGCTTGCCCCGGCAGAAACACCAGCACGCTGCCGGTTTCATCATTCAAGGCTTCGAGAATGGTTTGCACCAGACGCGGCTCGATGAATTCACCGGGCTGGAACGGCCGGCCCCAGCGCATCGCCACCGGGTACATGCGGCCTTCGCTGCGCAGGATCGGCGCGTCATCGAGCAACCCGGCCAGGCGTTCGCCTTCCAGGGTTGCCGACATCAACAGGATCTTCAGTGGCTGATCGTCACGAAACAGCTCGCGGCCATTCAGGCTCAAGGCCAGCGCCAGATCGGCGTCGAGGCTGCGCTCGTGGAATTCGTCGAAGATCAGCAGGCCAACGCCTTCGAGCGCCGGGTCGTCCTGCAAGCGTCGGGTCAGAATCCCTTCGGTGACCACTTCAATGCGGGTGTTGGGGCCGACTTTGCTGTCGAGACGAATGCGATAACCGACGGTTTCGCCGACCTTCTCGCCCAGCTCACTGGCCAGCCGCTCCGCTGCCGCGCGTGCGGCCAAGCGCCGCGGTTCGAGCATCAGAATGGTCTGCCCGGCCAACCAGGGCTCGTTGAGCAAGGCCAGCGGCACGCGGGTGGTTTTACCGGCGCCGGGCGGTGCTTCGAGCACGGCTTCGTGGCGTGTAGCCAAGGCTTCACGCAGGGCGGGTAAAACTTCATCAATCGGCAAAGAAATCATGCTGGCTCCAAAACAGAGGGCCGAGTATAACGGCGAACTGCCTGGCGTTCGTCGTGGTCCTAATTCATAACGGCTACGCTTCGTTTTCCAGATGACTCAGGAGATTTCATATGCGTGTTCCCTTTCGTTTGATTGGCGGTGTATTGGTCGCGACGTTGCTGACCCAGGTCACCGCTTGCGGGTCGATTTTCTACCCTGACCGTCGCGGTCAGATTGACGGCAAGATCGACCCGGCCATCGCCGCACTGGATGCCGTGGGTCTGCTGTTCTACATCATCCCCGGGCTGATCGCGTTTGCCGTGGACTTCGCCACTGGCGCGATTTACTACGCGCCCGGCGAGACCGCACAGGTGGCCCCGGAAAAACTCAAGGAAGCCATCGGCGCCGACGGCAAGGTCGATAATCACAAGTTGCAGAGTATTCTTGAAACTGAACTGGGCCGCAGCTTCCCGCTGGATGACCCACGCCTGATCCAGCACAAGGGCAGCGCGCAGCAACTGGCCATGTTCGGCCTGCAACCTGCCGCGTAACCCGTGCACTTAAAGGAATAGCCGCACTTATGATCTCCAGCTCCGAACACGCCCGCCTGCTGCGGCTGGCGACCCGTGCCTCGGTGGCGGTGGCGTGCACGCTGATCGTCGCCAAAGCCATCGCCTGGTGGTTGAGCGGCTCAGTGAGCATGCTCGCCGGGTTGACTGATTCGACCCTCGACGGCGTCACCTCGCTGCTCAATCTGCTCGCGGTGCATTACGCCTTGCGCCCGGCCGACGATGATCACCGTTACGGCCATGGCAAGGCCGAGTCGCTGGCGGGCATGGCCCAGGCATTGTTCATTGGCGGCAGTGCGGTGCTGATTGCCTTGCAGGCGATCGATCGACTGAAACACCCGGAACCGGTGGGGGCGCCCTGGATCAGTATCGGGGTGATTGTGTTTTCCCTGGTGCTGACCGTCGCCCTGCTGATGTTGCAACATCGGGTCGTCAAGGCAACCGGCTCCAACGCGGTGCGCGCCGACTCCCTGCATTACCGCTCGGACTTGCTGCTCAACGGCAGCATTCTGGTGGCGCTGGTGCTCGCCGAGTATGGCTGGCATCAGGTCGACCCATGGTTCGGGCTAGGGATTGCCGCGTACATTCTCTGGAGCGCGATTCAGATCGCCCGGGAAAGTTTTACGGTGCTGATGGATGAAGCGCTGCCAACGGACGTCAGCCAGCACATGCTCGAACTGGCCTGTAGCGTACCGGGAGTATTGGGGGCGCACGACCTGCGCACGCGGGTTTCCGGCAACCAGTGGTTCGTGCAGTTGCACCTGGAGTTGCCGGGGGATTTGACCCTGTCAGTCGCTCACGGCATCAGCGATCAAGCCGCCGATGCGATTCACGCGGCTTATCCGCGAGCCGAAGTGCTGGTGCACGCCGACCCGCAGGAAGTGGCACTGGCAGGCAGGACTCAGAAAGAAACCTGATAGCCGCGACTGCTCAGGCAGTTGCCCTGGGCCTGACGGTAGGCTTGTACCACCGACGGGGCCGGCTGGTAGGTGGCCGTTCGCGGATCGAAGCCACTCTGCTGCACCGCGTATTGATAGCACTCGTATCCGTCCTGGTTGACCTGCTCTGGCGACTGACCGTTGGCCGGATACGCCACCACGTCATAACCATTGCTGACCGGTTGCGGCTGCGGTTGTACGGGGGGCTCGACCACGACGTAATCCTGAGTGCTTTCCTGATAGGCGTAATAAGCACCGGCCGCCAGGAACAACAGTGCCCCGCCGATCCACACTTCACGCGCGTAATCGGGCAAGTAGCTGACGCGAATCCCGCGGGGCGGCTGCACCACCACGTAGCGCGGCCCTTGTGGGCGATACCAGTAGCCGCCGGAGTAGAAGTAATCCTGACCACGGTACGGCACACGGTATTCACGGTCGGGGAAGCGATCGATTACATGACCGGGACGATACTGCGGGCCAGGTCCCCAGCCATTGCCATGCCCGTCCGGGCGACCGGCCCAGCGATGGTCATCGGGACGCGGACCGTTGTTCTGCCAATGCTGATTGTTATCGTTGCGCCGCGGCACGTCCTGGTAGTAACCACGCTGTGGCTGCTGGGTCTGGCGCACGGTGTCGGGCCGGCCCTGGATCGGCAGGTCATTGGCCGGTGGCGGCGGTGGTCGAACCGGATTGTTGTAGTCGTGCGGCGCACGGTTCTGCCATTGACCGTCGTTCTGATTCTGGCCGTTATGCTCGAACTGGCGACTGTTGTCGCCACGAATGATCTCGTTATTCTGCACACGTGGCTGGTTTTGCTGCGGATTGTTCTGCGGGCGCGGCTGGTTATTGCCGCCGTGGCCCTGATTGTTTCCCTGATGGCCATCCGAGCCGCGTTGCCCGCCATCGGGGCCACGGTTTTGCGGCTCATCGGCCAGCGACTGCGCAGTGACACTCACACACAGCAAACCAACACCGGCCAAACGCCAGATGCGCGACTTCATGCTTTTCCTCACTGCGGGTTAGGGCCTGTACGTAAGACTGGGAAAGCACAGGCCGGTTCTGCAACAGGTTATCAGTCGCGCAACTTATTTATTGAGGGCAGTCGGCAAATTCCGGGCAAAAGAAAAGGGAGACCCGTCGGCCTCCCTTTGAGAACTTCGTCCGTGCTCGACGCTTATGACGTCGGCTCACCTCACGCCGTCTTCTGGACAGTGTGTAGCTCGGGGGCCGGCTCATCCCCGGTGGGGGTGGCGACCGCAGCTGGCCTGATTGGGCGAGCCGCACTGGACTGTTTGTCCGAGCAGTGATTCTGGTGATAAGAATAGGCTCGTGGCGCCGGCAGAGGATTGCGAAGATTGCTCAAATAAACATCACTTGCGCAATTTTTAACCCTGGATAGATAATCTACCGCAATAGTTATGACAAAGGCCTGATTGATGAGCAAACTCGACCGATACGACCTGAGCATTTTGGCGGAATTGCAGCGTGACGCGCGCATCTCCAACCAGGAGCTGGCCGAACGCATCGGCCTGTCCCCCTCGCCATGCTCGCGGCGGGTCAAGCAGCTGGAAGATGACGGCTACATCTCCCGCCAGGTGGCCCTGCTGGACCGCAAGATGCTCGGTCTGAGCCTGACGGCTTACGTGTTGATCGGCATGGACCGCCATACGCCAGAACGGTTCGAGAACTTCGAAGCGGCGATTCGTACGTTGCCGCAGGTGCTGGAGTGCAGCCTGGTGACCGGGATGGATGCCGACTATCAGCTCAAGGTCGTCGTGCCGGACATGGACCATTATCAGAAATTGCTGCTGGGACACCTCACCCGGATTGAAGGGGTGACGAGTGTGCGGTCGAGTTTTGTGCTTAATCAAGTGCTCAACAGTACCGAGTTGCCGCTGACTCATCTGCGCAGCTGAGGACGCCTTCGCGAGCAAGCCCGCTCCCACATTTGGAATGCATTCCCCCTGTGGGAGCGGGCTTGCTCGCGAAGACGCCGGCACAAGCGACGAATGACTGCGACACACCGACGCAGGTCAATACTCCGCCAATTCGCCGTGGCGTATACTTCAGCGCCTTTTAGCCCCGCCCGCGCTGGAGATGTTCGATGGATCCTGCAGTACTCGAAGAGTGGATGATGACCGGACTGGTCAGCATCCTGATCATTTTCATGGGTTTCATCGTCTGGGATCTGGCGAAGAAGTCCAAGGCCGGACGCTTTGGCTCGTTCATCCTGTTCTTCGTACTCGGCCTGGGCGTGGCCGCGTTCGTGATCAAAAGCGTGGTCATCGGCCTGATCGAATCCGGCACGTTATAAACGCGCCGGCACTTCCTTCCACTGGCCCTGATCGAGCCCTTCGATCGACCAGTCGCCGATTCTGACCCGCACCAGACGCAACGTCGGCAAGCCGACCGCCGCGGTCATGCGCCGTACCTGACGGTTGCGCCCTTCACGAATCACCAGCTCCAGCCAACTGGTCGGCACACTTTTGCGAAAGCGTACGGGCGGGTTGCGTGGCCACAGTTCAGGCTCTTCCAGCAGCCGCGCTTCAGCCGGTAGCGTCATGCCATCGTTCAGCTCCACACCATCACGCAAGCGCTGCAATTGCTCGGCACTCGGCTCACCTTCCACCTGCACCCAATAGGTCTTGGCCAATTTGTGTTTCGGGTCGGCAATCCGCGCCTGAAGCTGACCATCGTTGGTCAGCAGCAGCAAACCTTCACTGTCGCGGTCCAGCCGTCCTGCCGGGTAAATCCCGGGAATCTCGATGTAGTCCTTGAGCGTCGCCCGCCCTTCGCCGTCGCTGAATTGCGTCAGCACATCAAACGGTTTGTTGAACAGAATCAGCTTCGGCTCGGCCGGCGGCGCTTTTGCGACACGGCGCGGGGCTGAGGACGATGGCGCAGGCTTCACGCCAGGACGGCGGGAAACGGGACGTTGAGGACGGGACATGGGAAAAGGAACATCTAACGGTCAGGGCTGCTAATGCTAGTGCCCTGACCGCTAAATAACCATGAGAACAATCAGCGGAACGGCGGCTCGTCGAAGCTGCGCAGTTTGCGCGAGTGCAGCGAGTTGAGTTCGGTGCGCAACAAATCCACCGCCTCGATGCCGATCTTCAAATGCTGGCTGACCGCGCGCTCATAGAAGGCGTTGGCCGAACCCGGCAGTTTGATTTCGCTGTGCAACGGTTTGTCCGACACACAGAGCAACGTGCCGTACGGAACCCGCAAGCGATAACCTTGGGCCGCGATGGTGCCGCTCTCCATGTCCACCGCCACGGCGCGAGACAGGTTGATCAGCGGACGTTCCTGAGCCCAGCGCAATTCCCAGTTACGGTCGTCGTAGGTCAGTACGGTGCCGGTGCGCAGGCGTTTTTTCAGTTCGTCGCCCTTCTCACCGGTGATATTGGCCGCCGCTTGCTGCAACGCCATTTGCACTTCGGCCAAGGCCGGAATCGGAATATTCGGCGGCACGACCCGGTCGAGAATCCCGTCGCGACGCATGTAAGCGTGCGCCAGCACGTAATCGCCAATCGTCTGCGACTGACGCAAGCCGCCGCAGTGGCCGATCATCAGCCAGCAATGCGGACGCAGCACCGCCAGGTGGTCGGTGATGTTCTTGGCGTTGGACGGGCCGACGCCGATGTTCACCAGGGTCACGCCGTGGCCGTCGCTGGCGATCAGGTGATAGGCCGGCATCTGATAGCGGTGCCAGACCACACCGGCGGCAATCGCCGAGGCTTCGCCGTGGTCCATGCTCTTTTCGATGATCACGTTGCCCGGCAAGACCATGCGCACGAAACGCGGATCGCTGCGCAACTGTTCCAGGCCATGGACGATGAACTGGTCAACGTAGCGGTGGTAGTTGGTCAGCAGAATCCATGGCTGCACATGACGCCAGTCGCTGCCGGTGTAATGCACCAGCCGGCGCAGGGAGAAATCCACCCGCGCGGCGTCGAACAAGGCCAACGGCAGCGGGTCGGTGTTTTCCCAATCGTACAAACCGTCGGCGATGCCATCGGTCGCGGCAGACAAATCCGTACTCGGGAACACCCGCGCCAGCACGGCAGCGGTAACGCCGGAGCCGGCCAGTTCATCGCCCTGCTCGACCACGTACGGATAAGGAATGTTTTGCTGACTGATGCCGACTTCTACCGTCACGGTGAAGTCGTGCATCAGTGGCACCAGCTGTTCCAGCAGATATTTACGGAAGGCGGCGGGATGAGTGACGGTGACGCTGTAAGTCCCCGGCAGTTGAACCTTGGCGTAGGCGCGAGTGGTCTGTGGGACTTCGCCCTGGCAAAGGTAGGTCAGACGCAGTTCGGGATAACGAAACATCGCACGCTGTTCGGCGTCCGGTTCGACTCGATCCTTGAGGTAACGCTTGAGCGCCTGGTTCAGCGCGGTGGTTGCACGATTGTGCAAGAGCGCAAGCCGGTCCACGGCTTGCTCGGCGGTTTGAACGACAATAAAAGCTTCGGTCACGATCAGCATCCTGTGTTCTGACTTGCAGGCCTTCATCTTGCCTGCATCGTCGCTTCACGGGAACAGCGGTTGCTATACAAATGCCAAGTCCACCCTAGATCCAATGTGGGAGCGGGCTTGCTCGCGAAGGCGGACTGTCAGCCAACATAGCGGTTGAATGTTGAAACGCTTTCGCGAGCAAGCCCGCTCCCACATTGGTTGAGTGTCGTTCACGCGAGCGTGGTCAAAATCCCTGAGGCGTCGACCGGGCGACAATCGCTTCCACCTCCACCCCTCGTGGCAACGCGCCATACACCCGACCGGCAGAACCGAGCCGGCTGGCAATGAAAGCGTCACTGACGGCGGCGTTGCCCGCCTCCAGCAACAGCCTGGCCTGAAGACCCAAGGCGATGTCTTCGGTGAGCTGCCGCGCACGATATTGAATGTCGCCGGTGTCCTTGAACGCTGCCTGCAATTGAGTGATGTGTGCAGCCAGGCGCTTGTCGCCATGACCATCGCCCAACTCGCTGAACAGTACGTCGAGCACACCCGGTTCCTTGGACAACGCTCGCAATACGTCGAGGCATTGCACGTTGCCGGAACCTTCCCACGTCGAATTGACCGGCGCCTCACGGTACAACCGCGGCAGGATGCTGTCTTCGACATAACCGGCGCCGCCCATGCATTCGGCGGCTTCGTTGATCATCCCGGGCGCGCGTTTGCAGATCCAGTACTTGCCTACCGCCGTGACCAGCCGGGCGAACTTGGCTTCGTGCTCGTCATCCAGATGATCCAGCGCCCGGCCCATGCGCAGGCTCAAGGCCAGGGCGGCTTCGCTTTCCAGGGCCAGGTCGGCCAGTACGTTCTGCATCAAGGGTTGTTCGCTGAGCCATTTGCCGCCGACCTTGCGGTGAGCGCAGTGATGGCTGGCCTGGGTCAGGGCCTGGCGCATCAGCGAACTGGAGCCGACCATGCAATCGAAGCGGGTCATGGCGACCATTTCGATGATGGTCGGAACGCCCCGTCCCTCCTCGCCGACCATCCACGCCAGCGCACCACGGAACTCCACTTCGCTGGACGCGTTGGAGCAATTGCCGAGTTTGTTCTTCAGGCGCTGTATGTAGAACTGATTGCGCGTGTCGTCCGGGCGATGGCGCGGCAGCAGGAAACAGGTCAAGCCCTTGTCAGTCTGAGCCAGGGTGAGGAAGGCATCGCACATCGGCGCCGAACAGAACCACTTGTGGCCCACCAGTTCATACGCCTGGCCCGGACCACTGGCACCGACCGGAAAAGCCTTGGTGGTGTTGGCCCGCACGTCGGTGCCGCCCTGTTTCTCGGTCATCGCCATGCCGATGGTAACCCCGGCCTTGTGGGCCATACCGACGTTGCGCGGGTCGTATTCGGTAGAGAGGATTTTCGGCAGCCATTGCTCCGCCAGATCCGCTTGCAGGCGCATCGCCGGGACGCTGGCGAAGGTCATGGTCAGCGGGCAACCACTACCGGCTTCGGCCTGGCTGTGCAGGTAGGTCATGGAAGCACGGGCGACGTGGGCGCCGGACTGCGGATGTGCCCAGGGCAACGACGTCAAACCGTGCTCGATCGCCGTGCGCATCAACTCGTGATACGCCGGGTGAAATTCCACCAGGTCGATGCGATGGCCGTAACGGTCATGGCTGCTGAAAACCGGCTTGTTCTGATTGGCCAGGAACCCCGCTTCCATCAGCGGCCCGCCGGCCAGGGCGCCGTAAGCGTCGATCCGCGACTCGGCCCAGCCGGCACCGAAACGCCGCGACCACTCCTGCAACGGCAGGTCGATGCGATACAGGTTGGCGCCATCCAGCGACGGTGGCTGGTTGGTGACTTCGTGGGTTTCGGCGAACTGATGCAGGTTCATGACGGGGCTCCTTTGGTCAGCCAAGGAACTTCAGTTAAGCACCGCCCCCCGGCCGAACAAAGTGTCATATCTGCCTAACTGCCGGCGCTTTCACCCTGTCTTGGACACAGTACCCGGCGATAGAGCGCTGCCTGCAGGTCCTCGAATTTCACCGGTTTATTCAGATAATCGATCAAGGCACCGGTCGGGCAGCGCTCCCGATCAATGCTCAAGGCAATCACGAACACCGGCAGTTCGGCGCAGCCTGGCAACGCGCGGATCTGGCAACAGAGGGAAGTGCCGTCCAGCGGTGGAAGCTGGCAGTCGAGCAATACCGCATCGAAGGTTTCGCGCTGCAAGTGATCGATCGCGGCATCCCCGTTGTCGGCGGAGCGCACCCGGAACCCAAGTTTGAGCAACATGCCGCGCATCACCAACTGATTGATGCTGTTGTCATCAACCAGCAGTACGGTGCAGTCCTGAGGCAGTCGCAGGCGAGGAAACTCCCGGTTCATCAAGGGCACTGGCGGCCGCTCCACCACGGGCAGTTCGAACTCGACGTCGAGCTGGAAGCGGCTGCCACGACCAGGCTCGGAGCGGTGGGTCAGTTTTCCACCGAGCAGTTCGACCAGTTGCCGACAGATCGCCAGGCCGACGCCCAGACCGCCGTACTCACGGGTCATCGAGCCATCGAGTTGGAAGAACCGCTGATACAGTGTCGCCTCCCCCAGATCGGTGAAGCCGATGCCGGTATCGATCACCGCAAAGGACAGCGCCAGTCGGTCGGGCGCCACGGGTTTGCCCGTCACCCGCAACGCCAGTCCGCCGATCCGCGTGAACTTGATCGCGTTATCCAGCAGGCATTCCAGGCATTGCGCCAACTTGGCGCTGTCGCCGTGCAAGCGATCCGGCAGTCCCGGCGTGACCTCGACTTTGAAGTCCAGCGACTTGCTCAGCGCGTTGCCCTCGAACTGCAGGCGCAAAGCCTCGACCACGCCGCGCAAACTGAAAACCGCCGGATAGGTCTTGAGCTTGCCGGCCTGCAACTCGGTCAGGGTGAGGATGCCGTTGACCATGCGCATCATGTCTCGCGCGGAACCGGCGGCCGTTTGCTGATATTGCTCCAGCTCCGGGTCCATCTCGACGGTCTGCATCAGCTCAAGCGAACCGATCACACCGTTCATGGGCGTGCGCAGTTCGTGGGTCAGGGTGGCGAGGAATTCGTCCTTGAGCTTGTTACTGCGAGCCAGTTGCTGGTTGAGCACTTCAAGCGTTTGACCGGCATCGAACAGGGTCTGCGCCTGTTGCTCGCGCATGGAATTAATACGATCGGCCAGCGCCAGGGACAGCAGCGCCACTTCAATCGCCGAGCCGATCTGGCTGGAATACATGGTCAGGAACACGTTTGGCAGGTAACCCAGCACCATCAGGGTATTGACGATGCCGCCGAGTAAAAACGCCGACCAGGCAATGATGAAATAACGCGCCACTCGCAGGCCACGCAGCCAGGCGAAAATCCCTGCGGCAAAAATCACGACGGTGAAGATCAGTGCCAGCGCCGTCGCCAGGCGCAGGGCCAGGGCGTAACTGGTCATCAACGACAACCCGACCACCACTGCGCTAAACGTAATCAACGCCATCAGCAAGCGGTCGAGCCAACGACCATGGGTTGCCGTCTGCAAGAAACTGCGCGCGAACTGGCTGCCGAACAGGCCTGCGCAACCGATGAAAAAAGGCGTCGCCGCGTTGGCCCACCAAGGATTGTTCGGCCAGAAATACTCCACGGCCGCGCCGTTCACGGACAGCTGATACAAACCGAACGAGGCGATATAGAAGATGTAGTAGAGGTAGCTGGTATCGCGCACGCTGAGATAGATGAACAGGTTGTACACCAGCATCCCCAGCAATACGCCGTAGATCAGCCCCAGCACATACAGTCGGATCGGTTGCTCTTCCAGGTAGGCCGTGCTCGACCATAGGGTGACCGGCGCCTGGATCGACCCTTCACTTTGCAGGCGCAGGTACAGGGTTTGCGCTTGATCAGCGGTGAAGTTCAGATCGAACAAATAATTGTTCTGGCGGATCTCGCGACTGTCGAACGGCAAGGCATCGCCGGTCTGACGCGCCAGTTGATAGCCACCGGCCGCATCGGGCAAATAGAGATCAATGTGATCAAGGGGCGGATAGGCCAGTTCGAGCAACCAGGTGCGTTGCACCGCGGGGTTGTTGGGGTGGTAATGCAGGTCGATTTTCAGCCAGAACACTGAACGCGAGTAACCGGCGTTGAGGGTGGCTTTATCGTGGGGCTTGAAGTTTCCAGCCGCGGCCTGCGCACGGACATCGTCGATGGTCGCCTGACCGCCCGCGTCTTCGAACACTTGCAAGGTTCGGCCCAGGGGAAGGCTTTGAGTGAATTCGTCGAATTCGACTGCACTCGCCATGAGGGGCAAGCACAACAGCAACATCAGCAAATAGCGCATTTAAGCCCCAGCGTGGCCTGTCCGGTTATCTCAGGAAGCCCCTCATTCCTTTTGAGTAGACGTAAAACCGGTATTACCTGTTATTGGTTTGGATCCACTCTAGCATAGCCGTTGGTGGCCATTGAACACCATTGAAATTTTTCCTACAAAGGCTCTAGCACGGGCGTTCCAGCTCATTGCATTGGGCTAGAGCTGTTTCGCCGGTCAGATTGTGACAATGCCCACTCCGTGTAGCAGCCGGACGCAGACTTCGCCAGCTGCTACAAAGTCCGTGTCATGACTCGCTGGTCGACTGGTGGTAAGCTCGCGCACCATGAATATCTACAGCTCTCGCCCCGTTGTCCTCTGTCTCTCCGGCCACGACCCAAGTGGTGGCGCCGGCTTGCAGGCAGATATCGAAGCCCTGCTCGCTCAGGGTTGTCATGCGGCCCCGGCCGTCACCGCCCTGACCGTGCAAGACACGGTCAACGTCACTGACTTCCGCGTCCTCGACCGTGAGTGGGTGTTGGCCCAGGCCAATGCCGTGCTCAACGATTCGACGGTCGCGGCGGTGAAACTGGGCATGCTCGGTTCCCTGGAAATGGTCGACACCGTCGTCGAACTGTTATCAGCGCACCCGCATTTGCCGGTGGTCTGCGACCCGGTACTGCGCGCCGGTGGCGGCGGACGCCTGGGCAAGGACGAAGTCGGCTACGCCATGCGCGAGCGCCTGCTGCCTCTGTCGATCATCGCCACCCCAAACCTTCCCGAAGCCCGCATCCTCGCCGAACTGCCCGAAGGCACCGCGGACGAGTGCGCTGAAAAACTCCTGCCATTCGTCAAACACCTGCTGATCACTGGCGGCCATGGCGATGAACACGAAATCCACAATCGCCTGTACAGCCGCGACGGTCACCGCGAAACCTTCACCTGCCAGCGCTTGCCCGGCAGCTATCACGGTTCCGGATGCACGCTGGCCAGTGCCCTCGCCGGTCGTCTGGCCCTCGGCGAAAATCTCGCCAGTGCCGTGCAGACCGCGCTTAACTACACGTGGCGCACCCTGCGTGATGCGGAGCAGTTGGGCAAAGGCCAGTTCGTACCGCGCCGCCTGCCGCTGGATTTCTGTTCGTAACTGTCCATGCGTAAAGCAAAAAGGATTGCCCGATGAAGCTACGTGGCCTGTACGCCATTACCGATAGCCAACTGCTGGCCGGTAAATTTCTTTCGTACGTGGAGGCGGCGCTGGAAGGCGGCGTCACCCTGCTGCAATACCGCGACAAGAGCAGCGACGAGGCCCGCCGCCTGCGCGAGGCCCAAGCCCTGCGCGATCTGTGCGAACGCTACAAGACCCAGCTGATCATCAATGACGATGCCGAACTCGCTGCACGCCTGAACGTCGGCGTGCACCTGGGCCAGACCGATGGCCCGCTGACCCCGGCCCGCGCATTGCTCGGTCGCCAGGCGATCATCGGTTCAACCTGCCACGCGCAACTCGAACTCGCCGAGCAAGCGGCCAAGGAAGGTGCCAGTTACGTCGCCTTCGGCCGCTTCTTCAACTCCAACACCAAACCCGGCGCACCGACCTGCAGCCTCGAACTGCTCGACCAGGCCCGCAGCAAACTGCACCTGCCGATCTGCGCGATTGGCGGCATCACCCTGGAAAACGCCGCCCCGCTGGTGGCCCACGGGGTCGATCTGCTGGCGGTGGTCCACGGCCTGTTTGGCGCCGAGAGCACGGCTGAAGTGACACGCCGCGCCCGCGCATTCAATGAATTACTAAAAATCTGATTTGAGAGCCCGATCATGTCTCGTTCCGAAACGCTGTTTGCCAATGCCCAGAAACACATTCCCGGTGGCGTGAACTCGCCTGTTCGCGCATTCAAAAGCGTGGGCGGCACGCCGTTGTTCTTCAAACACGCGGAAGGCGCCTACGTCACCGACGAAGACAACAAGCGTTATGTGGATTACGTCGGTTCCTGGGGGCCGATGATTCTCGGCCACAGCCACCCGGACGTGCTGGACGCCGTGCGCAAACAGCTTGAGCACGGATTGTCCTACGGCGCGCCGACCGAGATGGAAACCCAGATGGCTGATCTGGTCTGCTCGATCGTGCCGTCGATGGAAATGGTGCGCATGGTCAGCTCCGGTACCGAAGCGACCATGAGTGCTATCCGTCTGGCCCGTGGTTTCACCGGCCGCGACAGCATCATCAAGTTCGAAGGCTGCTACCACGGTCACTCCGACAGTCTGCTGGTCAAGGCCGGCTCTGGCGCCCTGACCCAAGGCGTGCCGAGCTCGGCCGGTGTGCCGGCGGCCTTCGCCAAACACACCCTGACCCTGCCGTTCAACGACATCGACGCCGTAGCAACCATGCTCGCCGAAGTCGGCCAGGAAGTGGCCTGCATCATCGTCGAGCCAGTGGCTGGCAACATGAACTGCGTACCGCCGGCGCCAGGTTTCCTCGAAGGCCTGCGAACCCTGTGCGACAAGCATGGCGTGGTGCTGATTTTCGACGAAGTGATGACCGGTTTCCGCGTTGCCCTCGGCGGTGCACAAGCCCACTACGGCGTGACACCAGACCTGACCACCTTCGGCAAAATCATCGGTGGCGGCATGCCGGTTGGCTGCTTCGGCGGCAAGCGCGAAATCATGTCGCACATCGCACCATTGGGCCCGGTCTATCAGGCGGGTACCTTGTCGGGCAACCCGTTGGCCATGGCTGCCGGCCTGACGACCCTGCGCCTGATCAGCCGCCCGGGCTTCCACGCAGAGTTGACTGACTACACCAGTCGCCTGCTCGACGGCCTGCAACAACGCGCGGATGCCGCGGGCATTCCATTCGTGACCACCCAGGCCGGCGGCATGTTCGGTCTGTACTTCAGCGGCGCCGACGACATCGTGACCTTCGATGACGTGATGGCCAGCGACGCCGCCCTGTTCGGGCGCTTCTTCCACCTGATGCTCGAAGGCGGCGTGTACCTGGCGCCGAGCGCCTTCGAAGCCGGCTTCACTTCGATCGCCCACGGCGAAACCGAGCTGAAACTGACGCTGGATGCCGCCGAGCGCGCATTTGCTGCATTGAAATAACGCTGTGCCGCTGACGTTGGCGGTTGCCAGCGTCAGCTTTCACCTGCATTCCCGCCCTTATTCCTTCGCTTCTGCTCAAATACCCAGCAAAGTGGCCGATATATTCCCCGCGCAGCAGAAAAACGAGTAAAGACTTTGTAAGGTTGGCCCTGCTTATTTCATAATGCGCGCTTATTGGATCCCTCGATGGGTCCGCGCGCCCCTCAGAGGTAAGTCGATTCCCATGAACCGCACCGGCCGCGCCCTTGCACTGGGCTGCCTGTTGCTCCTTCAGCCCCTGCTCGCGCTCGCACAAGCAGGCGGCAACTCGTTGTTAATCCCAGCGATGGGTCGTTGCACCCTCAATACTCAGCCGCAAGACCTGGCACAGGCGCTCGCCGCCTGCCAGAAAGCGTCGGATGAAGGGGATGCGCAAGCGCAATACGAGTTGGGTGAGTTCTACTACGACGGCAAAAACACGCCGCGCGACCTCAAAAAAGCCCTGAGCTACTTCGAAAAGGCCTCGCTGCAAGGCCATGCTCAGGCGCAATTCAAACTCGGCACCATGTTCTTCCACGGCGAAGGCGTACCGGCCAATAACGTTCAGGCGTATATCGTGCTGAAAATGGCGGCGGTCAATGGCGCTGAAGAAGCGTTGGACACCGCCGACGAAGTCGCCGAGAAAATGCCCCGCGAAGAACTGGAAGTCGCTACCCAGGTGCTAGGGCAAATCTTCCGCAAGTACTTGATGGAATTGCAAAGCGCCGATGGGCGTACGCCGTTCTCGCCACTGCCCTGATTTCTGTGTTGTTCTGACTGCCCCAATCGCGAGCAGGCTCGCTCCCACAGTTGATCTCTGGCCTACACAAATATTGTGTTCACAGACGATCCATTGTGGGAGCGAGCCTGCTCGCGATTGGGGCGACTCGGTCTAACTCTTACTTCTCAGGCATCGGCATCGGAAACGGCATGACATTGCCGACCGCGCCGCGGGCTTCGCTGATTTTCGGCGTGCCGAGGCGCTCGACCTCGTCGATCCGCACGATCGAATGCATCGGCACAAAGCTGCGCACAACGCCTTCGAATTGAGCCTTGAGCTTTTCTTCGCTCGGATCGACGACCACTTGCGTGCGCTCGCCAAAGACGAACTCTTCCACTTCCAGGAAGCCCCACAGATCACTTTGATAGATCTGCTTGGCATACATTTCGTACACCTGGCCCTGGTTGAGGAAAATCACCTTGTAGATTGGAGCTTCACGTTTGGTCATGGTGGGCGAGCAACACATCGGGGATAAAAATGAGGGCGCGAACTATAGCATAGCCGCCGGACGCGCAACGGTAGGAACCTTGGAACATGTTCCCTATAATGCGCGGTTCTTTGAATCACGTGAGACTGGGGTCCATGGCCAAGAAGCTTTACATCGAAACCCACGGTTGCCAGATGAACGAGTACGACAGCTCGCGCATGGTCGATCTGCTGGGCGAACATCAGGCCCTGGAAGTCACCGCTCGCGCTGAAGATGCCGACGTGATCCTGCTCAACACCTGCTCAATCCGTGAACGCGCCCAAGACCGGGTGTATTCCCAGCTCGGCCGCTGGCGCGAATTGAAACTGGCCAACCCGGACATGGTGATTGCCGTTGGCGGCTGTGTGGCCAGCCAGGAAGGCGCAGCCATTCGCGATCGCGCCCCTTACGTGGACGTGGTCTTCGGTCCGCAGACCCTGCACCGCCTGCCGGAAATGATCGACGCCGCCCGCGCTACCAAGCTGCCGCAAGTCGACGTCTCGTTTCCGGAAATCGAAAAATTCGACCACTTGCCCGAGCCGCGCGTCGATGGCCCCAGCGCTTATGTGTCGGTCATGGAAGGCTGCAGCAAGTACTGCACCTTCTGCGTGGTGCCTTACACCCGCGGTGAAGAAGTCAGCCGGCCGTTCGATGACGTGATCGCCGAGATCATCCACCTGGCCGAAAACGGCGTGCGCGAAGTGACCCTGCTGGGGCAGAACGTCAATGGCTATCGCGGGACCACTCATGACGGCCGTTTGGCTGACCTGGCCGAACTGATCCGCGTCGTCGCTGCCGTGGATGGCATCGACCGCATCCGCTACACCACCTCACACCCGCTGGAGTTCTCCGACAGCCTGATCCAGGCCCACGCCGACGTGCCGGAACTGGTCAAACACCTGCACTTGCCGGTGCAATCGGGCTCGGACCGAATCCTGGCAGCGATGAAGCGCAACCACACCGCGCTGGAATACAAATCCAAACTACGCAAGCTGCGCGCTGCCGTGCCGGGGATTTGCATCAGCTCTGACTTCATCGTTGGTTTCCCGGGCGAGACCGAAAAAGACTTCGAACAGACCATGAAGCTGATCGAAGACGTCGGTTTCGACTTCTCCTACTCGTTCGTCTATAGCCAGCGCCCGGGCACTCCGGCTGCCGATCTGGCCGACGAAACGCCGGAAGCGCTGAAAAAAGAACGCCTGAACGCCCTGCAACATCGCCTGAACCAGCAAGGCTTCGAGATCAGCCGACAAATGGTGGGCTCCATTCAGCGGATTCTGGTGACCGATTATTCGAAAAAAGACCCCGGTGAACTGCAAGGCCGGACCGAGAATAACCGCATCGTCAATTTCCGCTGCGACAATCCGACGTTGATTGGGCAGTTCGCCGATGTGCATATCGACGCCGCACAACCGCACTCACTGCGGGGCTCGCTGATCCAATAACACCGCACATCACTGTAGGAGCAAAGCTTGCTCGCGATGGCGCCAGGTCAGACGATTCATATCGTTGAATGCCAGACAGTCATCGCGAGCAAGCTTTGCTCCTACAGGTCCCGTGTTTCAACATTGGTCTGTATAAGACCTTTCGCACCCAGGCCTCTGGCGTTATCCTTGATTTCATCTTAATTGCCCCAGGGCGGCTAAATACGACCTTGAACGCACCCATAGAACCACATCGTTTTATCCTCGAGCCTTTTGAAGCTCGCCGCTTCGCCAATCTGTGCGGGCAATTCGACGAGCATCTGCGCTTGATCGAACAGCGCCTGAATATCGAGATCCGCAACCGCGGAGACCAGTTCGAACTGATCGGCGAACCCAAGCACACCACCTCCGCGGAAAACCTCCTGCGCCGCCTGTACCGGGAAACCAAGGGTACCGAGCTGTCGCCGGACATGGTTCACCTGTTCCTGCAGGAATCGGCCGTCGAAGAGCTGGACAACGTCTCCCCCTCCGAACCTTCCGTCGCCTTGCGCACCAAAAAAGGCATGATTCGCCCTCGCGGCTTGAATCAGTTGCGCTACGTGAAGGAAATCCTCGGTAACGACATCAACTTCGGCATCGGCCCGGCCGGTACCGGCAAGACCTATCTGGCCGTTGCCTGCGCGGTAGATGCGCTGGAACGCGAGCAGATTCGCCGCATCCTGCTGGTGCGTCCGGCGGTTGAAGCGGGCGAAAAGCTCGGCTTCCTGCCCGGCGACCTGTCGCAGAAGATCGACCCGTACCTGCGCCCGCTCTACGATGCGCTCTACGAAATGCTCGGCTTCGAATACGTCGCCAAGCTGATCGAGCGCCAGGTGATCGAAGTTGCACCGCTGGCCTACATGCGCGGTCGCACCTTGAACAACAGTTTCATCATCCTCGACGAAAGCCAGAACACCACCGTCGAACAGATGAAGATGTTCCTGACCCGGATCGGCTTCGGCTCTACCGCCGTCATCACCGGTGACATCACCCAGGTCGACCTGCCGAAAGGCACCAAATCCGGGCTGCACCATGTGATCGAAGTACTCAAGGACGTACCGGGCATCAGCTTCACCCATTTCATGCCCAAAGACGTCGTGCGCCATCCACTGGTGCAGCGCATTGTCGAAGCTTATGAACGCTTCGAGAATCGCGTGGCCGACGAACCGGCGAAGATCTCGTCCAAGGACAATCGCCACGATGCTTGAGCTTGATCTGCAACTGGCTACCGAAGCGCCAGCCCCAAGCGAAGCCGAGTTCCGCCAATGGTGCGAACTGGCGCTGCGCCAGCGCACCGCCGACTCCGAAATGACCATCCGTTTGGTCGATGAAGCGGAAGGTCGCGAGCTGAACCACACCTGGCGGCAAAAGGATTACGCCACTAACGTCTTGTCGTTTCCTGCCGATGTGCCCGACGAGTTTCTCGATATCCCGCTGCTGGGCGATCTGGTGATCTGCGTGGCGGTGGTCGAGCGCGAAGCAGCCGAACAAGACAAGGCACTCAAGGCCCATTGGGCTCATCTGGTCATTCACGGCTGCTTGCATCTATTGGGTTACGACCATATAGATGACGATGAAGCCGAAGAAATGGAAGCACTGGAACGAACGTTGCTTGCAGAGTTGGGCTATCCCGCCCCGTATGCGGACGACGAAACAGACACATCCCCTATCGTTACAACAAAGGATTCAGAGTAATCGCTATGAGCGAAGATCGATCGAGCAACGGGCAAAAGTCATGGCTGGGTAAGCTCACCCAGGCTTTTGCCCACGAGCCGAAGAACCGCCAGGAGCTGCTGGAGCTGCTGCGCGACGCACACCAAAACAAGTTGCTGGACAGCGAAGCGCTGGCCATCGTCGAAGGCGCCATCCAGGTTGCTGACCTGCAAGTACGGGACATCATGGTCCCGCGCTCGCAGATGATCAGCATCAAGGCGACCCAGACACCCCGCGAGTTCCTGCCTGCCGTGGTCGACTCGGCCCACTCCCGCTACCCGGTGATCGGCGAAAGCCACGATGACGTGATGGGCGTGTTGCTGGCCAAGGACTTGCTGCCGTTGATCCTCAAGGAGAACGGCGACAGCTTCAACATCAAGGACTTGTTGCGCCCGGCCACTTTCGTGCCCGAGTCCAAGCGCCTGAATGTGCTGCTGCGCGAGTTTCGCGCCAACCACAATCACATGGCCATCGTCATCGACGAATACGGCGGTGTGGCGGGCCTGGTGACCATCGAAGACGTGCTGGAGCAGATCGTCGGCGACATCGAAGACGAGCATGACGTCGAAGAAGACAGCTACATCAAGCCGCTGCCCAGCGGTGACTTCCTGATCAAGGCCCTGACGCCGATCGAGAACTTCAACGAGTTTTTCGACAGCCAATTCTCCGATGACGAATTCGACACTGTCGGCGGCCTGGTGATGAGCGCGTTCGGGCACCTGCCAAAACGCAACGAAATCACTGAAATCGGCCCTTATCGCTTCCGCATCCTGAACGCCGACAGCCGTCGGATTCACTTGCTTCGCCTGACGCCTATTGCTCGGTAAAAACTAAGGATAGAAATGCGCTGGATAACCCGCCCCGGCTGGCCCGGTAACCTGCTGGCCGTGGCGGCCGGTGCACTCACCACCCTGGCCCTGGCGCCGTTCGATATCTGGCCGTTGGCATTGCTGGCGGTCGGTTTCTTCTATGCCGGCTTACGCGAGCTGAACCCACGCCAGGCCCTGGGCCGTGGCTGGTGTTTCGGTTTCGGCCTGTTTGGCGCGGGCACCAGCTGGATCTACTACAGCATTCACCACTTCGGCGGCGCTTCGGTGCTGCTGGCCGGCTTCCTGATGCTGATCTTCACGGCGGCGATTGCCTGGTTCTTCTCCCTGCCCGCCTGGATCTGGGCGCGCTGGCTGCGCCGCAACGAAGCGCCGCTGGCCGACGCCCTGGCGTTTGCAGCGTTGTGGGTCGGTCAGGAAGCCTTTCGCGGCTGGTTCCTGACGGGTTTTCCCTGGCTTTATTCCGGTTACAGTCAGCTCGACGGCCCGTTGGCCGGGCTTGCACCGCTCGGCGGGATGTGGCTGATTTCCTTCACCCTGGCCCTGACGGCAGCGCTGATCTATAACGCGTTGCGTCTGGTGCGCACCGGCCGCAAAGGTTTCATCGCCGCGGGTGTGTTGCTGCTGGTCGGCCCTTGGGTGGCCGGCATGGCGCTCAAGGAACACGCCTGGACCACCCCGGCGGGCGCTCCGCTGAGTGTCGCGGCGATTCAGGGCAACATCGAACAGAGCATGAAGTGGGACCCGGCGCAGCTCAACGCGCAGTTGGCGCTGTACCGCGACATGAGTTTCAGTTCGAAACGGGTCGACTTGCTGATCTGGCCGGAAACGGCCATCCCGGTGCTCAAGGAGTCCGCCGAGGGCTACCTGAACATGATGGGAAGCTTCGCCGCAGAGCGTAAGTCCGCACTGATTACTGGTGTGCCGATTCGCGAGGAAGTCCATCACCAGAAGCGTTTCTACAACGGCATCACCGTCGTGGGCGAAGGCGATGGCACTTACCTCAAACAGAAGCTGGTGCCGTTTGGCGAATATGTTCCGTTGCAGGACGTGCTGCGCGGGCTGATCGCCTTCTTCGACCTGCCGATGTCGGACTTTGCCCGCGGTCCCGCCGATCAGCCGATGCTGCAAGCCAAGGGCTATCAGATTGCGCCGTTCATCTGCTACGAAGTGGTTTACCCGGAATTCGCCGCCAGTCTTGCGGCGCGTAGCGAACTGCTGCTGACCATCAGTAATGACACCTGGTTCGGCACGTCCATCGGCCCGCTGCAACATTTACAGATGGCGCAGATGCGCGCGCTGGAGGCTGGTCGCTGGATGATCCGCGCCACCAACAACGGCGTGACCGGTTTGATCAACCCGTTCGGTCAGATCACTGTGCAGATCCCTCAGTTCGAGCGTGGGATTTTGTACGGTGAAGTGGTGCCCATGCACAACCTGACGCCTTATCTGGAATGGCGTTCGTGGCCGCTGATCATTGTTTGCGTGCTGTTGTTTGGCTGGGCGCTGGTGGCGAGTCGGATGGCAAAAACCGTTTAAAACTGGCGGGCTTTTGTGGCGAGGGGGCTTGTCGGAACGCCGCACCGCCCCGTTCGGCCGCGCAGCGGTCGTAAAATCAGACAACGCGGTGTGTCAGGTACAACTCATTGGCTGGTTTTGGGGCTGCTTCGCAGCCCAACGGGGGCAAGCCCCCTCGCCACAGTGAGTCAGCGGTAAAAAAGGGTATATCCGATCTGCCCCACCGCCTCATTCAACAGCTGCCCGCTTTGCCAGATCGATTTGAATTCCGGCATCCAGCCACCCAGTGGCCGGGCGTTGTCCACGCCTAAAAACCCCATCGGCGCTGGCACCACTTCAAAACCCGCTTTTTTGAAACTCCAGACGGCTCGCGGCATGTGCCAAGCCTGAGTCACGATGACCACGCGCTTGATCCCTTGCGGCAACAACACCTCGGCGCTGAACTGCGCGTTCTCCCAGGTCGTGCGGCTGCGCCCTTCCTGCCAACGCACGGGGACGCCGAAATCATCTTGCAACGAGTCGGCCATCAACCGGGCTTCAGTCGGTGGCGTGTCGTAATGCAGGCCGCCACTGGTCAGGACCGGCAAGCCCGACGCCTTGGCCAGCCGCGCCGTATACCGCTCGCGCTGCAGCGCCACACCCGTCGGCTGGTCGTCGCCCCAGGCCAGATCGCCACGTTCACGCCCCGCGCCCAGCACTACAATCGCGTCGGCATGCTGCGCCAATGTTGCCCATTCATCGCGAGCCAGCGGCGCTTCACGCTCCAGCGCCTTGGCGCCCCACTGCACCACCACCGGCAAGCTCATCAGCCAGAAGCCGCCCACGCCCAGCGCAAAGCACAACCCGGCAAGGCGCGGTCTTGAGCGTCGCAACCACCAGGCAAGCACCAACAGCAGCAAAAGAATGCCGGGCGGTAACAGGAGTTGTTTAACGAAATATCGAAAAGGCATCGAGCATCTCCAAAAAGATGCCCGAAGCCTAAGTGGGTTGACGCAAGGCGACAACAAATACGGAAGGAATATGCTTCACAAATACATCAGACATTGCTTCCAGTGTCCTTACTTGAATTGCAAAGACCGGACCTTTACCGCGTCCCTGCCGGGAACCTTGTCCTTGAGCCAGATGATCTTGGCCGAACGTGGTGCGTCGAGTTGCTTCACTGCTTCTGACAAGCATCCGTGTGTCTCACGTTCACTGCGATCGAGATACGCCTTGACCAGTGCAAACTCTGCGGGGCTCAAGCCACGCAATTCCAGTTCCACCGGACGCTCATCGCGTAACCGGTCAGCGGTTTTTGCCGCGTCCAGGGCGATTCCCAGACGATCGATCAGTCTCTCGTACAGCTCCGGTTTTGTAACTTTTTGCCGTGACTCAACCATCCATCACCTCATTGAAGATAAGACTCACTCCCCATTTAGAGCTTAGCTTCCATCAACAAACCGGCTGAGTGCTGCGACCAACGGCCCTCGCAGCGGTTTTTGGGCGACCCGCAGCAGTAATCAGGGTTTCCCTCGGTAGAGTGCGGTCATGTATGCTACGGCGCTTCCTGTAACTCCACTTCCAGCTCGTCTGGGCACCGAAACGCCGATTTGGCGTGATCACCGCCCAGCGTTGCATTGAAGAGGATTAGGCCACCCCTATTCAGTTCAAAAGTAGCCATGCACGAACAATATCAGCCCCGTGAAATCGAAGCCGCCGCCCAGTCGTTCTGGGACGAGCAAAAGTCCTTTGAAGTCAGTGAACAGCCAGGCAAGGAGACTTTCTACTGCCTGTCGATGTTCCCTTACCCCAGCGGCAAGCTACACATGGGGCACGTGCGCAACTACACCATCGGCGACGTGATCTCCCGCTACCAGCGCATGCAAGGCAAGAACGTCCTGCAACCCATGGGTTGGGACGCCTTCGGCATGCCGGCGGAAAACGCCGCGATGAAGAACAACGTAGCGCCCGCCAAGTGGACCTACGAAAACATCGCCTACATGAAAACCCAGCTGCGCAGCCTGGGCCTCGCGGTGGACTGGTCCCGCGAAGTCACCACCTGCAAGCCTGATTACTACCGCTGGGAACAATGGCTGTTCACTCGCCTGTTCGAAAAAGGCGTGATCTACAAAAAAAGCGGCACCGTGAACTGGGACCCGGTCGATCAGACCGTTCTGGCCAACGAACAGGTGATCGACGGTCGCGGCTGGCGTTCCGGCGCGCTGATCGAAAAGCGCGAAATTCCGATGTACTACTTCAAGATCACCGCCTACGCGGATGAGTTGCTGTCGAGCCTCGACGATCTGCCGGGCTGGCCTGAACAGGTCAAGACCATGCAGCGCAACTGGATCGGCAAATCCCGCGGCATGGAAGTGCAGTTCCCGTATGACGTCTCCTCAATCGGTGAAACCGGCGCGCTGAAAGTATTCACTACCCGTCCGGACACCCTGATGGGCGCAACCTACGTTGCGGTGGCCGCCGAACACCATTTGGCTACCCTGGCTGCGCAGAACAACCCTGAGCTGCAAGCGTTCATCGCTGAATGCAAGGGCGGCAGCGTTGCCGAAGCCGACGTCGCCACTCAAGAGAAAAAAGGCCTGCGCACTTCGCTGTTCGTCGAGCATCCACTGACCGGTGAGAAGCTCCCGGTGTGGGTCGCCAACTATGTGCTGATGCACTACGGCGATGGCGCGGTCATGGCTGTACCGGCTCACGACGAACGCGATTTTGAGTTCGCCACCAAGTACAACCTGCCGATCAAGTCAGTGGTGCGCACCAGTTCCGGTGACACCAACCCGGCTCCGTGGCAAGACGCTTACGGCGAGCACGGCACGTTGATCAATTCCGGCGAGTTTGACGGCCTCGACTTCGCGGGCGCTTTTGACGCCATCGAAGTCGCGCTGATCAAGAAGAACCTCGGCGCCTCGCGTACCCAGTTCCGCCTGCGCGACTGGGGCATCAGCCGTCAGCGCTACTGGGGTTGCCCGATCCCGATCATCCACTGCACCACCTGCGGTGATGTGCCGGTCCCGGAAGATCAGTTGCCAGTCGTGCTGCCGGAAGACGTCGTACCGGACGGCGCCGGTTCGCCATTGGCGCGCATGCCCGAGTTCTACGAGTGCAGCTGCCCGAAATGCGGCGCACCGGCCAAGCGTGAAACCGACACCATGGACACCTTCGTCGAGTCCTCGTGGTACTACGCCCGTTACGCCTCCCCGCACTATGAAGGCGGTCTGGTGGAAAAATCGGCGGCCGACCATTGGTTGCCGGTTGATCAGTACATCGGCGGTATCGAACACGCGATTCTTCACCTGCTCTACGCACGTTTCTTCCACAAGCTGATGCGCGATGAAGGCCTGGTGAGCTCCAACGAACCGTTCAAGAACCTGCTGACCCAGGGCATGGTGATCGCCGAGACTTACTATCGTCGCGAAGCCAACGGTGCTTACACCTGGTTCAACCCGGCAGACGTCGAACTCGAACGCGACAGCAAAGCCAAAGTAATCAGCGCCAAGCTGATCGCGGACGGCCTGCCGGTGGAAATCGGTGGCACCGAGAAGATGGCCAAGTCGAAAAACAACGGCGTCGACCCACAGTCGATGATCGACCAGTTCGGCGCAGACACCTGCCGCCTGTTCATGATGTTCGCCTCGCCACCCGACATGAGCGCGGAATGGTCCGACTCTGGAGTCGAAGGTTCGCACCGTTTCCTCAAGCGTGTCTGGCGCCTGGCTCAAGCCCACGTCACTCAGGGCCTGCCGGGCAAACTGGACGTCGCCAGCCTGAATGACGAGCAGAAAGCCATTCGTCGCTCGATCCACCAGGCGATCAAGCAGGCCAGCCATGACGTCGGCCAGAACCACAAATTCAACACCGCCATCGCTCAGGTGATGACGCTGATGAACGTGCTGGAAAAAGCCCCGCAAGGCACCGAACAGGATCGCGCGCTGATTCACGAAGGTCTGGAAGCCGTCACTCTGCTCCTGGCCCCGATCACCCCGCACATCAGCCACGAGCTGTGGCATCGCCTGGGCCATGCTGACCCGGTGATCGACGCCGCTTGGCCGGTGCTGGACGAAAGCGCGTTGGTGCAGGACAGCCTGCAACTGGTCATCCAGGTCAACGGCAAGCTGCGTGGCCACATCGAAATGCCCGCCAGCGCCAGCCGCGAAGAAGTCGAAGCCGCCGCACGGGCCAACGAGAACGTGCTGCGCTTTGTTGACGGTCTGACCATTCGTAAAGTGATCGTAGTGCCCGGGAAACTGGTCAATATCGTCGCCAGCTAATTGGATCAGGCGCCAGGTCATGCCTGGCGCCGAGTAAAACCTTTCGGGCCGCACGATCGGCCCACATGGTTTCAAGGGGAGCAACAAGATGATCAAACGCAATTTGCTGGTGATGGGCCTTGCGGTCCTGTTGAGCGCCTGCGGTTTCCAGCTGCGCGGCACCGGCACCACTGAACTGGCGATCAAGGAACTCGACCTGAGTGCCCGTAACGCCTACGGCGAAACGGTGACGCAACTGCGTCAGGTGCTGGAAAGCAGCGGCGTCAAGGTCTACAGCGGCGCACCTTACAAGCTGGTGCTGACCGATGAGCAGGAAAGCCAGCGCATCCTCAGCTACGCAGGTGCCGGTCGTACTGGCGAGTATCAGGTGACTACAGTGCTGAACTACGATATCCGTGGTGGGCGCGACCTGTCGCTGTTGAGCGACAAGCTCGAAGTGCAGAAAGTCTTCATGCACGACGGCAACAACCTGGTAGGTTCCGATCAGGAAGGCAACGACGCCCGCAAGGACACCCGTCGTGAACTGGTTCAACGGATGATGCTGCGCCTGCAACAGCTCACGCCGACCCAGCTGGATCAGCTGCAACAGACCGCCGAAGCCAGAGCCAAGGCTGAAGCCGATGCACTGGAAGCGGCGCAGAAGGCTGAAGCGAACACTCCGCGTCAGTCGCCAATCCAACTGCCGCAGCAGTAAGACTTACGGGGCGCCCAGGCGCCCCGTTCGCCCTCTCCTATGAAACTCGCCCCCGCCCAACTCGCCAAACACCTGCAAGGTGCCCTCGCGCCGGTCTATATCATCAGTGGCGATGACCCACTGCTGTGTCAGGAAGCCGCCGACGCCATTCGTGCCGCCGCCCGCCAACAGGGATTCGACGAGCGCCAGGTCTTCGCCGCCGACGCCAGTTTCGACTGGGGAACGTTGCTGCAAGCCGGCGCGAGCATGTCGCTGTTCGCTGAAAAGCGCCTGCTGGAACTGCGTCTGCCGTCCGGCAAACCCGGTGACAAAGGCGCTGCCGCGTTTATCGAGTACTGCTCACGGCCCGCTGAAGACACGGTGTTGCTGATCAGCCTGCCGAAACTTGACGGCAGTGCGCAGAAAACCAAGTGGGGCAAGGCGCTGGTCGAAGGTCAGCAGACCCAGTTCGTGCAAATCTGGCCGATAGAGGCCAACCAGTTGCCGAGCTGGATCCGTCAACGGTTGTCCCAGGCCGGGCTTTCCGCCAGCCAGGACGCCGTCGAACTGATCGCCGCACGGGTCGAGGGCAACCTGCTCGCGGCTGCCCAGGAAATCGAAAAGCTCAAGCTGATGGCCGAAGGCGGTCAAATCACTGTTGAAACCGTGCAAGCGGCAGTGGCCGACAGTGCGCGCTTCGATGTCTTTGGCCTGACCGATGCGATTCTCAACGGCGAAGCGGCTCATGCCCTGCGCATGCTCGAAGGGCTGCGCGGTGAAGGCGTCGAACCACCGGTGATTCTCTGGGCACTGGCCCGGGAGCTGCGTCTGCTGGCCAACCTGTCGCTGCAGTACAGCCAGGGCGTGCCACTGGACAAAGCCTTCAGCTCTGCCCGACCGCCGGTCTGGGACAAACGCAAACCATTGATGAGCAAAGCCTTGCAACGCTACTCGGCGCAACGCTGGGCGCAGCTATTGCTGGAAGCTCAGCGCATCGACGCGCAGATCAAAGGCCAGGCGGCCGGTTCGCCGTGGATGAGTTTGAGTCGGTTGTCGTTGTTGATGGCCGGCCAGCGGCTGAACTTGCCTGCCGAGTAAACACGCCCTCTGTAGCTGCTACAGAGGTTTCCTACATTACCCACATCCATTTGCCCTATAGACAGAATCTCAACTTCGGCAGATTATTTCCCCCGCAAAACCCACTCAATCGAGAGATCCGCTCATGAGCAAAAAGCCATCCAAAAATGGCCCCAACAAGGCCAAATCCATCATCGCCCAGCCACTGTTCCGCAGCCGTCAGGAACGAGCCGGCAAGGGCAAAGGCAGCTACCGCCGCGAAGCCTTCCAGTCTAATAGCTGGGAGGCTTCTTACTTTCTGGCGGCCTGAAAGGCAAGCGCTCGCTCAACATGTTAAGGTCTGCACCTGATTCGTACTCCCTGGACCCGTGCATGCCCCTTTGTATTTCCCGTCGTTGGCCCCTGCGCCAACTGATCGCTGCCTCCAGCCTCGTTTTACTAGTCGCCTGCGCGGAAAAACCGACCGCCGCCGACGCCCAACCGCTTCAGACCCTCCCCGTTGCGACAGCCCCTGCGGTCATTCCGCCCGTGGTTCCGACCGGTGAAGACCTCGACATCCAGCCCACCCAGACCTTCGCCGAATGGCAGGCGGGGTTCCGCAAGGACGCTCTGGCCGCCGGTATCCGCGCCGACCTGTTCGACCGCGCCTTCGCCAATGTCAGCCTCGACACCAGCGTGATCCGCGCCGACCGCAGCCAGCCGGAATTTGCCCGTCCGGTGTGGGAATACCTCGACGGCGCCCTTTCGCCGCTGCGGGTACGCAAAGGCCAGGCGCTGGTCAGCCAGTACGCCGACATCCTGCAAAGCATCGAACAGCGCTACGGCGTCGATCGTCAGGCACTGGTCTCGGTGTGGGGCATGGAAAGTAACTTCGGGCAGTTCCAGGGCAACAAGTCGGTGATTAATTCCCTGGCGACTTTGGCCTATGAAGGTCGGCGTCCCGGGTTTGCCCACGCACAACTGATCGCCGCCCTGCAGATCCTGCAACAGGGTGATATCGAGCCTGAGAAAATGCTTGGCTCCTGGGCCGGCGCCATGGGCCAGACCCAGTTCATCCCAACTACCTACAACACCCACGCCGTGGACTTCGATGGCGATGGTCGCCGCGACATCTGGGGCAGCCCGGCCGACGCGCTGGCCTCGACGGCGCATTACCTGCAAAGCTCAGGCTGGCAGAAAGGCCAGCCATGGGGCTTCGAGGTGCAGCTACCGGGCAGTTTCAACTACGTCCTGGCCGATGGCACGATTCGCAAGAGCGTCGCTGAATGGCTGCAACTGGGTGTCACCCTGCCCAATGGCGGTCGGGTTCCGCCAGGCTCCGAACAGCTGTCAGCCGCCCTGCTGCTGCCGGCCGGTTACCGTGGCCCGGCGTTCCTGGTCCTCGACAACTTCCGCGCGATCCTCAAGTACAACAACTCGTCGTCTTATGCCCTGGCCGTTAGCCTGTTGTCCGAGCGTTTCAATGGCGCCGGCCTGATCAACGGCACATGGCCGAAAGATGATTTGCCGCTGAGCCGTACCGAGCGGATCGAACTGCAAAGCCTGTTGAGCGCTCAGAACTACGACGCGGGCACCGCCGACGGCATCATCGGCGCCAACACCCGCAAGGCGATCCGCAGCGCCCAGCAGTCGTTTGGCTGGCCGGCGGATGGGTATCCGACGCACAAGTTGCTCGAAGGCCTTCGTAACCGATAGTTAGCCGTATGGCGGATGCCGCCTTCGCGAGCAAGCCCGCTCCCACAGGTGACCGAGTTCTCTCATAGGAATACGGTCGAATGTGGGAGCGGGCTTGCTCGCGAAGGCGGACTGTCAGGCGATGACCATCTAAGCCCTGATCACCACATCCTGCTCCAACACCAATTCCTTATTACCCGCATCCAGCCTGACCAGCGCGCCCATCGGCAACGTCAAATTCGGATCGCAATGCCCGCTGCGCCACCCTGCCAACACCGGTATCCTCAAAGGCGCAAAGGTCTGCTTGAGCAAGCGCTCCAAGGCAACCGTATCAACCCCCGCCACATCCCCCACCAAAACCCCGCGCAGCTTGTGCAGCGTGCCGGCCAGGCGCAGATGGGTCAGCAGCCGGTCGATGCGATACAGCGGCTCGTTAATGTCCTCGATGAACAGGATGACGCCCTCGGCATCCAACTCATACGGCGTACCCATGGTCGCCGCGATCAGCGACAGATTGCCCCCCAGCAAGCGTCCGTGAGCGATACCAGGCTCAATCGTCGTCAACGGGTAGGCGACCGGGTGCGCCAGCACGCTGCCCGCCTTCACCTGCCCTCTGAGCATGTTGAAGAATGAAGACTCGGTAGGTTTTTGCTTGTCACCCAGCAGGTCGGCGTTGAGCATCGGGCCATGAAAGGTCACGAAACCCGCATAACGGCTGATCGCCAAGTGCAGCGCGGTGATGTCGCTGTAGCCGATGAACGGCTTGGCATTGTTGCGCAGCAGTTCAAAGTCGATACGATCGAGTAACCGCGGCGTACCGTACCCCCCACGCAAGCAAATGATCGCGTCGACCTCACTGTCGGCGAACGCGGCGTGCAGGTCATTGAGCCGTACATCATCACTGCCGGCTAAATAATCATCTTTCTCGTACACGCCAGGGAAAACCCGCAGTGAGTATCCGCGAGCGCGCACCCAGGCGATGGCATTGTCGGTGTCCAGCGCTGCGGGACCGGCGGGCGCAATAACGCCGATCAGCCCTTGCGACGGCAAGGCCGGAACGGGTGCGTGAGGACAAAGGGTGTGAGTCGGTCGAACGGTCATCCATGAATCTCCCTGCGTGAATGCGTCAAACACACAGTAGTCAGGAACGGGGACAAACAGAAGAGGGTCAGTCGCGCCGAAAGTTGCAGGAAAAGTCTGTCATTGCCGTGGGCAGGCAAAAAAATGCCCGCGAGGCTGAATGCCTGCGGGCGTTTTTCATGTCTGGCAGCCGATCAGGACGACATCAGCTCGGCTTTAACCAGTTTCGCCTGCTCGTCGGCGTGGTACGAGGAACGCACCAGCGGGCCGGAAGCGACGTTCTTGAAGCCCATCTTGTAACCTTCCTCGGCGAACCAGGCGAACACGTCCGGGTGCACGAAACGCTGGACCGGCAAGTGGCTGCGGGACGGTTGCAGGTACTGGCCCAGGGTCAGCATGTCGATGTCGTGTTCGCGCATGCGCTTCATGACTTCGATCACTTCTTCGTCGGTCTCGCCAAGACCCAGCATCAGGCCGGACTTGGTCGGAATGTGCGGCATCATCTGCTTGAAGCGTTGCAGCAGGGTCAGCGACCACTGGTAATCCGAACCCGGACGCGCAGCCTTGTACAGGCGCGGTACGGTTTCCAGGTTGTGGTTGAACACATCCGGCGGCTCGGCAGCGGTGATTTCCAGCGCAACGTCCATGCGGCCACGGTAATCCGGGACCAGGGTTTCGAGCTGCACGTTGGGCGACAGCTTGCGGATCTCGCGGATGCAATCGGCAAAGTGCTGTGCACCGCCGTCGCGCAGGTCGTCGCGGTCAACCGAGGTGATCACCACGTACTTGAGTTTCAGGTCAGCGATGGCGATGGCCAGGCTTTCCGGCTCATTGGTGTCCAGTGGCTTCGGACGACCGTGGCCAACGTCGCAGAATGGGCAGCGACGGGTGCAGATGTCGCCCATGATCATGAAGGTCGCGGTGCCGCCGGAGAAGCATTCGCCCAGGTTCGGGCAGGACGCCTCTTCGCAGACACTGTGCAGCTTGTGTTTGCGCAGCAGGGCCTTGATGCGGTCGACTTCCGGGGAAACCGGGATACGCACGCGAATCCAGTCAGGTTTCTTCGGCAGTTCGGTGGTCGGAATGATCTTCACCGGGATACGTGCAACCTTCTCGGCGCCGCGCAGCTTCACGCCGGCTTCAACCTTGGCACGCGGGGCCGGACGCTCGGTGACATCCAGCGTCGGGATCATGGTTTGCACTGCATCAGTAGTCATATCAGTCGATTCCGCCCGTTAGGGTCGTCTGCTCAGCATAGTCGAGGTGTTTGACGAGCTGCGCGCGCAGCCGGGCACTTACCTCGGCAAATTCAATCGATCCTGCGTGATCGCTCAGCTGGGTCATCGCCAGCCCGGCGTAGCCGCAGGGATTAATCCGTCGAAACGGTTCCAGGTTCATGTCCACATTCAGGGCCAGGCCATGAAAGGAGCAACCGTGGCGGATCCGCAGACCCAGAGAAGCGATTTTCGCCCCATTGACGTAAACACCCGGAGCGTCCGGCTTGGCCACGGCGGTCACGCCGTAGCTGGCCAGCAACTCGATCAGGCATTGTTCCATGCGGCTGACCAGGTCACGCACGCCGAAACCCAGCTTGCGTACGTCGAGCAACAGGTAGGCCACCAATTGGCCGGGACCGTGATAAGTCACTTGACCACCGCGATCAACCTTTACCACCGGAATATCTCCCGGGAGTAACAAATGTTCAGCCTTGCCGGCCTGCCCCTGGGTGAATACCGGTGGGTGCTCGACCAGCCAGATCTCGTCCGCGGCATCGCTGCCGCGTTCGTTGGTGAAGCGCTGCATGGCGTGCCAGACCGGCTCGTAAGCCATCTGGCCGAGCTCGCGAAAGCCCACCGCGGCAGACATCACAGCACCATGTGCACGAAACCGGTAGCCCGCAACTCGCTGTTGATGTCGTACAGCTGTTCCTGGCCGGTGGCGATGATGTGCAACTGGATGGTCGTGTACTTGCCGTTGGTACTCTGGCGCTCGGCCAGGGTCTTGTGGTCAACGGTCGCGTGTTTCTCAAGGATCGCGATGATCTTGTCCTTGAAACCCACGCCGGTGTCGCCGATCACCTTGATCGGGTAATCCGCGCAAGGGAATTCGATTTTTGGCGCCTTTACTTCGGTGTCTGTCATGGCGTAACGGCCTCGTAAGCCGTGGCAACGGACATGGCCCCGTTCCGGATTGGAACAGGGCCATGCAAGTCCACACTAATTCAGTTGAACAAGCCGTAGAAGAATAGACGGATGCTATCCCACATGCGGCGGAAGATACCACCCTCGTCGACCGCGTCCAGAGCGATCAGGTCAGCGCTATGCACGACTTTGTCGTCCAGCTTCACTTCGACTTTACCGATCACGTCGCCCTTGGCGATTGGCGCAACCAGTTGCGGGTTCATGGTCATGCTCGCGGCGAGCTTCTTCAGCTGGCCTTTTGGCAGGGTCATGGTCAGGTCTTCAGCCAGGCCGGCCTTGACTTGATTGGTGGTGCCTTTCCAGACAGGAGCCTGAGCCAGCTCGGCGCCTTTCTGATAGAACGTCTGGGTTTCGAAGAAGCGGAAACCGTAGGTCAACAGCTTCTGGGTTTCGGAGGCGCGAGCCACTTCACTGTTGGTGCCGAACACCACAGCGATCAGGCGCATGCCATCACGTACAGCCGAAGACACCATGCAGTAGCCGGCTTCGTCGGTGTGACCGGTTTTCAGGCCGTCGACCGTCTTGTCGCGCCACAGCAGCAGGTTACGGTTAGGTTGCTTGATGCCGTTCCAGAAGAACTCTTTCTGCGAGTAGATCGCGTAGTGAGCCGGGTCTTCGTGGATGATCGCGCGAGCCAGCACCGCCATGTCGTGCGCCGACGAGTAGTGCTCCGGGTTCGGCAGACCGGTCGGGTTCATGAAGTGGCTGTTGGTCATGCCCAGATCGGCCACGGTTTTGTTCATCATGTCAGCGAAGGCGTCTTCGCTGCCGGCGATGTGCTCGGAGAGCGCAACGCTGGCGTCGTTACCCGACTGAATGATGATGCCGTGCAGCAGGTCGCTGACCGTGACTTGCGAGCCGACCTTGATGAACATCCGCGAACCGCCGGTGCGCCAGGCGTTTTCGCTGACGGTTACCGGGTCGTTTTCGCCGATCTGGCCACGACGGATTTCCAGGGTCGCGATATACGCGGTCATCAGCTTGGTCAGGCTGGCCGGAGGCAGACGCTGGTCACCGTTGTTCTCCACCAGCACGTTGCCGCTGCTGGCGTCCATGAGTACATAGGCTTTGGCGGCCAGTTGCGGTGGCGACGGCATCATCTCGACCGCGAAAGCGGCAGGCGAGAGGAGCAGCGGTACTAGCAGGCACAGTCGTTTGGCAAAGGTGGTGATGTTCATCCGTCTCTCGAAATCGCTAATGGAAACTGCCCTAAGGGGCAAAACTAATCAGACAGCTTTCTAACGAGCTGTCGCGTGTTCAGTTGTTCACTCAGAACCCTTGCCGGGCTTTTGTTCTTTAACGAGCCAACAACCAGGTCCACCCCCCAAACCGCAAGCGAACCGTCAATCAAGTACTACGTATTACTCGGCAGTGACCAGGCTCGGCGAACCGAGATTGGCCAGGCGCACACTGTTCTGCACTTGCTGGATTTCACCCGGCGAGCCGATCGGCCCCAGGCGTACCCGATGCAGCGTCTGTTGATTGCGCACGATCGAGCTGATGAACACCGGAGCGCTCACCATCCCGCTGAGCTTCGATCTCAGGAGTTCTGCAGCGTCCGGGTTGGCGAACGCGCCCACCTGCAGATACTGGCCAGAGGCTGGTACAGAAGCGTTTTTTTTTGCACTGATCGGCACAGGCACGGTGTCCGAAGCGTGTTGCTGCGGCGGTGGCGTCCATTGCTCGACCGTCCCCGCCGAAGCGGTAATCGTCGGCGCGGCATTTTGCGCTACTTGAGGCTCATTGAGCATCAAAGGCGCCGGACGGCCTTTCGCGGCCCACCACTGTTGTGGATCGATACCTTCAACCTTGACCCGCGCGGTGCCGATTTCGGCGTAGCCGAGTTTCTTGGCCGCTGCGTAGGACAAGTCGATGATGCGGTCCGAGTAGAACGGCCCACGGTCGTTGACTCGCAAAACCACGCTCTTGTTGTTGTCCAGGTTGGTCACCCGAACGTAACTTGGCAGTGGCAAGGTCTTGTGAGCAGCACTCATGCCATACAGGTCGTAAACCTCGCCATTGGCGGTGTTCTGACCGTGGAACTTGGTGCCATACCAGGACGCAGTGCCCGAGGCCACGTAGGTCTTGGATTCCTGCAATGGGAAATAGGTCTTGCCCAGCACGGTGTACGGGTTGGCTTTATAAGGACCGCTGTGCAGGGTCGGCGTGGCATCCGGGATGCGCGATACATCGACGTCCCACCACGGCGCGCCATCTTTGTGCGCGCGGTTGATGTCCAGGCCTGGCGTTGCGCGCACGGCGGTGGAAGACTTTTGGGTCGGCGAACGGCTGGTCGAACAACTGGCGATCAGCACCGCCAACGCGGCGAATGCCATCAGCTTCAGGGGTTTATTCATAGGCAATGCCCGCATTACTTGACGCCCCGTGCTTGGACCAGCTGTTCAGACAGTTGATGTACGGCCATGGCGTACATCACGCTGCGGTTATAACGCGTGATTGCGTAAAAATTCGTCAGACCCATCCAGTATTCGGGGCCATTGTCACCTTCCAGGCGGAAAGCCGTGACCGGCATATCATCGCGCAGCGCATCATGACTTGACCACCCCAGCGCCCGCAACTCCCCGACGGTTTTAGTCGGTTCGATGCCCGTGGTCAAACCGTCGTCCACCTGATCGCCACGTACATCGGCGCGGCTGACCACTGGTTCGCCGGCTACCCAGCCGTGACGCTTGAAATAACTGGCGACGCTGCCAATGGCATCGTCCGGATTGGTCCAGATATTAATGTGGCCGTCACCGTCGAAGTCCACCGCATAGGCACGAAAGCTGCTCGGCATGAACTGCGGCAACCCCATGGCGCCAGCGTAGGAACCTTTGAGAGTCAGCGGATCGACCTGCTCTTCCCGGGCCAGCAACAGGAACTCACGCAATTCCTTGCGGAAGAATTCGGCACGGGGAGGATAGTCGAAACCCAGGGTCGACAAGGCGTCGATTACCCGGAAATTTCCGGTATTGCGGCCGAAAAAGGTCTCAACCCCGATGATGGAGACGATTACCTGGGCCGGTACGCCGTATTCCTGCTCGGCACGGGCCAGTACCGCCTCGTGCTGACGCCAGAAGTCCACACCACGGGCAATGCGCGCGTCGGTGATGAACATCGGGCGGTACTCGCTCCACTGCTTGACCCGCTCGGCCGGTTTCGAGATCGCGTCCAGAATCGACTGCTTGCGCTCGGCTTCGCGGAACACCCCCATCAGCTGTTCACCGGCAAAACCGTAGTCGCGGGTCATTTCACCGACGAATTCGGCCACCTGCGGTGAGCCTTCGTAATCGCCGGCCAACGCTTCCTGCGCCGTGCCAAGGATGCTTACCAGGCCGACCCATGGCGCATATCGAGTCGCCCAGCCACGCATTACTTGCATTGAAATCTTCACCTTATTCAAACCTGAGCGATCCACTTGCGATGGGTATGGATCGACATCAAAACCCCAAACGCTGACAGCAGCGTCACAAGCGAAGTTCCTCCGTAGCTAATGAACGGCAACGGCACCCCCACAACCGGCAACAGGCCACTGACCATACCGATGTTGACGAAAACGTAAACAAAAAACGTCATGGTCAGGCTGCCTGCGAGCAATTTGCCGAACAATGTCTGGGCCTGAGCGGTAATCACCAGCCCGCGGCCGATCAACAGCAGGTAAATCAGCAGCAGTGCGCAGATACCCACCAGGCCGAATTCTTCGCCCATGACCGCAATAATGAAGTCGGTGTGGCTTTCCGGCAGGAAGTCCAGGTGCGACTGAGTGCCAAGCAACCAGCCTTTGCCGAACACGCCGCCGGAACCGATGGCGGCTTTCGACTGAATGATGTTCCAGCCAGTGCCCAGCGGATCGCTCTCGGGGTCGAGGAAGGTCAGGATTCGCTGTTTCTGGTAGTCGTGCATGATGAAGAACCACATCGCCACGGCCACCGGCACGGCGGCGGCGATCACGCTGATGATCCAGCGCCACTTCAAGCCACCCATAAACAGCACAAACGCACCGCCGGCCAGAATCAGCAGCGAAGTGCCGAGGTCGGGCTGACGCACGATCAGGATGAAGGGCAAGCCAATCAGAAACAGACTGACGCCCACATGCTTGAGCTGCGGCGGCAAGGTGCGCTTGGACAAGTACCAGGCGATGGTCGCCGGCATCAGAATCTTCATGAATTCCGAGGGCTGGAAGCGGATCACCCCGGGAATGTTGATCCAGCGCGTAGCACCCATGGCGTTGTGGCCCATAACGTCCACCACCACCAGCAACAGCACACCGATCACATAACCGACTGGCACCCAACGGGCCATGAAGCGCGGTTCGAATTGGGCGATGACGATCATCGATACCAGACCGATGCCGAACGAAGTGGCTTGCTTGGCCAGCAGATCCCAGCTTTTGCCACTGGCCGAATACAGCACGAACAGGCTGCCGGCGGCGAGCGTCAACAGCAGGATCAGCAGCGGGCCGTCGATGTGCAGGCGTTGCAACAGCGTCGCACGGCGACGCATCACATCCTCACTGGAGAGGATGCGATCGAAATTACTCTTCACGGGCCGTAGCCTCCGCACTGATAGGGCTGGCGTATTCGGCTTTCAGTCGGCCGTCCTGGTCCAGGAGCCAGGCGTCCATGACTTGACGCACCACGGGCGCGGCGACGCCGGAACCGGATTCACCGTTCTCGACCATCACCGACACCACGATTTGCGGGTTGTCGGCCGGCGCGAAGCCGACGAACAAGGCGTGGTCGCGGTGACGCTCCTGAACCTTGGAACGGTCGTACTTCTCACCCTGCTTGATCGCGACCACCTGGGCCGTACCACTCTTGCCGGCAATCCGGTATTGCGAACCGATCGCCGCTTTGCGCGCTGTGCCACGGGCACCGTGCATCACCTGCTGCATGCCGTGGTTGACCTTGGTCCAGTCGGACGGGTCACGCAGGATGATGTCCGGCATCGGGTTTTCATCCTTCGGCCGCTCGCCTTCGACGGTCTTGGCCAGGTGCGGACGGTTCCAGACACCCTTGTTCGCGACCAGCGCCGTGGCCTGGGCCAGTTGCAAGGGCGTTGATTGCATGTAGCCCTGACCGATCCCCAGAATCAGCGTCTCGCCCGGGAACCAGGCCTGACGACGGGTTGCCCGCTTCCATTCCCGTGTCGGCATCAGCCCCGGCGACTCTTCGAACATGTCCAGCGAGACCTTCTGGCCAATGCCGAACTTGCCCAGGTAAGCCGACAGCCGATCGATCCCCAGCTTGTGGGCCAGGTCGTAAAAGTAGGTGTCGTTGGAGCGCATGATCGCCGTGTCCAGATCGACGTAGCCGTCGCCGGTACGGTTCCAGTTGCGGTACTTGTGATCGTAGTTGGGCAACTGGTAATAGCCGGGGTCATACACCCGACTCGACGCGTTCACAACGCCAGAATCCAGGCCGGCAATTGCCACGGCCGGTTTGATGGTCGAACCCGGCGGGTACAGGCCGCGCAGCACGCGGTTGAACAGTGGCCGGTCGATGGAGTCGCGCAGCTCGGAATAGGCCTTGAAGCTGATGCCGGTGACAAACAGGTTCGGGTCAAAACTCGGCTGACTGACCATCGCCAGGACTTCGCCGGTTTTCGGGTCCAGCGCCACCACTGCGCCACGGCGACCGCCGAGTGCAGCTTCGGCGGCCTCCTGCAATTTGATATCCAGGCTCAGGACGATGTCCTTGCCGGAAATCGGTTCGGTACGTTTGAGTACCCGCAGCACGCGGCCACGGGCGTTGGTCTCGACTTCTTCGTAACCGACCTGACCGTGCAATTCGGGCTCGTAGAAGCGCTCGATGCCCGTTTTGCCAATTTGATGGGTGCCGCTGTAACTCACCGGGTCCAGAGACTTGAGCTCTTTCTCGTTGATCCGCCCCATGTAACCCACCGAGTGCGCAAAGTGCGCGCCCTGAGGATAGTGACGCACCAGCTGCGCGACCACTTCCACACCCGGCAGACGGAACTGATTCACCGCGATGCGGGCGATCTGTTCTTCGGTCAGCTCGAACAGGATCGGCACCGGCTCGAATGGCCGGCGCCCCTGACGCATGCGCTTCTCGAAGATCACCCGGTCCTCGGGCGTCAGCTCCAGCACTTCGACAATGACGTCGAGCACTTGCTGCCAGTCGCCGGAGCGCTCGCGGGTCATGCTCAAGCTGAAGCTGGGCCGATTATCGGCCACCACCACGCCATTGCGGTCGAAAATCAGCCCGCGGGTCGGCGGAATCGGCTGCACATGGACGCGGTTGTTTTCCGACAGGGTCGAGTGGTACTCGTACTGGATCACCTGAAGGAAATACAGCCGCGCGATCAGCACACAGATCAGCGACACCACCGCAATTGCCCCGAACACGACGCGGCCACGCACCAGACGGGCGTCTTTTTCGTGGTCCTTGATGCGGATCGGCTGGGGCATGAGGGCAGAACTACTTGTGGTAAGGGTGGCCGGACAGGACTGTCCAGGCACGATACAGCTGTTCGCCGATCAGGATTCGCACCAGCGGGTGCGGCAACGTCAGCGGCGAGAGCGACCAGCGCTGATCGGCCCGGGCACAGACTTCCGGCGCCAGCCCTTCGGGGCCGCCGACCATGAAATTCACCGTGCGCGAGTCCAGCCGCCAGCGATCGAGCTCGACCGCCAGTTGCTCGGTGCTCCAGGGCTTGCCGTGGACTTCGAGGGTCACAACACGCTCGTTCGGCCCGACCTTGGCCAGCATGGCTTCGCCTTCCTGACGGATGAAGCGCGCCACGTCGGCGTTCTTGCCACGGGTGTTGAGCGGTATTTCCACCAGTTCCAGCGCCAGCTCGGACGGAAGACGCTTGGCATATTCATGCCAGCCTTCTTCCACCCACTTGGGCATGCGAGAACCGACGGCGATCAGTCGCAGTCGCACAGCGGTCCCTTATTGCTGGTCTTTGTTGAGCTTGACGAAGTGCTCATGGGTGTTTTCCGGGCTGTGGTGAGCCGCGTTCAGAGCACGGCTCTGTTCTGCACCGGACCACAGACGCTCCAGGTCGTAAAACTGACGAGCCGAAGCGGTCATCATGTGCACGATGACATCATCCATATCCAGCAGGACCCAGTCGCTGTCGCCCTTGCCTTCTTCACCCAGCGGCTTGACGCCCTGGGCTTTGACCGCTTCGCGGACCTTATCCAGCATCGCGCCGATCTGACGGTTCGAAGTACCGGTGGCGATGATCATGAAGTCAGTGATGCTCTGCTTTTCACGAACGTCGATCACCTGGATATCCTGGCCCTTGACGTCTTCCAGGGCCGCTACGGCAACCTTGACCAGCTCTTCGCCGCGCAGCTCGGGGCCGGTTGGAACTTCTACTGGCAGCGGGGCGCTCTTGAACGTGCCTTTGCGCTTTACTTTAGTTACGTCTTTGTTCGTCATATAAAACTCGTTTTGCTCGTATGTTCGGGCGCTTCGGTACACGCGTTCACGTGTTTTGAAGCGCGCCCTTTTTCAGTTCGACGCACGGTAGAGACCGTGCGCATCGATGTAGGCCAGGACCGCGTCGGGCACCAGGAAACGTACCGACTTACCGCTGGCCAGCAGTTGACGGATCTGGGTGGCGGATACCGCGAGCGGTGTCTGCCAGACGAATGCAATCTGTCCGCTCGGCCCTTTGAGGGCCAGCGGGTCGCTCACCGAGCGTGCCGCCAACAGATTGCGCAAGGCATCCGGCGGTTCGCTGTCGGCATCCGGGCGTTGCAGCACCAGGATGTGGCAATGCTGGAGCAACTCTTCCCAGCGGTGCCAAGTGGGCAGGCCGCAAAATGCGTCCCAGCCCAAAAGTAGAAAAACCTGGTCTTCAGCGGCCAGTTCTGCGCGCATCAGTTCCAGGGTGTCGATGGTGTAGGACGGTTTGTCCCGCTGCAATTCGCGGGCGTCCACCACCAGCGGCGCCACACCGGCCACCGCGCACTCGACCATCGCCAGACGGTCTTTCGCCGATACCTGCGGCGTACCGCGATGAGGTGGTCTGGCACTGGGTGTCAGACGCAGTTCATCGAGCGCCAGCGATTCGGCGACTTCCAGCGCACTGCGCAAATGGCCGATGTGCACCGGGTCGAAGGTTCCGCCCAGCATGCCAATGCGTCGAGGCGCAGGCTCGCTGGCGGTTACCGGGGCTGACTGGTCGAGGTCGCCCAAGTCAGTCCGACGCCTGGCCGCGCAACTGGCCATCACCGACCACGATGTACTTCTCGCAGGTCAGACCTTCGAGGCCCACCGGGCCGCGGGCGTGCAGCTTATCAGTAGAAATGCCAATCTCGGCACCCAATCCGTATTCGAAGCCATCGGCGAAGCATGTCGGGGTGTTGATCATGACCGACGACGAATCGACTTCCGCGACGAAACGCCGGGTGTCGGCCAGGTTTTCGCTGACGATCGAATCGGTGTGATGGGAGCCGTACTTATTAATGTGCTCGATGGCCTGGTCCAGCCCGTCGACCACACGGATCGAAAGAATCGGTGCCAGGTACTCGGTGTTCCAGTCTTCTTCGCTCGCTGCAACAGCCTCGATGATCGCTCGGGTGCGTTCGCAGCCGCGCAGCTCGACGCCTTTTTCGCGGAACTGTGCAGCCATCGACGGCAGGAAATCCTTGGCGACCGACTGGTCCACCAGCAGGGTTTCCATCGCACCGCAGATGCCATAGCGGTAAGTCTTGGCGTTGAACGCGATGCGCTGGGCTTTCGGCAGGTCGGCATGAGCACTGACGTAAACGTGACAGATGCCGTCCAGGTGCTTGATAACCGGCACGCGAGCGTCACGGCTGACGCGCTCGATCAGGCCACGGCCACCACGGGGCACGATAACGTCGACGTACTCGGGCATGGTGATCAGCGCGCCAACGGCGGCACGGTCCGTGGTTTCGACCACTTGCACCACGGCGGCAGGCAAATCGGCTTCGGCCAGACCGCGCTGGATGCAGGCGGCAATGGCACGGTTGGAATGAATCGCCTCGGAGCCGCCACGCAGGATGGTCGCGTTGCCGGACTTCAGGCACAGGCTGGCGGCATCGATGGTCACGTTCGGCCGGGATTCGTAGATGATCCCGATCACGCCCAACGGCACGCGCATCTTGCCGACCTGAATGCCCGACGGCCGAAAGCTCATGTCGCGGATCGCGCCGACCGGGTCCGGCAGAGCCGCCACCTGACGCAAACCGACGATCATGCCGTCGATGCGTTCCGGGGTCAGCGCCAGACGCTCAAGCAATGCAGGCTCAAGACCATTGGCGCGGCCAGCGGCCAAATCCAGTTCATTGGCAGCCGTCAGCTCGGCGCGTGCGGCGTCCAACGCATTGGCAGCAGCCTGCAAGGCGCGGTTTTTCTGCGCGGTGCTGGCACGGCCGATGACGCGAGAAGCTTCGCGGGCAGCGCGACCCAATCGGGTCATGTAGTCAAGAACGGACTCAGTCATGGTCTGGAGTGGTCTTTGCTAAGGTCTTGGTAAAGAGTAAAGCGGCAGATTATAGCTGTCGCGTCCCGGGACTAACAGCGGTGACGGGCGGATGGTCGAAATGGAGGGCAATTTGCCGACGTTCAGCCGTGATTAAGCTGCAAATTGTTATCATCGCGGCTCAATCAGCCCTGATAAACACCGTTCATCATGACTAACCTGACTGTTCGTACGTCCGCGACGAGCCTGCCCAAGGGGCTCGCGGATGCATTTTTCGACAGAGATGCCCAAACGCTGGCTCGGGATTTACTCGGCAAAGTCATTCGTCACCGAGTCGGCGACCTGTGGCTCAGCGCCCGGATCATCGAGACCGAAGCCTATTACTTCGAAGAAAAAGGCAGCCACGCCTCCCTCGGCTACACAGAAAAACGTAAGGCTTTGTTTCTGGATGGCGGCCACATCTATATGTACTACGCCCGTGGCGGCGATTCCCTGAACTTCAGCGCCCAGGGGCCGGGCAATGCTGTGCTGATCAAATCCGCCTATCCGTGGGTCGATGACTTGAGCGGGCCGGCGAGCCTGGCGCAAATGCTGTTGAACAATCCCGACGCTCAGGGTCGCCCTCGCCCCTCGCAAAAACTTTGTGCCGGACAGACGTTGCTCTGCAAAGCGTTGGGCCTGAAGGTTCCGGTCTGGGACGCAAAGCGCTTCGACCATGAAGTGCTGCTGGTGGAAGATGTCGGCCCGGCGCCCGCTCACATCATACAAACCACGCGCCTGGGCATTCCCCACGGCCGCGATGAGCATTTGATGTACCGTTTCGTCGACGCGGCTTACGCGCCGTATTGCACGCGCAACCCGTTGCGACGGGGGCAGGTCGAAGGTCGCGATTATTTTTTGCTGACCTGAACAATGAAAATCCAGTGTGGGAGCGGGCTTGCTCGCGAAGGGGCCCTTTCAGTCGATATTAGTGCCGACTGACACTCCGCCTTCGCAAGCAAGCCCGCTCCCACAGGGGATTTATAGCGTTTTGAAGATCGTGTTTGTCCCTTGGGGCCAATTGAATAATCGATGGAGTTGTTTTTATGGGCCCATGGCTCGATAGCGTGACCGGTTGGTTGACGGTCAACCCGCAATGGCTGGCCGCGGCGGTGTTCATAGTGGCCTTTGTGGAATGCCTGGCGATTGCCGGGTTGATCGTACCTGGCACGGTGCTGCTGTTTGCCGTGGCGGTCCTGGCCGGCAGTGGCGCGCTGTCACTGGGTGAAACGCTGCTGCTGGGCTTTCTCGCCGGGGTGCTGGGGGACATCGTTTCGTACTTCATCGGGCGACATTTCCATCAGAACATCCGGCGCCTCCCAGGGTTGCGCCATCATCCGGAATGGATCGCCCGCGCCGAAGCGTATTTCCAGCGCTACGGCATCGCCAGCCTGCTGGTCGGGCGCTTCATCGGTCCGCTGCGGCCGATGCTGCCGATGGTCGCGGGGATGTTCGACATGCCCTTCCCGCGCTTCGCCGCCGTCAGCTTGCTGGCCGCCGCTGGCTGGAGCGTCGCTTACCTGCTACCCGGTTGGGCCACGGGCGCGGCGATTCGCTTGCCGTTGCCGGAAGGTTTCTGGCCGCAGGTCGGGCTGGTGGTCGGCAGTATCGCGGCGCTGGTAGGCCTGAGCGTCAACAGCAGCGTGCGCGCTCATCGCCTGGTGACCGTATACATCGCCGGCCTCAGCCTGGTGATCCTCGGTGGGTTGTTTATTGGCTTTGCGCATCTGAACGCCTTCGATCAGGGATTGATGACGCTGATACAGGAGCACCGCAGCCCGCTGCTGGATGAAGTAGCGGTGATGCTCACCCAGCTCGGCGAGTTCAAAAACATGTTCGTGATCAGCGCGGCGCTGACGATCCTGCTGTTGGTTACCCGACAATGGCGACACATGCTCTTCGCCGGCAGCACGCTGCTGATCACCGCGCTGGCGAACACCGGAACCAAAAACCTGTTCGCCCGGATGCGCCCGGAAGTCCTGGCCGATCCACTGAGCAGCTACAGCATGCCCAGTGGTCATTCGTCTGGTTCGTTTGCGCTGTTCCTGACCCTGGCGGTACTGGCTGGCCGAGGCCAGCCAACGCGCATGCGCCTGACCTGGCTGCTGCTCGGCTGCTTGCCGGCTGTGTCCATCGCCATGTCGCGGGTTTATCTGGGCGCGCACTGGCCAACCGATGTCCTGGCCGGAGCGGTACTGGCAGCTTGTGTTTGTGCGGCCAGCCTGGCCGTGACCCAGCGCCAGACAGTCCTGAATCCGATGCCGACCAAAGTCTGGTGGTTGGTTTTGCCGGTGTTGATGGCATTGTTCGGCTTCTTCGCGCTGTGGAATTTGCCTCACGCTCTGTTGCGTTACTCGTACTGATAGCGAAGGGCTCGCAGCTTCTCCTTTCGAAGAGAAGCTGTGAACTGCCTGGACTGACCGCTATTACCGTCAGAAGAGCGCCCCATATTTATGGCGTGGCTTAATTCAACCTCAACTTACAACATCATTGCATCAACGGTATTTTTACTGCCGCCCCTCTTTTCGAAAGCATAGTTATGTCGCCTTCTCGAAGTTACACCCCCCAACCCATCAATACATAAAACCCTCAAAAAAAGCGTCCGCGAGAGCATATAAAATAACCAAAGCTATAAATATGTACCGCACCTGCAACATCCACCTCAACAATACTGTTCAACGCCAACATGAGGCCCAAGAACCGAATGACATCTATATGAAAAAAGAGATACGCGAACCATGTCCACGCCTTCCATATCCACCGGGCAAAATCCAACACTGCCGATAAACATCCGTATTACCGAAACGCCCCCTTCTCTCTCGGCACGGATGCCCTCATCCACGCCCCAAGATGAACAACGCCGGAACAGACTCTTACTCCAGGATCAATTGAACGGTCCGGTTCGCATTGGCGAATTAACCATCAGTCGCCAGGACTTGTATGACATGGGGGCAAGACTCAATGGCCAGGTGATCAACGCAAATCATCCGATTCAGCTTGAGCCCGACCAGACGTTCATAAACGCCCTGCAATTTGATCCGGCCAAGATCGAGGGCAGGCTGCAATCCCCTCAACATAGCGACAGCTGCGCGGGGTTGTTGTTTGAACTCGGCGTTCTACGCTCGGCCAGCGCCCAATCTTTGCTTTCAGCATCATCCTCCGACTTGTCAGCGTCCATGCAAAGCCTTGGCAAACTGCTGGACTCCGCCCAGCAATTGTCATTGAGTACCCCATCGCTGCCTGAAAACCTGCCGAGCTGGGCCGACAAGGTCAAAAGCCGCAGCATGACCAGCATGGGCGTCGGGCTCCAGGGTTACGGCATCTACAGCGGCATCATGGGGACCGCAGAAGCACTGAAGAAAGGCGACCTGGTTGAAGCCGGCATCAACGTAGGCGGGATCACTGCCGAGGTGGGTTCTTTGTTCCTCGAGCGAGGTCTGGAAAACATCGGCAGAAACATGATGCTCAGTGGCGGCAAGGTGTTTACAGGGTTCAGCACAACCAGTGCCGGCAAGTACCTGGCACGCGGCGCCGGCCTGCTTGCCAGTGTCCTGACTCTTCCCTTCGATATCTACACCGCCATCAAAGCGTTCAACGACGCCGCCAGCGCCACCGGCAAACAAGCTCAGGATCACTACTTCAATGCAGCGCTTAGCCTGACCAGCGCCGGGCTGAGTATTGTTCTGGGTATAGCGGCTCTTGCCGGTTTCAGTGCCGCCGGCCCGATCGGGATTGCGGCGGGTGCCGTGCTCATCCTGGGTGCAAGAATTTACGGTGCCGCCCGCCAGGTCGATGACATCGACGATTACATTACATTGAGCACCCACGAACGCTTGCGCTCGGGTTGGTTTGCGTTCACCGGGCAAACCATGGATCGAGACATTCTCGACCGCTACCTCGTCGCCAAAACCGACAGCAACTACAGCGAGCTACTGAGAAAGACGGCCCGAGGTTGGCTGGACAACGAATTGAAAGACACTGTCGAAGCGGTAGTGTTAGGCAGCTATCAAGTCGAATTGCAGACCGTCAAGCACTGGAAATACCAGTGGGACGATGCTGGCGGCGAAAGTCCTTACATCGAGGAAAAGGAAGCCGTCATCAAGGAAACCGACGACACGTTCGATGCCAGTGAAGGCATCAGCCACATCCCGGGCGCAATCATCGGCAGCGCGGGCGAGCACAAGGCCATCCTCTGGCAACTGGGAGGCGGCGACGACACCGTTGTGGGGGTTAGGGACAAACCCAACCAGTTCAGCTACGGCGCGGGAAAAAAGACCCTCACTGGTGGCGACAAGGATGATATTTTCAGTTTTCGGATCGCCGCCGACACTCTCCAGCCTAGCGATCTGTCAGGCAGTCGGCTGCGAGGTGGCGCCGGCAATGACACGCTGCAACTGGAAGGCAAGGTCTCGCGCGACAAGCCGCATCAGGGCGTGCGCATTGACCTGCAAACAGGGCAACTGAACCTGCGCGCCAGCCCCGACACCCCGCCGCTGCGCTTTGAGTCTGTGGAAACTGTCGAAACACTGGCGGACGCCGCGAATAGCATCACCGGCAGTTCGCAGGCGGACCGAATCGTCCTGCGCGGAAACGCGGACATTGCCGACACCGGCGCAGGTGCCGACACGATTGTGATCAAAGGGCCAAACAGCCAGGCCAACGGCGGTCCCGGCGAAGATCACTACATCATCGCCGACAAAACCGGCGCCACCACACTGGTCGAAGATGGCCAGGCCCCCAGCCTCATCGACCTCGACTGGACGCTCGAACGCATTCAAGGCTGGCGGGTCGAAGGGACTTCGCTGGTGCTGTCCGCTCTTCACGGGATAGATGGAGAACTGCCGCAGATCACCGTCACGGTCAAAGACGTGTATCGCCAGGAAGCCGACAAACGCCAGCTGCGCAACGACAAACTGATAGTGCGAACCAGGGATCTCTACTCACTCAAACCTGACTTGCCGCAACAGCTCGATGGCCATGAGAGCGTCGACGTCAACGCAATCATCCTTGCGCGGGGCAAACCTGCAACCCCGCCGCAACTGTTGAAGGGAGGAGACCATGTCGCCTCCAGCGCACCGCACTCAAGCTACTTCGTCTATCGACATTTGGCGTCGACCGTACTGGCTGTCCGGCACGTGAGCGAAACGACGCTCAGCACACTATTCCTGGACTACGACAGTCATGAAATAGAAGCCGTAGAGGCTGACTACACGATCAGGTCAACCCGCAACATCAACTCCAACTACCTGCGCTACCAGGACGTCAACTTGACCTTGCGCTTCATGGATCAAAAGCGCCTGACGCTGAAAGACATGGCCCGCAATCGCCCGGGGGTTGGTAGCAATGTCATGGGCAACCTGATCGCGTCGGGGCTGATGCCCACACACAACTTTGTGCTCATCATGCGCGACGGAATCTCCTATCGGGTAGGACTGCCGCACCATTCCTATCTTGAAGACCAACTCCAACAGGGTCACAGGACTGTATTGACGCCCCGCTCGCTGGTTGAGCGCAGCGGTCACTACCTGATGCAGCAACCCGCTGCCCACCCGCCCACCGTGCTTAAACCGCAGGACTTGCGGGTGGACATCCAGGCCGCGCCCCAGGCCGGCATTCTCGTGCTGGAGGGACAGGCCGCGACCTACGACATTCATCCGGCGGCCGACACCATCCTCAGGCTGTCGACTTCGGTCGCGATTGCCACTGCCATCGGTACTTCAACCTGGAATATTCATACACAGCACCTGAGTGAGACGATCGGCCGCGAGCACATCCGCCTGAGCGGCGCACAACTATGGGTCGGCCACATCCTTGTTCTGCTGCCCAATGACGAGACCGGTGAAGCGCTGATGGAAACGGTGCGTGTTTTCACCTCATCCGGTCACCGATACGACGTCGAACAGGAATTTGCCGTGGTGCTTCTGGCAGAAATCAATGCCCAGGCCTATTCCAGCATCGACGCAATCCAGGCAGGGATCCGTCTGCATCGCCAAGACAACGAACCGATGACCGACCTGGTGCTCATCCGCCATCTGCAATTGCGTGACGATGACAGCAAAGCCATTTACTACGACAGCGTCGCCGAGGACTGGACGCTCGAAGGTGACTGGTCGCGCAAGCTGCAACATGAGGACATGCACATCGCGCGCGCCCCCGTGAACGAAACCCCAATGGATCAATGATCGAATGCGTCACACCTGATTTCATTCAAATACCGTTTCAACACTGGAAAGGATTCCAACATGGCACCCAAACCACCGATATCTTCGATACCCAAAATCAACCTGCCTGAGCTGCCGACGACGACCCCGCCGCGACTGCAAGCGGATGCGTCGCTGCCGGGCACTCGCGTGAACACAGGGCTGGAGTCGATGCAACCTGCTGCGGGATGGCCCGATGGCACGTCCCATGCGCCCGGGCTGACACCCGGTCTGTTGCCCGACGTCCCGCAGCCGATACAAACACAGGCACTCGCTGGGTCCACGGTGCCGACACGTCCTCTCGGCAATGATCCATTGAATGGGTTTCGAGTGTCGGTCTACTCGGCAAACACGTTGCCCCCGCCAAACGACGCCGGCTTGCGAATCCATGCCCAACGCATGTACGCCGACATCCCGGGCAACGGTACTGTCCAAGTCAGCTATGACGCCGGCACGAACACATACCGGGCACAACGTCGCTTCGAAGTGACTCCCAGCGGGCCGGTTTTGCACCTGAACAACGATGGAAAAAGCTGGAGCCTCGATCCCCCCGCCCCGCCGCCAGTAAACATGTCAACGACTGCTATCGCCCCACGCATCTACCTTGATAGCACACACTATGTCTGGAACCCGGACGCAACAAATCTTCAGGGATACGTCATTCTGCATCGAAAAAGAGGCCTGGACGCATACGTAGGACCCGAAACCCATACGGCCTTTCAGGATGACAACGGTTCGTTTGTCAAAGTCGAACCGGGCTCGACCCCGATCGACCAGCCAGCGACCAAACTCGCCGCGTGGACCGATCGTGACCTGTGGGATATGTACGATCTTTCCGGCAGTGATATCACCCGTTTCCGCGACGAAGTCACGGTCACCGGGATGAAGCCGCGATGGGCCTCCATTCGACAGGAGCGGCTTCAGAAATCGTATCTTCTCGATGAACTTCGCCGCTGGTTGGCGCCACATATGAGCCGGGATGAATTTAATCGGCGAATGGAGCCTCTGAACTATTCGGTCGAGCAATGGGCGGCGCAACTCGACAGGGTCAGTCTCGATTCGGTCGCCAGGCGCCAACGTGAAGTACACAAACGCAAGCTTGACAACCCGCAAGCGCAAACCGGAGCCGAGGCACAACGCCCACGCCTGGCGGACGAACAATCCCCCAGAGCGGATAGTCCCGCAGTGCCCGACTACATTACGAAGTCCGTTGAGAACGGAGCACTGAGGGACCAACTGATCGAACAACTTCGATCCCTGACAAGCACGGGACCCGCCGCGAAATCGCGGGAGGAGACCACCCGCCAGATTCAACCCTACAACCTGTCGACACGACAGCTCTCGCGACTGGTCAGTGATGTGCAGGCCCAAGGGCGCATTCCCCAGTGGGTTGAGGACCTCAGACATTCTTCCATGGACGAAACCAACCCTCATCGGTTCGATGAAGTCTACGAAGAACTGTTGCCCGAGATACTGCACCTCAGAAACCAGTCAACCGGCAACATAGCCTTCTCCGACAACTTTACCCGTCCATATCTCAACGCCCTGCTCACAAAGGCCGGTTACCAGCGCAACAAATACAACTGTTTATACAGAACCGATATTCCGGCCATGTTCAGAGGGGACGACCGCAACCCCTTCGAGTTTTTCGAGGATCACATGCGCCCACGCCAGAAACACGGTGTTGGATCAACCACACAAAAAGCCGTGAGCGCAACGTTCAGTCTGTCGGAGGCATATGTACATGCTCGCAGCGCTCCAGACGTGGAAGCGCTGCTGTATGACACTCAGCATCACAAATATCCAGGGGAATTAATCGACTACAGCGGAACCCGCGGATACGAAGAAAGAGGCAAAAGTTCATCAAGCAGTGACGATAGTTCATCAAGCAGTGACGAGAGTTCATCCAGCAGTGATGAGGACAGCTCAGGTAACCCGCTCTTGCGTTTCCATGACAAACACTACATCGCAAAAAGGCAAAATCAGCGCATCGGGTTTACCTATTTGCTCGACACCCGCAATATTGAAGTCGTGCCTGGCGAAGAAAACCTGGTTTTCAATGGCTATGCGCAAACCGAAAAAAAAATAACCGGTGAAAAGACCTGGTTTCCCGACGATTCATACGAAGGCCACATTTCAATGTCTGCGCGCGGCTTGAGTGCTGACAGGATCTGGCTGATCAACTCGAACGGGACACGTGCTGCGAAGGTCAATGACATCTGCGATCTGTACCTGCGCCAACCCGAGTCCGCCAGGCACAGACCCAGTGCGGGCAGACCCATTGAAGAAAGAACATGGAGCGGTGACTACAACGAGTGGGAATATGATGACTTGATCGATCAGGCCGCAAACTTGGGCAAACCTGTCATCAAACTTCCTGACGGGGAAATATACTCAAACGACATTGTGTTTCCATAAAGTCCGCTCTAATCATTGTTGAATAATACCGGCCCTCGACTTTTGGGGGCCGGTCATTTTCCTGGCCACTATTGGAAAGGATTCCAACATGCCACCAAAACCACCAGTATCTTCAATACCGAAAATAAACATACCTGAACCACCTGCATTGAATCTGCCGCCACTGCAGGGGACAGGGCACGCTGCAATCGTTCACCCAGCAGGCATGTCATCGGACACTATGCCGCCAGCTCCCTTACTACCCATTGCCGGCGCCTCCCTGACTCAACCTTCTCTGCTGCCATTGCCCGCCTTGAATATCCAGGACACCCCCACTGCCGGAGCACCAACCGCCGCTTCCGGCTCCGACCCTCTGCACCTGTTCCGTCTGTCCACATCCTCTTCAAACCTCTTGCCTGCACCCGGCGTTGACGGGGTTAGAGTCCAGGCGCAACGCCGGTACGTCGACATTCAGTCCGGTGGAACGGTACTTGTCGAGTTTGACGCCGCTGTCGGAATGTATCGGGCAAAACGGCGTAACGAACTGACGGCCTCGGGACCTACATTGCGGCTCAATCCCGACAGCAGGACCTGGCGCCTGGCATCGTCGAAGGCTGCTACGGATGCCGAGTCGCTGCCTGGCGAGTCCTCGATGAGCTGGATGGCACCTGACAAGCAGCAGGACGAATTTGCCGAGTTAATGGAGCCACACTCATACGGGCAATTGAAGGCGATGTTCGACACTGTGCAGCTCGACCAGCGTCATTCTCAAGCAACACCTCCCAAGAAGCGGCCACTGATCGACGAGCAACCAGGGCCTTCTAAAAAACGCCCATTGTTCGAGGAGCTATCGAGGCCCGATTTGCCGGCGACACCACTGCGTCTGCCGGATACACAGCCGACCACAGAGACGGGAAACACCCCTGATTACGTCGAGATGGCGCGTATAACCGCAGAAGAAAGAGGCAAGCTTCTTGAACAGCTTCAAGTCCGGATGAACTTGCGCGGCCCGCACAAAACCCTGGATGAGGTGGTGGCGGCGATGAAGCCTTACAACCTGTCGAACCGGCAACTCACACAGATGCTCGCCGAGATGCAAGCCAACGGCACCACCCCGCAGTGGGCCGAGAACCATAAACAAACGTCCATCGATGAGACTAACGTCAACCGGTTCGACGACGCCTACGAGGAGTTGCTGCCTGAAATCTTCAGCCTGCGAAACCGCGGGCGGGGCTTTACGGATTTCAATGCCCATTACACCCGCGCCTATCTCGATGGCTTACTGGCGTACGCCGGGTACAAGCGCAATAAATACAACTGTTTGTACCGTACCGATATACCCGCGATGTTCAGGGGCGATGACCGCACGCCTTTCGAATTTTCCCGGGACGGCCATATGCTCCCGCGCCAGGATCTCGGTGAGGGCTCGACGACACAAAAGGCTGTGAGCGCGACCTTCAGTCTGAACGACGCGAAACAGTACATCCGCCAGTTCGGCAAGCAATCCGGGATAGAAGAACTTCTGTACGACACTCAGTACCACAAGTACCCCGGCGACTTGAGCCGAACCCAGTCGAGCGATACAGAATCCGTTGACAGTGCGGCAGACTCCGACGCCGACAGTGGCTCGGACAGCGAACCGGGACGGATCACGGAAAAGGACTATTACCCGAAAAGACTCAACCAGAACATTGCCTTTTGTTACCTGCTCGACACCCGCAACATCGAGATCGTCCCGGCCCGTGAAAACTATCATTTCAACAGGGATGCGCTCGACGAATCGAAAAGAACCGGCGGTAAAACCTGGTTTCCCGATGATGATCTGGAAGGCCATATCTCAATATCCAGCCGCGGCTTCAGCGCAGACCGGATCTGGCTGGTCAACTCGACCTTTACCCGCGCAGCACGGGTCAGTGACATCTACTTGCAATCCTATGTTCACGCCGACCACTCAACCAGAGGCGAGGCTGACAATATCGAAGAGCGGACATGGGCCGGCGCAAACAACTTGAGTGACTACGACATGTTGATCGATCAGGTGGCGGCGGCAAACAAACCGGTGATTAACTTTCCCGCCGGTAAGGAAGTGTTCTCCAACGACGTGGTCTTCACGCCTGACTTGATAACGCCGACAACCGCCTGATCCTGTCGGCAGGCTCTAGGCGAACAACTCGCCTTGCAGCTCATCCAGCAGCGCCTGAATTGCATCCAGTCGCTGCTGCGGATCATCGAGTTGCAGCAAGTCGATCTTGTCCACTTCGGCAAACGGCAACAGGTACGCCAACTGATTGGCCAACGACTGCTGCCCGGTTGCCTCGGTGCCCATGTTCAACGCTTCGACCATCGGGTGTTCGGCCAAGGCTTTGAGCAGCGCAACCAGGTCGGCGTCCTCGTCTTGCAGCGGCTGCTCAGGTTCGTCCTCCAGCCACTCGACCTCGGCGATAGTCAGCTGATCGCGCTGAATCTCGGTGCGCAACACGTGGAAACGCCGCCCACCCTGCACCCGAATGCCCAGCAAACCATTGTCCTGCTGTTTGAAATCAGTGATCAGCGCCTCGCATCCGACCAGCGCGTAGCCCGCCGGGGCAATGCCGACTTCTTCACCGTCAAGGATGCACACCACGCCAAAGCCGCCGCCCTGCTTCATGCAGCGACTGATCATGTCCAGGTAGCGCGCCTCGAAGATCTGCAAATCGAGGATGCAGCCAGGAAACAACACTGTGTTCAGCGGAAAAAGCGGCAAGCTCATAGACATTTCCTTACACCACCATCGACACCGCCAACGGCAGGAAAACTGCCGTGGCCACGCCCATCAGACTCATCGCCAGCGCCGCGAAGGCGCCGCATTCTTCATTTTCCTGCATCGCCACCGCAGTGCCTACCGCGTGCGCCGTCATGCCCAATGCCATACCGCGCGCCTCAGGGCTGTGCACACCCAGCCTGGTCAAAAGACTCGGCCCGAAGATTGCCCCGATCACCCCGGTAATCAACACGAACACTGCCGCCAGCGCCGCGACGCCGCCGATCTGCTCTGCCACCAGCATGGCAATCGGCGACGTCACCGACTTCGGCGCCATGGTCATCAGGATCATGTGTTCGGCACCAAACGACCAGCCCAGCAATACACCCATGCCGGTGGCGACGACGCCGCCTATCACCAGCGTAGTAAATATCGGCCAGAACAACTGCCGAATGCGTCGCAGATTGAGGTACAGCGGTACAGCCAGCGCCACGGTCGCAGGCCCGAGCAGGATGCTGAGGATCTCGGTGCTCTTGCGGTACTCGGCATAGGTCAGGCCGCAACCCACCAATACACCGATCACCAGCAGCATCGAGACCAGCACCGGTTGCAGAAAGATCCAGCGGGTTTTCTCGAACGCCGCCAGTACCAGCTGATAAGCCCCCAGCGTAATACCGATGCCGAACAACGGATGATGAATCACCGACGCCCAGGCGCCGTGCCAGTCGAAGATCATTGGCCATCCTCACGATGAGCGTGACGCTTGACCATGCGCTGCATCAGCACGCCTGCGAAGGCCATGGACAGCAACAGAGACAACACCAGCGCACCGACGATGGCCCAGAAATCCGCGGCAATGTCTTTAGCGTAAACCATCACACCCACGGCGGGCGGCACCAGCAACAACGGCAGGTAACGCAGCAGACTGCTGGCCGCGAGGTTCAGCGGTTCGCCAACCTGGCCACGGCTGATCAGGAATACCAACAGCAACAGCAGGCCGACAATCGGCCCCGGCAGTATCGGTAAAAACAAGTGGTTGATGGCTGTGCCCAGCAATTGGAACAGCACCAGCCAGGTCAGGCCACGTAACAACATCCGTCATCTCCCGCCAATATCATCCCGCACAAACGGGCCGAGCATTATAAGCACGCCAACGCTATAGACCGGCATTCGCCAAAATCATGGTCAGTTGACCGGAGCCATTTGCCATGTTGATCTAAAGTGGTAATCCGGGAGGTCAAATCCCCCCACCTCAAAACTATAAAACCGATGAACCCAAGGAGAGTCTCAATGCCCTATGTTCCAGTTGCAGAGCTCAAAGATTATGTCGGCAAGGAACTCGGACGTTCCGAATGGCTCACCATCGATCAGGAGCGCATCAACCTGTTCGCCGAGGCCACAGGGGACTATCAGTTCATCCACGTCGACCCGGTCAAAGCCGCGCAAACGCCATTTGGCAGCACCATTGCACACGGTTTCCTGTCGCTGTCGCTGATCCCCAAACTGATGGAAGACATCCTGATCCTCCCTGAAGGGGCGAAGATGGTGGTCAACTACGGTCTGGATACCGTGCGTTTCATCCAGCCAGTGAAGGTCAATTCCAGGGTACGACTCAAGGTCGACATGAACGAAGTCACCGAGAAGAAACCCGGCCAATGGCTGCTCAAGGCCACCGCCACGCTTGAGATCGAAGGCTCGGACAAGCCGGCCTACATCGCCGAGCCACTGTCTCTCTGCTTCGTGTAACCCATCCCGGATGCGAAGCAGCTCATGCTGTTTCGCGCCCTCTCCTGTTTCCTGGCTATATAAGGTCAAACAGCTGCGGCATACTCGGTCGCCTAATTGCCCGGATCCCGCTATGCGCCCACTTGCACTCCTCGCTCTGACCCTATTGCTCACCGCTTGCGGCGACGGCGAATCGCTGTTGCCCCCCGACGCCCGCTTGCCGGACGGTGGACGTTATCGCGGAGAACTGGTCAACGGATTGCTGCAAGGCCAGGGCCGTATCGATTACCCGAACGGCAGCTGGTACGCCGGCGATTTCGACAAGGGCCTATGGCATGGCCAGGGCGAATGGCACGGCAGTAACGGCGAAGTCTATCGCGGGGGATTCAACCTGGGGCTGTTCGACGGCAAGGGCACGCTGACCACCAGCGGCAGCAGCTTCACCGGCAGTTTCAAAGCCGGCCGACGGGACGGCGAAGGCACCCTCAAAGAAAACGGCATGACCTACCGCGGTGAATTCAAGGCCGATCAATATTCAGGGCTCGGTCGTCTCGAACTCGAAGACGGCAGTTCGTATCAGGGCCAGTTCGCCCACGGCAAACCCAACGGCGAAGGCCAACGGAGCGACGCCAGCGGCAATCAGTTCACCGGGCATTTCGTCGACGGTCAGCTCGAAGGCAACGGGACGTTCAACAGCGCCGATGGCGATATCTATGTCGGCAGCTTCAAGAACAACCAACTGCACGGCAAGGGCCGCTACGAGAACGCCGACGGTGATGTCTGGCTCGGTCAATTCAAGGAAGGTTCGCTGAACGGCAAGGGCGAGTTGATCGGTGCCGATGGCAGCCATTACATCGGCCAGTTCAGCGATTGGCGCTTCTCCGGCCAAGGTCGATTGAACCTGCCCGACGGCAGCTTTTACATTGGTCAATTCGACGGTGACAGTTACTCGGGGCACGGCACCCTGGTGCTGACTGACGGCACGGTGCAAAACGGTACGTGGGTCAATGGCCAGCGGGTTCGCGATGCCGATGGCAAGCTGCTGCCCGATAGCCTGGAACTCGGTTTGCTGGCACAGGGCCGTTTGCTCAACGATGCACTGTCCAACGTGCCGGCTTCGACCCCAGCGGTCGAGTTGTACACCTTGACCCTGGGCGGTGACGGCAAGCAAAGCGTGTTCCTGCGCGAATCCGATTACGTCAGCAACATGCTCAGCAGCCGCTTTGGTGCGTTTGGCCAGATCCGCCTGGTGAACCATCGCGACCACCTCGTCGACCGGCCGATGGCCACCCGGGAAAACCTGCGCCGCGCCGCCACCACCCTGGCCGAACGCAGTGGCCCGGAAGACTTGATCTTCATCTACCTGACCAGCCACGGCTCCAGCGAACACGAACTGGTGCTCGACCAGCCGCGCATGGAACTGTCCGATCTGCCGGCCGACGAACTCGCCACGGTGCTCTCTCCGCTGAAAAACCGCGACAAGATCATCGTGATTTCGTCCTGTTACTCGGGCGGCTTCATTCCGGCTCTCAAGGATGAACGCACCCTGATCATGACCGCCTCGCGCGCTGACCGCGTGTCCTTTGGCTGCTCGGAAGAAGCCAACTTCACCTACTTCGGCGACGCGCTGTTCGCCCAGGCACTGAACCAGACCGACGACCTGGAGCAAGCCTTCAAACTGGCCAGGGCCACCGTTGCGGAACGCGAGCTCGCGGACAGCTTCGAAGCCTCTGAACCGCAGATTTGGGCGCCGAAAACCGTCCTCTCTCACTGGCAGCTGTTACGCAAGCAGCAGGCACGAAAAGCGCTTCGAAGTGTCTCCTCCGACAGCAAGGATGCAAAGAGCAACTAAGCTGAAGAGTATCAAGGGGGAAACACTATGTACTTGACGCCTCAACACGTATTGCTTGCCGGAGCTACCGGGTTGACCGGTGAACATTTACTTGATCGCCTGCTCAATGAGCCCACGATCTCACGAGTATTGGCGCCCTCACGCCGGCCATTGGCCGAGCACCCCCACCTGGAAAATCCGGTCGGCGACCCAGCGGAATTTCTGCCGCAATTGAATGGTCGCGTCGACATTGCCTACTGCTGCCTGGGCACCACTATCAAGAAAGCCGGCTCGGAAGAGGCCTTTCGTGCGGTGGACCTGGACATGGTGGTGGCGTTCGCCAAACGTGCACGGGAACTGGGCGCACGGCACCTGATCGTGATCAGTGCCCTGGGCGCCGATCGCAGGTCCCCGATTTTCTACAACCGGGTCAAAGGCGAGATGGAATATGCATTGCGCGCACAGGACTGGCCGCAACTGACCATTTGCCGACCTTCGTTGTTGCTGGGCGAGCGTATGGAACCGCGTATGGCTGAGCAATTCGTCGGGCCCTTGTCCCGTTTGATCCCCGGCAAATACCGCGGCATAGAAGCCTGCCAACTGGCCCGCGCCATGTGGCGACTGGCGCTGGAAGAGCAGGATGGGGTGCGGATTGTGGAGTCGGATGAGTTGCGCAAGTTAGGCAAATAATGCTGCGCCTGAAATGACGCCTTCGCGAGCAAGTCGAATCGTCGCACCGCCGCTCCCACATTTGATCGGCGGTGTTCACATAATTTGTGTCTGCTGAAGATCTAATGTGGGAGCGGGCTTGCTCGCGAAGGGTACACCACCCACTCCGAGCCGAACGCTACAACCCACCCGTCGCCTGAAAACTTACCCCGATCACCGTGAGCACCGACAGCGGCAACAGCAGCGTGTCGAGCAACGCGCTGGCCGGCAGGTCGACGCCAGGGTAGCTCGGGGCTTCGGCGCCGAAGCGGTCCATGGCGCAGCAGCCGCCATTCAAGGCATACAAATCCAGACGCGTTCCCGAATACACCACCGGCGCCCCTGGCTTGGCGGCATCGAGCGTTCGCGCCGTGGCGCAGCCAGCCAATTGCAGCGCCAGCACCATTGCCAGCAGCTTATTCATCGCTGGTCAGATGGTGTTCGCCCCAACGCGGCAGCATGTCCTGGGGAATGTTCAGCAGATTGAGAATTCGCGCCACGACAAAATCGATCAAGTCGTCGATGGTTTGCGGCTGATGATAAAAGCCTGGTGACGCCGGCAAAATCGTCACACCCATGTTCGACAACTTGAGCATGTTCTCCAGATGAATGCTCGAATACGGCGTCTCACGCGGCACCAGAATCAGCTGGCGACGCTCCTTCAAGGTGACGTCGGCAGCACGCTCGATCAGGTTGTTGCAGGCTCCCGTCGCAATAGCCGACAAGGTCCCGGTGGAACACGGCACCACCACCATCGCTGCCGGCGCGCCGGAGCCCGAGGCCACTGGCGACATCCAGTCTTCCTTGCCATACACCCGAATCTGCCCGGCGGCAGCACCGGTGTATTCGGTGAGGAAGGCCTGCATCATCTGGGTTTTCGGCGGCAACGTAACGTCAGTCTCGGTGGCCATCACCAGTTGCGCCGCCTTGGAAATCAGGAAGTGCACCTCGCGGTCTTCACGAATCAGGCAGTCCAGCAGACGCAAACCATACTGGGCACCGGAAGCCCCGGTCATCGCCAGCGTGATGCGTTCCGGGCCGTTGTTCATTGCAGCGCCTCGGCGAGTTTGCCGTGCAGGCCGCCGAAGCCGCCGTTGCTCATGATCACCACGTGAGTGCCGGGCTGGGCCTGGCTCTTCACGCGCTCGATGATGCCTTCCAGCGAATCGCTGACGATCGACGGCACCGTGCACAACGCAGCAGTGGCCCCCAGGTCCCAACCGAGGTTGGCCGGCGCATACCAGATCACCTGATCGGCATCGACCACGCTTTCCGGCAAGCCGTCGCGGTGAGCGCCGAGTTTCATGGAATTGGAGCGCGGCTCGATGATCGCGATCAGCGGTGCATCGCCGATGCGCTTGCGCAGACCGTCGAGGGTCGTCGCAATCGCCGTCGGATGGTGCGCGAAGTCGTCATAGATGGTGATGCCACGTACTTCCGCGACTTTCTCCATCCGGCGCTTGACGCTTTTGAATGCGCTCAGCGCAGCGATGCCCATGGAAGGCACAACACCGACGTGGCGCGCCGCAGCCAATGTGGCCAGGGCGTTGGCGACGTTGTGTTGGCCGGTCATGTCCCACTCGACCACACCTTGGGCGACACCTTCGAACATCACTTCAAATTTCGAACCGTCTTCGCTGAGCAGTTTGACCTGCCACTGACCACCGGCGCCGGTGGTTTGCACCGGGGTCCAGCAGCCCATTTCGATGACGCGCAGCAACGCAGGCTCGGTGGTCGGGTGGATCACCAGGCCTTCGCTCGGGATGGTCCGCACCAAATGGTGGAATTGCCGCTCGATGGCTGGCAGATCGGGGAAGATGTCGGCGTGATCGTATTCGAGGTTGTTCAGGATCGCCGTGCGCGGGCGGTAGTGAACAAACTTGGAGCGCTTGTCGAAGAACGCGCTGTCGTACTCGTCGGCTTCGATCACGAAGAATGGCGTATCACCCAGACGAGCGGACACCGAGAAGTTTTGCGGCACGCCACCGATCAGGAAACCCGGGCTCATGCCCGCGTGTTCCAGTACCCAGGCGAGCATGCTGCTGGTGGTGGTTTTGCCATGGGTACCGGCGACGGCCAGCACCCAGCGACCTTGCAGCACGTGATCCGCCAGCCATTGCGGGCCGGAGACGTACGGCAGGCCTTTGTTCAGCACGTATTCGACAGCCGGGTTGCCGCGGGACATGGCATTACCGATCACCACCAGATCCGGCGCTGGATCAAGCTGCGCCGGGTCATAGCCTTGGGTCAACTCAATGCCCTGAGCCTCAAGCTGAGTGCTCATCGGCGGATAGACGTTGGCATCGGAGCCCGTCACGTGATGGCCCAGCTCTTTGGCCAGAACCGCCATCGAACCCATGAAAGTGCCGCAGATACCAAGAATATGAATGTGCATTAGTCGACCTCGTAAAACATGGCCGCAGGTTAGCTTAGGGTGGGAAAATTCGCACTCTTTAGGTGAAGCCCTCCCGAAACGTCGGACCGCTCCAGAGGGGAGAGGAGGAAAGGGAGCAGATCTATATCGTTTTCAAAACTTAAGTTCGACTCTGAATTTTCAGGTCGCCGTATTCCGACCAGACACCTCGGTCAGCCCCCTCTACCCCTTGGGGAGAGGGTTGGGGTGAGGGGTGGATCTAACTGGCTAACGCTCAATACCGTGCTTACGCAATTTTCTATAGAGGGTATTGCGACTAACGCCAAGTTGTTCAGCCGTGTGAGTCATGTGCCAACGCGTCTGTTCCAGCGCATTCAGCAAGGCCAACCGCTCAGCGTCATCCAGCGGATGCTCCGACGGTTCTTCAACGGCAACAACCGGCACCGGTCGAGCCTGACGAATCATCACCGGCAAATCCTCCAGCCCGATCCGCCCACCGTCGCACAACGCCGCTAACGTGCGCAGCACATTGCGCAACTGCCGCACGTTCCCCGGCCAGGCGAAGGCCAGCAACGCCTGGCGTGCCGGACCGTCGATCAATACGGTTTCCCCGCCCGCCTCTTCGGCCAGCAAAAAGTCGAGCAACTGAGACTTGTCACTGCGATCACGCAGCGCCGGCAGCGCAACTTCCAGCCCGTTGAGCCGGTAATACAAATCCTCGCGGAAGCTGCCGTCCTGCACCCGCTCCAGCAAATTACGGTGAGTGGCGCTGATGATTCGTACGTTGACCGACTCCGGCTCGCCGCCGATCGGCACTACCTGACGATCTTCCAGCACCCTTAATAGCCGGGTCTGCAACGCCAGGGGCATGTCGCCGATTTCATCGAGGAACAGAGTCCCGCCATCGGCCTGTTGCAACTTGCCGCGCATCCCTTCCTTGCGCGCACCGGTAAAGCTGCCGCCGCGATAGCCAAACAGTTCGCTCTCGATCAGGCTTTCGGGGATCGCCGCGCAGTTAAGGGCGACGAAGGCTTTTTCTGCTCGCTGGCTGGCCTGATGGACGGCTTTGGCAAACGCTTCTTTGCCGGATCCGGTTTCGCCGTTGATCAGTAACGGTACGTCCCGCTCGAACACACGCAAGGATTTACGGAAATCCTCCTGCAACCCCGTGTCGCCCAGACAAATGCCCGACAAGCGCGAAGGTTCGGCGATCACCGCACTTTGCACCACCGGCACCGGAATGCTGCGTGGCTGCCCGCGCAACACTGCAAACAGACTCCGCCCGTCCCGGGTACGCAATGGCCAACTGGCGCTGGCGTTGACACTTGCGCGGCCGAGCAAGTCATCCAGCGAACAATCGAAAAACGCCTCCACTGGCTTACCCAGCAACCCACCGCGAATATGCCCCAGCAGGTTCAACGCACTCTGGTTGACCGCACTGATCCGCCCTTCCCCGTCGAACGCCAGCAGCCCTTCGCTGAACAGTCCGACGGATTCGGCCTGAAGATGAAAACGCAGCAGCCATTGATTGTCGAAGTAGCGCAGGAAATAGCAGCTCTCGATCATCTTCGCCGACAGATTGACCAGGGCCATGGTGTGGAACTGACTTTGACGAGAGACCTCATGGCGCGCCGAGGACACGTCGAGCACCGCCAGCAATTCGCCGTGAGGGTCGAACACCGGGCTCGCCGAGCAGGTCAGGCCGGTGTGACGGCCGCGAAAGTGCTCGTCCTGATGGATGGTCAGGGACTGACGCTCCACCAGACAGGTGCCAATACCGTTGGTGCCTTCGCAGGCTTCGCTCCAGTCAGCGCCGAGCCACAGGCCGGCGCGCTCGAAAATCTTCCGTTCGGCAGGCGCGGTGACGCAATTGAGGATCACCCCGCGGGCGTCGGTCAGCAGAACCGCGTGGCCAGCGCCGGAGAGCTGCTGATGAAGGCTGGTCATTTCGCTACCGGCGATGTGCAGCACTTGCTGCAAGCGCTCGCGGCTTTCAAGTACGCGGCCATGTTCCAGCACTGTCGGTGCCATCGTCAGGGCCGGGTCGAGGTGATAGTCCTCAAGACAGCGCAGCCAGGAACGGGCAATCGACGGGTCGCTGCCGGGACCGTGCAGGTGGGATTTTCCCTGAGTGACGGTCAGGACCTGCTGGGCATGGCGACTCAAATGGTTGTCGTGCATTTCTTATTGTTCTCCCCGGGGTTCGGCGACCCGTGCTTGAGGTGACGCCCAGCATCCTCCTGCCATCGGCGCATTGCAATGCTGGCGAGACCGCCCCGTCACACGTTGCGCCAAAACCGGTACAAAGTGTCACAGAGACCGTACCGAAACCGTCACAGACAGAGTCCGCCGGTCCGACAAAAACCGCGTAAAGCCTTGATTTACCTGACCTGCAACGCAGTGGCCCGACCTTTGCTCTACGCTTATAGCAGGCGCACATGCGCTCTCCCTTATAAGCACAAAAGCCAAGGAGAAATCACCATGCGTTACGCTCACCCCGGTACTGAAGGCGCTATCGTTTCGTTCAAGAGCAAATACGGTAACTACATCGGCGGCGAGTTCGTCGCGCCTGTCAAAGGTCAGTACTTCACCAATACCTCGCCAGTGAATGGCCAACCGATTGCCGAATTCCCGCGTTCCACGGCTGAAGACATCGACAAAGCCCTGGACGCTGCCCACGCGGCCGCCGATGCCTGGGGCGCCACGTCCGCCCAGGCTCGCTCGCTGGTGCTGCTGAAAATCGCCGACCGCATCGAACAGAACCTCGAAGTCCTGGCAATCACCGAATCCTGGGACAACGGCAAAGCCGTGCGTGAAACCCTCAACGCCGACATCCCTCTGGCGGCGGACCATTTCCGCTATTTCGCCGGTTGCATCCGCGCCCAGGAAGGCAGCGCTGCCGAAATCGACGGCAACACCGTGGCCTATCACATCCATGAACCGCTGGGCGTGGTCGGGCAGATCATCCCGTGGAACTTCCCGATCCTGATGGCCGCCTGGAAACTCGCCCCGGCCCTGGCCGCCGGTAACTGCGTGGTACTCAAGCCTGCCGAGCAAACGCCGCTGGGCATTACCGTGCTGATGGAGCTGATCGGCGACCTGCTGCCGCCGGGCGTGCTGAACGTGGTGCAAGGCTTCGGTAAAGAAGCCGGCGAAGCACTGGCCACCAGCAAACGCATCGCCAAAATCGCCTTCACCGGCTCGACCCCGGTCGGCTCGCACATCATGAAATGCGCCGCTGAAAACATCATTCCGTCCACCGTGGAGCTGGGTGGCAAGTCGCCGAACATCTTCTTCGAAGACATCATGCAGGCCGAAGAAACCTTCATCGAAAAAGCCGCCGAAGGACTGGTGCTGGCGTTCTTCAACCAGGGCGAAGTCTGCACCTGCCCTTCCCGCGCCTTGGTGCAAGAGTCGATCTACGACGACTTCATGAAAGTCGTGATGAAGAAAGTGTTGTCGATCAAACGTGGCGACCCGCTGGACACCGACACCATGGTCGGCGCCCAGGCGTCCGAGCAGCAATTCGACAAAATCCTTTCGTACCTGGAAATCGCCAAGGGCGAAGGCGCCGAGCTGCTGACCGGCGGCAAGGTGGAAAAACTCGAGGGCAACCTGGCGACCGGGTATTACATCCAGCCGACCCTGCTCAAGGGCACCAACAAAATGCGCGTGTTCCAGGAAGAAATCTTTGGCCCGGTGGTGAGCATCACCACCTTCAAGGACGAAGCCGAAGCCCTGGCCATCGCCAACGACACCGAGTTCGGCCTGGGTGCCGGCCTGTGGACCCGCGACATCAACCGCGCCTATCGCATGGGCCGCGCGATCAAGGCCGGTCGCGTGTGGACCAACTGCTACCACCTGTACCCGGCACATGCTGCGTTCGGTGGTTACAAAAAGTCCGGCGTCGGCCGTGAAACCCACAAAATGATGCTCGACCACTATCAGCAGACCAAAAACCTGCTGGTGAGCTACGACATCAATCCGTTGGGCTTCTTCTAAAAAGCGTGGGCGATGCAGATGTTTCTGCGTCGCCCTTCAGATGGCCATCGCGAGCAGGCTCGCTCCCACATTGGATTTGGATCGATCCCTAAAAGTTGATTCACCACCTAACCCTGTGGGAGCGGGCTTGCTCGCGAAGGCGTCCTTAACGACAACATCAAATCATCGCCCTGCCGCTCTGGCACGGGCTTTGCGTGCCCGCTCTACACGAAAATTTCGTACCTGAAAGTCCAACAAATCAAAAAATAAAAAAGACAGCGAGGACTTATGACTTCTACTACACAGCTCAAACCCACACTCGGCACCCTGCATTTATGGGGAATTGCCGTCGGCCTGGTGATTTCCGGCGAGTACTTCGGCTGGAGTTACGGCTGGGGCACCGCAGGGACCCTGGGTTTCCTCGTCACCGCACTGATGGTGGCGACGATGTACACCTGTTTCATCTTCAGTTTCACCGAATTGACTACCGCGATTCCCCACGCGGGCGGGCCGTTTGCCTACAGCCGACGGGCCTTCGGTGAGAAAGGCGGACTGATCGCCGGCATCGCCACGCTGATCGAATTCGTCTTTGCCCCCCCGGCGATTGCCATGGCCATCGGCGCCTACCTCAATGTGCAATACCCTGAACTTGACCCCAAGATCGCCGCCGTTGGCGCCTATTTCGTGTTCATGGGCTTGAATATCCTCGGCGTCAGCATCGCCGCGACGTTTGAACTGGTCGTCACCGTGCTGGCGGTCGCCGAATTGCTGGTGTTCATGGGCGTCGTTGCGCCGGGCTTCAGTTTCAGTAATTTCGCGCTTAACGGCTGGTCGGGCGCCAACGAGTTCACCATGGGCTCGATTCCCGGCATCTTTGCGGCGATCCCCTTCGCGATCTGGTTTTTCCTTGCGATTGAAGGCGCGGCGATGGCGGCCGAAGAAGCCAAGGACCCGAAACGCACAATTCCCAGGGCTTATGTCAGTGGCATTCTGACCCTGGTGTTCCTGGCCATCGGCGTGATGGTGATGGCGGGCGGCGTTGGCGACTGGCGTCAACTGGCGAACATCAACGATCCGTTGCCTCAGGCAATGAAAGCCGTGGTCGGCAACAATTCGAGCTGGATGCACATGCTGGTGTGGATCGGCCTGTTCGGTCTGGTGGCGAGTTTCCACGGGATCATTCTTGGCTACTCGCGGCAGTTCTTTGCGCTGGCCCGGGCCGGTTACCTGCCTCGCAGCCTGGCCAAGCTCTCGCGCTTCCAGACTCCGCACCGGGCGATCCTGGCCGGCGGCGTGATCGGCATCGCGGCGATCTACAGCGACGGCCTGGTCAATCTGCAAGGCATGACCCTGACGGCAGCAATGATCACCATGTCGGTATTCGGTGCCATCGTGATGTACATCATCAGTATGCTGAGCCTGTTCAAACTGCGTAAAACCGAGCCAAACCTTGAACGCACCTTCCGTGCGCCGGGCTATCCGATCGTGCCGGGGATTGCGCTGTTCCTGGCGGTGGTGTGCCTGGTGGCGATGGCCTGGTTCAACACACTGATCGGGTGTGTGTTCCTCGGGTTTATGGCTGCCGGTTACCTGTATTTCCAATTGACCGCCAAGCAGCGCTTCGATGCGCCGGCGGACGCGATGCTCGAAGGCGTCTGAGTTGCACCGGCGCCGGGCTGATTCCCGGCGCCTGCCCTATTGAAGTGCACGCAGTTTCCATGTGGGAGCGGGCTTGCTCGCGAAGGCGGAGTGTCATTCACCACACATGTTGAATGTCAGACTGCCTTCGCGAGCAAGCCCGCTCCTACAGGGGTTCGGCGGTGTATTTGAGTTGTTTATAGAATCAGGAGGACCCCGTCCCATGGCCGCATTTTCCCATTCCGTCGGCGCCCAGACCTATCGCTTCGACAGCCTCAAGGACGTCATGGCCAAGGCCAGTCCGGCGCGTTCCGGGGACTTTCTGGCCGGCGTCGCCGCCCTCAACGATGGCGAGCGGGTGGCCGCGCAAATGGCCCTCGCCAACATCCCGCTCAGCCACTTCCTGCAAGAAGTACTCATTCCGTACGAGGCCGATGAAGTCACCCGACTGATCATCGACACTCACGACAAACAAGCCTTCGCCGCCGTCAGCCACCTCACCGTCGGCGGCTTTCGCGACTGGCTGCTCAGCGATGCCGCCGACGAACAGAGCCTGCGCGCCCTCGCGCCAGGCCTGACTCCGGAAATGGCTGCCGCTGTGTCGAAGATCATGCGCGTGCAGGATCTGGTGCTGGTCGCGCAGAAAATCCGCGTGGTCACCCGGTTCCGCGGCACGATGGGCCTGCGCGGTCGGCTATCCACTCGCCTGCAACCCAACCACCCCACCGACGAACCCGCCGGTATCGCCGCGAGCATTCTCGACGGCCTGCTGTACGGTAACGGGGACGCGATGATCGGCATCAACCCGGCCACCGATAGCATCGCCTCCATCTGCGCCATGCTGGAAATGCTCGACGCGATCATCCAGCGCTACGAAATTCCTACACAAGCCTGCGTGCTGACCCACGTCACCACGTCCATTGAGGCCATAAATCGCGGCGTTCCGCTGGACCTGGTGTTCCAGTCGATCGCCGGCACCGAAGCGGCGAACGCCAGTTTCGGGATCAACCTGAATGTGCTGCAGGAAGGTTACGACGCCGGTTTGAGCCTGAATCGCGGCACGTTGGGGCAGAACCTGATGTATTTCGAGACCGGCCAAGGCAGCGCCCTGTCAGCCAACGCTCACCACGGCATCGATCAACAGACCTGCGAAACCCGCGCCTACGCCGTTGCGCGACATTTCAAACCGTTCCTGGTGAACACCGTCGTAGGATTCATCGGCCCCGAATACCTCTACAACGGTAAACAGATCATCCGCGCCGGTCTCGAAGACCACTTCTGCGGCAAGCTCCTGGGCGTGCCCATGGGCTGCGACATCTGTTACACCAACCACGCCGAAGCCGACCAGGACGACATGGACACCCTGCTGACTCTGTTGGGCGTGGCCGGGATCAACTTCATCATGGGCATTCCCGGCTCCGACGACATCATGCTCAACTACCAGACCACGTCGTTCCACGACGCGCTTTACGCCCGCCAGACGCTGGGCCTGAAACCTGCGCCGGAATTCGAACAATGGCTGGCGAGAATGGGCATTTTCACCCAGGCAGACGGCAAGATTCACTTCGGCGACAGCCTGCCGCCGGCCTTCCGCCAAGCAATGGGGCAACTGGGATGAGTGTTGAAATGGACAAACCACCTGCCGATCCAGAGAACCCGTTACTGGAACTGCGCCGCCTGACACCGGCACGGATTGCCCTTGGTCGTACGGGCACCAGCATGCCGACCAGTGCGCAGCTGGATTTCCAGTACGCCCACGCTCAGGCACGGGATGCGGTGCACTTGCCGTTCGATTCTGCGGGGCTCAGCTCACAACTGGCTGAACGCGGGCGTGCCAGTTTGCGGCTACACAGCGCCGCTACCGACCGGAACAGTTATTTACAACGCCCCGATCTGGGGCGAAAGCTCAGTGATGAGGCGGCTCAGACACTGCGCGATTACGCATTGGCCAATCCCGGCGATGTCGATCTGGCCATTGTCGTTGCCGATGGGTTGTCGGCGCTGGCCGTTCATCGCCACACCCTGCCGTTTCTGGCGCGGATGGAAGATCAGATTGTGAATGACGGCTGGTCCGTCTCACCGGTCATTCTGGTGGAACAGGGCCGAGTCGCCGTAGCCGACGAGATCGGCGAACTGCTGGGTGCGAAAATGGTGGTCATCCTGATCGGCGAACGCCCTGGCCTGAGTTCCCCGGACAGCCTGGGGCTGTATTTCACCTACAATCCAAAGGTCGGGCTGACGGATGCCTATCGCAACTGCATCTCCAACGTCCGACTCGAAGGCCTGAGTTACGGCATGGCGGCACACCGTTTGCTGTATTTGATGCGCGAGGCCTGTCGGCGGCAGTTGTCAGGGGTCAATCTGAAGGACGAAGCCCAGGTTCTGACACTGGAGTCGGACGCCGGAGCGGACAAGAAAGGTAATTTCCTACTGAGCCCGTCGGATGCCTGAACCGTTTCCGCATTGCGTTTCTGATTCAGTTTCAGGCAGGATCGATGCACGGCCGCCAGGGTTTCCCGTCGCCGTCACCACGTAAGACAGCCACTTGAAGACGAGACCTACCATGCGGATTATTCAAGCGACCCTCGAACACCTGGACCTGTTGACGCCGTTATTCGTCAAATATCGCGAGTTTTATGGCTCCCTGGCTTATCCGGACTCGTCCCGGGCGTTCCTTGAAAAGCGCCTGCGTCGCAAGGAGTCGGTGATCTACCTGGCCCTGGCCGATGACGACAGCAACAAACTGATGGGTTTCTGTCAGTTGTATCCGAGCTTTTCGTCCCTTTCGCTGAAGCGCGTGTGGATCCTCAACGACATCTACGTCGCCGAAGAGGCTCGCCGCCAGTTGGTGGCCGACAACCTCATCCGCACCGCGAAAAAAATGGCCAAGGAAACCAACGCTGTACGCATGCGCGTTTCCACCAGCAGCAATAACGAAGTCGCGCGCAAAACCTACGAATCCATCGGATTCAAGGAAGACACTGAGTTCAAGAACTACGTGTTGCCGATCAGCGACGAGCTGTAAGCCGAAAAGATCGCAGCCCTTATGGGTAAGGCCCTGTGGCTGCGATCGTCTTCTCACTGCGATCCGAAATTCCCCGCTACAAACTCAACGCGCTTTTCACTTCTCAAATCGTATAATGCCGACCTTTCCGGCTCGTAAGAAAAACTACACCCGTCTGTAGGCTTTCGCGAAGTCATCCGCACAGGCCTGCCGAGTCGGGCCGTCACCACAGGTGCTCTCCATGGATTTCAACCCGCTCGACATTATCCTGCATCTCGATGTGTACCTCGATTTGCTGGTAAACAACTACGGGGCATGGATTTACGCCATTTTATTCCTGGTGATCTTCTGCGAAACCGGCCTGGTGGTGATGCCGTTCCTGCCGGGCGATTCCCTGCTGTTCATCGCTGGCGCAGTAGCCGCCGGCGGCGGCATGGACCCGGTGCTGCTGGGTGGCCTGCTGATGCTGGCGGCAATCCTTGGCGACAGCACCAACTACCTGATCGGACGAACGGCCGGCGAGCGTTTGTTCAGGAACCCGAACTCGAAAATCTTCCGCCGCGACTACCTGCAACAAACCCACGACTTCTACGACAAGCACGGCGGTAAAACGGTGACGTTGGCGCGCTTCATGCCGATCATTCGCACCTTTGCACCGTTTGTCGCCGGCGTGGGCAAAATGCCTTACCCGCGTTTCTTCGCTTTCAGTGTTTTGGGCACGATCCTCTGGGTGGGCGGTCTGGTGACCCTCGGTTACTTCTTCGGCAACGTACCGTTCATCAAAAAGAACCTGTCGCTGCTGGTCGTGGGCATCATCCTGCTGTCGCTGCTACCGATGATCATCGGCATGATCCGCAGTCGCCTTGCTAACGCCGCATCCAAAACTCAATCGCACTGATTCACCATGTGGTCCCTTAGCGCCTGGCGTCGCCGGCGCATCCTGGCCAAGCATCCGGTTGCCGACGACATGTGGCAGCGGGTGCGCCATCACCTGAGTTTTCTCGATGGCATCAGCGTCGCCGAAGACCAGTGGCTGCGCGAAGCCAGCGTGCTGTTCCTCCAGGACAAACACCTGACCACCCTGCCCGGCGTCGAGCTCCACCAGGAGCAACGCCTGCTACTCGCCGCTCAGGCGCAACTGCCACTGCTACACCTGGGCGATCTGAACTGGTATCAGGGCTTCCATGAAATCGTCCTCTATCCTGACGACTTCCTCAGCCCCCAGCGCCATCGCGATGCCAGCGGCGTCGAACACGAATGGGACGGCGAACACAGCGGTGAAGCCTGGCAGCAAGGCCCAATCATCCTCGCCTGGCCCGGCGTGATGGCCAGTGGTGGCTGGGAAGGCTACAACCTGGTGATCCACGAACTCGCGCATAAACTCGACATGCTCAACGGCGCCGCCAACGGCCTGCCGCCGCTGCACACCGACATGCGGGTCAGCGATTGGGCCAAGGTCATGCAAGAGGCCTACGACGATCTAGATCGGCAACTGGAGCGCAATCCCGACGCTGACACCACTATCGACCCGTACGCGGCGGAAAACCCCGCCGAGTTCTTCGCGGTCACCAGCGAATACTTCTTCAGTGCCCCGGATTTGCTGCACGAGGCGTATCCTCAGGTATATAAGCAGCTGAAGCTGTTTTATCGTCAGGACCCTCTGGCCCGGCTGCGGCAACTTCTGGCCGAAGACCCGGTCTATCAGGCACGCGACTAGTGTCCTGTCTCACCGATACGTTGCTCTTTTGACGAGTGGCCGTTGTGACCAGGCAAGGCGCCGCGACGAGTCATAGCTGGCTATGGCGAGGAGCGGCAACGCAGCATGACCACAACGGACGCCGTCAAAAAGCGACAGTATCGGTGAGACAGGACACCCGGGTCTCTACGACCTCTGGTACATAGCATCGGCGGCGGAATATGCCTATAATCGCCGCCACTTTTTGGTCAATCCGGCCAAGTGTTTTTGGTCAACTAACGGGGGCACCGCCCAATGAGCTACAGCAAGATTCCGGCTGGCAAAGACCTGCCGAACGACATCTACGTCGCGATCGAGATTCCGGCCAACCACGCGCCGATCAAATACGAAATCGACAAAGACAGCGATTGCCTGTTCGTTGACCGTTTCATGGCCACCCCGATGTTCTACCCGGCCAACTACGGCTTCATCCCGAACACCCTGGCTGACGACGGTGACCCCCTCGACGTGCTGGTCGTGACCCCTTACCCGGTTGCTCCAGGTTCGGTTATCCGCGCTCGCCCAATCGGCATCCTGCACATGACCGACGATGGCGGCGGCGATGCCAAAGTCATCGCAGTCCCACACGACAAGCTGTCCCAGCTGTACGTCGACGTGAAAGAATGCAGCGACCTGCCACCGCTGCTGATTCAGCAGATCGAACACTTCTTCGCGAACTACAAAGACCTCGAAAAAGGCAAATGGGTGAAGATCGAAGGTTGGGGCGACTCAGAAGCCGCTCGCACCGAGATCATGAAGTCGGTTGCTGCCTATAAAGGCTGATAGCCGTCTCTCACGAACGGCTATAACGAAGAACCCCGGTTGATCCGGGGTTTTTTGTGGGCGTTTGAAAATCATGTTCAACAGCACATTTAACGGGCGGGCAAACCGGTTTTTTCTTGTTTAATTTTTACAAAAGACGTCTTACATCAGGACTTAAATTTCACGCCATATTTGAACGTTTTGTTGAATCAAAGCCTTATGCCGCACGGCTAGACTCGTGTTTATGAAAAAGAACAAAACCTGCGGCCCACGATTCAGAATGCTCCTGAGAGAGCTACAAATCACGACAACGAGATTTGCCGAATTCCTGGGTATTCCCGACCCTCAAACTGTCCATAACTGGTATACCCGCGGCGTTCCCGACTACCGCATGGAAGATGTCGCCAGAAGACTGTCCGTGAACACTGAATGGCTGAAAACCGGCGAAGGACCGCAAGACGCCAGGGCATTGCACCTGATCGACGCATCAGGCAATACCTTCGACGCACAGTCAATCCGGGGCACCTATCGGGTCATCGACCCAGTCGACATCGAACTACCCTTTTACAAAGAAGCGGCCACCACCCCCGGCTCCGACAAAACCCATGTCATCAAAGACCCCAGCGAATCGATCCGCTTCCCGCGCAGCGATCTCGATTCCCTGGAAATCAACCACGCCGATGCCATCTGCGCCCGCATGGTGGGCAACAGCATGGCCGAAAGAATTGAAGATGGCTCCATCGTCGCCATCGACCGCGGGCTCACGCAAATTGTCGACGGAGAGATTTACGCAATCGAGCACGACGGCATGCTGCGCATCAAATACCTGAGCCGGGTACCAGGCAACGCGATACGCATGCGCAGCCACAACAGCTCCGATTACCCGGATGAAGTCTTCAGACCTCCGCAAATCGAAGAACAACAAATAAGGGTGCTGGGATGGGTGTTCTGGTGGTCGACCCTGAACAAACGCAGGCCACCCATACCCTTTCTGTAAACACATCACTGTGTAGCAGCTGGCGAAGCTGCTACCAGTCACGGAATAGCTCTAGGTCGCACACCACGCTGGGAATTCCCATCAAAAATCAGTATGCTGCGCCCCACATTTGCGCATCGACCCACCCCATGGCGTCAGATCGCACCGACAAGGCAGATGACTTTCTCGCCAAGTCCCACAGCCGGACGCAAGATCCGGGTGTACGTTTTGAAGGCTGGCGCGGTTTACCAAAAATGAACCAAGCCAGTCCCCGAGAAGCCGGCCACAAGCCGGCTTTTTAATGCCTGCGAAAAGCCCCAACCGCTTCGAAGTGATCGTACTGGATGTGCTTCATCGCCTGGGATACGGTGCTAGCCGCAATGACCTGCAGCGTGTCGGTGGGTCTGGGGATGCCGGTATTGATGGAATCATTTCACTCGATAAGCTGGGGCTCGAGAAGGTTTATGTCCAAGCCAAGCGTTGGCAGAACACAGTGGGGCGTCCTGAGCTGCAGGCATTCTACGGGGCACTCGCCGGGCAAAAGGCTAAGCGCGGGGTGTTCATCACAACCTCTGGTTCAAGACGTCGCCGCTAGAGGCCTGACATTGTCCGTTCATGCGCGTCCGGGATGGTATTTCCAATGATCAGATTTACCCAAGGCAACCTTCTGGAAGCCAAAACCGAAGCCCTCGTCAATACGGTGAACACCGTGGGCGTGATGGGCAAAGGTATCGCGCTGATGTTCAAAGAACGCTTCGCGGAGAATTACCGTCTGTATTCGGCGGCCTGCAAGGCTAATGAGGTTGTGACAGGCAAGGTTCATGTAACGGCAGTCAACGAGCTCGACGGTCCTCGCTGGATCGTAAACTTCCCTACCAAACGTCACTGGCGATCGCCGTCGCAGATGGCATGGATAACCGAAGGCTTGCACGACCTGCGTCGCTTCCTGATTGAAAACGACGTGAAGTCCGTGGCAGTTCCACCGCTAGGTGCAGGCAACGGTGGTTTGAAATGGCCAGAAGTTCGCGAACAGATTGTTGATGTCCTGAGTGATCTGGATGTCGATGTGTTGGTATTCGAACCTTCCAACCAGTATCTGAATGTCGCCAAGCGTAGCGGCGTGGAAAAGCTCACGCCTGCTCGCGCACTCATTGCCGAACTGGTTCGACGATATTGGGTCTTGGGTATGGAATGCAGCCTGCTTGAGATTCAGAAACTGGCCTGGTTCCTGGAGCGTGCCATTGAGAAGCTACCAGACACTGAAAACCCACTGAATCTTAAGTTTGTTGCTCATAAATATGGGCCATATGCCAATCGGCTGGAGCATCTGCTCAATAACCTGGATGGCAGCTATTTGCATTGTGACAAGCGCATCAGTGATGCGGGTATCAGCGATGTGATCTGGTTTGACCAAGAGCGCAAAGCCTTTTTGCAAACCTATCTAAAAACAGAGGCCAAGGAGTATTCCGAAGCCTTGGAGCGCACTGCTGAGTTAATCGACGGCTTTGAGTCGCCCTTCGGCATGGAATTGCTGGCGACGGTCGATTGGCTACTGAGTCAGGAGGGGGTATCTCCGACCGTTCCTGCTGTGCGTGAAGCGTTGAAGCATTGGGATGGCGGAGCTGGTGCTGCCGCTCGCAAGAGCAGACTGTTCGAAGATTCGGCGCTTGATATCGCTCTCAAACGCCTGACATCCAGTAGTTTTAGGCCTGAAATGGCTGCCTGATAACCTCACTACCGTCGATGATTGTCCAACAACCGTTGGACAGTTAGGGAACGGCTTGTAGCACCTCAGCGAGCAAAGGTCTGTCTGGATCATCTCGACTGTTCAGCTGCCAAATTAGACGACGCCTGAACACTCCGAAATTGGTCAGCAGCCTGCTGACTAATTCTGTCTGATCGCTTTCAAGCAATTGGGCTGCAAGCTGCTGCCCAATTCAATTGTGCAAGAGCTACTTGCACAATCACCCCTCACGGATAACTAAACCCCTTAACCAACGTCAACTCCCCCACCGCCCGCATCGGCACCAGGAACATCTCCATCTTCTCGCTCGGCGTCCCCTCCTCCGTAATCACCGTCACCTGCGCCGTCGTCAGCGGCTGAACCGCCTCCTCTTGCCCCTCATCATCACTGCGATACCCGCCCCCGAAGTAGTTCACATAGACGAGGTATTGGCCTTTGATCGGTGCCGGCATAGCAAAGATTTCCGGGCCGTAACCCGTCGTCACGTCAACATCCAGCGCCGCGCCATTGGGCGCAACTCGATCGCCGTACCAGATATGCGCCCCATCCGGCGTAATCAAATGCAGGTCGAGGTCCGTACCGTCACTGTCCCAAGCCAGTAGCACCCGCAACTTCGCCGGAGTGGCCCCGCCGCTGGCGTTGAGGAATTGCGTGCGATGCCGTTGCTGGCCATCAGGGCTGCGGACTTCGACGCTATTGCTGCCATTGGGGAATGAGAACGGGCGATCAAAGCGTCCGGCAGGATCGATCTTCAGCGGCATGCTGACGCCGTTGACGATCAACCGGCCTGGCTCATCGGACTTGGGCGTCGCGTTGATTTGCCCGGTAATGCGTGCAGTGTTGGCCTGCCCCACCGGGGTGTTCACCGAGGAGGCCGGGTAGTTGACGATCTGGCGAAAGTTTTCGCCTTCGCCTTCAGGCGCACCGGTGCGCCAGCCGCCAACGGGGGTGTCGAGTTTGGCGGTGCTTTCGATGGCGAATGCCGTCGGCCATACGCAAAAGGAGCAGAGGAACAGGAGGACCTGTGGATAACGGAGTTTCATGGCCTATTCCAGCAAGAGGTGGCGGGCGAGCCCTTCGATGTAGGTTTCATCCTGGCCGTTGGGGTGTGCTTCGAAGGCCAGGTGCAGGTATTCATGGGTCAGGTCGAGGCGGTCTTGCAGCGACAACACGCCGCGCACGTAGATGCGCTGGCGTTCGCGGTCGACATAGGGGCGGCCGAAGGCCAGGCGGCAGACGGCGAAGGTGCTGACTTCGTTGTAGCCAACCTCGTTTTCCAATCGCGGACGCCAGCCGCGGCGTTGGCTCTGCAGCCAGTCTTGCGCGCTGGGGAGCGCTTCGCAGGAAGCGACTGGATTGTCCCAGCGGCTGAGGCTGGCGCGGGGGTAGGCGTGGAGCAGGATGGCGTCGTAGCGTTGGCCGGCGTTGGCTTGTTCGACGGCTTGCTGCCAGGAGAGTTTGTCCGGGCCGGGCTGGTCGGAGTGGTAGGTGACGGTGCTGCCGGCGAGGACCAGGTCGCTGGTCCAGGCGGCGATATTGCGTGACTCGGCGGTGGCTGGACGTGGGGCGACGCGTTGTCGGCTGCTGCTGTCGTCGATGCTCAGGCAGTCGCCGTGGCGGGTGGCGTTTTGCAGCAGGTACGTGCGGATGGCGATGGCCAAAGCTTTGGCGGCTTCGGCGGGTTCGGGTCTGGCTTCGCGCTGGAGGACGCGGGCGACGTATTCTTCGCGGTCCAGACGGGCGATCAGTTGGTCTTTCAGCAAAAACAGTTCGCCGTCGCTGTGGATATCGAGTTGGTTGCCGTTGGTGAATTCGACGCGGTAATCGCCCAGCAAGGGACCGGACGCAACCACACGATCCCCCGTCAGAACGCGCCCGATGGGATAGCGTGAAAACAGCCCCACCTCGACACACCGTCCCGCATCCGAAGGCCAATCCACCGGCAACACCGAAGCCAACGCCCCACCGTAGTGACGCAAGACCATTTGACTGGTCCCACGCCCACCCGCCCACACCGGCGTGCCATCCACTGTCCACCCGGCGAAACCGCCCTGACGCGACGAAGGGTCCTGATCCCCCAGCCAGCTCCAGGTTTTCACCCGCAGCCGGCCACCGAGTTCGCCCACGACATTGCCGCCAGCCGCATTCAACACCACATCCAGCAACACCCGCCGCGCTTGATCCTGCGCGGGCATCCCGGCCAGCACCTTAAGCAATTCAGCCACCGATACTCGCGTAGCAGGCTGCAACGAAGGCAAGTTCAGCAACCACTCCGGCGCCTTACGTGCCTGCCAATACTCCCGCCAACCAGCATCAGAAATACCCAACCGCGCAGGCTCAAAATACAAACCGCACGACTTCACCAAGGCCTGATCGCGCTCAATCTTGCCGCCCGCCGTGCAGCAGTAAACTTCCTCTTTCGCCTGACCGCGACATTCGTAAGCCGGCTCATGGGCATTGGTATCCACCAGCCAGCCGTACACAAACAACTTCCACACACTGCCCAGCGGCGTCTGCAGATCAGCAGGCAACGGCTCGCGCGCGATCACCTGCGTCTGGCTCAACGACAGCAACTCACCCTTAAAGGCCAGCCGCAGCGGCGGCTCCTGCGCGGTAGCCAGCGCAGGGATCAAGCACAGCAGCCACCAGACCAGAGGTCGGGTCATGTCAGTTGACCGTGACCTGGCCAAGCGCAGGTTTCTGTTCCTGGGCCTGATGCTGTGGCGCGTAGACCTGAGTGAAACGCACCGGCGGCAGGTTGAACTGGCCCTTCTGCGAGAAGCGCACCAAATGACGCAGACGCAATTCACCACTCAAGGCATCGACCGGAATGGCATAGGCCATCTGCCCCGGCTCGAAACGCGCCTTCTCCAACGCGGAAGGTTCGGTGCCGGCCTTGCCCATGAGCTTGATGCCCCACGTGGTGCGCTCGACATCGGCGCCCGGTGGCAGCGGCACTTCGAGCATGCCGTAGCGCAGCGGTTTCGCGGCTTTGCTGGTGATGATCACTTCGTCCAGATACAGGCTGTCGCTGGACAACGGCTTGGCACCCACCGCTTCCAGTTTGAAGGTGAAGGCTTCGTCGCCCGGCACCAGACGCGACAGGCGACGGGTGATGGTCACGGCCATCGGATCAACCAGCGGTTGTTGGGTCTGGAAGCTCAACGCCGCTCGCAACGGACGCTCTTGCGCACCGGTCAGCGACAGCACTGCGGGCACCGGCGCAGCACCCTGCCACGTCCAATAAGTCTCACCGGTATCACCGTATTTTTTCTTCCAGCCTTCACCTGGTGCCAGTGCAATGGTGGGCGAAGCCTGCTCGATGCTGCGTTGCAACCAGGTCAGCGCCAAAGCGCGTTCCAGAGTTGATTGTTGTGGCAGCAAACGTTGTAACAACGCTTGCGCGTGAGCCTGATCGAAGGCTTGCAGCGACAGGTTCAACGCTTCGGCAAACGGCTGCGAACTGACCGCCAATCGTTGTTGCGCGTCTGGCAATTGACGACTGAAGGCGTCCGGTAGAGTCACCTTCGATTGCTTAGCCAACGAAGCCGTCAGCGCACGAGCAGCTGCCAGACCGAGCGCCGAATCCGGATCGCTCATGACGATGCTGTCTTCGCCATCGTCCATCAAGTTCGCCGCATTGCCTTCGCCCGCTTTCGACAGGTCATCCATCAAACCGCTGAGCAAGGTGTTCACCGGCAATTGCATCTGTTTGGCGAACGATAGAATCAGCGCGCGCTGCAACAGCGGCGTGTTCTTGGCCTGTTTCGAATAGACCTCCAGCACCCGCTGCCAATGCTCCGGCGGCAGGCTCAATTCCAAGGCTTTGCTAGCGTGCCAGTCGGCGTAGTAAGCGTAAGCGGTGAGGAACGCATCCGGCTCACCGTCCATGCCCCACCAGGTGAAGCTCGCCGAAGGCCCGGCCATTTGCACCAGGCGCAGACGGCTGTTCTGCATGATCAGGCGCAAGCGATCGCGGATTTGCGGATTCGACGACAAGGTCGGATACGCGATGCTCAGCGGCAGTAAACGACTGGCCGTTTGTTCGACGCCGCCGTACGGATAACTCAACAGATCGTCGAGTGCCGAGCGGAACAGCGCTTGCGGACTGTCATCCAGACGCAGGCGAATATCCGTCGCGTCTGCTGGCAAGGTCAGCGGCGTATCACCGCTGGCCGCGTCCAGGCTTTGGTTCTGAGTCACCTGCCAACCTTCGCCGGTCGCGGTCAGCCGCACAGCCAAGGCATCGGCCGTTTTGCCATCCTGCACCAGCTCAGCCGTCCACTCGCCACTGGCCAACGCGAACGCCGGCAGCGCGATGTAGTTGATGCCGTTGTTCAGCGTCACGGGGACGCGTTGTTCGGCGCCAGCGAAATGAATCACCAGCTCAGCCTTGACCGGTTTCTCGGCCTGACTGAACGCGAATACGCCGAGATCCGGTTTGTCGCCATTGCGGAATTTGGTCGGGCCGCTCCACTTCAGGTACAGCGGTTTTTCCGAGCGTACGAATTGCTTTTTCTGCCCGACCTGACCGTCATCGGCGATGGCCCGGGCGGTGATGCGCCAGCGGGTCAGCGAGTCCGGCATCTTGAAGGTGAAACGGGTTTTGCCGTTGGCGTCAGTGATCAATTCCGGCTGCCACGCGGCAGTGTCGACGTCTTCACGACGCGGCCGCTCCAGCACTTTCACGCCGCGCTCGCTACGATTGGCTTTACCCGGCGCGCCAGGGCTGCCCGGCAATGCCACGTCGTAGCTGATGAACGACAGGCTGGCGCTGGTGCGCACGTTGTTGCGGCGCGGGTGGTAGAAAAACTGGTCGATGGTCGGCGCGACTTCCGGTTGCAACGCGTAGACCATTTCGTCCACCACGCTGACCGTCAGGTGCGCTGGAACAGGCTTGCCAGCGAACTGCGTGGTCAAGTCCACCGACACGGTATCGCCCGGCTGATACGACTCTTTGTCCGTGGCAATCGCAACGTCGATTTGCGGCGCGATCACCTTGATGCCGGCGTTCTGGAAGCTGTACTGACCGCCCTTGGTGTACAGCACGGAGAACGTCAGGTTCGGCGCAAAGTTGTCCTTCACCGGGATCCGCGCGCGGTATTGGGTCTCGCTGAGTTTTTCCATCTTCAGCCAGTCGCCGCCCTTGGACAGCAGCGCTGTGGCCTCGACCTTGTCACGCTCCAGCGACAGCAGCGCATCGCTGATCGGCTCAGGGAACGTGATCAATGCCAGGGCTTCGTCGCCAGCCTTGTACTCGGGTTTATCGAGGACAATTTCCACGGTGCCCGGCACGGCTTTGACGCCGTCGCCCGTGACCGAATGACCGCTGGCACCCACCACGCGGCCATGGTCATCCTTCAACGTCAGGTTGTAAGTCCCCGGACGGTCGAAGGCCAGGGTGAAGCCTTTGTCTTTCGCGGCGAGTTTGCCTTCGCCGGTGCTCTGGTCTTCCAGGCGCACCCAGCTGTAGCTGCTCGGCGTGACCGCTTTGCTTTGCTCACTGCCGCCTTCGTTCAAGTAGCTGAACGCAACCTTGTCGCCCACCGCGCTAAAACGCTGAGGCGCGCGCAGGCTGAAACTCGCCGCGCCGCGGTCGATGAGGATTTCCTTGGTGGTCTTGACCCGATACGCCGCGCCATCGCTGGCGAACACGGTGAGCATGTAGCGACTCGGCTTCTCGGCCGCCGGCAGATCCAGCGTCGCGTTGCCCTTGGCGTCGGTGGTCAGTTCGGTGCTGGTCAGCTCAACCGGGAATTGCCCGAGGTATTGCAGTTCGTTGTCGACCATCGACAGTTGTTGGGCGCGCAGGCTCAGGCTCAACTTGGCGTTGGCCACCGGTTTACCGTCCGGGTACAGCAGCACGAGGCTGCCCTTCACCGGTTCGCCGGTGCGGTAATCCTGCTTGGCCAGGTTCAGGGAAATCTCGAAGTGCGGCTTGATGTATTCGGCGACACGGAAGGCGCTGCTGTAGGCCTGATCCTTGTAGCTGAAACGCAGCTCGTAACCGCCCGCTACCGCGTTATCCGGCAACTGGAAACGGCCTTGAGTGCCCGCCTTGGAATCGAGTTTCAGCGCCAGCGATTGCAGCGCCGTGCCGGCGGCATCGAGCACGGTCACGTTGACATCGGCAGCAGTCGGCAGCACAGAGTCGCGGGCGTTCTTGAACTCGCGACCGACGATCTTCAGCGACACCCAATCCCCCGGCCGATACAGCGGCCGGTCGGTGAAGGCATAGAGTTTGGTGTCGTAGATTTCGCTGTCGTAATAGAAGTTTTCGGAGACAAACACCCCGCCCTCTTCGTCCTCGCCAATCACGAAGGAACGCTCAGGGCTGACGTGTTTCAGACGCAGCAAACCATCGGCATCGGTAGCGCCACTGCTCATCACGCCGAGGCCATCGGTCCACAGCACATTCACCTTCGGCACCGAACTGCCTTGGTGTTTGCGCGCGGCCCACACCAGCAATTCATCACCGGCAATCTTGCTCACGGCCACGGTGTTGGAGACGAAGACCATGGTGGTCGCACGGTACTTGCCGATCAGCGCTTCCACCAGGTACAGACCCGGTTTCAGATTGCCCAACGGGATGTACACGTTGCCCGGTGCAACGCTGACGAACTCGCTGGAAGAACCGGCCAGGTTCACGCCTTCAGGCGGCTGGATCGGTTTGGCTTGCCACAGCGGATAGCGGAATTGGCTGACCACCGGCAGGCCCGGAATCAGCGCGAATTGCGGCTGAGCATCGTAGGGCGTGGGCGCGGCCATGGCGGCGCCCATCTTCAGCTCCGGCACTTCCTCGGTGACTTGCTTGCGCGATTCGTAGGAGAACGCGCGCTGCATCACCCGACGGGATTTGCGGTACCAGTTGTCCCACAGGTACGCGAGGGTGTTCGACAGGCCTTCACCCTTGAACTGACCGTCGCTGACCACGCGGTGCAGGTTCTTCTGACGCTTGAGGAAATCCAGCGGCTTGTCGATGCGGTACACGCGAATGTCGGCGCCGCCGTAAGGCTCCATGCGGAACCGGCGATAATCGCGACCCGGCGCTTCGAGGCGAACCATCGCCTGTTCGTCGCTGGCAAAACTGCTGTCGGCCAGCAGGAAAAAGCTTTCACCGGCCACCGGCGTGTAGCCGCTCGGCTCGACGGTGTCTTCGGCGTTGACCGCCGAAAACGGCAGCACCAAGACCAACAGCAGGGGCAGAAAACGCAGCATGCGGGCACCGATCATTGGGAGAGAAAGTTCAGTCGATAGACGCCGATGAAGTTGGGGTTGGCTGCGTCGGGTATCCATCGGGTGTCCTTCCATGTCATGAGTTGCTGCAGGCTTGCGGAGCGCATGCCGTTGTCAGTGGGGGTGGTGGTGCCGGTGTGATAGGCGATGTAGCGGCCCATCCAGATCATCAGGTGCTGGTCGTCGCCCTGATCGAAAAACATCAGGTCGCCGGGCCGGGCTTGCGCCAGATCGCGGCCGATCAAATGGCTGTTGAACTGAATCAGTTTGATCGCGTTGACGTACGGGCCGACCTTGCCGCCGCCCTGCTGCCATTGCTGGGCGAGGCCGCGCTGGGCCTCGCTCAGTTGCAGCTCTGGCGGCAGATAACGATTGGACAGGCCATTGCTGCGCAGCCATTTGTCGTCATGGACTTTCAGCGCTTCGTTGGCCGCGAAACGGACCAGGCCGGCGCAGTCCTGCTGATACCAGCGCGGGCTCGGGCCTTGGGTCAGTTGTTCCTGGGCGATGCGCACGAACCAGGCGCGGAACACCTGGGATTGCTGCGGATCCAGCGGTGCGGCTTCACCGGCAAATGCACGACTGCCCAGCAACATCGCCAGCAAGCCGAGGCCTCGGATAAGTGCTGTCACAGGGCTTTCCATTCCAGCGGCAGCCACTGCCAGTGGCCGTCGGGCTCGCTGCCTTTGGGCAAGGTCAGGGCGTATTTGCCGTAGCCGCCGAGCTTGCGCAGTTTCGGGATCAGGTAGGTTTGCGCGGCGTTGTAAAACACCGGTTCCATGTCCTGCGGCAGGCTGTCGAGGGTTTCCTGTTGCATCAGTTGCGCCATCGAATCCGGGCCGAAGTAGACCGGCATCAGCAGGTCTTTCGGTACCACGTCGGCCATCGGCGGGAAGCGTTTGTCGAGGGTGCCGAGGGCTTTGTCCACGAGCTTGTCGTCGAGGGAAAACAGCAGCGTCGAACCGTGGCGCGCCAGGCTGACTTTCATGAACGCCTTGCCGGTGATCGCGTCCGGGTTCTCGGCATCCTTGGCCTTGTAAGGACCGAAACTGGAGCTGACCTGACGCTGCCATTGGTGGGTTGGGCCTTGCTGTTTCTCGATCACCGGGAACGCGTGCTCTTCGACGTTGCCTTCGTAGGCGCCGACCATCGAGCCGAACAGATTGCCCAGGTCGCCGTCCAGTTTGGCGCTGTCGTCATCGTTCAGGCTGGCCACCAGCAGCGGCGTGTACAACCGCGAATCAGCGTACCAGCACAGGCCAGCGGCACCGGCCATGTGTTCGGTCAGGGCCTGAGCCACCGACTCTTCGGCACCGAGTTTCACCAGCAGCGGTTTTTGTTGTTCAGCGGCGAGCGGCAAGGCGACGCAGGCACTGGCGCCCATCGGCATGGCTTGCCAGATCGGCTTGAAATCGAAGTCCGGCTGGTCCTCCAGTTCATCCATGGCCAGGAAGCTGTGCCAGCCCTTGTCGTCCATGTCGAAACGCAGACCGGCGAAGTTCGGGATGAAGCGCTGATAACCCATGGCCAGGACGCTGGAATTGACCGACAGGCGTTGTTTCACTTCAGGCGCGCGTGGTGGCAGGCCGAAGGCTTCGGGGAACAGTTTCTGGCCGCCGAGCAATGCTTCCAGGGATTCAGTCGACACCATGCCGGGCTCTTCGACCGGACCGTGGCCGGCCTCATACAGCTTGGCCGGATTGGACAGCACCACCAGTTTGTCGCCATGAGAGGCGAACAGCAGCGCTTTACTGTGGTTGTAGGTGAGTTGATAAAGCGGCACCACATCGCCGGCAACCTTGATTTCAGCCAGTTGGGTCAGCTGCGAATCATCCAGCGCTACTTTCGCCAGCGGCTCCAGCACCTTGGCCAGACCACCGCGATCCATCACCAACAAAAAATCTTTCAGCCGACCATCCGCCCCACGCCACAGCGCCACGTCTGCCGGTTGATCGAAGAGCTGCTCGATCAAACTGTCCTGCAACTTCAGGTCATGTTCGTAAATGATCCGCCGCAGACTGCCGATCAAGCCGAGGCGATCGGCATGCGCTTCGTAATAGAAGACGAAATCTTCGGTCAGGGTTTCCTTGAGGAACGGCACCGCCAGCAAATCCTTGGGCAACTGGCTCAAGGAGTGGGTCTCGAGCAGACCGTCCGGGCGGCTCATGCCCAGTTTGTCACTGGCCAACTGCGCCGGGGGCGCCTTGGGTTTGTGCATGAACCAGCCCAACCCGGCCGCGACGCCGGCCACCAGGACCAGCCCTACTACCAGAGCCGGCCAGCGGCGAGGAGTTTTGGCTGCAGGCGTTTCGGCGGCCGGAGAAACAGTGTTATCGCTCATGTTCACAAAACCCGATGTCATCCGTGGAGCGGGATGTTTAATAGTTGAAAGTCTTGACCAGCAGCAGGTCACCGATGGCCCGCAGGGGCACGATGAAGGTCTCGCGTTTTTCGTCGACGGTGTTTTCGTTGAGCACCAGGTTGATCTGCGAGGTGATCACCTCGTTCTGGTTGCTGGTCTCATCGAAGTTATAGCCGCCACTGCCAAAGTTGCCCCAATAGTTCACGTAAACCAGATAAGTGCCATGCATCGGCGCGGTCATGGTGAACATTTCCGGGCCCGGGCCATCGACGCCGTCCGGGTCCAGACCGCCACCGTTGCTCATCGCCGGGCGAGCCCAGAACGCATGCTGGCCGTCGGGGGTAATGATGTGCAGGTCGAGTTCGGCTTTCGGGTCATCCCAGCCCAACACCACGCGAATCCGCGCCGGGGTACGCAGGTTGTTGGCTTCGTAGAACTGGACACGCTTGAGCGATTTGCCTTCAGCGCTGCGTACTTCAACGCTGTTGGAGCCGGCGCCGAACGCATACGGCCGGGCGAAACGCCCTTGGTCGTCGGTGTACAGATTCAGCGGATTGCCGTTGACAGCCAGGGTGTGCGGCCCTCGCTGAGTGCCGATGGCCTTGAGTTGGCCCTGGATCATGGTGCGATTGCGCTGCACGCCCCGGTCGATGGGTGGCGTCGGATAGGCAACTTGAGGATATTCGCTGCGATCGAGCAGGCCGTTGTAGCGCCAGCCCCCGACCGGCTCCGACAACTCGGCCGTCGGCTCGGCCCAGGCAGCGGTCGCGCAGACGAGCCCCATCAGCAATAGAAGAAATGAACGCATGTGACGCCTCCTGCCATGCATAACGAAACCTTGCGCCCGATCCTCGGCGCGTTACAGATCCAAAAACTGCGTTTCGTCAGAAAGACCCATGACTATCGGGTCGTAGAAGGCGCGAAGATTAGCCATTCGGCGGTTTTTTAACAATCAGATACATCTATTTTTGCGGTGGAATTCACGGTGATTGTTGGGCGTGAGCCGAATAGCGAGGGTATTCGGCTCACCAAATGAGCCGAATAATCCCCATCACTCCCGCAAGCGACATCCCTTTATGGCGAGAGCGCTTACACCCGCTCCAGTCAGGTGCAGGATTCACCTGTGGGAGCGGGCTTGCTCGCGAAGGCGGTGTATCAGTCAACACCCTTGCTGACTGACACTCCCTCTTCGCGAGCAAGCCCGCTCCCACAGAGATTGTGCCAATGTCCATAGAACACATCTGAAAATGCCCGCTCATTTGCCCATAACCCCCATGTCTGCTAGTGTCGCGCCGGTTTAACGTCAACCGGAAATAGCCGCCATGGCCCGCAAAAAAGCTGCACTGGATTTCGAACAATCTCTCGCCGACCTGCAAACGCTGGTAGAGCGTCTGGAGAACGGCGAATTGTCGCTGGAAGACTCGCTGACGGCTTTCGAGCAAGGCATCGGTCTGACCCGCGATTGCCAGGCGGCGCTGGCCCAGGCCGAGCAAAAGGTTCAGGTGCTGCTCGAGCGTGATGGCGAGCTGGCCGAGGAACCCTTCGACGCGGATCAGCCAGAATGATTGCAGCGTATTCGGCGACCAGCCAGGCCCGCGTCAACGCAGCACTGGAAACCCTGTTCAACGCGCCGAGCCCGGAGCTCGCGCGTCTGTACGAGGCCATGCGCTACAGCGTGATGAATGGCGGCAAACGGGTCCGCCCGCTGCTGGCCTACGCCGCGTGCGAAGCGCTGGGCGGCCAGGCTGAGCACGCCAACGGCGCAGCGTGCGCGGTGGAGCTGATTCACGCTTATTCCCTGGTGCATGACGATTTGCCGGCCATGGACGACGACGATCTGCGTCGTGGCCAGCCGACCACTCACAAAAAATTCGATGAAGCCTGCGCGATTCTGGCCGGTGACGGCTTGCAGAGCCTGGCCTTCAGCGCCCTGCTCGATCCACGCCTGAGCAACTCTGACGCTGCTCTCATCTCCGATCACCTCCGCCTGCAAATGGTCAGTGCTCTGGCATTGGCCGCAGGCCCGGCCGGTATGGTCGGCGGTCAAGCCATCGACCTTGGTTCGGTCGGTCTGAAGCTCGATCAACAAGCCCTCGAATACATGCACCGGCACAAGACCGGCGCGCTGATCGAGGTCAGCGTCAAACTCGGCGCCCTGGCCAGTGGTCGTGCCGAGAAGGACGAACTGAAGTCTTTGCAGACTTATGCACAGGCCATCGGCCTGGCGTTCCAGGTGCAGGACGACATTCTCGACGTCGAAAGCGATACCGAAACCCTCGGCAAGCGCCAAGGCGCCGACATTGCTCGCGACAAGCCGACTTATCCGGCTCTGCTCGGCCTCGACGCCGCCAAGGCTTACGCCCTGGAACTGCGCGATCAGGCCCTGCACGCGCTGCGACCGTTTGACGCGGCGGCCGAGCCTTTGCGCGATCTGGCCCGGTACATCGTCGATCGCCGCAGCTGACGGCGTATCTGCCAAAAAAAACCAACGCGTGGGCAGGGGGCGATGCATCAGGTAAACTGCCGCATCTTTTATACCTATAACGATTCGCCTGATGCCCACGACGTTTCATGAGATTCCCCGCAAGCGCCCGACCACGCCCCTGCTCGACCGTGCCAACACGCCGGACGGCCTGCGCCGGTTAGGCGAGGCCGAGCTGGAAACCCTGGCTAATGAGTTGCGCCTGGAATTGCTCTACACGGTCGGTCAGACCGGCGGGCATTTCGGTGCTGGCCTGGGCGTCATCGAGCTGACTATCGCGCTGCATTACGTCTTCGACACCCCGGACGACCGGCTGGTGTGGGACGTGGGTCATCAGGCCTATCCGCACAAAATCCTCACCGGCCGTCGCGAGCGCATGGGCACCCTGCGCCAGAAGGACGGCATTGCGGCTTTCCCGCGTCGTTCAGAGAGCGAGTACGACACCTTTGGCGTCGGCCACTCCAGCACCTCGATCAGCGCAGCGCTGGGCATGGCCATAGCCGCCCGCCTGCAAAACAGTGATCGCAAGGCAATCGCGGTGATCGGCGACGGCGCATTGACCGCTGGCATGGCCTTCGAGGCGCTGAACCATGCGCCGGAAGTGGACGCCAATATGCTGGTGATCCTCAACGATAACGACATGTCGATCTCGCGCAACGTCGGCGGGCTGTCGAACTATCTGGCGAAAATCCTTTCCAGCCGCACTTACGCGAGCATGCGTGAAGGCAGCAAAAAGGTCCTGTCGCGCCTGCCCGGCGCCTGGGAAATCGCCCGTCGCACCGAAGAATACGCCAAAGGCATGCTGGTTCCCGGCACGCTGTTTGAAGAGCTGGGCTGGAACTACATCGGCCCGATCGATGGCCACGACCTGCCGACCCTGATCGCCACCCTGCGCAACATGCGCGATCTGAAAGGCCCACAGTTCCTGCACGTCGTCACCAAGAAAGGCAAAGGCTTCGCCCCGGCGGAAGTCGACCCGATCGGTTACCACGCGATCACCAAACTCGAACCGCTGGACGCTCCGGCCGCCGCGCCGAAGAAAGCGGGCGGACCGAAGTATTCCGGCGTATTTGGTGAATGGCTATGCGACATGGCCGCGTCTGATCCGCGTTTGGTGGGCATCACTCCCGCGATGAAGGAAGGCTCCGATCTGGTGGCCTTCAGCGAGCGTTTCCCGCTGCGCTACTTCGATGTGGCGATTGCCGAACAACACGCTGTGACCCTCGCTGCCGGCATGGCTTGCGAAGGCGCGAAACCGGTGGTGGCGATTTATTCGACGTTCCTGCAACGTGGCTACGACCAATTGATTCATGACGTCGCGGTGCAAAACCTCGACGTCCTGTTCGCCATCGACCGCGCCGGTCTGGTGGGCGAAGACGGCCCGACTCACGCGGGCAGCTTCGACCTGTCGTTCCTGCGCTGCATCCCCGGCATGCTGGTGATGACCCCGAGCGACGAAAACGAACTGCGCAAAATGCTCACCACCGGCCACCTGTTCAACGGCCCGGCGGCGGTGCGTTATCCGCGCGGTTCTGGCCCGAACGCGACGATCGAGAAAAACCTCGAGCCGATCGAAATCGGCAAGGGTGTGGTTCGTCGTCAGGGCAGCAAGGTCGCCCTGCTGGTGTTCGGCGTGCAACTGGCCGAGGCGCTGAAAGTCGCCGAGACGCTGGATGCCACCGTGGTCGACATGCGTTTCGTCAAACCGCTCGATGAAGCATTGGTTCGCGACATCGCTGGTAGCCATGAATTGCTGGTGACCATCGAAGAGAACGCGATCATGGGCGGTGCCGGTGGCGCCGTCAGCGAGTTTCTCGCCCGCGAAAACATCCTCAAGTCGATGCTGCACCTGGGCTTGCCTGACAGTTACGTCGAGCACGCCAAGCCTGCGCAAATGCTGGCCGAATGCGGGCTGGATGAAGCCGGGATCGAAGCGTCGGTGCGTGAGCGCCTGCAACTGCTCAACCTCTAAAGACACATACAAAACCCCTTGTGGGAGCGGGCTTGCTCGCGAATGCGGTGGATCAGTCGATATCAATGTTGACTGACCCACCGCATTCGCGAGCAAGCCCGCTCCCACATTTGATTTGTATTCGCTTTAAAGTGCCAACGGATTGCCCGATGAAACTCTCCCCCCTCGCCCTGACGCTGACGCTGACGCTCCTGCCGGCCGGCCAACTGCTGGCCGACACCTTCGAACGCGATCAAGCCCTGAAGCTTCCCGACGTGCTGATCAGCGCCAACCGTCAGGTCGAAGCGCGCAATGACAGCAGCGCCGCCAACACTGTGTTCACCCGCGAAGACATTGATCGTCTGCAACCGAGCAGCGTGACTGACTTGCTGCGTCGTGTACCGGGTGTGCAAGTCGGGCAAACCGGCGGGCGCGGCAGTCTGCCGGGGATTTACATTCGCGGCACCAAGTCGGCCCAGAGCCTGGTGCTGGTCGACGGCCAGCGCATCGGCAATGCCACCTCGGGCGACAGCAACCTGCAACACATCAACATCGAACAGGTCGAGCGCGTGGAAGTGTTGCGCGGCTCCCGCTCGGTGATTTATGGCAGCGATGCGATTGGCGGGGTGATCCAGATCTTCACCCGGCGCGGCGGCGAGCAAGGCCTGCAACCGCGAATGCACGTGAGCTTTGGCAGCCACCAGACCTGGGAACGCAGCCTCGGGCTTTCCGGCGGCGACGAGCAGACCCGATTCAACCTCGGCGCCAGCCTCGATGAAACCGCCGGCATCAATCGCACCCGCGAGTCGTATCCCAGCGATGGCGATCACGACGAGTACCGCAACCAATCGATGAGTTTGAGCCTGAGTCACGCGCTCACCGATGACATCGAAATCGGCGCCAACCTGCTGGATAACCGTGGCAAAAGCGAGTTCGACAATCCGTTCGGCCGCTTTGACATGGACACGTTCGAGTCAGTCCAGCAACAGCCCTACAGCGACTTCGCGGTGAGCAGCGTCAGCAGTTACGTCGATGCGCGGATCAATGACCTGTGGAAAACCCGCGTCGAGTTCGGCCACAGCGAAAACCGCGAGAAGACTTTGGACAAGCTCAGTGACGAACGCAGCGTGTTCAACACTTACCGTGATTCGGTGAACTGGCAGAACGACCTGACCCTCGATGAGCGCAACGGCCTGATCCTCGGCGGCGACTGGTACGAGGACCGGGTCAACAGCAGCACGCCATTCGACGAGGACAGCCGCTGGAACCGTGCCGCGTTCATTCAGCATCATTACCAGGCGGATAGCTTCTCCACCGAACTGGGCCTGCGCCGCGATCAGAACCAGCAGTTCGGCGGCCAGAACAGCTGGAGCGGCACCTTCACCTTGCCGCTGAGTCCGGACAACGATGTGCTGCTGACCTACAGCGAAGGCTTCCGCGCGCCGACGTTCAATGATCTGTATTACCCCGACTTCAGTAATCCGGACCTGAAACCCGAGACCTCGAAAAGCTATGAGCTGCAATGGCGCAGTCAATTGACCGACACCGCTCGCCTGGAAGCCTCGCTTTACCGTACGGACCTGGAAGACGCGATTATTTTCGGTAGCAACAACCGGCCGCAGAACGTCGCCTCGGCACGGATCAATGGTTTCGAAGCGGCATTGAAACAGGAACTGTTCGGCTGGCAGAGCAACCTCGGCGTGGCGATCATCGACCCGCGGGATCGCGACAGCGGCCACACCCTGGCTCGGCGCGCGCGGCGGACCTTGAGCCTGGATCTGGATCGGCAGTTCGACCGGCTAGGGCTCGGCGCCAGCTGGCAGGCTGTGAGCAGCAGCTATGACGATGAGAACAATCAGCAGCCGTTGGGCGGGTACGCGTTGCTGGGGTTGCGCAGCAGTTGGGAGTTGAATCGGGAGATCAAGCTTGAGCTGAAGGTCGATAACTTGCTGGACAAGGGTTACAGCCAGGCGCTGTACAGCCATGACGGCAGTCAGAATGGGTACCGCGAGGAAGGTCGGGCGTGGATGTTTGGGGTGACCTGGACACCGGAATTCTAAAGACTGGCGCAGTCACCTGTGGCGAGGGGATTTATCCCCGTTCGGCTGCGAAGCAGCCGTAAACCTGTGGATGCGGTGTGACTGCAGCCATTGGCGGCCGCTTCGCAGCCCAACGGGGATAAATCCCCTCGCCACGTAAATCCCCTCGCCACAGGTCACCGGTCGGGCGCAATCACCTGGCACAACTTGGCCGTCGCTTCGATCATCTGCCCGCTCGGCCGCTCCAGCCCCTTATCCGCTACCAACAGCAATTGCCCCTGCACCACCGCTGCCACCTGCGGCCAGGCTTTCCACGCATCGAGTTGCGCCTGATCACTGGCCAGAATCACTTCTGGATTGCGCTGCAATACCGCTTCAATACTGACCTGCGGCGCCGGCAGCGTCAGGTCGGCAAACACATTGCGTGCTCCGCACACTTCAAGCGCATCACTGATGATCTGCCCGCCGCCAACGGTGTACAGCGGCCGATCCCAGACCTGATAAAACACCCGCAATGGCACCTCTCGACGAAAACGCTGGCGCAACGAATCCAGCTGCTGACGCACTTTCCCGGCCAATGAAACACCACGTTCCGGACGGCCGAGCTGCGAGGCAATCGCCTCAATCTGCGCAGTGAGTTGTTCGAGGTTGTGAGGTTCAGCAACGTAGGTCGGGATGTTTAACCGCTTGAGTTGCTCACGCTGGGCCGGGCCAACGCTGCCGGGCCAGAGCAACAGCAGATCGGGCTGGAGGCTGAGCAACTGCTCCATGTCCAGCTGACCATAGCGGCCAACCGAAGGCAGGTGTTTGAGCTCGGCAGGACGCTCACCGGCATCCAGCACACCCACCAGCAGGTCGGCTGAACCCAGCTCAACAACGATTTCAGAGAGCGATGGCGCGAGGCTGACAACGCGTTCGACTGCAGCCGCCGGTCCACTGACGGCCAGCAGCAAAACCGCCAGCCAGACGGGCCGCATCAGCCGAGTTGACGCGGAATACGGTAGAGGTAAAACAGCACCAGGGTCGACAGCGCCAGCAGCATCAACGGCACGGCTTCGAGGCCGACGAATACCGCCAGCGCGCCGATCCAGGCCGGCAGGCCGGCAGCCAGGAACGCCGTGCGACGCTTGGCAGCCAAGGCGATCCAGGCAGCAGGTTCTTCTGGGGTATCGAGGGCTTTTTGAGTGGCGATCAGCGCGTGTTTGTAGCCGCCAAAGAATTTCAGGCTGACAAACATCGACGCCACACCGGCGATGAACAACGGCATCGCCAACACCGGCAGGATCGCCTCGCTCTGGCCAAATACACCATTGATCACGAACAGCGGCACCAAGGCCAGCGCCAGGTATTGCCACCAATTGACGGACAGTCGCCGCCTGACCTGACCGCGGGTCACGCCCGGTCAGCCTCACCCTGGTGCTCGTTGCCCATCATGTGGTCGAGCTTGCTGGCCTTGGTGGCCAGGTAGAGTTTGTTGTGCGGGTTATGGCCGGTGTGCAGCGGCACGCGCTCGGCGACCACGATGCCCATGTCGGTCAAGGCTTTGACCTTGCGTGGGTTGTTGGTCATCAGACGCAGGGATTTCACACCCAGGTGCTCCAGCATCGGCAGGCACATGGCGTAGTCGCGCTGATCGGCGGCAAAACCCAACTGTTCGTTGGCTTCAACAGTATCGGCGCCGCCATCCTGCAATTCATAGGCGCGGATCTTGTTCAGCAGGCCAATGCCGCGACCTTCCTGACGCAAGTACAGCAATACGCCACGGCCCTCACGGGCGATGGCCTGCAAGGCGGCCTCGAGTTGCGAGCCGCAGTCGCAGCGCTGGCTGAACAAGGCATCGCCGGTCAGGCATTCAGAATGCAACCGGCCGAGTACCGGGGCACCATCGGCAAACTCACCCAGGCTCAGCACAACGTGCTCGCGCCCGTTTTCTTCATCGAGAAAGCCGTGCATGGTGAATTGCGCAAAAGGCGTTGGCAGCTTGGAAGCGGCGACAAAAACGACAGGCACCGGTGTGCTCCTGATCAATAAGTACTGGAGATTCGCAGACGCGGCATTGTAACAGCACGTTCCGACAGACGCTTAGGCTGAATTATGGGGCATAACAATCAAAAAGTTAGATCTCAAGCCATCACAGCCCCCCTGTGGGAGTGAGCCTGCTCGCGATTGCGGTCTGTCTTTCACCGTTGATGTCGACTGATACACCGTCATCGCGAGCAGGCTCGCTCCCACAGGGTTAATCAAGCACTACAGGGTTCGCGCTTAGTTCGAGTCGAACGGATAGGGTTGTTTCCAGCGCTCAAAGATCGGTTTCAGCTGGCCGCTTTTCACCAGTTGCTCCATGCGTTGGTCGAACAGCGCCATCAGTGTCCGGGCCTTGGGGGTCTTGGCAAAGCACAGATACAACGGCAATTCCGCAATGTGAGTGCGACGGAACTGCGACGGATCCTTGGCCCGCTTGAGGACATAGTCGACTTCGGTCAGCGCGTCGATGTAAAAGTCGGCGCGGTTGCGGGTCAACATCGACAAAATCCCGGTACGCCGCAGTACTTCGTTATAGCGGCGTACGTTGGGCAGGTAATCCTGATAGTCGTAGCCGCGGACCCAGGCCAGTCGATAGTTGCCCAGGGTTTCCGGGGTCGGCGCGGGGTTGCTGGCCAGCCCCAGGGCATAGATGTGATCGGTATCGAAGTTCCAGCGCGGATAGAGCAGATCGCTGGACTCATCAAGATAGGAGCCGACACAGGCATCCACTTCGCCGCGCTGGGCCAGGCCCATGGAGCGCACGTAAGGTTCGCTGCGGATGTCCAGCTTGACCCCCGCCGGCTCGAAGACTTCGCGCAATACATCCCAGCCCAGACCGTGGCCATCGGCGGCGGTGTAGTCTTCCCAGTCTTCGCTGGCCAGATGAATCACCGACGGCGTCGTCACGGCATCGTCCGCCTGAACGAGCGAACTGAACACCGCAAAAACCATCGCCACCAACCAGCGCCGAGCCATCCCTAGTCCTCTGTTTCGCCACTCAGGCGAAAAACCAAACCAATCCCTGCATCCCCAGCCACGCAAACACCCCGGCCAATACATCATCGAGCATGATCCCGACGCCGCCATGCACATGCCGGTCGATCCAGCGAATCGGCCACGGCTTGAGGATGTCGAAGAAGCGGAACATCAAAAACCCCGCCAGCAACCAGTACCAACCTTCCGGCACCAGCCACAGGGTGATCCACATCCCGACCATTTCGTCCCAGACGATGCCTTCGTGGTCGTGCACCCGCAAATCGTCGGCGACCTTGCCGCACAGCCAGAAGCCAAACAGCATGGTGATGCCGAGCATCAGCCAGTAACCCCAATCGGGCAGCATCTGCCACAACGGAATAAAGGGTAGCGCAACTAACGACCCCCAGGTGCCCGGTGCTTTTGGCAAGGTGCCCGAGCCAAAGCCGAACGCCAGGAAGTGCCACGGATTGCGCCAGACCGACGGCGGTACGAATTCCGCCGGGACCTGTTTGGGATGATCTGTCACGGTGTCTCCCGAAAATGTTGATAGCCCCGGTTCTGCGGGGTGATGTCTTGTCCGTCGGCGTCAAGCAGCACTACGCCCTGCCCCGTCACAACACGGCCGACCACATGGATCGGCCAGCCATCGGCCACCAGTTTCGGTAACTCGACAGGGGGCAAGGTAAAGGCCAGCACGTAATCATCACCACCGCTCAGGGCCGCGACTTCTGCACCTGATTGACCGAGGAAGGCGACCAAAGCGTTCGACAATGGCAGCCTGTGCCGTTCAATCTGAATGCCGACCTTCGATGCCAGGGCAATATGTCCGCAGTCCGCGAGCAGCCCGTCGGAGATGTCCAGCGCCGAGGTGGCTTTGCCGCGTAGCGCCTGACCCAACGCGAGTTGCGGCTGCGGCGACCAGTAATGTGCCAGCAGCGGATCGGCGATGGTGGCTTCAGCCGTACGCTGACCGAGCACCAGCGGCAATGCCCCCGCCGCGTTACCAAGCTCACCGCCAACGCACAGCAAGTCGCCTGGCTGCGCACCGCTGCGGGTCAATGCCAGTCCCGCCGGTACACGACCGAACACGGTCATGGTCAGGCTCAATGGTCCACGAGTGGTATCACCACCCACCAGCGCCACACCGCAGCGCTGCGCCATGATGTTCAAACCACGGGCGTAGGCGTCCAGCCAATCGGCGGTCACCGTCGGCAAGGTCAGGGCAAGGGTAAAGGCAACGGGAGTGGCGCCCATGGCAGCCAGATCGCTGACGGCCACAGCCAGCGAGCGCTGACCGAGCAGAAACGGATCGCAAGGATCTGCGAAATGCACACCGGCAACCAGTGTGTCGGTAGAAATGGCCAACTGCTCCCCGGGGGGAACAGCCAGCAAGGCGCAGTCATCGCCGATCCCGAGGGCAACGCCTTCGCCGCCCTGCGCACAAGGCGCGGCGGCGAAGAAATTGCGGATCAGCTCAAACTCGCCCATGGCATCTCCAAACGCCGATCAGCGCTTGAACGCCTTCACTTCAGCTTCACGCAGACGCGGGGCCAGCTTGTCGAGTACACCGTTGACGAACTTGTGGCCGTCGGTGGAACCGAAGACTTTCGCCAGCTCGATACCTTCGTTGATCACAACGCGGTACGGCACGTCGACGCGCTTGAGCAGTTCCCAGGTCGACAGGCGCAGGACGGCCAGTTCAACCGGGTCCAGCTCTTCGATGGTGATGTCCAGGCACGGCGTCAGTGCAGCGTCGATCTCAGGCTTGTGGGCCGGAACGCCGTGCAGGATGTCGTGAAAGTAAGCGGCATCGACATCGCTGAAATCGTTATCGACCCGGAACTGCGCTTCGATCTCGTTCAAAGATTGCTTGGCCATGTGCCATTGGTACAGCGCTTGAGTCGCGAGCTGACGGGCTTCGCGACGCTTGACGCTTTTCGATGGCTTGCCGGCATCCGCAGGCTTTGGATCGCGCGGGTTGAAACGATCGCTTTCGTCGCTAATCACTTGGCCTCCAACTGCGCCAGCAGGCTGACCATTTCCAGAGCGGACAGGGCAGCTTCAGCACCTTTGTTACCGGCCTTGGTGCCGGAACGTTCGATGGCTTGCTCGATGGAATCAACGGTCAGCACGCCAAATGCGACTGGAACGCCGAACTCCATGGACACTTGGGCCAGGCCCTTGGTGCATTCGCCCGCCACGTATTCGAAGTGCGGAGTACCGCCACGAATGACCGCGCCCAGGGCGATGATTGCCGCGTATTCGCCCTTCTGAGCGACTTTCTGCGCAACCAGCGGAATTTCGAAGGCGCCAGGTGCGCGGATGATGGTGATGTCGCTTTCGCTCACGCCGTGGCGAACCAGGGCATCAACTGCACCGCTGACCAGACTTTCAACGACGAAGCTGTTGAAACGGCCTACTACCAAAGCGTAGCGGCCTTTAGGGGCGATGAAGGTACCTTCGATGGTCTTCAGGGTCATTCGTTAGATCTCTTAAAGAGCCGGGACGCGTCTCGTACGCGTCCCTCAGTGATATTAGCCACGAATACACGGCCGGAAAAAACCGCATTGCTGCTCGACTACACCCCTGTGGCGAGGGGATTTATCCCCGTTGGGCTGCGTAGCGGCCCCTATTTTTGGACTGCTACACAGTCCAACGGAGGATAAATCCCCTCCCCACAATGGGTGAACACCAGCAATACGAATCTCCGGGTCATTATTCGGAGGGCACGTATTCTACAACTTCCAGATCGAAACCGGATATCGCATTAAATTTCATCGGCGCACTCATCAGGCGCATTTTGCGTACGCCCAGGTCCCGAAGGATCTGCGAACCGGCACCCACGATGCTGTAGGTGGTCGGTTTTTTCGCCGGAACGTGCTCCGCGGTTTCGCGGATATGCGCCAGCAACACATCGCCATCGAGCGGGTGACCGAGCAACAGCACCACGCCACTGCCAGCCTCGGCAACCGCGGCCATCGCGGCGCGCAGGCTCCAGCGGCCAGGTTGCTTGACCATCAACAGATCGCGCAGCGGGTCCATGTTGTGCACCCGAACCAGGGTCGGCTCTTCGGCGCACACGGTGCCCAAAGTCAGGGCCATGTGCACGTCGCCTTCCACGGAATCACGATAGGTCACCAGGTTGAATTGGCCCAGTTCGCTGTCCAGCGGCTGCTCGGCAATCCGCTGAACGGTACGTTCGTGGATCATCCGGTAGTGAATCAGGTCGGCGATGGTGCCGATCTTGATGTTGTGTTCGGCAGCAAACGCTTCCAGTTCCGCACGGCGGGACATGGTGCCGTCGTCGTTCATCACTTCGCAGATCACGCCGCTCGGCTCGAAACCGGCCATGCGCGCCAGGTCGCACGCCGCTTCGGTGTGGCCGGCGCGAGCGAGGGTGCCGCCAGCCTGGGCCATCAGCGGGAAAATGTGGCCGGGGCTGACGATGTCTTCAGCCTTGGCTTCTTTCGCGGCGGCCGCTTGCACGGTGCGCGCACGGTCAGCAGCAGAGATGCCGGTGGTCACGCCGGTGGCTGCTTCGATGGACACGGTGAACTTGGTGCCGAAGCCGGAACCGTTGCGCGGCGCCATCAAAGGCAGCTTCAGCAGTTCGCAGCGCTCGCGGCTCATCGGCATGCAGATCAGGCCACGGGCGTGCTTGGCCATGAAGTTGATGTGTTCAGGCTGGCAGCACTCGGCGGCCATGATCAGGTCGCCTTCGTTCTCGCGGTCTTCGTCATCCATGAGGATGACCATCTTGCCTTGGCGGATGTCTTCAACCAGTTCTTCGATGCTATTGAGCGCCACAAGGCACCCCCCTTCTTTCAAAATTGAGTTTCAGGAATTGAGGTAGCCGTTGGCGGCCAGAAAGCTTTCGGTGATGTTACTGGACGTGGGCTCTGCGGCTTTATCGCCCAACAACAGGCGTTCCAGATAACGTGCCAGCAAGTCAACTTCAAGATTCACCCGGCGACCTGGCTGGTACGACGCCATGATGGTTTCGCTCAGGGTGTGCGGAATGATGGTCAGCATGAACTCGGCGCCATCGACCGCGTTCACGGTCAGGCTGGTGCCGTCGACGGTGATCGAGCCTTTATGGGCGATGTACTTGGCCAGTTCTTTCGGCGCGCGGATGCGGAATTCCACCGCACGAGCATTCTCGGTACGGGCAACCACTTCGCCCACGCCATCGACATGGCCGCTGACCAGATGCCCGCCGAGGCGAGTGGTCGGGGTCAGGGCTTTTTCCAGGTTCACCGGGCTGCCGCTTTTCAGATCATTCATCGCGGTGCAGTCGAGGGTTTCGCGACTGACGTCCGCCGCAAAGCCGTTGCCTGGCAACTCAACTGCTGTCAGGCACACGCCGTTGACCGCAATGCTGTCGCCCAGTTTGACGTCGCTCAGGTCGAGCTTGCCGGTTTCTACGTATACCCGCACATCTCCGCCTTTGGGGGTCAATGCACGAATACTGCCGATGGATTCGATGATGCCGGTAAACATGGAGTCCTCCTCGAGAACAGGGCCGTCGCGTGGCGCAGGCCCGGAATTATACGCTCGCCGCTGGCGAAGGAATGGCGATGACTCGCCAGTCATCGCCAACCGCGCGGATTTCGGTGATTTTGAGTTCAGGCGCATCCTTCATTTGCGCGAGCGGCCAATCCAGCAACGGACGCGCAGACGAACCTAAAAACTTGCCAGCGATGAAAATCTGAAACTCGTCCACCAGCCCTTGCTGAGCGAAAGCCCCGGCCAGACGCGGCCCCGCTTCGACCAACACTTCGTTGACTCCGCGATTGGCCAGTTCGACCAGCAGTTTACGCAGGTCGACCAAACCATCCTCGCCCGCAACGATCAGGCATTCCGGACCATTGGCATATTGCTCTTCGATCGCCATGCACGTGGCGACCAGCGCCGGGCCAGCCTTGAAGAACGGTGCATCCAGCGGCACGCGCAGGCGGCCGTCGATCAACACACGCAGTGGCGGACGACTCATGGCCAGGGCCGTTTGCTCAGGATCAAGGCCCAACTCATCGGCACGCACGGTGAGACGGGCATTGTCCGCCAGCACCGTGTCGGCGCCGGTCAGCACCACGCTGGCCTGAGCGCGCAGGCGTTGTACCGCCGAACGCGCCGCAGGGCCGGTGATCCATTGGCTTTCGCCGCTTTCCATCGCCGTGCGACCGTCGAGGCTCATGGCCAACTTGACCCGCACGAACGGCAAGCCGTGCTCCATGCGCTTGAGGAAACCTTCATTGAGCTTGCGCGCTTCGCCTTCCAGCACGCCGCTTTCGGTAGCGATGCCGGCCTGGGCCAGGCGCTGCATGCCACGACCGGCAACCGACGGGTTCGGGTCTTGCATCGCCGCGACGACCCGAGCCACACCGGCATGTACCAGCGCATCGGCACAAGGCGGCGTCCGTCCATGGTGGCTGCAAGGTTCGAGAGTCACGTAAGCGGTGGCGCCTCGAGCCTTGTCGCCGGCGTCGCGCAGGGCGTGGACTTCGGCGTGGGGTTCGCCGGTGCGCACGTGCCAGCCTTCGCCGACAATTTGCCCGTCACGCACGATCACGCAGCCCACCCGAGGGTTGGGGTGTGTCGTGTAATGACCTTTGCGCGCCAGTTCCAGCGCGCGGGCCATGTAATGGGCGTCGAGAATGGCAAGTTCTACAGAGGTGGTCATTCTTTCACCGGCTCTCTGGCCAGGCGATCGATCTCTTCGCGGAACTCGTTGAGGTCCTGGAAGCGCCGATACACGGAGGCGAAACGAATGTAGGCGACTTCGTCGAGCTTTTGCAGCTCGGCCATCACCAGTTCACCGACGACAAGGGATTTAACCTCTCGCTCACCGGTGGCGCGCAGTTTGTGTTTGATGTGCACCAACGACGATTCCAGGCGCTCGACACTCACCGGGCGCTTCTCCAGCGCACGCTGCATGCCGGCGCGGAGTTTTTCTTCGTCGAACGGCTGGCGGCTGCCGTCGGTTTTGATCAGGCGCGGCAACACCAGTTCGGCCGTCTCGAACGTCGTGAAACGCTCGCCGCAGGCCAGGCATTCACGCCGGCGGCGTACCTGTTCGCCCTCGGCGACCAGACGCGAGTCGATGACCTTGGTGTCGTTGGCACCGCAGAAGGGACAGTGCATGGTGGCAGGCAACAAAAAAAGGGAGGGCCATGGTAGCGCATCCCCGTGGCAAGACAAGCCATAGGGTTTGCGGTATACAGACGGGCTATAGAGCTAGATCCATGGATTTCACCTTGCTGGAGCCGAAAATGTCCCTAAGACCGCTCGTTTTGCTCAGTCTTTTCAGCCTGCTGGTGGCCTGCAGCAGCGATGCGCCCAAGCCCCAGCCGCCGACGCCAGGCCCCGCGCCACAGGCCGCGCAGAAGAAAGCCAGGGAATCGGCCAACCTCGGCCCATTGCCCGCGTATCAGCGTGAATTGAGCGGCACCCTGCAAGGCGTGCCGGCCGACGCCGAAGTCGAACTGGCGTTGCTGGTGATCGATGACAAGGGCCGCCCGCAACAATTGTTGGCCAGCTCCAGCCTGATCGGCACCAATCAGGTTCTGCCGTTTCATCTGCGATTCAATCCGGAATCCTTTCCGGTCGGTGCCCGCGTTGAACTGCGCGGCCGCGCCAGCCAGTCCGGCCAGCTAATTTTGCACCTGCCGCCGCAGATCATCACGCAGCCAACGACGCAAGTACTGGGTCAGCTGCAATTCGTCAAAGCCCCATGATTGCACCGCTCAACCTGCAACAGGCGCTAGGTGAACTGCTCGGTGACGCACAGCTGGTTGCCTGTGAATTGCCGGACACCGATCTGAAGCTTTGGCTGATCGACGGCGACAACATGGACCGCGCGTTCAGCCCGGAAGAAACCCGGCGAATTCTCCATGAGCCGCCTTATTGGAGTTTTTGCTGGGCCAGTGGGCTGGCGGTCGCCCGTTATCTCGCCCAGAACCCGCACTGGGTCGAGGGCAAACGGGTGCTGGATTTCGGCGCCGGTTCCGGGGTGGCGGGGATTGCGGCGGTAAAAGCCGGAGCGCTGGAAGTGGTGGCTTGTGACCTGGACCCGCTGGCGATTGCCGCGTGTCGGGCGAATGCCGAACTCAATGACGTACACCTTGATTACTCGACGGATTTTTTCACCGAAGCGGATCGCTTTGATCTGATTCTGGTGGCCGATGTGCTGTACGACCGGGCAAATCTGCCGTTGCTCGATGAATTCCTCAGTCGCGGGCAGCAAGCCCTGGTGGCGGATTCACGGGTGAGGGATTTTCGCCACCCGTTGTATCGACGCATCGAGATGCTGGAAGCGATGACCCTGCCCGATCTGGCCGAGCCCGAAGAGTTTCGGCATGTGAGCCTCTACCATGCGCGGCGTTAGCTAAAAGCTTCGTCGGAACGCCGCCTGGAGCAAGCCCGCTCCCACAGTTGACCGCATTCCCCTGTGGGAGCGGGCTTGCCCGCGAAGGCAATCTGTCAGACTGCCCACACTTTCAGCCACACCCCGCCAAGTCGTATAGTTGCCCCATTCACGCTTTCAAGAGATCCCCCATGAGTCAGGAAACGCCGTACATCTTCGACGCCACGACTGCCGATTTCGAGCAGTCGGTGATCGAGAACTCTTTCCACAAACCGGTGCTGGTGGACTTCTGGGCCGAATGGTGTGCGCCGTGCAAGGCGTTGATGCCGATGCTGCAAACCATCGCCGAGAGCTATCAGGGCGAGTTGCTGCTGGCCAAGGTCAACTGCGACGTCGAGCCGGACATCGTTTCGCGCTTCGGTATTCGTAGCTTGCCGACGGTGGTGCTGTTCAAGGACGGTCAGCCGGTGGATGGTTTTGCCGGTGCACAGCCGGAATCCGCCGTGCGCACAATGCTCGAACCTCACGTGCAAATGCCACCGCCGACGGCTGCCGATCCGTTTGAGCAAGCTCAGGCGCTGTTCGATGACAACCGCTTTGCCGATGCCGAAGCCATCCTCAAAGTGCTGTTGGGCGAAGACAACACCAATGCCAAGGCGCTGATTCTCTACGCTCGCTGCCTCACCGAACGTGGTGAGTTGGGCGAAGCGCAAATCGTACTCGACGCGGTCAAGACCGATGAACACAAGGCCGCGCTGGCCGGCGCCAAGGCGCAGATCCAGTTCCTCGGTCAGGCCAGGGATTTGCCGGATGCGGCAGACTTGAAAGCGCGTCTGGCAAAAAATCCGCAGGACGATGAAGCGGTTTATCAGCTGGCGATCCAGCAACTGGCCCGTCAGCAGTACGACGCGGCGCTGGATGGGTTGCTCAAGCTGTTCGTGCGCAATCGCAGCTACAGCGAAGGCCTGCCGCACAAGACCTTGCTGCAGGTGTTCGAACTGCTGGGCAACGATCACCCGCTGGTGACCACGTACCGTCGCAAGTTGTTTGCTGCGTTGTATTAACCCGTTCCGTAGGAGCACGGCTGCCGGCGATGGCGATCTCAGGTACGCCATCGTCGGATCGCCGCCCGCAGCAAGCTGTGCTCCTACGCTGGCTCTTGCCAGCTGTAGAGCGGCGTATCCCCGCCGCTCGTCACTTTCACATCAGTGCAATGACGCAAACGCACCAGCAAGCGTTTGCCCGACGCCGCGCTGCCGGTCAAACCTTCTAACTGATCCAGCAAATCCGGCCCGCTCAATTGCCCGGCCTTGCGCAGCAAATCCTTGGCGATCTGCCACAGCGCATCATCCTGATTGACCGGTTTTGCCGGCGCTGCACCGGCCTCCGGTTTCACCGCCTGCAACTGCGCACCGAGCCGTGCCCAGTCGCCGTCATCCATCTCCAGCGTCAAATCCACCGGCCAGTCGCCGATGCTTCCGCGTATACGCAACATAAGTCTGCTCCTGCACATTTCTGGCTTGCATGCTCCCATGGGACTTGTGCAACGCCAAGCAGGCGGTCAAACTCTCGGCACTTACGTTATAAGATTACATAACAAATTCTTCATTTTACTTTTCGGAGACCCGCCATGCGCCGTCTGCTTCTCGCTCTGCCGTTTGCCCTGTTGCCGCTGGCCGTTGCCCACGCTGGCGATGAACATGATCATGAACACGGCAGCCTCAGCGCCCACGAACATGGTGTCGGTCGCCTGAACGCAGCGCTGGATGGTCAGACCCTGGAGTTGGAACTGGAAAGCCCGGCGATGAACCTGGTGGGTTTCGAACACGCCGCCACCACCGACGCCGACAAAGCCAAAGTTGCCGTGGTTCGTGCGCATCTGGAGAAACCGCTGGTGCTGTTCAACCTGCCGAAAGCCGCTGGTTGCGTGGTCGCGACACAGGAACTGGAGAGCCCGCTGTTCGGCGACAAGCCAGATGCCGACGAAGAGACCAAGGGCGAACATCACCACGACCACAGCGAAATCCACGCTCATTATCAATTCAGCTGCTCGGCACCGGGTGCGCTGAAAACCCTGGATCTGGGCAACATCTTCAACACCTTCCCGGCGACCCAGAAGATTCAGGTACAACTGATCAGCCCGAGCGGCCAACAAGGCGTAGAAGTGACGGCCAAGGCTGCCGCCCTGAAATTCTAAATTCACCGTAGAACCAATGTGGGAGCGGGCTTTGTGGCGAGGGGATTTATCCCCGTTGGACTGCGCAGCAGTCCCATTTTTTAGGGCCGCTTCGCGACCCAACGGGGCGGTGCGACGTTTCGATAAATCCCCTCGCCACAAAGCTCACTCCCACAGGGGTTGGTGTTGGATGTGATATTGAGACAAGTCCCCCAAAACCCATGAAATCGGCGCTATGACCCAAGCACTCATCGAACTGTCCGACCTGGGCTTCAGTTGGCCCGGTCATCCGCCGCTGCTGGATATCCCGGCGTTTCGCCTGGAACCCGGCGAAACCTTGTTCCTCAAAGGCCCCAGCGGCAGCGGCAAGACCACCCTGCTCGGGCTGCTCGGCGGTGTGCAGAAGCCCAATCGCGGCAGCATCCGATTGTTGGGCCAGGAGCTGAGCGAACTCTCAGCCGGCGCTCGCGACCGCTTCCGGGTCAATCACACCGGCTACATCTTCCAGCAGTTCAACTTGCTGCCGTTTCTCTCGGTGCGCGAAAACGTTGAGTTGCCCTGCCACTTTTCCAAACTGCGCACTCAACGGGCGATCCAGCGTCACGGCAGCGTCGATCAGGCGGCGGCCACCCTCCTCGCCCACTTGGGTCTGAAGGACGAGAGCATCCTAAGCCGTCGCGCCGATTCGCTGTCCATCGGCCAGCAGCAACGGGTGGCCGCTGCACGCGCGTTGATCGGTCAGCCTGAATTGGTGATCGCCGACGAACCGACTTCGGCCCTGGACTACGACGCTCGCGAGAATTTCATTCGCTTGCTGTTCGCCGAATGCCGCGAAGCCGGGTCGAGCCTGCTGTTCGTCAGCCATGACCAAAGCCTGGCACCGCTGTTCGATCGCCACCTGTCGCTGGCCGATCTCAATCGTGCCGCCACCCCGTCCGAGGTCTGAGATGTATTTGTTTCGTCTAGCCATGGCCAGCCTGGCTAACCGCCGCTTCACCGCGATCCTCACCGCGTTCGCCATCGCCCTGTCGGTCTGCCTGCTGCTCGCGGTGGAGCGGGTGCGCACCGAGGCCAAGGCCAGTTTCGCCAGCACCATCAGCGGTACCGACCTGATCGTCGGCGCCCGTTCCGGCTCGGTGAACCTGTTGCTGTACTCGGTGTTCCGCATCGGCAACGCCACCAACAACATCCGCTGGGACAGCTTCGAACACTTCGCCAACAACCCGAAAGTGAAGTGGGCGATCCCGATGTCCCTCGGCGACTCCCATCGCGGTTACCGCGTGATGGGCACCACCGAGGCGTACTTCGAGCATTACCAATACGGTCATCAGCAACACCTGGAATTGGCCGACGGCCGCGCCTTCGCCACCGATCCGTTCGAAGTGGTACTCGGTGCCGAAGTGGCCGATGCGCTGCATTACAAACTCGGCGACAAACTGGTGCTGGCCCACGGTGTGGCGGTGATCAGTCTGGTCAAGCACGACGATAAACCGTTCACCGTGGTCGGCATTCTCAAACGCACCGGCACCCCGGTGGACCGCACGTTGCACATCAGCCTCGGCGGTATGGAAGCGATTCACATCGACTGGCATAACGGTGTGCCGGCGCGCGGCAATGGTCGGATCAGTGCCGACCAGGCGCGCAACATGGACCTGACGCCGCAAGCGATCACCGCGTTCATGCTCGGCCTCAACAGCAAGATTTCGACCTTCGCACTCCAGCGTGAGATCAACGAATTCCGGGGTGAACCGATGCTGGCGATCCTGCCGGGCGTGGCGCTGCAAGAGCTGTGGAGTTTGATGAGCACGGCGGAAAAAGCCTTGTTCGTGGTGTCGCTGTTCGTGGTGCTGACCGGGTTGATCGGAATGCTCACGGCGATCCTCACCAGCCTCAACGAACGCCGTCGGGAGATGGCGATTCTGCGTTCGGTGGGCGCCCGGCCGTGGCACATCGCGACCTTGCTGGTGCTGGAGGCGTTTGCCTTGGCGCTGTCGGGCGTGATTGCCGGTGTGGCGCTGCTGTATGTGGGCATCGCCTTGGCCCAAGGTTATGTGCAAGCCAATTACGGCTTGTACCTGCCGCTGGCCTGGCCGAGCGAATATGAATGGACGCTGCTCGGTGGCATCCTGATCGCCGCGTTGCTGATGGGCAGCGTGCCGGCCTGGCGTGCGTATCGCCAATCCCTGGCCGATGGCCTGTCGATCCGTTTATGAGGACGTTGAACATGCCCCGCGTTGTGCTTGCGCTGTTGATGCTGGTCGCCTTGCCCCTGTGGGCGGCCGAGCCGAAAGACCTGACCTGGTCAGAAATGATCCCGCCGGACGCCGCGCCGGAAGTGCCGAACATGACGCCGCTGCACGACCTGTCGCAAATGGGCAACGCGTTGGCCGCCGAGTCGGCGCCCGCGGCCAAGCAAGACATGCCCAATGCGCCGGTGGTGAAGAGTCTCGACGGTCAGAACATTCGGCTGCCGGGCTACATCGTGCCGCTGGAAGTGAGTGAAGAAGGTCGCACTACCGAGTTTCTGCTGGTGCCTTATTTCGGCGCCTGCATCCACGTGCCGCCACCGCCGTCGAATCAGATCGTGCATGTCAAAAGCGAAGTCGGCGTGAAGCTGGATGAGCTGTATCAGCCGTACTGGATTGAGGGTGCGTTGGAGGTCAAGGCCTCGACCAGCGAGCTGGCGGATGCCGGGTATCAGATGCAGGCCGACAAGATTTATGTGTATGAGCTGCCGGAGTGAAACCGGTAGTTATGGGGTGTTTGATAGATAGCCTTCGCGAGCAAGCCCGCTCCCACATTTGATCTGTGCATCAACACAAATCCCCTGTGGGAGCGAGCCTGCTCGCGATGAGGCCCTCAAAGGTTCCACAAAAACCAGGGCCATCACTGTTTCATTGAGCTGAGTCAAAAGACCGTATCAGACGCCTCCGTACCATTGGACATCAAACATTTTTAACGTCCTTTGGAGCCCTCCATGCACAAGTCTTTGCTCAGCGCTTCGCTGTTTGCCCTCGCGCTCGCAGCACCGTTAGCCTACGCCCACGAAGCCGGCGATATCATCGTTCGTGCCGGTGCAATCACCGTCAACCCGAAAGCCGACAGCTCCAGCGTCAAGGTTGATCAAGGTCCGCTGGCCGGTACGAACCTGGGTGGCAAGGCCACCATGAGCAGCGACACGCAGCTGGGTCTGAACTTCGCTTACATGCTCGACAGCCACTGGGGGATCGAGCTGCTGGCGGCCTCGCCGTTCGAGCATGACGTGAAGCTCAAAGGCACCGCCCTGGGCGCAGCCAACGGCAAACTCGGTTCGCTGAAACACCTGCCACCGACGCTGAGCGTTGTGTACTACCCACTGGACTCGAAGTCTGCGTTCCAGCCGTATGTCGGCGCTGGTATCAACTACACTTGGATCTACGACGAGCACGTTGGCAGCGAAGCCAGCGCCAACGGCTTCAGCAATTTCAAGGCGGATAACTCTTGGGGCATGGCGTTCCAGGTCGGCGCCGACTACATGCTGACCGACACCATCATGATCAACGCCCAGGTGCGCTACATCGACATCGACACCACCGCGACCGTAGAAAACAACGCAGTGGCACAAGGCACTCGCGCCAAGGTCGATGTGGACGTAGACCCGTTCATCTACATGGTTGGCCTGGGTTACAAGTTCTAAACCCGCCACATAAAAAAGGCGCCTCGAAAGGCGCCTTGATCATTCCCACGCTCCGCGTGGGAATGCAGCCCGGGACGCTCCGCGTCCCATGCCGAAGCGGACGCAGAGCGTCCATTGAGGCATTCCCACGCAGAGCGTGGGAACGATCTATCAACCTCAGCGTCCCAACAACCGCGCCAGGCCGACATGCATCGGTGTCTGCTCAGGGCAGGTAAAGCGCTCCAGCAAACGCTGATTGTTCGCTCGCGAGTGACGGATGTCACCGGAGCGCGCCGGGCCATGGTTTACCGGCGGCAATGGACCGACCACCGCTTCAAGGGCTTCAAGCATTTGCTTGAGGGTCGTGGCCTGATTCCAGCCGACATTGACCGCACCGACTTCGACGTGCGGTTTCTCGATGGCTTGCACCAGCAAGTCGACCAGGTCTTCGACGTAGACGAAATCACGAGTCTGCTCACCGTCACCGAACACAGTGATCGGCAGGCCCTTCTGTGCACGTTCGCTGAAAATGCTGATCACCCCGGAGTACGGCGAGGACGGATCCTGGCGCGGGCCGAAGATGTTGAAGAAGCGGAAAATCACCGGTTCCAGACCATGCTGGCGACGGTAAAAATCGAAGTAATGCTCGCTCGCCAACTTGTCCGACGCGTAGGGCGTCAACGGTGCCTTGGGCGTGTCTTCGTCGATCGACTCGCCTTCGCCATTGTTGCCGTAGACCGCTGCACTGGACGCATATAGCACCCGTTTGACGCCGGCCTGGCGCATGGCTTCGCAGACATTCAGCGAACCAATGAAATTGCTCTGGTGAGTCTTCACCGGGTCATCCACCGACGCCTGCACCGACGCCACGGCAGCAAGGTGCGCCACCGCGCTGCACCCGACCATCGCCTGCGCGACCAGCGCGGCATCGGCGACATCGCCCACGATCAGTTCGACGCCCGGATTGTCCAGCGGCAAGTTGCTGCGTTTGCCGGTGGAGAGGTCATCGAGGATGCGCACCGAATGGCCCTTGGCGAGTAAGGCATCGGTGAGGTGCGAGCCGATGAAACCGGCGCCGCCGGTGATTAAAACAGGGCCGTCAGCCATGGCGATAAAACCTATCCAGTAAGCCCGGGAGTGCCGCACGCCAGGCGCGGGGCTTGATCCCGAAAGTGTGCAGAATTTTCTTGCAGGCCAGCACCGCGTGTTGCGGTTCTTCGGCGGCGTCGGGCCGGGCGGCGTGAGCCTGGGCGGTCGGCGCTTCGATGGCCAGCGGATGCAGGGCGCGTGCTTCGGTGAGGATCGCCTGCCCAAGCGCCAGCGGCGTGGTCGCCTCATGCCCGGCGTAATGGTAGGTGCCCCACAGCGGCGCCGAGCAATCGAGTTGCTTGAGGACCGAGATGATCACTCGGGCGGCGTCATCCACCGGCGTCGGATTGCCCCGACGATCATCGGCCATCAGCAATTCTTCCGGTAGTTCGGCGCGACCGAGGAAACGCCCGAGGGTGCCGTCGGGGCTGTCATCCAGCAGCCAGCCGAATCGCAGCAACACGTGTTGCGGGCAGGTGGCGCGAACGCTTTGTTCGATCCGCCACAAGGCCTGACCGCGCAGGCCCAAGGGTACCGGCTCGTCTTTTTCGCTGTAGGCCGTCGCCCGGGAGCCATCAAACACCCGATAGCTCGACGGTTGCAGCAGCACGATGTTGTGATGCTGGCACAGTTCGGCCAGACGCTCGATCGCCCGTTCCTGCCCGGCCAGACGCTGTTCACTGACCGTCTCCGCCTGAAACCAGTCGAAGTAATAGGCGAGGTTGATCAACGCGTCTGGACGAGTGTCGTCGAGCAGTTGCGTCAGGCTCGCGGCGTCCCAGCCGTCTTGCGGTGGGCGGGGGGCGAGGAAGCCGATATCTTCCTCCGCACCGAGGCGAATCAGCGCCTGCCCAAGGGCATTTCCGCCGCCCAGTAACATAAGGCGCATTCGCATAGAGTCAGCAGGCCCAGTCTGATTGAAACAATGGCTTTATCGACACCGCTCGGGGGCGATGCCGTCGATAGTTGCCGGAATCGTTGCATTTTGCGGGTTTAGTGCGCAACCGTCATCCGTAAAGTGTAGATCCCTGAGATATGCGCCGCCTGTTCAGGCCCTTTCGCGAGCAAGCCCGCTCCCACATTTGGATCTCCTGTGTACCCATAATTTGTGACCGATACCGTTCAAATGTGGGAGCGGGCTTGCTCGCGAAGGCGCCCTAAGGACCACCAGAGGGCTTGAGCGGTACTTGCATCTTCAGCCCCCCGCCCGCATAAATTGCTCCATGAATCTGCCAATCCCGACGGACAGCGCCCTGGCAGGCTTCCACCCCGCCGTCAGCGCCTGGTTCAGCAGCACCTTCCCGACGGTCACCGCCGCCCAGGCCCGGGCGTGGCCGTTGATCCGCCAGCACCGTTCGACCCTGGTCGCCGCACCCACGGGCTCCGGCAAGACCCTCACCGCGTTCCTCGCCGTCATCGACGATCTGGTCCACCGCGGCCTGGAAACTGAAGGCGGATTGCCGGATGAAACCCTGGTGGTCTACGTTTCACCGCTAAAGGCCTTGTCCAACGATATCCAGATCAACCTGCAAAACCCGCTGGCCGGCATCACCGAGCAGTTACGCGAGATGGGCCTGCCGCAATTGCAGATCAACACTGCCGTGCGCACTGGCGATACACCGCAAAAAGACCGCTCGGCGATGCGCAAGACCGCGCCGCACATCCTGGTGACCACCCCGGAATCCCTTTACGTATTGCTCGGCTCCGACTCCGGTCGGCAAATGCTCAGCACCACGCGCACGGTGATCGTCGACGAAATTCATGCGATCGCCGCCAGCAAGCGCGGCAGCCACCTCGCCCTGAGCCTCGAGCGGCTGCAAGCGTTGTGCGCGCAACCGCTGATGCGGATCGGCCTGTCTGCCACGCAAAAACCCATTGAAGCCGTCTCGCAGTTTCTGGTTGGCCGTGATCGTGAGTGCGAAATCATCGACATCGGCCACGCCCGCCCGCGGGATCTGGACATCGAAGTGCCGCCCGTGCCGTTGTCGGCAGTGATGGCCAACGACATCTGGGAACTGGTCTACGACCGCCTCGCCGCCCTCGCCCGCGAACACCGCACCACGCTGATTTTCGTCAACACCCGACGCCTCGCCGAACGCTTGAGCCGTCACTTGAGCGAACGCCTCGGCAAGGACGCAGTGGCCGCTCACCACGGCAGTCTGGCCAAGGAGTTTCGTCTCGACGCCGAACAGCGCCTCAAGCGCGGCGAGCTGCAAGTGTTGATCGCCACGGCGTCCCTGGAACTGGGGATCGACATCGGCGATGTCGACCTGGTCTGCCAGATTGCTTCGCCGCGTTCGATTGCCGGGTTTCTGCAACGGGTCGGCCGCTCCGGGCACCAGGTCGGCGGTACGCCCAAGGGCCGTTTGTTCGCCACCACCCGCGACGACCTGATCGAGTGCGCCGCCCTGCTCGACTGCGTGCGGCGCGGCGAACTCGATACCTTACTGATACCCAAGGCACCACTGGATGTACTCGCGCAACAAATCATCGCCGAGGTCAGTTGCCAGGAATGGCAGGAGCAGGCGCTGCTGGAGATGTTCCGCAACGCCTCGCCCTACAGCGAGCTCGACGAAAAACATTATCAAGCGCTGCTGCAGATGCTCGCTGAAGGCTACAACGGTCGCCTGGGCATCCGTAGCGCTTACCTGCACCGCGACGCTGTAACCCGGACCCTGCGCGGTCGCCGGGGCGCCAAGCTGACGGCCGTGACCAGCGGCGGGACGATCCCGGACAACGCCGATTACAGCGTTTTACTCGAACCCCAAGGGTTGAACATCGGCAGCGTCAACGAAGACTTTGCGGTGGAAAGCATTGCCGGCGATATCTTCCAATTGGGCAACACCTCCTACCGGATTCTGCGCGTTGAAACCGGCAAGGTCCGGGTCGAAGACGCTCAAGGCCAACCGCCGACCATTCCATTCTGGCTCGGCGAAGCCCCAGGACGCAGCGCGGAACTGTCGTTCGCCGTGGCCCGCCTGCAAGCGCAACTCGATGCGCTGCTCGGCGCCACACCCGGTCACTTGCAGCCCGCGACCGACTGGCTGACCGACACCCTCGGTCTGAACCTGGCCAGTGCCGAACAATTGGTCGATTACCTGGCCCGTGCGCGCCTGACATTGGGCGCCCTGCCCTCACAAGACACGTTGCTGATGGAGCGGTTTTTCGACGAGTCCGGCGGCACGCAATTGATCATTCACACGCCGTTCGGCAGCCGCATCAACCGCGCCTGGGGCCTGGCCTTGCGCAAGCGTTTTTGCCGCACCTTCAACTTCGAATTGCAGGCCGCCGCCAGCGAAGACGCCATCGTGCTGTCGCTGTCCACCGGCCACAGTTTTGAACTCGACGATGTCTGGCGCTATCTGCACAGCAACAGCGCCGAGCACACCCTGATCCAAGCCGTGATCGAGGCCCCGCTGTTCGGTGTGCGCTGGCGTTGGAATGCCGGGGTCGCGCTGGCGCTGCCACGCTACAGTGGCGGGCGCAAAGTCCCGCCGCAGATCCAGCGGATGAAAAGCGAAGACCTGATCGCCAGCGTATTTCCCGATCAGATGGCCTGCGTGGAAAACCTCGCCGGCGAACGGGAAATTCCCGACCATCCACTGGTGGAACAAACCCTCGACGACTGCCTGCACGAAGCCATGGACAGCGAAGGCTGGCTGGCGTTGTTGCGGCGAATGGAGCGCGGTGACATCCGCCTGATCAGCCGCGACCTGCCAGCGCCTTCACCGCTGGCAGCGGAAATTCTCAGCGCCCGGCCCTACACCTTTCTCGACGATGCGCCGCTGGAAGAGCGTCGCACTCAAGCAGTGCTCAACCGCCGCTGGAGCGATCCACAGTCCACCGACGACCTCGGGGCGCTGGATGCTGAGGCGATTGAAGCGGTGCGCGAGGAAGCCTGGCCAACGCCCACTGGCGTCGATGAAATGCATGAGGCGTTGATGAGCCTCGCATGCATCACCGCCGCCGAGGCCCAGGCTAATCCAGACTGGCTCGATTGGCTGAACGCCCTGGCCGACAGCGGTCGCGCCAGCCGCTTGCAAGTCAATACCGGGCAAGTTCTGTGGTTGGCACTGGAGCGGCTGACTTGCCTGAACGCGATGTATCCACACGCGATTTTGCAGCCACCGTTGCAGGCGTTGCCCGGGTTCGATGAAGTCTGGACGACGGACGAAGCGGTGCTGGAAGTGATCCGTGCGCGACTCAGCGCATTCGGTCCGTTGCCGCTGAAAGCGATTGCCGAACCGCTCGGACTACCGGCAACTCAAGTCACCCAGGCGTTGGCGCAACTGGAACGCGAAGGCTATGTGTTGCGCGGTCAATTCACCCCCGGCACGGCTGAGGAAGAATGGTGCGAGCGCCACCTGCTGGCGCGGATTCACCGCTACACCGTCAAGCGTCTGCGGCGGGAAATCGAGCCCGTGGCGTTGCAGGATTTCATGCGTTTCCTGTTCGACTGGCAGCATCTGTCCGCTACAACTCAGGGTCAGGGCAACGCAGTATTGCCCGCGATAGTCGGTCAGTTCGAAGGCTACCCCGCCGCCGCTTCAGCCTGGGACAGCGATATTCTGCCGGCGCGAATAAAAGACTATTCAGCGAGTTGGCTGGATGACCTGTGCCGCAGCGGCAAACTGGTCTGGACGCGGCTGACTGCACGCAACAAAAGCGCCAGCACGGCGCTGCGCAGCACACCGATTCTGCTGCTGCCGCGCAGTCAGGTCGGATTGTGGAGCGGATTGACCGAGCAGACGCCGGTCAGCGAACTGTCACCCAAGACGCAAAAAGTTTATGAAGCTTTGAGCCAACACGGCGCGCTGTTTTTCGATGAGCTGACTCACGAGGCTCATCTGCTGCGCTCGGAACTGGAAATCGCCTTGCAGGAATTGGTCGGCGCCGGGTTGGTGAATGCCGACAGCTTCGCCGGTCTGCGAGCGCTGATCACCCCGGCCAGCAAGCGCCAGAATCGCAGCAGCCGACGCGGGCGCGGAGCGTTTGTCGGCGGGATGGACGATGCCGGGCGCTGGGCCTTGCTGCGACGCGGCGCGCAAGCTCCGATTGTGGATAACAAACGTCCGGCACCGACGCCGACCGACACCCTGGAACACATCGCCATGACCTTGCTCCGGCGCTACGGCGTGGTGTTCTGGCGCTTGCTGGAACGTGAAGCGGATTGGTTGCCGAGCTGGCGGGAATTGTTGCGCACGTTCCACCGGCTGGAAGCTCGGGGCGAGATTCGCGGCGGAAGGTTTGTCAGTGGCTTGGCCGGTGAACAGTTTGCGTTGCCCGAGGCCATACCGTTGCTGCGCGAGGTGCGACGACGGCCGCATGACGGGAGTTTGATTGCCGTGTGTGGGGTTGATCCACTGAACCTTGCCGGGACGCTTTTACCGGGTGCAAAAGTACCGGCATTGGCGAGTAATCGATTGGTGTATCGAGATGGATTGCCCGCTGCCGCCGAGATTGCCGGCAAGCAGATTTTCTGGCTGGAGTTGGATCAGCAGGCCAGTACTGAGGTCCGTATCAAACTGATCCAGCATTGATGCTGTCTGGTCCGGCCTCTTCGCGAGCAAGCCCGCTCCCACAGGGGATCTGTGTCGGCCACAAAACCTTGCTCAGACACAGATCCCCTGTGGGAGCGGGCTTGCTCGCGAAGGGGCCAGTAAGCTCACTCAAATCATTGGGTTCTCGGCTGATCCGGCAGGAACACCGTTGAATGCTCCGATGCAAGTCCATCGTTTTGCAGCGGCTCAACAGCCTGCCTGGGCATCAAGACCTGCTGTGGATAAGTCTGCGCGAAATGCACCCACGGGCTGTTATCCACAAGCTTTTTCAAACGCTGGTTGAACGCGCGACTGACCGCGTACTGCCCACCCGACACCGTGCGGAACTGCGCCGTCAGCACCACGCCATTGAGGTCCATCTTGTCGACACCAAACACATCCAACGACCCTTGCAGGTTGTACTTGAGGAACGCATCGTCGCGGATGGAATCCCCGGCCTCGCGGATCAATTCGATAGCCTTGTCGACATCGGTGTCATAAGTGAATTGCACCGAGAAAAACGCATAGGCGAATTGCCGCGATTGATTGGTTACGGCCTTGATCTGACCGAACGGCACCGAGTGCACAAACCCCTTGCCATCGCGCAGGCGCAAGGTGCGGATCGTCAGGCCTTCGACGGTGCCGGCGTGGCCAGAGTCGAGCACCACCCAATCGCCAATCGACAACGTGTCTTCGATGATGATGAACAATCCGGTGATCACGTCCTGCACCAGCTGCTGGGAACCGAAACCGATCGCCAGCCCCACGACTCCGGCACCGGCCAGAAAGGGTGCAACGTTGATCCCCAGGTTCGCCATGGTGGTGATGGCGCAGATCACCACCAGGACGATTTTGATCGCGTTGCGCAGCAGCGGCAGGATGGTTTTGACCCGGGTGCTGGGCTGGCGCGCCGAGCGTTTGCTGACAGGGGGTTTCAGGGCTTCCTGAATCGCCGTGTCCAACACCACCCAAACCATCCAGGTCACCAGGAAAATCAAACCGATTCGGCTCAGGGAATCACTGATCGCCCGGCCGACCGCATTGCTCACCGCAAATTCAAACAGCGACACCCCCCAGATGCGCCCCAGGACATCGATGAACACAATCGCCAGGGCGATGCGCAGCAACGCGTGCGAAAGGCTGATAAAGCGTTCTTTGTAGGCACTGCTGCGGCGCACGGCCAACTCACTGCGCGACTTGAACAGGTGATGAAGCGACGTGCTGAGAAACACCATCGCAATCAGCAACACCGTGGTAAACAGCGCACAGCGCAGGACTTTCTGGTTGTCATCGCCAATGCCGATCAGGTTGATCACCGACACCAGCACCATCAACAGAATCGGCCAGTACCAGAGCCCGGAAAAGATCCGCAGCATTTCACGCAAGGCCGGCTGGCTGAGGCGCTGGGCCAACGGCAAAATACTGATCAGATGGGCGACCGGACGGCGCATCTTGATCACCAAAATGCCAAAGGTGACCGAAGCCGCCACCCCGGTGAACACCGCGACGCTGCTGGTGAGATTGCCGCCGAGCAGGCGGGCGATCTGCGGGCTGGTCAAGCCGTCGCTCAGCGCCACGAGAAAGCCCATCAAAAACAGCGGGCGTGGGCTGTATTGACGAATAATCTGCACCGCCCGGCGCTTGTGGCCGGCGTTGAACAGCACCACCAGCGACAACAGCAACGACGCGGCGAAAATGCCGCTGCTGGTGGCATAGGCGAAACACAATGCCAGTGCCCGGCCGGCGGACACTTGCAGAAAGTGGCTGACATACAGCGTCAGCGGCAGGCTGATCAGCGCCGGAACCGTGTAGGGCAACACATACCCCAGTAATGCCTGACCGCGCTCGCGAGTCAGCAGCAGGCGGTTCTGGCACAGACGTTTGGCGAGCAGCCCGCCAAGCAACCAGAGCAGCGCGAAAACGCCAATCCACACACCGGACAACAGCAGGAAATCCCCCGCCACGCTCCAGCTTGAACGGGACGATGGATGATTGACCAGTTGATCCACCTCAACCGCTGCCCGGTCTGCCCGCAGACGCCAGGCGTCCAGCAGGTCCTCGTTGAGATCGAGTTTTCCCTGGACTTGATCAATGCTCGAACTGATGGCCCCCAGCAAACCACCCTGTACCAGCGGTTCGGGGTGGGCCAGTGGTGTCGTGGCCGTGGCCGCCGCCGGCACACCCGGCAGTGCGGCTGCCTCCAGCTCGTTGCTGCCCAGAATCAACAATGCCCCCAGTAGTATCGCGGTCTTGAGCTTGAACAAACGCGGCGCTCCTGCAAAAGGGTCTGTAAGGAACTGATCGGGAAAGTGTAGGCAAGTTCGGTTATTGGGGTGAAATCAGGGGCCACCCCTCACCCCAGCCCTCCCGAAACATCGGACCGCCCCAGAGGGGAGAGGGGGAAAGGGAGCCGATCCTCATGTTCTTCAAACCTGAGTTCGACTCAGGGCTTTCAGGTCGATGTAGCTCTAAGAACAACTCGGTCAGTCCCCTCGCCCCTTTGGGGGCGGTCCGACGTTTCGGGAGGGCTGGGGTGAGGGGGGGCTTTTGATCTTTGCGCGAGAGGCAAATATCAAATGCCCATCCCTCTATTTTTCCACACAACCCAAACCCGGACACTGCGCTCCATCAATCAATCCACCGGAGTTGCAGCCATGCCCATTGCCTTGCTCGCGCTGACCCTCAGCGCCTTCGCCATCGGGACGACCGAGTTCGTCATCGTTGGCCTGTTACCCACCATCGGCGCCGACCTTGGCGTCAGCCTGCCGTCCGCCGGCCTGCTGGTCAGCCTCTACGCATTGGGCGTTGCCATTGGCGCCCCGGTGCTGACCGCCCTCACTGGCAAAGTCCCGCGCAAATTGCTGCTGTTGTCGCTGATGGTGCTGTTCACCCTCGGCAACCTGCTGGCCTGGAAAGCGCCGAGCTACGAGTCGCTGATCATTGCGCGGATCGTCACTGGCCTGGCCCACGGGGTGTTCTTTTCGATTGGTTCGACCATCGCCACCAGCCTCGTGCCGAAGGAGAAAGCCGCCAGCGCAATCGCCATCATGTTCACCGGCCTGACGGTGGCGCTGGTCACCGGCGTGCCACTGGGGACGTTCATTGGCCAGCATTTCGGCTGGCGTGAAACCTTCCTCGCGGTGTCTGCACTGGGGGTGATCGCGTTCATCGGCAGCCTGCTTTACGTGCCGAAAAACATTGCCCACAGCAAACCGGCTTCACTGTTGCAGCAATTGCAGGTGCTCAAGCAACCCCGTCTGCTGCTGGTGTACGCCATGACCGCGGTCGGTTACGGCGGCTCGTTCATCGCGTTTACCTTCCTGGCACCGATTCTCCAGGACATTTCCGGCTTCAGCGCCAGCACCGTAAGCCTGGTGCTGCTGGTCTACGGCATCTCGGTGGCCGTCGGGAATATCTGGGGCGGCAAACTGGCGGACAAACGCGGCCCGATCAGCGCCCTGAAAATCATCTTTGCCCTGCTCGCTGCCGTGTTGTTCATACTGACCTTTACCGCTGGAAACCCATGGCTGGCCTTGGCCACCGTGCTGGTCTGGGGTGCGGTTGCGTTCGGCAACGTGCCGGGCCTGCAGGTTTACGTGGTGCGTCAGGCCGAACATCACACCCCGCAGGCGGTGGACGTCGCGTCGGGCCTGAACATCGCCGCGTTCAACCTTGGCATTGCCGGTGGCGCGTGGGGCGGTGGCTTGATCGTTGCTCACATGGGCCTGATTCACACCGCATGGATTGGTGGCCTGGTGGTGCTGGTCGCGTTGGCGCTGACCGCTTGGAGCGGTCGTCTTGATCGATTGGGTCCGGTATATGCCGATCCGGTTGAAGGTTTAACCCGAGTAGTCACAGGCCACTGATGCCCCTGTGGGAGCGGGCTTGCCCGCGATGGCGGCGGCACATCCAGCGATGATGTGACTGACTCACCGCTTTCGCGAGCAAGCCCGCTCCCACAATTGATCTGCGGTGTTTTGTCGAGCGTGTACCGTCCGTAGTCCCGTCGAAACTTTCTCGTCCGCCCCACAGTCATCAAAAGACAGGGGCAGTCCGAAAGACCATCAGACGGGAGGCGATATGGCGGCGATCCACATCGGTATTTCAGGCTGGCGCTACACGCCCTGGCGGGGGGATTTCTACCCGAAGGGGCTGACCCACAAGCGCGAATTGCAATTCGCCTCACGGGCGGTCAACAGCATCGAAATCAATGGATCGTTTTACGCCCTGCAACGGCCCGAACGTTATGCCCAGTGGTACGCCGAAACCCCGAGGGGCTTCGTTTTCAGCGTCAAAGCCCCGCGTTTCATCACCCACATCAGGCGGCTGCGGGACATCCATAAACCCCTGGCGAATTTCTTTGCGTCCGGGGTGCTGGAACTCAAGGAAAAACTCGGCCCGATCCTCTGGCAATTCCCGCCCAACTTCAAATTCGACGCCGAGTTGTTCGAGACCTTTCTCGAGCAGTTGCCCCACGACACCGAAGAGGCCGCCGCCCTCGCCCGCCAGCATGATTCGCACCTGAACGGTCACGCCAGCCTGAAGGCCTACGGAAAAAAGCCTTTGCGCCATGCCGTAGAAATCAGGAATGAGAGCTTCGTCGATCCCGCCTTCATCCGCCTGCTCAAACGCCACAATGCTGCGCTGGTGATCGCCGACACCGCCGGTAAATGGCCGTACCGCGAAGACCTCACCAGCGACTTCGTTTACCTGCGCCTGCACGGTGCCGAAGAACTCTATGCCAGCGGTTACACCCCCGAGGCTCTGAAGCGTTGGGGTGACCGGATCGAGGCCTGGTCCCACGGTCAGCAACCGCCCGACCCGCAGCTGATCGCCCCCCGGCAAAAGCCCAAAGCGCGCAAGTCCCGGGAAGTGTTTTGCTATTTCGACAACGACATCAAAGTCCGCGCTCCCTACGATGCCCGCCGCTTGCTGGAGCGCTTTCATCTGGATAAAGACCTCGCCACCCGCCCCGGTGAACGGGCCGCCGAAGGAGTGCTGTCATGAGCATTTCCGAACCGGTCGGCACCACCGACGAACAGCAACCCATCATCACCTCCGTACGCCGCTTTACCGTGCTGACGGTCAACACGCACAAAGGGTTCACCGCGCTCAACCGGCGTTTCATCCTGCCGGAATTGCGCGAAGCAGTGCGCAGCGTGTCCGCCGACGTGGTGTTTTTGCAGGAAGTCCATGGCACCCACGAGCGTCATCCCCAGCGCTACAGCAATTGGCCGGCGATGCCGCAATACGAATTCCTCGCCGACACCCTGTGGCCGCAGTTTGCCTATGGGCGTAACGCGGTCTATCCGGCGGGCGATCACGGCAATGCGCTGCTGTCGAAATTCCAGATCATTCGCCACGACAACCTCGACGTCTCCATCAGCGGTCACGAGAACCGCGGCATCCTGCATTGCGTGCTACGCCTGCCCGGTGACGGCCAGGAAGTGCATGCCATTTGTGTGCATCTGGGCCTTCGCGAAACCCACCGCACTGAACAGCTCAAGTTGCTGGCCCAGCGCCTCGAAGAACTGCCCAGCGATGCCCCGGTGATCGTTGCCGGTGACTTCAACGACTGGCGCCAGCGGGCCGACGCACTGCTCAAACCCAGCGGTCTACGGGAGGTTTTCGCCGAACTCCACGGCAAACCGGCGCGCAGTTTTCCAGCACGCTTGCCGGCGTTGCGCCTTGACCGCATCTACGTGCGCAACCTCAAGGCCAGTCAGCCGCAAGTGCTGGCCGCGCGGCCCTGGTCACACCTTTCCGACCATGCACCGCTGTCGGTGGAGATCGAGCTTTGAGCAGCCCATCGATGGATAAAACCAACGTGGAGCACTTATCCACAACCCCGCCGATTCGTGAGCCGGGCGTGGTCGACGTCGAATATGGCTGGCAAGGCAACAACCGCGTAGAGCTGCTGGAAAACGGCGAAGCGTACTTCCCTCGGGTGTTCGAGGCGATGCGTCAGGCCAAGACTGAAATCCTCCTGGAAACCTTCATTGTGTTTGAGGACAAGGTCGGTGATGAGCTGAAGGAAGTACTGATCGCCGCCGCTCAACGCGGCGTGCGAATCACCGCCAGTCTCGATGGCTTCGGCTGCGGTGAACTGAGTACGGGGTACCTCGCCGCCCTGAGCGAGGCCGGCGTGCGCATCCAGATTTTCGACCCGGCGCCCAAAACTCTGGGCATCCGCACCAACTGGTTCCGCCGCCTGCACCGCAAGATCGTGGTAGTCGATGGCACGATTGCGTTCATCGGCGGCATCAACTTTTCTGCCGACCATTTGGCTGACTTCGGCCCTGAGGCCAAACAGGATTATTCCGTTGAAGTGCAAGGCCCGGCGGTGGCCGACATCCATCACTTCGCCTTGCTGCAATGCGGTCGCCCGGCTCGCGCCAAATACTGGTGGCAACGCCGCAGACAACGGCGCTCGGAGCTGGCGTTCACCGATCATGACGGCCAGGTTCGCCTGGTGTACCGCGACAACGGCGAACATCCAACCGACATCGAAGAGGTTTACCGACAGGTTCTTCGTACTGCCCAGCGCCGGGTGGTGATCGCCAATGCCTACTTCTTTCCGGGCTATCGCCTGCTGCGCGAGATCCGCAACGCGGCGCGCCGTGGCGTCGATGTGCGCCTCATCCTGCAAGGTCAGCCCGACATGCTGGCGGCCAAACTCGCCGCGCGCATGACCTATGACTACCTGCTCAAATCCGGTGTGCAGATTTACGAATATTGCGACCGTCCGCTGCACGGCAAAGTCGCGCTGGTGGATGAGGATTGGAGTACGGTCGGTTCGAGCAACCTCGACCCGTTGAGCCTGTCCTTGAACCTGGAAGCCAATGTGTTGATCCGCGATCGCGCCTTCAACCGCGACCTGTTCGAGCGCCTCGAAGACCTGAGTAACAACCATTGCAAGGTCATGTCCGCAGACAAGTCCCCGCGCGGACGGGTCTGGCACATGACCGTCGGCTTTCTGGTGTTTCACTTCCTGCGGCACTTCCCGGCCTGGGCCGGTTGGCTGCCGGCGCACAAGCCGCGCCTGAAACCCTTTTCCCATTCCGCTGGGAGTGACACCTGATGAGCCACTCTGATACACAACCCGCGACCCACGCCGAAACGCCGGGCAAATCCCGCTGGAGCCGCTGGAAACGGCCGCTGACGATGCTGTTTTTCCTGGCGCTGATCGTGCTGTTCACCCTGCTTGCCCAGCGCATCGAATGGGATGAAGTGTTCGACAACCTTGCAGATTTCAAGGTGCGCACGCTGATCATCGCCTCCGCTCTGACGTTGGTGAGTTTTCTGGTCTACGCCTGCTTCGACCTGATCGGCCGAACCTACATTCGCCAGGACCTGACGTGGAAGCAGATCCTGCCGGTGGGGATTATCAGCTATGCCTTCAACCTCAATCTGAGCGCGTGGGTCGGCGGCATTGCCATGCGTTATCGCCTGTATTCGCGACTCGGGGTGAGCAAGGGCAACATCGCGAAAATTCTCGGGCTGAGCCTGGCGACAAACTGGTTCGGCTACATGGTGATTGCCGGTGCAGTGTTCAGCAGCGGACTGGTGCGAATGCCGCCAGGCTGGAAGCTGAGCAGCGACGCCTTGCAAGGTGTAGGAGTGTTGTTGTTGCTGGTGAGCGCGGGGTATCTGGCAGCGTGTCAGTTTTCCAGGCGACGGGAGTGGGCAATACGCGGGGTGGAAATCGACCTGCCGTCCCTGCGCATGGCGGTGCTGCAACTGGCCCTCGGGGCGCTGAACTGGTCGCTGATGGCCGCGGTGATTTTCACCTTGCTGCCGAGCAAGCTGGATTACCCACTGGTGCTTGGGGTGTTGTTGATCAGCGCGATTGCCGGGGTTATCACGCACATTCCTGCCGGGCTCGGCGTGCTTGAAGCGGTGTTCGTGGCGCTGCTGCAACACGAAGTGTCCCGAGGCAGCCTGGTGGCCGGATTGCTGGCGTATCGGGCGATCTACTTCATCCTGCCGCTACTGATTACCCTGGTGATGTACCTGATCGTGGAAGCCAAGGCCAAGTCGTTGCGGATTTCGAAGAAACCGAGGCATTAGCCGTCCGTTTTTTCACGATGACTGAATAATGCTCAACCGCTCGCCCACCACCATCTCGGTGATCCAGCCCACCAGAATCGAGGTGTACGCCTGTTGCGAAACGGGCTCGCTCAAGGCGTGATCGGCGCCGTCGATAATCCGGTGGGTCAGCGAGTGGGTCTGCTGACAGGCCGCGCGGTAACTCATGATGGTTGCGTGCGGTACATAGTCGTCAGTCTCTGACTCGACCAACAGCACATCCCCGGTGAATTGCGAACAGGCATGCAGCGCGCGATTGCTGTCGGCTCGGACGATCGTGCTGCGGTAATCACGTAAATCGAGCTTGTCCAGGTCACGTTTGGGCGTGTGCCATTGATCATCGCGATACAGCGCCGGCACCCGCAGCGCCAACCAGCGCACCGGACGCAAAGAGGTCAGGATCGAAGCAAGATAACCGCCATAACTGGTGCCGACCACGGCAATCGCCGAGGTATCGAGCGCCGGGTGCGCGAGCAGGCGGTCATACGCCGCCAGCAGGTCGCGCAGGTTGTCTTCGCGCGTGACTCGATTCAGCGCAAGACCGGCCCCATCGGTGTGCCCGCGCAAGTCGAACGTCAGGCAAACGCAACCCAACCCGGCGATGCCTTTCGCCCGTTCCAGGTCCCGCTCCTGACTGCCGCCCCAACCGTGCACAAAGAGCACGCCGGGGACTTTTGATTTGGGGCTGAGAAAAGTCCCGACCATTTGCTCATCGTCGATGTCGATCTGAATGGTTTCGCTTCTAGCCGTCATAGGATTTAACCGTTACGTACTTGAGAAGAAAGTCACTGTTTTGCGCCGGCCCGCGATACACCTCGATGGCGTCCGCCGGCAGCGGCTGATCGGTGTAGGTCTCGACCGACGACACGCGAATCGCGCGCATGCCGGGGTCGTTGACAAAGCTCTGCAAGGCGGCAACTTCGGCGCTGCTGGCACCGCCCATCCGCCAGGACTGTTCGAGCACACCGCTGCGCGGTTTGCCGTTACTGTCCACGCCTTGGGCGATGTCGTAGTTGCGCCGCGAGGCGTAGAAATCGGGATAAGCCTCATCCGCGGCACGGTCGAACACTTGCGCCTGGCGGATCGCCAGCCGAACGTCGTCCGGCACTTCCAGTTCGAGCAGATCGTCGTAGTCACCCCGCACCACCAGCAGGTTGGACCCTCCATAAACCTGCTCGCCCTGACCGTCTTCGGTCAAGTATTGATCACCGCAATAACTCAGCACCGTGTCACCGATAAAACTCTGACCAACGCTGTGGGTGATCACGTGGTCCAGGTCCTGCTCCAGCACCACGCCTTCGGTGAACAGCGCTTTGGCCTCGGGTCTGGCGAGGATGGCATCGAACTGGTCGATGCTTTCGATGACTTCCTGACCGCGTCCGGCGCAGGCATGAATAGGCTTGATGCGGATCGGGCCGGTGTAGAGCAGGTGTTCTGCCGCGGGCCGCGCATCATCCATGGAAAAAACACTGAGGCCGTCGAGCACCACGCTGCGCACACGTTCGCAAAACAACGGAGACCAGCCTTGCGGAGCGCGAGCATTTTTGTTGCGCAACCCGTGGCTGATGGCTTTGGTGCAGATGAAATCATGCTCAACGTAACCGCCCCACAAATCCTCCGGCCCCTTGACGCCCAATTGCCGGGCGGCAGCGGCGCCCACAAGTGTCTGGGTCGGCAACAGATACAGGTCTCGCCCGTTGTGCAGTACCGGGTCGTAACTGCCGCCGTATTTAAGCCCCAGGATCTGCGCCAGCCAACGGGCCAGCGCACGATTGGTTTCCACTTCGTGCAACGGAGCATCGGCGTGCACGGAGTGGGCGACCACCAGTTTCTTGCGATTTGCTGGGGTCATGCGTCCCCCTTCAATCTGCGCTTGATGAATGTAGTTGAAGGGGTGCAGAGATCAGGCCAAGGGGGGCTGAAGACAAACGTTTTTCAAATCAGCCAGTTGCGAAAAACATGATGGCACCCTGCCTGTTTGATTCTGCACGACAGCCTTCAAGACTCCTGCATTTTGCACGACCTAAGGCTTACACAGATCAAAATGTGGGAGCGGGCTTGCTCGCGAAAGCGGTTTTACATTCAACATTGATGATGGCTGACAGTCAGCCTTCGCGAGCAAGTCGGATCGCCGCACCGCCGCTCCCACATTTTTGTTCTTTTGTGATCTGACTACCGAGCCACGGCTGAGGGTGTCACCCCAAATCGTGTGCGGTAATCACTCGGCGCCAACCCGGTAATTTTCTTGAAGGTCGCCCGAAACGCACTCGGATCCTGATACCCCACCGTCCAGGCAATGTGATCGATGGTGCCGTTGGTGAACTCGAGCATTTCCCGGGCTTTGCCAACCCGCAAGTGCTGGCAATACTCGGTGGGTTTGAGCCCGGTTGCCGCACGAAATCGACGCAGGAACGTGCGCTCTTCCAGCCCTGCCCGCTCGGCCATCGTCGCCACCGACACATCGGTTGCTCCAGTGCTTTGCAGCCAATGCTGGACCTTGAGAATCGAAGCATCGCCATGGCTGAGAATGGGTGAAAAATTGCTGCCGCACTCACTTGCGCTGTCGCTGTGTTCCACCACCAAAAACCGCGCGGTGCTGGTGGCGATACTCGGCCCCAGCAGACGGTTGACCAGACGCAAGCCCAGTTCGGACCAGGCCATCAGCCCCGCCGTGGTGATCAGGTCGCCGTCATCAACGATGGGTGTGTCGGCCTTGAGCTTGATCGCCGGATAACGCTCGGCGAAGGTTTTGGCCGAGGTCCAGTGGGTGGTGGCGCTACGACCGTCGAGCAGGCCGCTCTCGGCCAACAGAATCGACCCCACACAAACCCCGCCAAGTGTCGCGCCATTGGCATGTTGCTGACGCAGCCAGCGAAACAGCGCCTGCGGTGCCTGGCCTTCGGAAAAACCGGCAATCGACGGCGGGATCAACACCGCCACCAACGCACCGTCCACAGCGGGATGACTGTCATAGACCCGCTCGGGCGCCTGATCGCCATCAACCTGCCAATGGCTGACCCGCAGCAACGGCAACTGCGCCGCCTGATGTTCGGCGGCAATCCGGTTCGCCACCCCGAACAAGTCCGTCAACCCATGCACCGCCGCCATCTGTGCACCGGGATAGATCAGCACACCCAGCTCGGCGATTGCCCTTTCTACATCCATTGTCAGTTTTCCCCCTTCTATTGTCGGTGCCGCCAATCCTCGGACGGCCTGCCAGAGCCAATACTCCATTCCACACCAACAAGCTCTTCGAGGAAACAGTCATGGCCAAGCAAGCACTCATCGTAGTCGATATCCAAAATGACTACTTCCCCCAAGGCAAATGGCCGCTGGTCGGCGCCGACGCTGCTGCCGACAACGCTGTCCGCCTGCTCAAAGCCTTTCGCGACGCCGGTGATTCGGTGGTGCACATCCGCCACGAGTTCACCTCCGACGCGGCACCGTTCTTCACCCCGGGCTCCGAAGGCGCGAAGCTGCACCCCAAAGTCCTCAACCGTGCCGACGAGCCGGTCGTGCTCAAACACTTCGTCAACTCGTTCCGCGAAACCGATCTGAAATCGATTCTCGACGAGCAAGGCATCAAGGAACTGGTGGTCGTCGGCAGCATGAGCCACATGTGCGTCGATGGCATCACCCGCGCCGCCGCGGATCTTGGTTACACCGTCACGGTGATTCACGACGCCTGCGCTACCCGTGATCTGGAGTTCAACGGCGTCACTGTCCCGGCAGCCCTCGTGCATGCCGCCTTCATGTCGGCCCTAGGCTTCGCCTATGCAAGCGTAGTGTCCACTGACGAGTTCCTGGCGGCGCATCACTGATCAACGCTTCTGCGTCAGATACTGCAATCCGACGCTCCCGAAACAAGGAAGGCCAGGCGCGTGCGCACGTGACTGGCCTTTTTTCTGAGACTTACGGCCGAAAAGCCGGATAATGGCGGCCAAATCGTCTAGCCGTTATTCTGGTAATCCCCCATGGAAATCAAGGTCAACTTTCTCGACAACCTTCGACTTGAAGCCAAGTTCGACGACTTCACGGTGGTGGCCGATCAACCTATCCGCTACAAAGGCGATGGCTCGGCACCGGGTCCGTTCGACTACTTCCTGGCGTCGTCGGCGTTGTGTGCGGCGTATTTCGTGAAGTTGTACTGCGACACTCGCAGCATCCCCACCGAAAACATCCGCTTGTCGCAGAACAACATTGTTGACCCGGAAAACCGCTACAACCAGATTTTCAAGATCCAGGTCGAGCTACCGGCAGACATCTCCGACAAGGACCGCCAGGGCATCCTGCGTTCCATCGACCGTTGCACCGTGAAAAAAGTGGTGCAAGCCGGGCCTGAGTTTGTGATCGAAGAAGTGGAAAACCTCGACGCCGATGCCCAGGCGTTGCTGATGCCTGCGTCTAATTCAGAGGCGCACACCTATATCGCCGGCAAGGATCTGCCGCTGGAGCAAACCATCGCCAACATGTCGGCCATTCTGGCGGACCTGGGCATGAAGATTGAAATCGCCTCGTGGCGCAATATCGTGCCCAACGTGTGGTCGCTGCATATCCGCGACGCGCACTCACCGATGTGCTTTACCAACGGCAAGGGTGCGACCAAGGAAGGCGCGCTGGCATCGGCGTTGGGCGAGTTTATCGAGCGACTCAACTGCAACTTCTTCTACAACGACCAGTTCTGGGGCGAAGACATCGCCAACGCTGCGTTTGTGCATTACCCGAACGAGCGCTGGTTCAAGCCTGGCCGCAAAGATGAACTGCCAAGTGAAATTCTCGACGAGTACTGCCTGAAGATTTACAACCGCGACGGCGAGTTGCGTGGTTCCCACCTGATCGACACCAACTCGGGCAATGAAGAGCGCGGCATCTGCTCGTTGCCGTACGTGCGCCAGTCGGACGGCGAGGTGGTGTACTTCCCGTCCAACCTGATTGAAAACCTGTTCCTGAGCAACGGCATGAGTGCCGGTAACACACTGGCCGAAGCCCAGGTGCAGTGCCTGTCGGAGATCTTCGAGCGCGCGGTAAAGCGCGAAATCATCGAAGGCGAATTCGCCCTCCCGGATGTGCCGGCCAGCGTGCTGGCGAAGTACCCCGCCATACTGGCCGGTATTCAGGCGCTGGAAGAGCAGGGATTCCCCGTGTTGGTGAAGGATGCGTCCCTGGGGGGTGAATTCCCGGTGATGTGCGTCACGTTGATGAACCCGCGTACCGGCGGTGTGTTCGCCTCGTTCGGCGCGCACCCGAGCCTGGAAGTGGCGCTGGAACGCAGCCTGACCGAATTGTTGCAGGGCCGCAGCTTCGAAGGCCTCAACGACCTGCCCCAGCCGACGTTTGAAGGCCATGCGGTGACCGAGCCGAACAACTTCGTCGAGCACTTTATCGACTCCAGCGGCGTGGTGTCGTGGCGCTTCTTCAGTGCCAAATCGGATTACGAATTCGTGGAGTGGGACTTCTCCGGCCAGGGTGAAAACTCGAATACCGAGGAAGCCGCGACCTTGTTCGGCATTCTCGAAGGCATGGGCAAGGAAGTGTACATGGCGGTCTACGAGCATATCGGCGCCAAGGCGTGCCGCATCCTGGTGCCGGACTATTCGGAAATCTATCCTGCGGACGATCTGATCTGGGACAACACCAACAAAGCGCTGTTCTTCCGCGCCGATATCCTCAACCTGCATCGCCTGGACGAAGAAGAACTGCAATCGCTGGTTGAGCGTCTGGTGGAAAGTGAGCTGGACGACTACACCGACATCACCAGCCTGATCGGCATCGAATTTGACGACAATACGGCGTGGGGCCAGCTGACGATTCTTGAGTTGAAGCTGCTGATCTATCTCGCCTTGCAGCAATATGAAGAGGCGAAAGAGGCGGTAGAAATGTTCCTGCAGTACAACGACAACACGGTTGAGCGTGGTTTGTTCTACCAGGCGGTCAATGTGGTGTTGGAGATGAAGCTGGACGAAGACCTGGAACTGGAAGACTACGAGGCCAACTTCCGTCGGATGTTTGGCAACGAGCGCACGGATGCCGCGATCGGATCGGTGGACGGCAGCGTGCGTTTCCATGGCTTGACGCCGACCAGCTTGAAACTGGAGGGGCTCGACAGGCACCTGCGGTTGATCGAAAGCTACAAGAAACTGCACTCGGCACGGGCCAATGTGACCGCGTTATCCAGTTAATAGCGCCAACAAAAAAGCGAAGCCAGGTGGCTTCGCTTTTTTGTTACTGACTGGATAGCTGCTTTTTAGAACGGAATATCGTCATCAAAGCTGTCGAAATCCGGAGCCGGTTGCGGAGCAGCCTGCTGTGGAGCCGGAGCCTGACGCGATTGTTGCGGTGCTGCCGACTGCTGCGGACGCGGAGCCTGTTGGCGTGGGGCTGGAGCGGACTGCTGGTAGTTATTGCCCCCGCCTTGTTGGTCGCCCTGCTGTGGACGGCCGCCCAACAGCTGCATGGTGCCTTGCATGTCGACCACGATTTCAGTGGTGTAACGCTTGATACCGTCTTTTTCCCACTCGCGGGTCTGCAGCTTGCCTTCGATGTAGACTTGCGAACCTTTACGCAGGTACTCGCCGGCGATTTCGGCCACTTTGCCGAACATCGACACACGGTGCCATTCGGTCTTCTCGACCTTCTGACCGGTTTGCTTGTCGGTCCACTGTTCGCTGGTCGCCAGACTCAGGTTGGTCACGGCGTTACCGTTAGGCAAGTAGCGAACTTCGGGATCCTGGCCGCAAGTGCCGACCAATATGACTTTGTTAACCCCACGGGCCATAACGTTCTCCTAGGCTACGCACGCTGCCCCGGCCGGGTTGTTCACCAGGCGTTCAAGGGTGGTGCGATCCAATAGTTCTGTGTCCAATTTGATGTAAATCGCCGCTTCATCAGCAACGATCACCGCATCTGTTACCCCTACGACGGCCTTCAGGCGCTCAACCAGACCCGCTTCGCGGATCGCCTCGGGCGACAACGGCAAGCGCAGGCTCGTGACATAAGGTGGTTCGCGCATGGTAACAGCAAAGGCCAGCCAGAGGGCAGCCAGGCCGGCGCATCCAAGGAATACAACCGACAAACCGCCATGCTGGAACAGCCAACCGCCGAGGATGCCACCAAGCGCCGAGCCAAGGAACTGGCTGGTGGAATAAACCCCCATCGCCGTGCCTTTGCCGCCTGCCGGTGAAACCTTGCTGATCAGCGATGGTAGAGAAGCTTCCAGCAAGTTGAACGCGGTAAAGAACACCACCGTTCCGATCACCAGAGCTCGCAAGCTATCGCCGAACTGCCAGAAGAATAGCTCAGTGAGCATCAGCGTCGTGACGGAACCGAGTAAAACTCGTTTCATTTTGCGTTTCTTCTCGCCGTAGATAATGAACGGGATCATGGCGAAGAAGGAAATCAGCAGCGCGGTCAGGTACACCCACCAGTGCTGCTCTTTGGGCAGCCCGGCTTTTTCGACCAGCGCCAACGGCAACGCAACGAAGCTCGACATCAACATCGCGTGCAACACAAAAATGCCCAGGTCCAGACGCAGCAGGTCCGGGTGCTTGAGCGTCGGTATCAGCGCCTGGCGCGCAACACCGGACTCGCGGTGCTGCAACGGCCCGGTCGAGCGCGGCACCATGAACATCACGATCACGATGCCGAACAGCGCCATGCCGCCCGTGGCGAGGAACAACCCGGACAGGCCGAAGGCGCGGGTCAGCAACGGTCCTACAACCATCGCGACAGCGAACGACAGACCGATCGTCATGCCGATCATGGCCATGGCTTTGGTCCGATGCTGTTCACGGGTCAGGTCTGACAGCAACGCCATCACCGCCGCGGAAATCGCCCCGGCGCCTTGCAGGATTCGTCCGGCGATCACGCCCCAGATCGAATCCGCATTGGCCGCCAGCACGCTACCGAGGGCGAAGACGATCAGCCCCAGGTAAATCACCGGACGACGGCCGATGCGGTCGGAAATGAAGCCGAAAGGAATCTGGAAGATCGCCTGGGTCAGGCCGTAAGCGCCAATCGCCAGCCCGATGAGGGCCGGGGTCGCTCCTGCCAGATCCATCCCATAGGTCGCCAGAACCGGCAACACCATGAACATGCCAAGCATACGGAAGGCGAACACCAGGGCCAGACCGCTTGCCGCGCGGGTCTCACTGCCACTCATGCGTTCGCTGTGGGGATCGTGCATGGAAAAACCTCATGTGAACCGGCGGCGATTCTACCAGTCCCATCGATTGACGGGGTATATCGCGACGCTTTGACGCGCTCTGCTGACAGACTCTTCATGTAAGGCTGCAACCCGCTCATTCGATAGTGTGCATCCATCCAGTATTTGGCCGTATACTCCTACGTTTTCGACGCCCGCCGAGCGAGGCCACTTTGGACAAGATCCTGATTCGTGGGGCCCGAACCCACAACCTGAAGAACATCGACCTGACCCTGCCACGGGACAAACTGATCGTCATCACCGGCCTGTCCGGATCCGGCAAATCGTCCCTGGCGTTCGACACGCTATACGCCGAAGGCCAGCGCCGCTACGTCGAATCGTTGTCGGCGTACGCCCGGCAATTTTTGTCGATGATGGAAAAACCTGACGTCGACACCATCGAAGGATTGTCGCCAGCCATTTCCATCGAACAGAAGTCGACCTCGCACAACCCGCGTTCGACGGTCGGCACCATCACCGAAATCTACGACTACCTGCGCCTGCTGTATGCCCGCGTGGGTATTCCTCGTTGCCCGGATCACGACATTCCGCTGGAAGCGCAGACCGTCAGCCAAATGGTCGACCTGGTTCTCGCCCAACCGGAGGGCAGCAAACTGATGCTGCTGGCCCCGGTGATCCGCGAGCGTAAAGGCGAACACCTTTCGGTCTTCGAAGAACTGCGCGCCCAGGGCTTTGTGCGAGCCCGGGTCAACGGCAGGCTCTGTGAGCTGGACGAATTGCCGAAGCTGGATAAGCAGAAGAAGCACTCGATCGATGTGGTGGTCGACCGCTTCAAGGTCCGCGCCGACCTGCAACAGCGCCTGGCCGAATCGTTCGAAACCGCGCTGAAGCTGGCGGACGGCATCGCCCTGGTCGCGCCGATGGACGACGAGCCCGGCGAAGAAATCATCTTTTCCGCGCGCTTCGCCTGCCCGATCTGCGGTCATGCCATCAGCGAGCTGGAACCCAAGCTGTTCTCCTTCAACAACCCGGCTGGCGCTTGCCCGACTTGCGATGGCCTGGGCGTTAAGCAGTTCTTCGACATCAAGCGATTGGTCAATGGCGAACTGACGCTCGCAGAAGGCGCGATTCGTGGCTGGGACCGGCGCAACGTCTATTACTTCCAGATGCTCGGCTCGTTGGCTTCGCACTACAAGTTCAGCCTGGAAGTGCCGTTCAACGAACTGCCCGCCGATCAGCAGAAGTTCATCCTGCACGGCAGCGGGTCGCAGAACGTTGACTTCAAATACCTGAACGACCGTGGTGACATCGTCAAACGTTCGCACCCGTTCGAAGGCATCGTGCCGAACCTGGAACGCCGCTACCGCGAAACCGAGTCCGCCTCGGTGCGTGAAGAGCTGGCCAAGTTCCTCAGCACCCAGCCTTGCCCGGATTGCCGCGGTACTCGCCTGCGTCGTGAGGCGCGGCATGTGTGGGTGGGCGAGAAGACGCTGCCGGCGGTGACTAATCTGCCGATTGGCGATGCCTGTGACTACTTCGGCGTGCTGAAGCTCACTGGCCGTCGCGGTGAAATTGCCGACAAGATTCTCAAGGAAATTCGCGAGCGACTGCAGTTCCTGGTCAACGTTGGCCTGGACTACTTGTCGCTGGATCGCAGTGCCGACACATTGTCCGGTGGTGAAGCGCAGCGTATCCGTCTGGCCAGCCAGATCGGCGCAGGCCTGGTGGGCGTTCTGTACATTCTCGACGAACCGTCAATTGGTTTGCACCAGCGGGACAACGATCGGCTGCTCGGCACCCTCAAGCACCTGCGGGACATCGGCAACACGGTAATCGTGGTCGAGCACGACGAAGATGCGATTCGCCTGGCTGACTACGTGGTGGATATCGGTCCGGGCGCAGGTGTACACGGCGGGCACATTGTCGCCGAAGGGACGCCAGCCGAAGTCATGGCTCATCCAGATTCACTGACCGGCAAATACTTGTCGGGCCGGGTGAAGATTGCAGTCCCGGCCAAACGCACGCCGCGTAACAAGAAGTTGTCGCTGTCCCTCAAGGGCGCCCGCGGCAACAACTTGCGCGATGTCGATCTGGACATTCCAATCGGCCTGCTGACCTGTGTAACCGGCGTGTCCGGTTCGGGCAAGTCGACGCTGATCAACAACACCCTGTTCCCGCTTAGCGCTACGGCATTGAACGGTGCGACGACGCTCGAAGCGGCCGCTCACGACAGCATCAAAGGCCTGGAGCATCTGGACAAGGTTGTCGACATCGACCAGAGCCCGATCGGTCGAACGCCACGCTCCAACCCGGCGACCTACACCGGGTTGTTCACACCGATTCGCGAACTGTTCGCCGGTGTGCCGGAGTCCCGCTCCCGCGGTTATGGTCCTGGACGCTTCTCCTTCAACGTGAAGGGCGGACGTTGCGAAGCGTGTCAGGGCGATGGCCTGATCAAGGTGGAAATGCACTTCCTGCCGGACATCTATGTCCCGTGCGACGTCTGCAAGAGCAAGCGCTACAACCGCGAAACCCTGGAGATCAAGTACAAGGGCAAGAACATCCACGAAACCCTCGAGATGACGATCGAGGAAGCGCGGGTGTTCTTCGACGCAGTTCCGGCCCTGGCGCGCAAGCTTCAGACGCTGATGGATGTCGGCCTGTCGTACATCAAGCTCGGGCAATCAGCGACCACGCTGTCAGGTGGCGAAGCCCAGCGGGTGAAGCTGTCCCGTGAACTGTCCAAGCGCGATACCGGCAAGACGCTGTACATCCTCGATGAGCCGACGACAGGCCTGCACTTCGCGGATATTCAGCAGCTGCTCGACGTTTTGCATCGATTGCGCGACCACGGCAACACTGTGGTGGTGATCGAACATAACCTTGATGTCATCAAAACCGCTGACTGGTTGGTGGACCTCGGGCCGGAAGGCGGTTCCAAGGGTGGACAGATCATTGCCGTCGGCACGCCGGAAGAAGTGTCCGAGATGAAACAGTCGCACACCGGCTTCTATCTCAAACCGCTGCTGGCTCGCGACAAGGCTTGAATCAGGCCCACGAAAAAGCCCCTGTCACTTCATCAGTGACAGGGGCTTTTTTGTGTCTTGTGTCTGTAGGAGCAAAGCTTGCTCGCGATAACGATTTCGAGGACGCCATCGCAGGCAAGCCGTGCTCCTACAAAGCAGAATCAGAACTGCGATTGCAGGTAATTCTCCAGACCGATCAACTTGATCAGACCCATCTGCTTTTCAAGCCAGTAGGTATGGTCTTCTTCGGTGTCATGCAATTGAACCCGCAGCATCTCGCGGCTGACATAGTCCTTGTGCTGCTCGCAGAGCTCGATGCCCTTGCAGAGCGCGGCGCGGACCTTGTATTCCAGACGCAGGTCAGCGGCGAGCATGTCTGGCACAGTGGTGCCCACATCAAGGTCGTCCGGACGCATGCGTGGCGTGCCTTCGAGCATCAGAATTCGACGCATCAGGGCATCAGCGTGCCCGGCTTCTTCTTCCATTTCGTGGTTGATACGTTCGTAGAGCTTGGTGAAACCCCAGTCCTCATACATCCGCGAATGGACGAAATATTGATCACGCGCCGCCAGTTCGCCGGTCAGCAACGTGTTGAGGTAATCGATTACGTCTGGGTGGCCTTGCATCGCCCTACATCTCCCTGCTTGAAAGTCTGTAGTCTGAACCAAGCAGACTGTTTGGTCACTCTGCCTGCGCGATAAAAGCAAAGATATTCTGAGAAAATTGGTTTAAATAACGCAAAAACCGCCCTAATGAGGGCGGTTCTGCTTCTCGTTTAGACTTCGTTAAGCTGTACGCCCAACGCCGTTGCGATTGCTTCTCCGTACGCCGGATCGGCCTTGAAGAAGTGCTGTAGTTGACGATCAACCACGTCACCGGAAACGCCCGCCATGGCACCAGCAATGTTGTTGATCAGCAGCGTTTTCTGCGCATCGCTCATCAGACGGAACAGTGCACCCGCGTGGCTGTAGTAATCAGTATCTTCGCGATGATCGTAACGATCCGCCGCACCACTCAGCACCAGCGCTGGCTCGGCATAGCGAGGCGCTTGTTTCGGCGATTCGATGTAGCTGTTCGGCTCGTAGTTAGGTGTCGCACCGCCATTGCTGCCAAACGCCATCGAACCGTCCCGCTGGTAGCTGTTCACCGGACTGCGAGGTGCGTTCACCGGCAGCTGCTGGTGGTTGGTGCCAATGCGGTAGCGGTGAGCATCGGCGTAAGCGAACACTCGACCTTGCAGCATGCGGTCAGGCGACAAACCGACACCTGGGACCATGTTGCTCGGCCCGAACGCCGCTTGCTCGACCTCAGCAAAATAGTTCTGCGGGTTGCGGTTAAGCTCCAACTCGCCCACTTCGATCAGCGGAAACTCTTTTTGCGACCAGGTCTTGGTCACGTCAAACGGGTTCTCGTAGTGCGCTGCGGCCTGAGCCTCGGTCATGATCTGGATGCACACGCGCCATTTCGGAAAATCACCGCGCTCGATCGCGCCGAACAGATCACGCTGGGCGTAATCCGGATCGGTACCCGCCAGGCGTGCTGCTTCTGCTGGCGCCAGGTTTTTAATCCCTTGCTTGGTCTTGTAGTGCCATTTCACCCAGTGACGTTCGCCATTGGCGTTAATCAGGCTGTAGGTGTGGCTGCCAAAGCCGTGCATGTGACGGTAGCCATCGGGGATGCCACGGTCCGAGAACAGAATGGTGACCTGGTGCAACGCCTCAGGTGAGTGCGACCAGAAGTCCCACATCATTTGTGCGCTTTTCAGATTGCTTTGAGGCAGACGTTTTTGGGTGTGAATAAAGTCCGGGAATTTCAAAGGATCGCGGATGAAGAACACTGGCGTGTTGTTACCGACGATGTCCCAGTTGCCTTCTTCGGTGTAGAACTTCAGCGCGAAACCACGGGGATCGCGTTCGGTGTCGGCCGAACCACGCTCACCACCAACGGTGGAAAATCGCAGGAAGGTTGGGGTTTGCTTGCCGACAGACTCAAACAGTTTGGCGCTGGTGTACTCGGTGATGTCCCGAGTGACGGTGAACGTGCCGTAAGCACCCGAACCTTTGGCGTGTACGCGGCGCTCAGGAATGTTTTCACGGTTGAAGTGGGCAAGCTTCTCGATCAGGTGAAAGTCGTCGAGCAGCAGTGGGCCACGAGGACCGGCGGAACGAGAATTCTGGTTATCAGCGACAGGAGCGCCACTGGCGGTGGTAAGGGTTTTATTTGGGCTCATGCGATATCTTCCTTTGTCAGTCTTTCCTACTGCCGGCTAATCGGCTGAGAGGGAGTATTGACCATCAACATGCCACCATCAAATTCATTAAATCATGAGAATCGATAGATAAATACTAATGAAGCTTTATCGCCTGGGCTTTTTGATACTTTTCGAGCGCGCACAAAAAACCGGGCACTAGGCCCGGTTCTTCGTTTCAGACTGACGTCTTACTCAGCGGATACAGCTTCACCACCGGCAGGACGATCAACCAACTCGACGTACGCCATAGGCGCGTTGTCGCCAGTGCGGAAGCCGCACTTGAGGATGCGCAGGTAGCCACCCTCACGGGTAGCGTAACGCTTGCCCAGGTCGTTGAAGAGCTTACCAACGATAGCTTTCGAACGAGTACGGTCGAAAGCCAGACGGCGGTTAGCCAGGCTGTCTGTCTTGGCCAAAGTGATCAGCGGCTCAGCAACGCGACGCAGTTCTTTAGCTTTCGGCAGTGTAGTTTTGATCAGCTCGTGCTCGAACAGCGACACTGCCATGTTTTGAAACATGGCCTTGCGGTGCGAGCTAGTGCGGCTCAGGTGACGACCACTTTTACGATGACGCATGGTTCATTCCTTACCAAACACAACGTTCGGTGATTACGACGATCAGGCAGTCGCCTTGTCGTCCTTCTTAAGACTTGCAGGCGGCCAGTTGTCGAGGCGCATGCCGAGGGACAGACCGCGGGAGGCCAGAACGTCCTTGATTTCAGTCAAGGATTTCTTGCCAAGGTTCGGAGTCTTCAACAGCTCTACTTCGGTACGCTGAATCAGGTCACCGATGTAGTAGATGTTTTCCGCCTTAAGGCAGTTAGCCGAACGTACAGTCAGTTCCAGATCGTCAACCGGGCGAAGCAGGATCGGATCGATCTCGTCTTCCTGCTCGACAACCACTGGCTCACTGTCACCTTTGAGGTCGACGAACGCAGCCAACTGCTGTTGCAGAATGGTTGCAGCGCGGCGAATAGCCTCTTCAGGATCCAGAGTACCGTTGGTTTCCAGATCAATAACCAGCTTGTCCAGGTTAGTACGCTGTTCGACACGGGCGTTTTCCACCACGTATGCGATACGGCGAACCGGGCTGAACGAAGAGTCAAGCTGCAAGCGACCGATGCTGCGGCTTTCGTCTTCATCGCTCTGACGCGAGTCTGCCGGTTCATAACCACGACCACGAGCTACGGTGAGCTTCATGTTCAGGGCGCCGTTAGACGCCAGGTTAGCGATTACGTGATCGGGGTTAACGATCTCGACATCATGATCCAGCTGAATATCGGCAGCGGTAACCACCCCCGAACCCTTCTTCGACAAGGTCAGCGTAACTTCGTCACGGCCGTGCAGCTTGATAGCCAGACCTTTAAGGTTCAACAGGATTTCAATTACGTCTTCCTGTACACCTTCGATGGCGCTGTACTCATGGAGCACACCGTCAATCTCGGCCTCGACTACTGCGCAGCCGGGCATTGAGGACAACAGGATGCGGCGCAGCGCGTTGCCCAGGGTGTGGCCAAAACCACGCTCGAGAGGCTCGAGAGTGATCTTGGCGCGGGTTGGACTGACAACCTGCACATCAATATGGCGGGGTGTCAGGAACTCATTTACCGAAATCTGCATGGATGCACCTATTTTCTAGCCCTTACTTGGAGTAGAGCTCGACAATCAGGCTTTCGTTGATGTCGGCGGACAGATCACTGCGAGCTGGAACGTTCTTGAAAACGCCCGACTTCTTCTCAGTGTCTACTTCTACCCATTCTACGCGGCCACGTTGGGCACACAGATCGAGAGCTTGGACAATGCGAAGTTGGTTCTTTGCTTTCTCGCGAATCGCGACCACGTCACCAGCACGAACCTGGTACGACGGCACGTTTACGGTCTGACCGTTAACGCTTACGGATTTGTGCGATACCAGCTGACGGGATTCGGCACGAGTAGAGCCAAAACCCATACGGTATACAACGTTGTCCAGACGGCATTCGAGCAGTTGCAACAGGTTTTCGCCAGTTGCACCTTTCTTGCCAGCAGCTTCTTTGTAGTAGCCGCTGAATTGACGCTCGAGAACGCCGTAGATACGACGGACCTTCTGCTTTTCACGCAGTTGGGTGCCGTAATCGGACTGGCGACCGCGGCGTTGGCCGTGGATACCAGGTGCTGCTTCAATGTTGCACTTCGATTCGATCGCGCGCACGCCGCTCTTCAAGAAGAGATCGGTGCCTTCGCGACGAGCGAGTTTGCATTTTGGACCAATGTAACGAGCCATTCTTTACAATCTCCTGGATTACACGCGGCGCTTCTTCGGCGGACGGCACCCGTTGTGCGGGATTGGCGTCACGTCGGTGATGCTGGCGATCTTGTAGCCACAGCCGTTCAAAGCGCGGACTGCAGATTCACGACCTGGGCCTGGACCTTTGACGTTGACGTCGAGGTTTTTCAGGCCGTATTCCAGCGCAGCTTGACCAGCACGTTCAGCAGCTACTTGAGCAGCAAACGGGGTGGACTTGCGGGAACCGCGGAAACCCGAACCACCGGAGGTAGCCCAGGAAAGAGCGTTACCTTGACGGTCGGTGATGGTCACGATTGTGTTGTTAAAAGACGCGTGGATGTGGGCGATGCCATCAACCACTGTCTTTTTGACTTTTTTACGAGGACGAGCAGCAGGTTTAGCCATGATTAATTTCCTGTCGATTCGCTGGGGCGATTACTTGCGGATCGGCTTACGCGGACCTTTACGGGTACGCGCGTTAGTCTTGGTACGCTGACCGCGTACTGGAAGACCACGACGATGACGCAGACCGCGATAGCAACCGAGGTCCATCAAACGCTTGATTTTCATGTTGATTTCGCGACGCAGGTCACCTTCAGTGGTGAACTTCGCCACTTCGCCACGCAGCTGTTCAATCTGCTCGTCGCTCAGATCTTTGATCTTTGCGGCTGGGTTTACCCCAGTCACTGCACAGATCTTCTGTGCAGTAGTGCGACCAACACCATAGATGTAGGTCAGCGAGATAACAGTATGCTTGTTATCTGGAATGTTAACGCCTGCAATACGGGCCATTCAGTGGGACTCCAATTGACAGCTACCTACGCCCCGGAAGCCAAGAAATAGGGCGCGAGATAATATCGCTGTAATAACAAATAATCAACCCGGTAGCGCACTAGCTACCGGGCTTGAAGCACAATCACACTCAGCCTTGGCGCTGTTTGTGACGCGGTTCCGCGCTGCAAATTACTCGAACAACACCTTCGCGGCGAATAATCTTGCAGTTACGGCACAGCTTTTTCACCGATGCACGAACTTTCATCACCAACTCCTCGAACCTTATGGGTACTCAGCGCAACATGCCGCTGCCGTAACCCTTCAGGTTGGCTTTCTTCATCAGGGATTCGTACTGGTGCGAAACGAGGTGCGATTGTACTTGGGACATGAAGTCCATCACAACCACGACGACGATCAGCAACGAGGTCCCGCCAAGGTAGAACGGTACGTTTGCTGCAACCACCAGGAACTGGGGCAGCAAGCACACGGCCGTCATGTAAAGAGCACCGAACATGGTCAAGCGAGTCAGAACGCCATCAATGTAGCGCGCAGACTGCTCACCTGGACGGATGCCCGGAATAAAGGCACCGGACTTCTTCAGGTTTTCCGCTACGTCTTTCGGATTGAACATCAACGCCGTATAGAAGAAGCAGAAGAAAATAATCCCTGCACTAAACAGCAGAATATTCAACGGCTGACCAGGAGCGATCGACTGCGAGATGTCCTGCAACCAGCCCATACCTTCAGACTGACCGAACCAGGCACCCAACGAAGCCGGGAACAGCAAAATGCTGCTCGCGAAAATGGCCGGAATAACACCGGCCATGTTCACCTTCAGCGGCAAGTGGCTAGTCTGCGCAGCAAAGACCTTGCGGCCCTGCTGACGCTTGGCGTAGTGAACAGCAATACGACGCTGACCACGCTCAATGAACACCACGAAACCGATAATCGCTACTGCCAGCAAACCGATGGCAACCAGGGCGAAGATGTTGATATCACCCTGACGCGCAGACTCGAAAGACTGCCCGATCGCTCTCGGAAGACCGGCGACGATACCCGAAAAAATCAACATCGAGATACCGTTGCCAACACCACGCTCAGTAATCTGCTCACCCAGCCACATCATGAACATCGCACCAGCCACAAAAGTGGATACCGCGACGAAATGGAAGCCAAAGTCACCAGTGAACGCAACGCCCTGCCCCGCCAGACCAATGGACATGCCAATTGCCTGAACGAGAGCGAGAACGACAGTGCCGTAGCGGGTGTACTGGCTGATCTTGCGACGGCCAGCTTCACCTTCCTTCTTCAACTGTTCCAGCTGCGGGCTCACGGCGGTCATCAGCTGCATGATGATCGATGCCGAAATGTACGGCATGATCCCCAGTGCAAAGATGCTCATCCGTTCCAGCGCGCCGCCGGAAAACATGTTGAACAAGCTAAGAATGGTCCCCTCATTCTGTCGAAACAGGTCCGCGAGTCGGTCCGGGTTGATACCTGGAACCGGGATGTGTGCGCCTATTCGGTAGACGATAATCGCCAGGAACAGAAAACGCAGACGAGCCCAGAGTTCAGACATACCGCCTTTGCCGAGCGCAGAGAGAGCACCTTGCTTAGCCATTTATTCCTCGAACTTGCCGCCAGCTGCTTCGATAGCCGCACGCGCACCTTTGGTGGCGCCGATTCCCTTTCCGATGGTGACAGCGCGAGTAACTTCGCCGGACAGCATGATTTTCACACGCTGAACGTTGACGTTGATCACGTTGGCATCTTTCAAGGACTGCACGGTGACGATGTCGCCTTCCACTTTAGCCAGCTCGGACAAACGCACTTCTGCGCGATCCATGGCTTTCAGGGAAACAAAACCGAATTTCGGCAGGCGACGATGCAGCGGCTGTTGACCGCCTTCAAAGCCTGGAGCAATGGTGCCACCGGAGCGGGAGGACTGACCTTTGTGGCCACGGCCACCGGTCTTGCCCAAACCACTACCGATACCACGGCCCGGACGATGCTTTTCGCGACGGGAACCCGGCGCTGGACTCAGATCATTGAGTTTCATCGATTAACCCTCGACACGCAGCATGTAGTAAGCCTTGTTGATCATCCCGCGATTCTCGGGAGTATCAAGTACTTCTACAGTGTGACCGATGCGACGCAGACCCAGACCCTTAACGCACAATTTGTGGTTAGGGATGCGGCCGGTCATGCTTTTGATCAGCGTAACTTTTACGGTAGCCATGATCAGAAGATCTCCTTGACGCTTTTGCCACGCTTGGCGGCAATGGATTCAGGAGACTGCATAGCTTTCAAACCTTTGAAAGTGGCGTGAACCACGTTTACCGGGTTAGTCGAGCCGTAGCACTTGGCCAGAACGTTCTGAACGCCAGCAACCTCGAGGACAGCACGCATAGCGCCGCCAGCGATGATACCGGTACCTTCAGAAGCAGGCTGCATGTACACCTTCGAAGCGCCGTGACCGGACTTCATTGCGTACTGCAGAGTGGTGCCGTTCAGATCAACTTGGATCATGTTGCGGCGAGCAGCTTCCATTGCCTTCTGGATCGCAGCAGGCACTTCACGCGACTTGCCACGGCCGAAGCCAACACGCCCTTTACCATCACCAACCACGGTCAACGCGGTGAAAGTGAAGATACGGCCGCCTTTAACGGTTTTGGCTACGCGGTTAACTTGAACCAGCTTCTCGATGTAGCCTTCGTCGCGCTTTTGGTCGTTATTTGACATAACTTAGAACTCCAGCCCAGCTTCACGAGCAGCATCAGCCAGCGCCTTGACGCGGCCGTGGTACTTGAAGCCAGAGCGGTCGAAAGCCACCTGCGAGACGCCAGCGGCTTTAGCACGCGTAGCGACCAGCTGGCCAACCTTAGTGGCCGCGTCGATGTTGCCAGTGGCGCCATCACGCAGTTCTTTATCCAAAGTCGAGGCAGATGCCAGGACTTTGTTGCCGTCGGCCGAAATGACCTGGGCGTAAATGTGCTGCGACGAGCGGAACACGCAGAGACGCACGACTTCTAGTTCGTGCATTTTCAGGCGTGCTTTGCGAGCGCGACGCAGTCGAGTAACTTTTTTGTCGGTCATTTGCTATGCCCTACTTCTTCTTGGCTTCTTTACGACGGACGACTTCGTCCGCGTAGCGCACACCTTTGCCTTTGTACGGCTCTGGTGGACGGAAGTCGCGGATCTCGGCGGCCACTTGACCTACCAGCTGCTTATCGATACCCCGGATCAGGATGTCGGTTTGGCTAGGAGTCTCAGCGGTGATGCCTTCCGGCAGTTCATAATCCACTGGGTGCGAGAAGCCAAGAGCCAGGTTCAGCACTGTGCCTTTTGCTTGCGCTTTGTAACCAACACCGACCAGCTGGAGCTTGCGCTCGAAGCCTTGGCTTACGCCTTGGACCATGTTGTTTACCAACGCACGAGTGGTACCAGCCATTGCGCGAGTTTGTTGATCGCCATTGCGAGCAGCGAAACGCAGCTCACCAGCTTCTTCAACGATCTCAACGGACGAATGGATGTTCAGTTCGAGAGTGCCCTTGGCACCCTTCACCGAAAGCTGTTGGCCTGCGAATTTGACTTCGACACCGGCTGGCAGCTTAACGGGGTTCTTAGCGACGCGTGACATGCTTATCCCCCCTTAGAACACAGTGCAAAGAACTTCGCCGCCGACACCGGCAGCGCGCGCAGCACGATCCGTCATCACACCTTTGTTGGTGGAGACGATAGACACACCGAGACCGCCACGAACTTTTGGCAGATCATCGACGGACTTGTACTGACGCAGGCCTGGACGGCTAACGCGCTTCACTTCTTCGATGACCGGACGGCCTTCGAAGTATTTCAGCTCGATAGACAGCAGTGGTTTGATTTCGCTGCTGATCTGATAACCCGCAATGTAACCTTCGTCCTTCAGGACTTTGGCAACAGCTACCTTCAAAGTAGAAGATGGCATGCTTACGACGGACTTTTCAGCCATCTGGGCATTACGGATTCGAGTTAGCATGTCCGCTAACGGGTCCTGCATACTCATGGGCTAGACGCTCCTAATACAAAAAAATTAGCCTTGCGGCTACTACTTGTCGCCGAGCTCATCCATGCGGAAAAAGCACGGGCTCAGGCGAGCCGGGTATTCTAGACACACCCCACAAATGAATCAAGCCCCAAAAGGGGCTTGATTCAAGTTCAAGGCCACCGGCGGTCAGGATCTTGCGATCCCGAACACCGAGACTTTGAAAGTGCTTACCAGCTGGCTTTAACCAGACCAGGTACGTCACCACGCATTGCAGCTTCACGCAGTTTGTTACGGCCAAGGCCGAACTTGCGGTAAACGCCGTGTGGACGACCGGTCAGGCGGCAGCGGTTACGCATGCGCGAGGCGCTTGCGTCACGTGGCTGCTTCTGCAGAGCTACTGTAGCTTCCCAACGCGCTTCTGGACTTGCGTTCAGATCAACGATGATAGCTTTCAGTGCTGCACGCTTTTTGGCGTACTTGGCAACCGTGAGCTGACGCTTCAGCTCGCGGTTTTTCATGCTCATCTTGGCCATTTTCCTACTCCAATCAGTTGCGGAACGGGAATTTGAAAGCACGCAACAGGGCGCGACCTTCATCATCGTTCTTGGCAGTGGTGGTCAGGGTAATGTCCAGACCGCGGAGAGCATCGATCTTGTCGTAGTCGATTTCCGGGAAGATGATCTGCTCTTTAACGCCCATGCTGTAGTTACCACGACCATCGAAGGACTTGGCATTCAGGCCGCGGAAGTCGCGAACCCGAGGCAGGGAGATCGACAGCAGACGATCCAGGAACTCGTACATACGCTCACGGCGCAAGGTCACTTTGACGCCGATCGGCCAACCTTCACGGACTTTAAAGCCAGCGATGGATTTCCGAGCGTAGGTCACAACGACTTTCTGGCCGGTGATCTTTTCCAGGTCGGCAACAGCGTGCTCGATGACTTTTTTGTCACCGACCGCTTCGCCCAGACCCATGTTCAGGGTGATTTTTGTAACGCGTGGAACTTCCATCACGTTCGAAAGCTTAAGTTCTTCCTTAAGCTTCGGTGCGATTTCCTTCCAGTAAATCTCTTTTAGTCGTGCCATGGTCTTCTACCTAGCAGTGTTCAAGCATCAACCGCTTTTTGGGTCGACTTGAAGACACGAATTTTCTTGCCGTCTTCTACTTTGAAACCAACGCGGTCAGCCTTGTTGGTTTCGCCGTTGAAAATGGCGACGTTAGAAGCGTCCAGTGGAGCTTCTTTTTCGACGATACCGCCTTGTACGCCCGACGCCGGGTTAGGCTTGGTATGACGCTTAACCAGGTTCAGACCACCAATAACCAGACGGTTATTAGCGAGAACCTTAAGCACCTTACCGCGCTTACCTTTGTCTTTGCCGGCGATCACGATGATCTCGTCGTCACGACGAATCTTTTGCATGTCGGATCTCCTTACAGCACTTCTGGGGCGAGCGAGACGATCTTCATGAACTTCTCAGTACGAAGTTCACGGGTCACTGGCCCAAAGATACGGGTGCCGATCGGCTCTTGCTTGTTGTTCAGAAGAACAGCAGCGTTGCCATCAAAGCGGATAATGGAGCCATCAGCACGACGTACGCCGTGACGAGTGCGGACTACAACAGCAGTCATCACTTGGCCTTTTTTCACTTTACCGCGAGGAATTGCTTCCTTCACGGTAACTTTGATGATGTCACCGATACCAGCGTAACGACGATGGGAGCCACCCAGCACCTTGATGCACATAACACGGCGAGCGCCACTGTTATCGGCCACATCGAGCATGGATTGAGTCTGAATCATATAATTTCTCCGACCCCTAGTCCTTAGACTTCCACAGCGCGTTCGAGAACATCAACCAATGCCCAAGACTTGGTCTTGGCCAGCGGACGAGTTTCACGAATAGTGACTTTGTCGCCGATGTGGCACTGATTGGTTTCGTCGTGCGCGTGCAGCTTAGTCGAACGCTTAACGTATTTACCGTAGATCGGGTGCTTAACGCGACGCTCGATCAGAACGGTGATGGTTTTGTCCATCTTGTCGCTGACAACACGGCCAGTCAGCGTACGGACAGTTTTTTCGGCTTCAGCCATGATTACTTACCTGCCTGCTGGTTAAGCACAGTCTTCACGCGAGCGATGTCACGTTTAACTTGCGAGAGCAGATGAGACTGCCCCAACTGGCCAGTTGCTTTCTGCATACGCAGATTGAACTGGTCGCGCAGCAGGCCGAGCAGTTGCTCGTTCAGCTGCTGTGCGGATTTTTCACGAAGTTCATTCGCTTTCATCACATCACCGTCCGTTTAACAAAGGCGGTGGCGAGCGGCAGCTTTGCAGCAGCCAGGGCAAAAGCCTCACGCGCCAGCTCTTCAGTAACACCCTCGATTTCATACAGGACTTTGCCTGGCTGAATCTGGGCAACCCAGTACTCCACACTACCCTTACCTTTACCCATCCGAACTTCGAGTGGCTTTTTGGAAATAGGCTTGTCCGGGAATACACGGATCCAGATCTTGCCGCCACGTTTAACGTGACGGGTCAGAGCACGACGCGCTGACTCGATCTGACGAGCGGTGAGACGACCACGAGCTACAGACTTCAGCGCGAACTCGCCGAAGCTGACTTTGCTACCGCGCTGAGCCAGACCACGGTTGTGGCCTGTCATCTGCTTGCGGAACTTCGTACGCTTTGGTTGCAACATTTGGCGTACCCCTTACTTAGCAGCTTTTTTACGAGGCGCTGGTGCTTGTGGCTTCAGTTCTTCTTGGCGACCACCAATTACTTCGCCTTTGAAGATCCAAACCTTTACACCGATCACACCATAAGTGGTGTGAGCTTCGTAGTTGGCATAGTCGATGTCGGCACGCAGGGTGTGCAGTGGCACACGACCTTCGCGATACCATTCAGTACGTGCGATTTCAGCACCGCCGAGACGACCGCTCACTTGGATTTTGATGCCTTTGGCACCAATGCGCATGGCGTTCTGTACAGCGCGCTTCATAGCGCGACGGAACATTACGCGACGCTCCAGCTGCTGAGCTACGCTCTGCGCAACCAACATACCGTCGAGCTCCGGCTTGCGGATTTCTTCGATATTGATGTGCACAGGCACACCCATTTGTTTGGTCAGGTCCTGACGCAGTTTCTCAACATCTTCACCTTTCTTCCCGATAACGATACCTGGACGAGCGGTGTGGATGGTGATACGTGCAGTTTGAGCCGGACGATGGATATCGATACGGCTTACGGACGCGCTTTTTAGTTTGTCTTGGAGATACTCACGCACCTTCAGATCAGCGAACAAATAGTCCGCATAAGTCCGACCGTCTGCGTACCAGACGGAGGTGTGCTCCTTGACGATTCCCAGGCGAATGCCAATGGGATGTACTTTCTGACCCATCTCTTCGACTCCGTTACTTGTCAGCAACCTTGACAGTGATATGGCAAGACCGCTTGACGATGCGATCAGCACGGCCTTTGGCACGTGGCATGATTCGCTTCAGCGAACGCCCTTCGTTGACGAAAACGGTGCTGACTTTAAGGTCATCAACGTCTGCGCCTTCGTTATGCTCGGCGTTGGCTACGGCCGACTCCAGCACTTTCTTCATGATCTCGGCGGCTTTCTTACTGCTGAAAGCCAACAGGTTGAGCGCTTCGCCCACCTTCTTCCCGCGGATCTGGTCGGCGACCAAGCGGGCTTTCTGGGCGGAGATTCGAGCGCCCGACAACTTAGCGGCTACTTCCATCGTTCCTTACCCCTTAACGCTTGGCTTTCTTGTCTGCCACGTGCCCACGATATGTGCGGGTACCGGCAAACTCGCCCAGTTTGTGGCCGACCATGTCTTCGTTCACGAGAACTGGAACATGTTGACGACCGTTATGAACTGCAATGGTCAAACCGACCATTTGTGGCAGGATCATCGAACGACGCGACCAGGTTTTAACTGGTTTGCGATCGTTCTTTTCCGCCGCCACTTCGATCTTCTTCAGTAGGTGAAGATCAATAAAAGGACCTTTTTTCAGAGAACGTGGCACTGTCGTATCCCTCTATTTACTTGCGACGACGGACGATCATTTTGTCGGTACGCTTATTACCACGAGTCTTCGCGCCCTTAGTCGGGAAGCCCCATGGCGATACCGGATGACGACCACCAGAGGTACGACCTTCACCACCACCATGTGGGTGGTCAACCGGGTTCATGGCAACACCACGAACGGTTGGGCGAACGCCACGCCAGCGTTTGGCACCAGCTTTACCCAGCGAACGCAGGCTGTGCTCGGAGTTCGAGACTTCACCCAGGGTCGCGCGGCATTCAGCCAGCACTTTACGCATCTCACCAGAACGCAGACGCAGGGTCACGTAGACACCTTCACGAGCGATCAGCTGAGCCGAAGCACCAGCGGAACGAGCGATTTGCGCGCCTTTACCTGGCTTCAATTCGATGCCGTGTACGGTGCTACCAACTGGAATGTTACGCAGTTGCAGAGCGTTGCCCGGCTTGATCGGTGCCAAGGCACCTGCGATCAGCTGGTCACCAGCACTCACGCCTTTAGGGGCGATGATGTAGCGACGCTCGCCATCTGCGTACAGCAGCAGAGCGATGTGAGCAGTACGGTTTGGATCGTATTCAATACGCTCGACAGTGGCAGAGATGCCATCTTTGTCGTTGCGACGGAAATCGACCAGACGATAATGCTGCTTATGGCCACCACCGATGTGACGAGTGGTAATACGACCATTGTTGTTACGACCACCAGTCTTCGATTTTTTCTCGAGCAGCGGTGCGTGAGGAGCGCCTTTATGCAGCTCCTGGTTGACCACCTTGACCACAAAACGGCGGCCAGGGGAAGTCGGTTTGCATTTAACGATTGCCATGATGCACCCCTTCCTTACTCAGCACTGCTGCTGAAATCGAGATCTTGGCCTGGTTGAAGGGAGATAACTGCCTTCTTCCAGTCATTACGCTTGCCCAGACCGCGAGCAGTGCGCTTGCTCTTACCCAGAACATTCAAGGTAGTAACACGCTCTACTTTCACGCTGAACAGGCTTTCGACGGCCTTCTTGATTTCCAGCTTGGTTGCGTCAGTTGCAACCTTGAAAACGAACTGGCCTTTCTTGTCAGCCAGAACCGTAGCCTTCTCGGAAACGTGCGGGCCAAGCAGAACTTTAAATACGCGTTCCTGGTTCATCCCAGCAGCTCCTCGAATTTCTTCACGGCCGACACGGTGATCAACACCTTGTCGTATGCGATCAGACTAACTGGATCGGAACCTTGCACGTCACGTACATCAACGTGTGGCAGGTTACGAGCAGCCAGGTACAGGTTCTGATCAACCACTTCAGACACGATCAAGACGTCAGTCAGGCCCATGCCGGTCAGTTTGTTCAGCAGATCTTTGGTCTTCGGTGCATCAACAGCGAAGTCCTGAACCACAACCAGACGATCAGTACGCACCAGCTCAGCAAGGATGGAACGCATTGCTGCGCGATACATCTTCTTGTTCAGCTTCTGGGTGTGATCCTGAGGACGAGCTGCGAAAGTGGTACCGCCGCCACGCCAGATTGGGCTACGGATAGTACCGGCACGAGCACGGCCAGTACCTTTCTGACGCCATGGGCGCTTACCGCCACCACGAACGTCGGAACGGGTCTTTTGCTGCTTGCTACCTTGACGGCCGCCGGCCATGTAGGCCACGACTGCTTGGTGAACCAGCGTCTCGTTGAATTCGCCGCCAAATGTCAGTTCGGAAACTTCGATCGCTTGAGCGTCATTTACATTTAATTGCATGTCAGCTTCCCCTTAACCGCGAGCCTTGGCTGCTGGACGTACAACCAAGTTGCCGCCAGTAGCGCCAGGAACAGCGCCCTTGACCAACAACAGATTGCGTTCAGCGTCCACGCGCACTACTTCGAGGGACTGCACGGTCACGCGCTCAGCGCCCATATGACCGGACATTTTTTTGCCCTTGAATACACGACCAGGAGTCTGGCACTGGCCGATAGAGCCTGGAACGCGGTGGGATACGGAGTTACCGTGGGTATTATCTTGCCCGCGGAAATTCCAACGCTTGATCGTACCCTGGAAGCCTTTACCTTTGGATTGACCGGTTACATCAACCAGTTGACCAGCGGCGAAGATTTCAGCGTTGATCAGATCGCCGGCCTGGTACTCGCCTTCTTCAAGACGGAATTCCATTACGGTACGACCAGCGGCAACGTTCGCTTTAGCGAAGTGGCCAGCTTGAGCAGCTGTAACACGCGAAGCACGACGCTCGCCTACAGTGACTTGCACTGCACGATAGCCATCGGTCTCTTCAGTTTTGAACTGGGTGACGCGATTCGGTTCGATCTCAATGACCGTGACCGGAATGGAGACACCTTCTTCGGTGAAAATACGGGTCATACCGCATTTACGACCGACTACACCAATAGTCATGTTGTAAACCTCATGAGTGTACGGGGCTTTCACCCGCTATGGCCGCCCATTTCAGAGCGTTACACGACTAAGACCGAGTCTTAGCCGAGGCTGATCTGCACTTCCACACCGGCCGCAAGATCAAGCTTCATAAGAGCATCAACGGTTTTATCCGTTGGCTGGACGATGTCCAGAACGCGCTTATGAGTACGGATCTCATACTGGTCACGCGCGTCTTTGTTGACGTGCGGGGAGACCAGAACAGTGAACCGCTCTTTACGGGTAGGCAGTGGAATTGGACCACGCACTTGAGCACCAGTACGTTTCGCGGTTTCCACGATTTCCTGGGTGGATTGGTCGATCAGGCGATGGTCAAAAGCCTTCAACCTGATACGGATTTGCTGATTTTGCATTGGATTTCAGACTCCGGCTGCTATTCCCAGCGAGCGCAATACGCCCGTTAAAAGGAGGCGCAATTCTATAGACGGGCTACTACAGTGTCAACCCAATAAAAAAGCCCCCGCTAGGCGGGGGCTTTTTCAAGTCATCACTTATTAAGCGATGATTTTGGCTACGACGCCAGCGCCGACGGTACGACCGCCTTCACGAATAGCGAAACGCAGACCATCTTCCATTGCGATGGTTTTGATCAGGGTGACAACCATTTTGATGTTGTCGCCTGGCATTACCATTTCAACGCCTTCCGGCAGTTCGCAGTTACCGGTCACGTCAGTGGTCCGGAAGTAGAACTGTGGACGGTAGCCTTTGAAGAACGGAGTGTGGCGACCGCCTTCTTCTTTGCTCAACACATACACTTCAGCTTCGAAGGTAGTGTGCGGCTTAACCGAACCTGGCTTGACCAGAACCTGGCCACGCTCAACGTCGTCACGCTTGGTGCCGCGCAGCAGCACGCCGCAGTTCTCGCCAGCACGACCTTCGTCGAGCAGCTTACGGAACATTTCAACACCGGTGCAGGTGGTGACGGTAGTGTCACGCAGACCAACGATTTCCAGTGGATCCTGAACCTTGACGATACCGCGCTCGATACGGCCAGTTACAACAGTACCGCGACCGGAGATCGAGAATACGTCTTCGATTGGCATCAGGAACGGCTTGTCGATAACACGAACTGGATCTGGGATGTAGCTGTCCAGAGTTTCTACCAGACGCTTAACAGCGGTGGTACCCATTTCGTTGTCGTCTTGGCCGTTCAGGGCCATCAGAGCCGAACCAATGATGATCGGAGTGTCGTCACCTGGGAAGTCGTAAGTGCTCAGCAGATCGCGCACTTCCATCTCAACCAGTTCCAGCAGCTCAGCGTCGTCAACCATGTCAGCCTTGTTCAGGAAGACAACGATGTACGGAACGCCAACCTGACGGGACAGCAGGATGTGCTCACGGGTTTGTGGCATCGGACCATCAGCAGCCGAGCAAACCAGGATAGCGCCGTCCATCTGGGCAGCACCAGTGATCATGTTCTTCACATAGTCAGCGTGACCTGGGCAGTCAACGTGAGCGTAGTGACGGATCGCCGAGTTGTATTCAACGTGTGCGGTGTTGATGGTGATACCGCGAGCCTTTTCTTCCGGAGCGCTATCGATTTTGTCGAAAGCAACAACAGCCGAACCGAAAACTTCGGAGCAGACGCGAGTCAGAGCAGCGGTCAGCGTGGTTTTACCGTGGTCGACGTGACCGATGGTGCCAACGTTGACGTGCGGGAGGGTACGGTCAAATTTTTCTTTAGCCACGACAATTAACTCCTAGCCTAAAGGGGCTGATTCAGCCTTGTTTTTTGGTAACGGTTTCGACGATGTGCGACGGAGCCGTATTGTATTTTTTGAATTCCATAGAGTAGCTTGCGCGACCTTGGGACATGGAACGAACGTCGGTTGCGTAACCGAACATTTCACCCAACGGAACCTCGGCGCGAATCACTTTGCCGGAAACCGTGTCTTCCATACCCAGGATCATGCCGCGACGACGGTTAAGGTCGCCCATCACGTCACCCATATAGTCTTCAGGCGTAACAACCTCTACCGCCATGATCGGCTCAAGCAACTCACCACCGCCCTTCTGGGCCAGTTGCTTGGTCGCCATGGAAGCAGCCACCTTAAACGCCATCTCGTTCGAGTCGACGTCGTGGTAGGAACCATCAAACACGGTAGCCTTCAGGCCGATCAGCGGATAGCCGGCGACAACGCCGTTCTTCATCTGCTCTTCGATACCCTTCTGGATAGCCGGGATGTATTCCTTAGGAACCACACCACCCACTACTTCGTTCAGGAATTGCAGACCTTCCTGACCTTCGTCAGCAGGAGCAAAACGAATCCAGCAGTGACCGAACTGGCCACGACCGCCGGATTGGCGAACGAACTTGCCCTCAATTTCGCAGCTCTTCGTGATGCGCTCACGGTACGAAACTTGAGGCTTACCGATGTTGGCTTCGACGTTGAACTCACGGCGCATCCGGTCAACCAGGATGTCCAGGTGCAACTCGCCCATGCCGGAGATGATCGTTTGACCAGTCTCTTCATCAGTCTTGACGCGGAAAGACGGGTCTTCCTGAGCAAGTTTGCCCAGAGCGATACCCATTTTTTCCTGGTCGTCCTTGGTCTTAGGCTCTACGGCAACCGAAATAACCGGCTCCGGGAAGTCCATGCGAACCAGGATAATTGGCTTGTCAGCGTTGCACAAAGTTTCACCAGTGGTGACGTCCTTCATGCCGATCAAGGCCGCGATGTCACCAGCGCGTACTTCCTTGATTTCTTCACGGGCGTTTGCGTGCATTTGCACCATACGACCCACGCGCTCTTTTTTGCCTTTAACCGAGTTGATCACGCCGTCGCCGGAGGCCAACACGCCCGAGTAAACTCGAACAAAGGTCAAGGTACCCACGAATGGGTCGGTAGCGATCTTGAACGCCAGAGCCGAGAACGGCTCGCTGTCGTCTGCGTGACGCTCCATTTCCTTGGTCTCGTCATCCGGGTCAGTACCCTTGATGGCAGGAATGTCGGTAGGAGCAGGCAGGTAGTCGATAACGGCGTCGAGAACCAGGGGAACACCCTTGTTCTTGAAGGAAGAACCGCAAACAGCCAGAACGATCTCGCCAGCGATAGTACGCTGACGCAGAGCGGCCTTGATTTCCGCGTTGGTGAGTTCTTCACCTTCGAGGTACTTGTTCATCAGCTCTTCGCTGGCTTCGGCCGCAGCCTCAACCATGTTGCCGCGCCACTCGTCAGCCAATTCCTGCAGTTCAGCAGGGATAGGCTCGCGACGTGGAACCATACCTTTGTCAGCGTCATTCCAGTAAACAGCTTCCATGGCGATCAGATCGATCTGACCCTGGAAGTTGTCTTCGGAACCGATAGCCAACTGGATTGGCACCGGAGTGTGACCTAGACGCTGCTTGATCTGACCGATCACGCGCAGGAAGTTCGCACCAGCACGGTCCATCTTGTTTACGTAAACAAGACGTGGAACGCCGTATTTGTTGGCTTGACGCCATACGGTTTCCGACTGAGGCTCAACACCCGAGGTGCCGCAGAACACAACGACCGCGCCATCGAGTACACGCAGGGAACGCTCAACTTCAATAGTGAAGTCTACGTGGCCCGGGGTATCAATAACGTTGAAGCGGTATTGGTCTTTGTGCTGCTTCTCGGAACCCTGCCAGAAGGCGGTAATAGCAGCAGAAGTAATGGTAATACCACGCTCCTGCTCCTGCACCATCCAGTCTGTGGTCGCGGCGCCGTCATGCACCTCGCCCATCTTGTGACTTTTGCCAGTGTAAAAAAGGACGCGCTCGGTGGTGGTGGTCTTACCAGCATCCACGTGAGCAACGATACCAATGTTACGGTAGCGATTAATCGGTGTAGTACGAGCCATAAAGCCCTCGCAAAATTAGTGACGCTAAAATTAGAAGCGGTAGTGCGAGAAAGCCTTGTTGGCTTCAGCCATGCGGTGCACGTCTTCACGCTTCTTAACTGCAGCACCTTTACCTTCGGCAGCGTCCAACAGTTCGCCAGCCAAACGCAGAGCCATAGACTTCTCGCCGCGCTTGCGGGCGAAGTCTACCAACCAGCGCATTGCCAGGGCGTTACGACGGGACGGACGAACTTCAACCGGAACCTGGTAAGTAGCACCGCCTACACGGCGCGACTTTACTTCGACCAGCGGAGCGATGGCGTCGAGAGCTTTCTCGAAGATTTCCAGGGGGTCGCTGTTCTTGCGTTCTTTAACCTTCTCCAGCGCGCCATAAACGATACGCTCGGCAACGGCTTTCTTGCCGCTTTCCATTACGTGGTTCATGAACTTGGCCAGAATTTGGCTTCCGTATTTTGGATCGTCAAGCACTTCGCGCTTGGCTGCTACGCGTCTTCTTGGCATGGATAAGCCCTCAAACGGTCTTCAGGTTCGCTCGGAATCGGTGCCCTTTCGGGACGCCTCCGACCTTACTCTTATCGACTCAGAAAAATAGAAAATCAGTTTTTACAAAAAGCCACTACTACTTAGGCTTCTTGGTACCGTACTTCGAACGACCCTGGTTACGACCTTTAACGCCGGAAGTATCCAAAGAACCGCGTACGGTGTGGTAACGAACACCTGGCAAGTCTTTTACACGACCGCCGCGGATCAGTACCACGCTGTGCTCTTGCAGGTTGTGGCCTTCACCGCCGATGTACGAGGAAACCTCGAAACCGTTGGTCAGACGCACACGGCATACTTTACGCAGTGCCGAGTTAGGTTTTTTCGGCGTGGTGGTATACACACGGGTGCATACGCCACGACGTTGCGGGCAGTTCTGCAGCGCAGGCACGTCGGATTTCTCGACGATACGCTTACGCGGCTGACGTACCAGCTGGTTGATAGTTGCCATCTACTAGCTCCACTGTTGTCTTGCGACGCTATTGTCTTGCAAGAAAAGCAAAATGGCAGGAACGAATTCCCGCCAAATTTAGGGGTACAAGAGTCTAAAGAGGATCTTGCCCCCAGTCAAGGCAAGGCCCCGACCTCCCCACTCATCCAACCTCGACAAATTGTCTCGATTCGATGAACGGAATGGCCAGGGCCTTACGCTCATTTACCGCAGAACTCAGTTACCGCTCGAGTTCAGCGCTTCGGTCAGTGCAGCTTCCACTTCACTGGCGCTTACACGCAACGGTTTGTCAGCATCACGGCGGCGCTTGCGCTCGCTGTGATAAGCCAGACCGGTACCAGCCGGGATCAGACGACCCACGACCACGTTTTCTTTCAAGCCGCGCAGGTAATCGCGCTTGCCGGTTACCGCCGCTTCGGTCAGTACGCGAGTGGTTTCCTGGAAGGAAGCCGCCGAGATGAACGATTCGGTGGACAACGACGCCTTGGTAATACCCAACAGCACGCGAGTGAACTTGGAAACGAATTTCTCGTCGCCAGCCAAACGCTCGTTCTCTACCAGAACGTGAGTCAACTCCATCTGGTCGCCCTTGATGAAGGTCGAGTCGCCAGATTCAGCGATTTCAACCTTACGCAACATCTGACGCAGGATGGTCTCGATGTGCTTGTCGTTGATCTTCACGCCTTGCAGACGATAAACGTCCTGGATCTCGTTTACGATGTACTTGGCCAGCGCACTCACACCCAGCAGACGCAGGATGTCGTGTGGATCGCTCGGGCCGTCGGAGATAACTTCGCCGCGGTTTACCTGTTCGCCTTCGAAGACGTTCAGGTGACGCCACTTCGGAATCAGCTCTTCGTACGGATCGGAGCCATCGTTCGGAGTAATAACCAGACGGCGCTTGCCCTTGGTCTCTTTACCGAACGCGATGGTGCCGCTGACTTCAGCCAGAATCGAGGCTTCTTTCGGACGACGTGCTTCGAACAAGTCGGCGACACGCGGCAGACCACCGGTGATGTCACGGGTCTTCGAAGTCTCTTGCGGGATACGAGCGATAACATCACCGATCGCAATCTTCGCACCATCCGCTACACCAACCAGGGCGTTAGCAGGCAGGAAGTACTGAGCAATTACGTCGGTACCCGGCAGCAAGAGATCCTTGCCGTTGTCATCAACCATCTTCACAGCAGGACGGATATCTTTACCGGCAGCTGGGCGGTCTTTGGCGTCGAGTACTTCAATGTTGGTCATACCGGTCAATTCGTCAGTCTGACGCTTGATCGTGATGCCTTCTTCCATGCCCACGTAGGTCACGGTACCTTTCATTTCGGTAACGATTGGGTGAGTGTGCGGATCCCACTTGGCCACGATTGCGCCAGCGTCGACCTTGTCACCTTCTTTAACCGAAATCACAGCACCGTACGGCAGCTTGTAACGCTCGCGCTCACGCCCGAAGTCATCAGCGATTGCCAGTTCACCGGAACGGGACACAGCAACCAGGCAACCATCCACTCGCTCAACGTGCTTCAGGTTATGCAGACGGACGGTACCGCCATTCTTCACCTGAACGCTGTCGGCTGCGGAGGTCCGGCTTGCCGCACCACCGATGTGGAACGTACGCATAGTCAGCTGGGTACCCGGCTCACCGATGGACTGGGCAGCGATAACGCCGACCGCTTCACCGATGTTCACCTGGTGACCACGAGCCAAGTCACGGCCGTAGCACTTGGCGCAAATGCCGTAGCGGGTTTCGCAGCTGATCGGCGAACGCACGATCACTTCGTCGATGCTGTTCAGCTCGATGAACTCGACCCACTTCTCGTCTACCAGCGTGCCGGCAGGAACGATGATTTCTTCGGTACCTGGCTTGAACACGTCACGGGCAATAACACGACCCAATACGCGCTCACCCAGCGGCTCAACAACGTCACCGCCTTCAATGTGCGGAGTCATTACCAGGCCATGCTCGGTGCCGCAATCGATCTCGGTTACTACCAGATCCTGCGCCACGTCTACCAGACGACGAGTCAGGTAACCGGAGTTCGCAGTTTTCAACGCGGTATCCGCCAAACCTTTACGAGCACCGTGAGTGGAGATGAAGTACTGAAGTACGCTCAAACCTTCACGGAAGTTCGCAGTAATCGGCGTTTCGATGATGGAACCGTCCGGCTTGGCCATCAGGCCACGCATACCGGCGAGCTGACGGATCTGCGCAGCAGAACCCCGTGCGCCCGAGTCGGCCATCATGTACATCGAGTTGAAAGACTCTTGGTCGACTTCGACACCGTGGCGGTCGATGACTTTCTCTTTCGAGAGGTTGGCCATCATTGCCTTGGAAACTTCGTCGTTCGCCTTGGACCAAAGGTCGATCACTTTGTTGTACTTCTCGCCCTGGGTTACCAGGCCGGAGGCGTACTGACTTTCGATCTCTTTCACTTCATCAGTAGCAGCATTGATGATGCGGGCTTTTTCATCCGGGATAACGAAGTCGTTAACACCGATGGAAACGCCAGAAATGGTCGAATAGGCAAAACCGGTGTACATCAACTGGTCAGCGAAGATCACGGTCTCTTTCAAACCAACCACGCGGTAGCACTGGTTGATCAGCTTGGAGATCGCCTTTTTCTTCATCGGCTGGTTGACGACGTCGTACGACAGGCCAGGTGGAACAACCTGGAACAACAGCGCACGGCCGACAGTGGTGTCGACGATACGGGTGTTCTTGACGCTGCCACCATCACGATCGTTGACGGTTTCGTTGATCCGCACTTTGACTTTAGCGTGCAGTGCGGCTTCGCCGGCACGGAACACACGGTCAACTTCTTGCAGATCCGCAAACACACGACCTTCGCCCTTGGCGTTGATCGCTTCACGAGTCATGTAGTACAGACCCAATACAACGTCCTGCGACGGAACGATGATTGGCTCACCGTTGGCTGGCGACAGAATGTTGTTGGTCGACATCATCAACGCACGCGCTTCCAACTGGGCTTCCAGTGTCAGCGGTACGTGCACGGCCATTTGGTCGCCGTCGAAGTCGGCGTTGTACGCAGCACAGACCAGAGGGTGCAGCTGGATAGCCTTACCTTCGATCAGTACCGGTTCAAACGCCTGGATACCCAGACGGTGAAGGGTCGGTGCACGGTTGAGGAGAACCGGGTGTTCACGGATCACTTCAGCGAGAACGTCCCAAACCTCTGGCAGCTCGCGCTCAACCATCTTCTTGGCAGCTTTGATGGTGGTAGCGAGACCACGCATTTCGAGCTTGCCGAAAATGAACGGCTTGAACAGCTCGAGAGCCATTTTCTTCGGCAGACCGCACTGGTGCAGACGCAGGGTCGGACCTACGGTAATTACCGAACGACCGGAGTAGTCAACACGCTTACCGAGCAAGTTCTGACGGAAACGACCCTGTTTACCCTTGATCATGTCAGCCAGGGATTTCAGAGGACGCTTGTTGGAACCAGTAATAGCGCGGCCACGACGACCGTTATCGAGCAGTGCATCGACAGCTTCCTGCAACATACGCTTTTCGTTGCGCACGATGATGTCCGGAGCGGACAGATCAAGCAGGCGCTTCAAGCGGTTGTTACGGTTGATCACTCGACGATACAGATCGTTGAGGTCGGAAGTCGCGAAGCGACCGCCATCCAGCGGGACCAGTGGACGCAGATCTGGCGGCAGAACCGGCAGAACGGTCAGCACCATCCATTCTGGAAGGTTGCCGGAACCCTGGAAGGCTTCCATCAACTTCAGACGCTTGGACAGCTTCTTGATTTTGGTTTCGGAGTTGGTTTGCGGAATTTCTTCACGCAGACGGCCAATCTCGTGTTCCAGATCGATAGCGTGCAGCAGTTCACGGACAGCTTCGGCACCCATGCGGGCATCGAAATCGTCGCCGAACTCTTCCAGCGCTTCGAAGTACTGCTCATCGTTGAGCAGCTGACCTTTTTCAAGGGTGGTCATGCCTGGATCGATAACGACATAGCTCTCGAAGTAGAGAACGCGTTCGATATCACGCAGGGTCATGTCCATCAGCAAGCCAATACGCGACGGCAGCGACTTCAGGAACCAGATGTGGGCAACCGGGGAAGCCAGTTCAATGTGCGCCATGCGCTCACGACGAACTTTGGCCAGCGCGACTTCAACGCCGCACTTCTCGCAGATCACACCGCGGTGCTTCAAGCGCTTGTACTTACCGCACAGGCACTCGTAATCCTTTACCGGGCCAAAGATCTTGGCGCAGAACAGGCCGTCACGCTCAGGTTTGAACGTACGGTAGTTGATGGTTTCCGGCTTTTTAACTTCACCGAACGACCACGAACGGATCATCTCAGGCGATGCCAATCCAATACGGATGGCGTCGAACTCTTCGACTTGACCCTGGTTTTTCAGCAAATTCAGTAGGTCTTTCAAGGCCTTTCCTCCTGGCGGAGCAGAGAGCGGGCAATCCTGCCCCGCTCTCGATTCGCGTCACGTGTTATTCGGTTTCCAGATCGATATCGATGCCGAGGGAACGAATTTCCTTGATCAACACGTTGAAGGACTCGGGCATGCCCGGCTCCATACGGTGATCGCCATCCACGATGTTTTTGTACATCTTGGTACGGCCGTTCACATCGTCCGACTTCACTGTGAGCATTTCTTGCAGAGTGTAAGCAGCACCGTATGCTTCCAGTGCCCAGACCTCCATCTCCCCGAAACGCTGACCACCGAACTGCGCCTTACCACCCAGCGGCTGCTGGGTAACCAGGCTGTACGAACCGGTAGAACGAGCGTGCATCTTGTCGTCTACCAAGTGGTTCAGCTTCAGCATGTACATGTAGCCAACAGTAACCGGGCGCTCGAACTTGTTGCCGGTACGGCCGTCGGTCAGCTGCATCTGGCCGCTTTCTGGCAGGTCTGCCAGTTTCAGCATGGCCTTGATTTCGCTTTCCTTGGCGCCGTCGAACACTGGAGTGGCCATTGGAACGCCGCCACGCAGGTTCTTCGCCAGATCCAGGATTTCCTGGTCGGAGAAGCTATCCAGATCTTCGTTACGACCGCCGATCTGGTTGTAGATCTCGTCGAGGAATTTACGAAGCTCAGCGACTTTGCGCTGTTCTTCGATCATCCGGTTGATCTTCTCGCCCAGACCTTTAGCCGCGAGGCCCAGGTGGGTTTCAAGGATCTGACCAACGTTCATACGCGAAGGTACGCCCAACGGGTTGAGGACGACGTCGACCGGGGTGCCATTGGCATCGTGCGGCATGTCTTCAACCGGCATGATCACGGAGACCACACCTTTGTTACCGTGACGACCGGCCATCTTGTCGCCCGGCTGGATGCGGCGACGGATTGCCAGGTAAACCTTGACGATTTTCAGCACGCCTGGAGCCAGGTCATCGCCCTGCTGCAGTTTGCGCTTCTTGTCTTCGAACTTGTCGTCCAGCAGACGGCGGCGATCAACGATGTAGGCCTGAGCCTTCTCGAGCTGCTCGTTCAGAGCATCTTCAGCCATGCGCAGTTTGAACCACTGACCATGCTCAAGACCGTCGAGAACTTCGTCGGTGATTTCCTGACCTTTCTTCAGACCGGCGCCGCCTTCGGCTTTGTGGCCGACCAGAGCGGAACGCAGACGTTCGAAAGTTGCGCCTTCGACGATACGGAACTCTTCGTTCAGGTCCTTGCGGATCTCGTCGAGCTGAGTCTTCTCGATCGACAGTGCGCGAGCATCACGCTCAACGCCGTCGCGGGTGAAGACCTGTACGTCGATGACGGTACCCTTGGTGCCGGTAGGCACACGCAGGGAGGTGTCTTTAACGTCGCTGGCTTTTTCACCGAAGATGGCACGCAGCAGTTTTTCTTCCGGAGTCAGTTGGGTCTCGCCTTTCGGAGTGACCTTACCAACCAGGATGTCGCCTGCGCCAACTTCAGCACCTACGTAAACGATACCGGCTTCGTCCAGCTTGTTCAGTGCAGCTTCACCCACGTTCGGGATGTCTGCAGTGATTTCCTCTGGCCCAAGCTTGGTGTCACGTGCCACACAGGTCAGTTCCTGAATGTGGATCGTGGTAAAGCGGTCTTCTTGAACAACTCGTTCCGACAGGCAGATGGAGTCTTCGAAGTTGTAACCGTTCCAGGCCATGAACGCGATGCGCATGTTCTGACCCAGCGCCAGTTCACCCATGTCGGTGGACGGGCCGTCAGCCATGATGTCGCTACGCTGAACCCGATCACCTTTACGCACCAGCGGACGCTGGTTGATGCAGGTGTTCTGGTTGGAGCGGGTGTATTTGGTCAGGTTGTAGATGTCGACACCAGCTTCACCGGTTTCAACTTCATCATCAGCAACACGAACCACGATACGGCTGGCGTCGACGGAATCGATAACGCCACCACGACGAGCCACGACGCAAACGCCGGAGTCACGAGCTACGTTACGTTCCATGCCAGTACCGACCAGCGGCTTGTCAGCGCGCAGAGTTGGTACAGCTTGACGCTGCATGTTCGAACCCATCAACGCACGGTTGGCGTCATCGTGCTCGAGGAACGGGATCAGCGACGCTGCAACCGAAACTACCTGCTTCGGAGAAACGTCCATCAAGGTGACGTCTTCCGGCGCCTTGACGGTGAACTCGTTCAAGTGACGAACAGCTACCAGCTCGTCGATCAGCATCTTCTTGTCGTTCATCGTGGCCGAAGCCTGAGCGATCACGTGATCAGCTTCTTCGATGGCGGACAGGAACACGATCTCGTCGGTGACCAGAGCGTCTTTCACCACACGGTATGGGCTTTCGAGGAAGCCGTACTGGTTGGTGCGCGCATAAGCGGCCAGGGAGTTGATCAGACCGATGTTCGGACCTTCCGGCGTTTCAATCGGGCATACACGACCGTAGTGAGTCGGGTGTACGTCACGAACTTCAAAGCCAGCACGTTCACGAGTCAAACCGCCAGGGCCGAGTGCAGAAACACGACGCTTGTGGGTGATCTCGGACAGCGGGTTGTTCTGGTCCATGAACTGGGAAAGCTGGCTGGAACCGAAGAACTCTTTCACCGCCGCAGCCACTGGCTTGGCGTTGATCAGGTCTTGCGGCATCAGGCCTTCGCTTTCAGCCATCGACAGACGCTCTTTGACCGCACGCTCAACACGTACCAGGCCAACGCGGAACTGGTTCTCGGCCATTTCGCCTACGCAGCGAACACGACGGTTACCCAGGTGGTCGATGTCATCGACGATGCCTTTACCGTTACGGATGTCGACCAGAGTCTTCAGCACAGCAACGATGTCTTCTTTGCACAACACGCCCGAACCTTCGATCTCGGTACGACCGATACGACGGTTGAACTTCATCCGGCCGACCGCAGACAGGTCATAGCGCTCAGGACTGAAGAACAGGTTGTTGAACAGAGTTTCGGCAGCGTCTTTGGTTGGCGGCTCGCCTGGACGCATCATGCGATAGATCTCGACCAGCGCTTCCAATTGGTTGCTGGTGGAGTCGATCTTCAGCGTGTCGGAAACGAACGGACCGCAGTCGATATCGTTGGTGTACAGAGTTTCGATGCGAACAACCTGGGACTTGGCGATTTTTGCCAGGATCTCGGTGTTCAGCTCAGTGTTGCACTCTGCCAGGATTTCGCCGGTTGCCGGATGCACGATGACCTTGGCGGTAGTGCGACCCAGGACGTAGTCCAGAGGCACTTGCAGCTCTTTGATCCCGGCTTTTTCCAGCTGGTTGATGTGGCGAGCAGTGATACGACGACCTTGCTCGACAATAACCTTGCCTTTGTCATCCAGGATATCCAGGACAGCAATTTCACCACGCAGGCGGTGCGGCACCAATTCCAGGCTGAGGTTTTCACCTTGCACGTGGAAGACGTTGGTGGTGTAGAACGCGTCGAGCACTTCTTCAGTGGTATAGCCGAGCGCGCGCAGCAGTACCGATGCAGGCAGCTTGCGACGACGGTCGATACGCACGAATACGCAGTCTTTCGGGTCGAACTCGAAGTCCAACCACGAACCGCGGTAAGGAATGATACGCGCCGAGTACAACAGTTTGCCGGAGCTGTGCGTCTTGCCACGGTCGTGGTCGAAGAACACGCCCGGGGAACGGTGCAGCTGGGAAACGATTACACGCTCGGTACCGTTGATTACAAAGGTACCGTTCTCAGTCATCAGGGGGATTTCACCCATGTAGACTTCTTGCTCTTTGATGTCCTTGATCGCTTTGTTCGACGATTCTTTGTCGAAAATGATCAGGCGCACTTTTACCCGCAAAGGTACGGCGTAAGTTACACCGCGCAATACGCATTCTTTGACATCAAATGCCGGTTCGCCCAGGCGATAACCGACGTACTCCAGCGCAGCATTGCCGGAGTAGCTGATGATCGGGAAAACGGATTTGAAGGCCGCATGCAGGCCCACGTCGCGGAACTGATCTTTAGTCGCTCCCGCTTGCAAGAATTCACGATACGAATCCAGCTGGATGGCCAGGAGGTACGGCACATCCATGACGTCCGGCAACTTGCTAAAGTCCTTGCGGATACGTTTTTTCTCAGTATATGAGTAAGCCATCAGCGTTCCCCAGCTTGGTCACCTGCTTGTTTGGCCCCTCCCGACGGGAGCAGCCAGAAAATCGTGCAAACCCCATGGTTTGCGCCACCGCATCGGGTGGTTACAGCTCGTTATCAGCACCGACCCAGTCGGCTGCCAATAACGGAAAAAGGCCGGTGGCAAGAGCCACCAGCCATCAGCCTTTCGCTTAACGCTCGGGCTGGAGACGCAAAGTCGATGCTTACTTCAGCTCGACTTTAGCGCCTGCTTCTTCCAGAGTGGCTTTTGCTTTGTCAGCAGCGTCTTTCGAAACAGCTTCCAGAACAACGCCAGGAGCGCCGTCAACTACAGCCTTGGCTTCTTTCAGGCCCAGACCGGTCAGTTCACGTACTGCCTTGATCACGTTAACTTTCTTCTCGCCAGCTTCCAGCAGCATGACGTTGAATTCAGTTTGTTCTTCAACAACGGCAGCGACAGCAGCTGGACCAGCGGAAGCAGCGGCAGCGGAAACGCCGAACTTCTCTTCCATGGCCTTGATCAGCTCAACGATTTCCAGAACGGATTTTTCGCCGATTGCTTCGATGATTTGGTCGTTAGTCAGAGACATGACTATAAATTCCTGTATTGGGGTGACAGCCTACGCGGCCATCGAAATAAACAATAAACGCTGAAAGGAGTCGCTCAGCCTTAGGCTGCGGCAGCTTCTTTCTGGTCGCGAAGAGCCGCCAGAGTACGAGCCAATTTGCTGGTTGCGCCTTGAATCACGCTCATCAGCTGAGAAATTGCTTCGTCACGGGTCGGCAGGCTTGCCAGTACGTCGATCTGATTAGCTGCGAGGAACTTGCCCTCGAACGCAGCTGCCTTGATCTCGAACTTATCCTGACCTTTTGCGAACTCTTTGAAGATACGAGCAGCAGCGCCCGGATGATCTTTGGAGAATGCAATCAAGGTCGGGCCAGTGAACACGTCGTTGAGCACGTCATATTGAGTGCCAGCAACGGCGCGCTTGAGCAGAGTGTTACGTACAACACGTACGTAAACGCCAGCTTCACGAGCCTCTTTACGGAGTCCGGTCATAGCGCCTACTGTTACGCCACGGGCATCAGCCACGACAGCGGACAGAGCAACTTGGGCAGCCTTGTTGACTTCAGCGACGATGGCCTTCTTGTCTTCAAGTTTAATTGCCACGGGAAAAACTCCTGCTTGTTACCGTTTCATCCAACCGAGGCCAGATGTCGTTTTGGTGTCTGATTCGGTAAGGAACCGGGAGCACCATCTGCGTAGGCTTGAGGTTTAAGACTTGCGTCGCCTACGGTCTTGGATAGCCCCCGCCAGGCAGGGACCCCAATCTTTCAATTGGCGCAATCGCTTGCGCCAACCTGTGTCTTACGCGTCGAGCGAACCTTGGTCGATGACCAGGCCTGGACCCATGGTGGTGCTCAGGGTAACGCGCTTGACGTAAATACCTTTCGAGGAAGCTGGCTTGATACGCTTCAGATCAGCGATCAGGGCTTCAACGTTTTCCTTCAGCTTGACGGCGTCGAAACCGACTTTGCCAACGGAGGTGTGGATGATGCCGTTTTTGTCGGTGCGATAACGAACCTGACCAGCCTTGGCGTTTTTAACCGCGGTAGCTACGTCTGGCGTTACGGTGCCGACTTTAGGGTTAGGCATCAGGCCACGCGGGCCCAGGATCTGACCCAACTGACCAACAACGCGCATTGCATCCGGGGATGCGATAACTACGTCATAGTTCAGGTCGCCGCCTTTCATTTCGGCAGCCAGATCGTCCATACCTACACGGTCAGCGCCGGCAGCCAAAGCGGCCTCAGCAGCTGGACCCTGGGTGAACACAGCAACGCGAACGGTCTTGCCAGTGCCGTGTGGCAGCACAGTAGCGCTACGAACGACCTGGTCGGATTTACGCGGATCAACACCCAAGTTTACAGCAACGTCAAACGACTCGCTGAACTTGACAGTCGACAGCTCAGCCAGCAGAGCAGCAGCGTCTACAAAGTTGTAGGACTTGCCTGCTTCGATTTTGCTGGCGATAGCCTTTTGACGTTTGGTCAACTTAGCCATTACACACCCTCCACGTTAAGGCCCATGCTACGAGCAGAACCGGCGATAGTACGCACGGCCGCGTCCATATCAGCTGCAGTCAGATCCGCGTTTTTGGTTTTCGCGATTTCTTCCAGCTGAGCACGGGTAACGGTGCCAACCTTAACGGTGTTCGGACGAGCGGAACCGCTAGTCAGACCAGCAGCTTTCTTCAGCAGAACCGAAGCAGGTGTGGATTTGGTTTCGAAAGTGAAGCTACGGTCGCTGTAGACAGTGATGATCACTGGAGTCGGCAGACCTGGTTCAATACCCTGAGTACGGGCGTTGAAAGCCTTGCAGAATTCCATGATGTTCACGCCATGCTGACCCAGAGCAGGACCAACAGGTGGGCTTGGGTTAGCCTGAGCGGCCTTCACTTGCAGCTTGATGTAAGCGGTAATCTTCTTGGCCATGAGGCACTCCAATTACGGGTTCGAACGCCTCGAAAGGCTCCCCGGTTACTTGCGCGTTTATCCCAGTGACGACAAAACCCCACAGCCTAGGGCTGCGGGGTTGGGATGCTTGCTCAGCTAGACTTTTTCGACCTGGCTGAACTCTAGCTCTACCGGAGTAGAGCGACCGAAAATGAGCACTGCCACTTGGATCCGGCTCTTCTCGTAGTTAACTTCTTCGACCGTGCCAGTAAAGTCGGCAAACGGACCGTCATTGACACGTACCGATTCACCTGGCTCGAACAACGTCTTCGGCTTCGGCTTGTCGCTACCATCAGCAACACGACGCAGAATCGCTTCTGCCTCTTTATCTGTGATAGGTGCAGGCTTATCAGCAGTACCGCCAATAAAACCCATCACCCGAGGAGTATCCTTGACCAAGTGCCAAGTACCCTCATTCATGTCCATCTGAACCAGCACATAACCTGGGAAGAACTTGCGCTCGCTTTTGCGTTTCTGGCCATTACGCATTTCAACCACTTCTTCAGTGGGAACCAGAATTTCGCCAAAGCCATCTTCCATGCCAGCCAGCTTTACGCGCTCTACCAACGAGCGCATGACATGCTTCTCGTAACCGGAGTAAGCATGCACAACGTACCAACGCTTAGCCACGGGACACCCTTAGCCGACAATCAAGGAAACAAGCCAGCCGAGCAGGGAATCAAGCCCCCACAACAGCAACGCCATAACCAGAACAACAGCCACAACGATCAACGTGGTCTGCGTGGTTTCTTGGCGAGTTGGCCATACGACTTTACGAATCTCGGTGCGAGCTTCCTTAACCAGTACAAAGAAAGACTTGCCCTTGACTGTCTGCAGGCCTACAAAGGCAGCTACAGCAGCAATGGCGAGCAAAGCAAGTACGCGGTACAGGATCGGCGAAGCAGAGTAATACTGATTGCCAACAACGCCAACAACCACCAAAGCAACTACTACTAGCCACTTGAGCAGATCGAAGCGAGAGCCTTGAGCTTCAGCTTTAGGAGTCATCTATGAAGATCCTGTGAAAAGAAAGCCAGATACACCAAGTGAATCTGGCAGGTCAGGAGGGAATCGAACCCCCAACCTACGGTTTTGGAGACCGTCGCTCTGCCAATTGAGCTACTGACCTAAAACAAAATCAGGCCGACCATTATGCCGGCCCGAAAAAGACATTACAACAATTTACTCGATAACCTTAGCAACGACACCAGCGCCGACGGTACGACCGCCCTCACGAATGGCGAAACGCAGACCATCTTCCATTGCGATGGTTTTGATCAGAGTGACAGTCATCTGAACGTTGTCACCCGGCATCACCATTTCAACGCCTTCTGGCAATTCGCAGTTACCAGTCACGTCCGTGGTACGGAAGTAGAACTGTGGACGGTAACCCTTGAAGAACGGAGTATGACGACCGCCTTCTTCCTTGCTCAGAACGTAAACCTCTGCAGTGAACTTGGTATGCGGCTTGACAGTGCCCGGCTTGACCAGAACCTGGCCACGCTCAACATCATCACGCTTGGTACCACGCAGCAATACGCCGCAGTTCTCGCCAGCACGACCTTCGTCGAGCAGCTTGCGAAACATCTCAACACCAGTGCAAGTAGTTTTGACAGTGTCACGAAGACCAACAATCTCAACTTCTTCCTGAATGCGGACAATGCCACGCTCAACACGACCAGTCACAACAGTACCGCGACCGGAGATCGAGAAAACATCCTCGATCGGCATCAGGAACGGCTTATCAATAGCACGCTCAGGCTGCGGAATGTAGCTATCCAGAGTCTCGACCAACTTCTTGACGGCAGTAGTACCCATCTCGTTGTCGTCTTGACCATTCAGCGCCATCAGCGCCGAACCAATGATGATCGGAGTGTCATCACCTGGGAAATCGTAAGTACTCAGCAGGTCGCGCACCTCCATCTCAACCAGCTCCAGCAGCTCCGCGTCATCAACCATGTCAGCCTTGTTCAGGAAGACAACAATGTACGGAACGCCAACCTGGCGGGACAGAAGGATGTGCTCACGAGTTTGCGGCATCGGACCATCAGCGGCCGAGCAAACCAGAATCGCGCCATCCATCTGAGCAGCACCGGTAATCATGTTTTTTACGTAATCAGCGTGACCTGGACAGTCAACGTGTGCGTAGTGACGCACAGCCGAATCGTACTCAACGTGGGCGGTGTTGATGGTGATACCACGAGCTTTTTCTTCAGGGGCGCTATCGATCTTGTCGAAGTCAACCTTTGCCGAACCGAAAACCTCGGAGCAGACGCGGGTCAAAGCAGCAGTCAGAGTAGTTTTACCGTGATCGACGTGACCAATGGTACCAACGTTGACGTGCGGCTTATTACGTTCGAACTTTTCCTTAGCCATCAAAATCACCCCTAGGAGAAGAATTGAGCAGGTCAAACAAGCCATTAAAACAAAGGCAGATATTTTCATATCTGCCTTGTTATATGGAGCTCTTGAGCGGATTTGAACCGCTGACCTCACCCTTACCAAGGGTGTGCTCTACCAACTGAGCTACAAGAGCGTAACGCCATGCAGGATCTGCAAACTTGGAGCGGGTAGCGGGAATCGAACCCGCATCATCAGCTTGGAAGGCTGAGGTTCTACCACTAAACTATACCCGCGGAGCTTGCAGCTCTCGCTAAAAATGGTGGAGGGGGAAGGATTCGAACCTTCGAAGTCGTAGACGTCAGATTTACAGTCTGATCCCTTTGGCCGCTCGGGAACCCCTCCTAAGCGAGCCGGCATTCTATATCATGCCAGCCTTCTGTCAAGCATTTTCTCATTAAAAACCTGAGGTTAGCTGCGTTGACATCACTTTGCGGCGTTAACCATTAAAGGTCTTCACTGCGAAGCGGGCGCCATTCTATGCAAACTAATCGGCGGGTGCAACCCCTCCGCACGGCATTATTTTATGTTTTAACTCATTGAATTCTCTAGAAAGGTTTTTCAGCTGCGAGTCATCTAGCCAACGCCGGCTTTCTGGTGCCACACGCACCCAGTAACCATCAGCCCCTGGAGGAGCCCTCAGCAAGGACTCGAACTTGATTTCCATGCCACTCAATCGCCGCTCAACCGCCTGAGCTGCCTCCTGACGAGTAAAGCCGCCAAGATAGAGGCATCCATCGTCTGCCTGGACAGGCTTTCCTTTATCACGAGCCGCGTCAGTCGTCTCACTCAACAAGCGAATATCCTGCTGCGCCCCCCGATACAAACTCAAAGGGGTTACATCCTTCGCACGCAGAGGAGCCTCTTGTTGGTGCCAGATGTAATAGAACACATTGAGAACAAGCAGCAGCAGAAACAACCAACGCATAAAAACCTCAGGACAAGGGGCACGCCATCGCCAAACCTACAAACACCAGATCAGGAACCACCCTGGCCTCAGGCACGATCCCGGAAACCAGGTCTGCATCTCCTCCAGTGAGAAACACAACAAAATCTTCCCCCCAATAGCTACGCGCCAACTCTAGCTGCGTCAGGACAAAGCCTCTCAGCATCAACGAGCACCCCCGCTCGACCGCTTCGACAGTTGTCCGACCAGGAACGAGACTTTCCAGAGCGCGCTCGGCGGCTAGATCACCATAACGAATTCTACGAGTATGGGTACGCAATTGGTTTCGCATCAGCGGCATACCCGGACATATAAACCCTCCGAGATGCTCTCCATTCCTGGAGATGAAGTCCGCAGTAACCGCCGTACCAAAATCAAGCACAAGACAAGCGCCTGAGGCCAGATGGAATCCCCCAAGCATCGCCAGCCAACGGTCGAGCCCTAACCGCTCGAACTCCTCATAGCCATTACGAACTCCGGACATTTCCCGGGACGGCGCCGCGCATACCACCGACACACCAAAAGCTTCTGTCAGCAGAGAAATCAGGGCACTGGTTTCTTCGGCTGTCCTGACACTGACCAACCGACAAAACTTGAGAGCGAGCCCCTTGAGCGCTTTCAAACTCTCCAACAACGCGAGGTCCGAATCAACGACCCCCTCGCCGACCACCCGCCGAACATCCGCGTCAAGCACACGCCACTTGATAAAACTGTTTCCGCAGTCGAGCTCAAGAATCATCACGCAACCTCAGACTGAGCTCACCACCACTAAAGACTTTTTCCACACCACCCACCTTCAAGCGTAGAGCACCTTGACTATCAATACCCAACACTTCGCCTTCTATGTGGTTAACGCCTGCGATCAACGACACGGCTCGCCCCTGCCAGAGATGATTTCGCTCCCACTCTGCCTGGATAGCTGAAAATCCGTCGACTTGATGACGACACAGATATGCCTGGAGCATCGCACCCAACTCCCCGACCAAGTGATTTCGATCAAACACCTTGCCAGACTCTAGCCGCATGGACGTCCATTGCTGATCTACCTCATCGGTAATCTGCATGTTCACATTAATTCCCACACCCAGCACAACGTGACACACATCGGCAGGATCCCCCACCAACTCGAGCAATATCCCGGCAATCTTCTTCTGACCCACCAGAACATCGTTGGGCCACTTCAATCCAACCCCCGAAATACCAAGCTCTCGCAAGGCCTGCATGACGGCGAGCCCAACAACTAGACTCAAGCCTTCCAGCTGACGCATTCCACCGTCAATACGCAGCACGAGGCTGTAATAGATGTTTTCCGCGAATGGGCTCGCCCACTTTCGTCCACGCCGCCCGCGACCTGCGGTTTGCCGTTCCGCGAGCACCAGAAAGGGCGCCGCTTGACCCCGCTCTATGGCGCGCAAAGCCTCGGCATTAGTGGAGTCAATTGAATCGAAAACCAGGATAGGCCAATCACAAGAGGGCGACTGCTTTCTTATCTCTACAGGATCGAGCAGCGTCAATGGCGCAGCCAGTTGATAGCCACGACCCCGCACCTTATGAATGGATAATCCCAGCTCAGCTTCTAAATGCTGAAGCTGTTTCCAAACGGCACTACGACTGACACCCAAGGCGACACCCAAGGCCTGACCCGAATGGAATCGGCCATCTTTAAGAAGCTTTAACAATGTCAGCATGCAAGTCTCGCCTCACAATGAGGCCCGCATGATAGCCATGCCCCGCGCCATTGCATAGAAACCCTACAGGTCAGTTTTCCTGCGGGCAAAACAAAACCCCTACCTGCATACGCAGATAGGGGTTTCGGAATTTAATCTTGACGATGACCTACTCTCACATGGGGAAACCCCACACTACCAT
>NZ_QKZG01000010.1:0-253408 GCF_003254125.1 Pseudomonas sp. 478
GATCCCATCCCGAACTCAGCAGTGAAACGATGCATCGCCGATGGTAGTGTGGGGTTTCCCCATGTGAGAGTAGGTCATCGTCAAGATTAAATTCCAAAACCCCTATCTGCGTATGCAGGTAGGGGTTTTGTTTTGTCCGCAGGAAAGTGGCGTTCAGTTAAAGCACAAATTTGCACAGTTATTTTCGATCCATGACACTAGAATAGGTCCAACTTTTTCGGAGCCAGAGCCTTTATGCCAGATCCGGTTGACGCCCCTGGGCTGTCAGAATTACCGCTGGACGACTTGGTAGCGTGTCATGAGTGCGACTTGCTGATGCGCAAGCCCGAACTCGCCCATGGCGAGAAAGCCCTCTGTCCGCGCTGCGGTTACGAGCTCTACGCCCATCGGCATAACGTCGTACAGCGCAGTCTCGCCTTGGTGCTCGCCGCTCTGTTGTTGTATATCCCGGCGAACTTTTTACCCATCATGCAGCTCCATCTACTCGGACAGTCATCGAACGACACCGTCTGGAGCGGCGTTGTTGGCTTGTTCGATACCGGAATGCAGGGCGTTGCAGTCGTGGTGTTTCTCTGCAGCATGGGAATCCCGCTGCTCAAGTTGCTTTGCCAACTGGTTGTACTGCTGAGTATTCGTTTTGATATCGGACGCAGTTACGGCCTGTTGCTCTACCGCATTTATCACCATTTACGCGATTGGGGGATGCTCGAGGTCTATCTCATGGGCGTACTGGTGGCGATCGTCAAACTGGCAGATATGGCAGCAATTACCGTCGGGCTTGGCCTGGCGTGCTTTATCGGTTTGTTGTTGGTTCAGGTCTGGTTGGAGGTTGTGATGTCGCCCCATCAGATCTGGCAGGCTTTATCAGGAGAGGATGCCCATGCGGGCGATTGATGCAGGCATTCTGATTTGCGCCGAATGCCATGAATTGAACAAGCAGGAAGCCGACACCGACGAGCAGGTCTGCACCCGATGCGGTGCGCTGGTTCACGCCCGTCGCCCGAACAGCGTGATGCGTACCTGGGCGTTGCTGGTGACCGCTGCGGTGCTCTACATCCCGGCCAACGTGTTGCCGATCATGACCGTCAGTTCACTGGGACAGGGCGATCCCAGCACGATCATGTCCGGTGTGATCCAGCTGGTTCAACACGGCATGATCCCCATCGCCGCCGTGGTTTTTATCGCCAGCATTCTGGTACCGACGTTCAAATTGGTGGGCATCGCACTGCTGCTGTTTTCTGTGCAGCGCCGCCAGCCACTGTCGGCTCGCCAACGCATTTGGATGTACCGCTTTATTGAGTTCATTGGCCGCTGGTCAATGCTCGATATTTTTGTGATCGCCATCCTGGTGGCGGTTGTGAATTTCGGACGGCTTGCCAGCGTCGAAGCCAATCTTGGCGCCATCGCTTTCGCCAGTGTGGTGATTCTGACAATGCTTGCCGCAGTAACTTTCGATCCCCGACTGATTTGGGATAACACGGAGTCGGACGACGACCATGACTGATTTGCCTACAGCAAAAACCCGACCGGCCTCGAACTGGTCAGCTATTTGGGTGTTGCCCCTGATTGCCTTGATCATCGGCGGTTGGCTCGGCTGGCGTGCCTACAACGAGACCGGTATCGAAATTCAGGTGCGTTTCGAAAGTGGTGAAGGCATTCAGGCCAACAAGACCGAAGTCGTTTACAAAGGCATGTCGGTGGGTAAGGTAAAGACCCTCAAACTCGATGACGAAGGCAACTCCAAAGGCGTAATCGCTACCATCGAGATGAATAAGGACGTGGAGCCGTACCTGCGGACCAGCACCCGTTTCTGGCTGGTCAAGCCGAGCGTGACGCTGGCCGGCATCACTGGCCTGGAGACGCTGGTCTCGGGTAACTACGTGGCGGTAAGCCCGGGCGAGGGTGAGCCGACTCGCAAGTTCAAAGCCTTGGCCGAAGAGCCACCGCTGTCGGACGCCCAGCCCGGTCTGCACCTAACCATCAAGGCTGATCGTCTCGGTTCACTCAATCGCGGTAGCCCTGTGTTCTATAAGCAGATCAGGGTCGGCCAGATCAAAAGTTATCTGCTGTCCGAAGACCAAAGCACTGTCGAACTCAAGGTTTTCATCGAGCCCACCTACGCCAAACTGGTGCGCAAACACACGCGTTTCTGGAACGCCAGCGGCATCAGCATCGACGCCAACCTGTCAGGTGTGAAGGTGCGTAGCGAGTCCCTGGCGAGCATTGTCGCTGGCGGTATAGCGTTTGCCACGCCGGAGAACCGCAAGGACAGTCCTCCCACCGACCCGAGTCTGCCGTTCCGTCTTTACGAAGATTTCGATGCAGCCGCCGCCGGTATTCGGGTCAAGGTCAAACTCAGCGACTTCGAAGGCATGCAGGCGGGTCGCACACCGGTGATGTACAAAGGCATCCAGGTCGGCAATCTGAAAGCGCTCAAGATCGATCCTGATCTATCCAGTGCCACCGCCGAATTGACCCTCGATCCTCTGGCTGAAGATTATCTGGTCGAAGGCACCCAATTCTGGGTGGTCAAACCGTCGATCTCGCTTGCCGGTATCACCGGGCTCGAAGCGTTGGTCAAAGGTAACTACATCGCCGTGCGTCCTGGAGACAAAGGCGCCGCACCGCAGCGCGAGTTTGTGGCTCGGCCGAAGGCACCGCCGCTCGACTTGCGTGCGCCAGGATTGCACCTGGTGCTGTTCACCGAAAACCTCGGTTCACTGGAGGTCGGCAGCCCGATTCTCTACAAACAGGTCAAGGTCGGTTCGGTCCAGAGCTATCAGTTCTCACGCACCAAAAAGCAGTTGGTGATTGGTGTGCATATCGAGAAGGAATACGAAGGGCTGGTCAACGCCTCGACACGGTTCTGGAATGCCAGTGGCATCACGCTGACCGGCGGGCTGACCGGTGGAATCCAGGTCAAAAGTGAGTCGCTGCAAAGCCTGATGGCTGGCGGCATTGCCTTTGAAACCCCGGAAGCCAAGGCGCCGTTGCAGAAGCGGATACCGCGTTTCCGTTTGTTCGCCAGTCATGATGAGGCAACGCAAAAAGGCGCCGTGGTAACGATCAGGGTTGAGCGCGCCGATGGCTTACGTAGCGGCACACCGATTCGATTCAAAGGCCTGGATGTCGGCAAGATTGAAGACGTCGACCTCAGCGATGACCTGCAATCGGTGCTGCTGACTGCACGAATCACCGAAGTGCCGGAGCGTATCGCTCGGGTCGGCAGTCAGTTCTGGGTGGTCAAACCTGAACTGGGTCTGATCAAGACATCCAACCTCGAAACGCTGGTCACTGGCCAATACATCGAAGTTCAACCCGCCGCGAAAAACCTCGGCCCGCAGAAGAACTTCGTCGCTCTGACCAATCCGCCGGAAACCGCTAAACAAGAGGCTGGATTGAGTCTGGTGTTGAGCGCTGCCCGCCGTGGTTCGCTGAAAACGGGTGTGCCGGTCACCTACCGCGAAATCACCGTGGGCAAAGTGACAGGCTATGAACTCGGCCAGACGGCGGACCGTGTGTTGGTCCACATCTTGATCGAGCCGAAATACGCGCCGTTGGTGCGCAGCGGTACGCGTTTCTGGAACTCCAGTGGTTTTGGCTTTGATTACGGCTTGTTCAAAGGGGCGACGATGCGTACCGAATCGCTGGAGACGCTGATTCAGGGCGGTATCGCTTTCGCCACGCCGGATGGCGAGCGCATGGGTAGTCCGGCGCGAGCTGAGCAAACGTTCCCGCTGTTCGATAAGTTCGAAGACGAATGGTTGACCTGGGCGCCGAAGATTTCAATCGGCAAGTAGTTATTGCGTCAGTGATGACGCCTTCGCGAGCAAATCGAATCGTCGCACCGCCGCGAAGAGGCCCTCAAACTCACCGAAAGGCTCCCATGAAAAAGGCCGCGATCCATTGGATCGCGGCCTTTTTATTGCCTTCGATTAATGCAAATCAGACGGCATCCAGCTCCGGCTCGTCCGCTTCAACATTAACGGCAGCCTTCACCTCATCGTGACGACGGATGTACTTCCAGTCCGCCTCGTCGATGTAGATCCCGTTCGGCCCGCTGCCACCTTCCAGGTCGATGGCGACACTGGCGCAGACCTGCGGCTTCACACTCGCCAGGATCGGTACGAAGCCCAGTTGCAGGCTGGTTTCCAGCAGCGCTGCCTGGTTCTTCTCGTCGATGTCCGCTGCCTCGTCGAGGTAGTACGGCAGGCGCACGCGACCGGCCTGGTCGCGGTCCATCAAGTGCAGCAACAAGTACATGTTGGTCAGCGCCTTGATGGTCATCGTGGTGCCGTTGGACGCCGCGCCGTCGATGTCGGTGTGAATCACCGGCTGGCCGTTGACCTTGGTGATCTCGAACGCCAGTTCGAACAGGTCCTTGAGGCCGAGCTGATTGTGGTTCGCCGCCACCAGCCGCGCCAGGTATTCCTTGGCTTCTTCGTTCTTGTTGTCCTGATCGGCGCTTTGGCTCAGGTCGAAGACCGAAAGGGTCTCACCTTCTTCGTACTGGCCGGCGCTGTGGATGATCTGGTCGATGTGTTTGAGCGCTTCCTTGTTCGGCGCCAGGACAATACGGAAGCTTTGCAGGTTGGAGACCTGACGCTTGTTGATCTCGCGGTTGAACAGCGCCAGTTGATGCTCAAGGCTGTCGTAGTCGCTGCGGATGTTGCGCAGGGTCCGGGCGATGTCGGTAACGGCCGCACGACGGGCCTTGCCAAGGGTCAGGGCTTCGTCGGTGCGGTGTGCGTAAGCGTTGATCAGCAGTTGCAGGCGACGCTCCATGTCGTCTTCGCTGTCGAACTTGGCCACACCCTTGAGGCGGACCTGAGCGTACAGCGCCTCGATCTGACCATCGCTGCGCTGCAAACCCTGCCAGCTGTCCTGATAGTCATTGAGCAGCGGCAGCAGGTTGTCCATGGAATCGTCGATCGGGTCCATGAACGGTGTACCGAACGGCAGATCTGCGGGCAGCAGCTGACGGCGGCGCAGGGCGTCGTCGAGGGTGCGTTGCTTGGCTTCCATATCGCCGATCTGCCGGCCGACCAATTGCAGTTTGGCCGACAGTTGCTGGACGCGTTCGGTGAAGGCGTCGCTGGAACGCTTCAACTCGTCCTGCGCCGCTTCCATCTGCGCCAGCTGTTCCAGCTTGTCGCCTTCCTCGGCGCTCAGGGTTTGCGCGCGGCGGAAATCTTCCAGCGCTTTCTGCGCATCCAGCACTTGCTGGTACAGCGCTTCGGTCTGGGTCTTGCTCGCGGCGCGGTCGGCGGCCACGGCCTGTTGGGTTTTCAGTTGCTTGAGTTCTTTGTCCAGACGCTCTTTCTGATCGCGCAACGCCGCGCGGTCAGCCAAGGCTTGCAGGGCCGGCGGCTCGATGTGCGAGATGTCGATGGACAGGCCCGGTACTTCGAAGCGCTCGCCTTTGAAGCCATCGAGAATCAGCTCCATGGATTTGACCCACTGACCGTCCTCATCCAGCGTAATACCGTGCTCACCCAGCGGCAGGCTGAACAACGCGCTGTTGAACAAACGCATCAGGCGCTCGACATCCTGTTGCGAGAACTCCTCGCGCAGGCGGGCATAGCTGTTGTTGTCGGCATGATCGAGTTGCTGCTTGACCGACTTCAGGCGTTTTTCCAGATCCCGCAGACGCTCTTCCAAATCTTCGGCGCTGAACTGTCGCGACTGCGCCAGCGCACCGGCCAGTTCATCGTGCGCGTCCTTGGCCGCGAGCAGTTGCTGCTCCAGGACTTTGACGTCATCGACCAGCGCGAAGCGATGCTTGAGCACCGACAATTCGCCGAGCCAGCGCTGGATGCCGGTGATTTCCCGCTCCAGGCGCATCAGCTCTTGAGTGCCGCCACGCTGATCGTTTTGCAGCGCGTCCTGCTCGTTGCGGTAGTGCTCGGCCTGAATCGTCAGCTCTTCCTTGCGCGCACTGGCGTAGTCCGACCAGGTGCCGAGCAGGGAATCGAGCAGCGGCGAGATCCGGTGCAGTTTGCCGCGCAGGATATTGCGCTGGGTCACGCCTGCCGCAAGGGCTTCGACCAATGGGCCGGCAGTGACCAGCGAGTTGTAGTCCTGCTCCATGCGTCGTACATCGCGGAACGCTTCTTCGCACGCGGCGATGTAGTCGACGCTACCGGAACGCAGGCTGTGTTCGAACGCATCGAGAAACAGCTGCTTGAGCTTGGCCGCGGTGATTTCGCGCATGTGCAGCAGGTTGATGAACAGTGCGCGGAACGTCTTCAGGCTCTGCTCGCTGGTGGAACGCAGCGGGATCAGCGTCAGATCCAGCGGGATCGAGGTGTGACCGCCGACCAGCAAGCGACGCAGTTCATCCGGTTTGAGTTCGTAGGCTTTCAGGCCTTCGCGCTCAAGGTTGGTGAACAATTCTTTCTGACGCAGGCAGGTGTCGTTTTTCTGGTAATGGGCCAGATCCAGTTTGCCGGCGTAGGCAAAGAATTGGTGACCGAAACCACCGCCCGGACCGCGACCGACCACGCCGATCACATGAGGACCGTGGGGCAGCGAGACTTCGACCAGGATGTAACTGGTGTCCGAGGCGAAGTAGAAACGACGGGATTGTTCCAGGCTGTACTTGCCGAAACTCATGTCCGACATGCGCGCCAGGATCGGGAACTGCAAGGCGTTGATCGACGCGGATTTACCGAGGTTGTTCGCGCCGTAAACCGACAACGGTTCTTCCAGCGGGAACAGGCCGAGGCTGTAACCGGCGGTGTTCAAAAGGGCAAAGCGGCGAATGCCGTAGCGTTCCTTGCTCATGCGTCGGTCTCCTGTTCTTCGGCGATGGCGCGGGCCATGGCGTCTTCTTCGCTTTCTTCTTCGAAGTCACTGAGGTCTAGCGGATCATCGGTTTGCAGCAGCTTTTCGTCGCTGTCGTCGTCGATCAGAACCGGCACCGGCAGAGGCAACACGCTGTGCAGGCTGGCCGCCAGATCACGATCCTGCTGGACCGACAGGCAGACATCGAGGAAACGGTGCATCGGCGGCAGGAAACGGTAGATGCCGTTTTCTTCACCGGCAAAACCGAGCTGAGTCATGCGGCGCATGATTTTTTCTTCGAGTTCTTCGACGGTCTGCACTTCGGCCTGAATGAACAGGTCGCGGTATTTCTCCAGCAGCGATGGCAACTCATCGCGGCCGAGGCTGCCACCGTCGAGCACGGCGACCGGGTCACGGCCCTGATCGGCCAGATGTTCGACGAGGATGAAGGTGAACAGCGCCAGACGTTGCGCGGTCTTGTTCACCGCTGCCGCCGCGAGGTCCGGGACGAAGTAGTAGAAACCGCGGGTGTCGCAGACCAGTTCAAAGCCTAGAGCCTTGAACAGCGTGCGGTACTGGTCCTGGAAGTTCGACAGTTGCGCGTACAGCTCCGGGTCGCGGCGGCTGACGTGGTAGCCCTTGAACAGCTCGCGAAAGATCGGCGCCAGCTGGGACAGTTCGTTTAGATCAAGATGCATGTGGGATGCTCGCAGAATCCTCGGCGGCGGTGTCGCGGGCCGAGAGCAGGGCGAAGGAGCGCAGGCTGACCTGATGCTCGTGAGTGTGGTAATCGCGGCGTTCCAGACGCTCGCGTGTGAAGCGTTTTTCCCGCGACAGACGCGAGAACCAATAAAGCAATTCGTCGGTGGCGCCGTCCGGCTCCTGCTCCAGTAGCCAGGTCATCAGGTCCGGCATCGGCAGGGCGTCTTCGCAGCGTTCGAGCATTTCCCGAACCGTACGTGGCGCGCGCGGCGCTTCGCCTTTCTGAGTCTTGTGGGCCTTGGGGAAACGCGCCGGTTTCGGTTCGAAACGCGCCAGGGCGTAAACGTAGGCTTCGACCTGACTGGCGCTGCCGAGGAAGGTGCTTTGCGGGCGGGTGAACATCGGCATCGCCGCTTGTGGCACCGCATCGATGCCTTTGCGACGAATGGCCGACAAGGCCAGCGCCGCGCCACGGGTCACGGCGTTGTGTCGACGGGCTTCTTCACGCAGCGGCAGCAGCAGCTCGCGAGCATGACGCAGCGTCAGCTGGGCGCTGGTCTGCATTTCGAGGATGCGCGCGTGGGTGCGCAGCAGCATGTCGTCGTCGACCAGATGGCCGAGGCGCTGCTGCTCGGTGAGCATCTTCAGCAGAACGTTCTCGACCTTGCGCACGCCTTGTTCGAAGGCGCCGTCGGCGTTCACCAATTGAATCATCGGCTCGACGTATTCGTCCCAGGTCGCCAGTACTTCAGCGTAACGCTGACGCAGGGGAATCTGCCGGTCGCTGGTCTTGGCGCGCTCGGCGACGGCCACCAGGGCCTGTTCGTCGTTGGCGAGTTTCTTCAATACGTCCCGTACGCGCATGTCGAGCAGGCGCAACTGGCGCGCCAGGTCATGGCCGTCGCGGATGTCGAAGGCGTCCTGGATATAACCGGCCAGGCGCTCGAGATGGCGCAGATAGGCTTCGATCTCCAGGCACAGGCCCAGACGGTGCTCACGGCGCAGGTAGGCGAGGAAGTCGTGGATCTGCGCATTGAGCTCGAAACGGTTCGGGCTTTTCGCCACGGGAACCAGAATGTCGAGGCGGATCCACACGTCCAGCAGGCTGGTGATGTCCTGCGGCGTACTGTCGAGTTGCTGGGCGGCCAACTGTGAACGCAATTCGTTGAGGCTCAGAGTGCCTTGGTCGAAGTGCTCGCACAGTGGCTCCAGAAGTGCCCAGTGTTCAGCGAGGGCGCGCAAGACGCGCTTGGGTTCGATCATCGGAATGGCCGGCTGGTTGGCGATTAAAAGTCGCGATTGTACTGCATCACGCCCGTTGCGATTCACTCTCGGGACGGACAGTTGGCTTTCTATCGATCAAGCGTGGGCGATCTTGAGCGAAGGGCGGTAGAATCACCGCACTTTAGTTATCCACAAGTGGCCGACCTTTGCTTATCGAGTCCCGTCGTCGCGCTTATTTGACCGCCATGCAGGTGGTCAACTGGCTGCCGCGCACCGAATTGCCCTTTGCTGCGCCCTCGCGCCCTGAGCTGCTGGAGATGCCCGAGCCGTTGGTCGTCGCGCCGGTTGCTCCGGTTGCGCCCGCGCCTGTGGCTGATTCGCCCGTGGAACCGCTGGTCAAACCGGCCGAACGGGTGAAAATCGAGGTGCCACGGCCATCGCTGGCCAGCACGCGCACGAATGCCAAGGTTGAAGAAGAGGCCGCTCCGGTTGTGGCCAAGGCACCCGTCGTGCCGCCACCGCGTTTTGCCCTGCAATTGCTGCGGGCCGGGCGTTGCCTGCTGTTGGTGGAGTTACCCACAGGCGAATCGTTCCAGACCCGCGACCCTGCCTATCTGTTGCTCAAAGACATGCTGCGCGCCGCCGGTCTGCCGGACAGCCCGCAGATCGTCGGCGAGCCGGTGCGTTGGCCGCTGTTGTCTCGGGGCACCATGGATCAAGGCCCGGAAGCGGCTCGCGACTTCGTGCAAGGTTTTCTCTCGGCCCGGCTGGAAGACGCACCGTGTGTCTGCGTATGGCTGATCGGCCTGCCGGCGGTGCGTTTCGCCGGTGAGGCGAACGCCGAATCCTTCAACCGTGAACTCCAGGTCGAAGGCCTGGGCTCGGTCTGGGCCCTGCCGGGTCTGGAATTATTAATGGAAGAGCCACAGCGTAAGGCTGATGTCTGGCAAGCCATGCGTCGGCTGATGGCGCGTTGGAAAGAATCGAATGAGTGACGCTGTATCGTTCCGCCCGATGACCGAAGCGGACCTGGACGCTGTACTGAAAATCGAATACGCGGCTTACAGCCATCCCTGGACTCGTGGGATTTTTCTCGATGGGCTGGGTAAATATCAGATATGGCTGATGTTTGAAGGCCAGCAGCAGGTCGGCCACGGGGTGGTGCAGATCATCCTTGATGAAGCGCATCTGCTGAACATCACCGTCAAACCGGAGAACCAGGGCCGTGGCCTGGGCTTGACGTTGCTGGAGCATTTGATGTCCCGGGCGTATGACGCCAAGGCGCGGGAGTGTTTTCTGGAAGTGCGCGACAGCAACCGTGGCGCGTTCAAGTTGTATGAGCGTTATGGGTTTAACGAGATTGGTCGGCGGCGCGATTACTACCCAGCGGTGGGTGGGCGTGAAGATGCGGTTGTAATGGCCTGCACGTTGGTGGATTGAGCTACAGCTAATGTGGCGAGGGAGCTTGCTCCCGCTAGGCCGCGAAGTGGGCCTGAAATTTTACGACTGCTTCGCAGCCGAGCGGGAGCAAGCTCCCTCGCCACAGATCAACGATTACCGTCCATCGGATCCCGTCGCGCCAGTTCCTCTTCATCCAGCCCATTCCCCCCGCCAATGTCGTCTTCATCGACAATGCTCAAATCCCAGTCGGCCTGGCCACCTTCACCCGCTTCGTGGGCGTCCCGTGCGCCGTCTTCACGGATCAGGGTTTCCGGGCTCATGTCGTCGTCGGTGGACTCATGGTCATCGGTCGAGGCCCCGGTCATGCCGGCTTCACGTACGCGTTCGCGAGGCATCAGGCGTTCACGCTCCGATTGCGTCAGCTCGTCGCCGATTTTGGCGCTGGGTTCTTCCTCGTCGAAATCCAGCTCTTGCATCGAGCCCATGCGGTCTTCGTTGTCATCGATGGGCTCGGGTTGAGTCGCATCGTACGGACGTCGTGATTCAGTCATGGTAATTCCTCATACTGTAGGCCTTACTAGGGTGGACCCCCTGGGCTGCTGAGAATTCCTCCGGCATGGAAAACCGGTTATCTGCATCTGGCGCGTGACCCCGACAGAGGGTTGTCTGTCATAGAAGCGCATCATTCTCGAGGCTTCATTGCATGAACGAATTACAAGATCTGATTGATAACAACGAGCGCTGGGCTGACGCGATCACCAAAGAAGATCCTGATTTCTTCGCCAAGCTGGCCCGTCAGCAAACCCCGGAATACTTGTGGATCGGTTGCTCCGACGCCCGGGTGCCGGCGAACGAGATCGTCGGCATGCTGCCCGGTGATCTGTTTGTACACCGCAATGTGGCCAACGTAGTGCTGCATACCGACCTCAACTGCCTGTCGGTGATTCAGTACGCGGTCGACGTGCTGAAGGTCAAACACATCCTCGTGACCGGCCACTATGGTTGCGGCGGCGTGCGCGCCTCAATGCAGGACCGTCAGTTGGGCCTGATCGACGGCTGGCTGCGCTCGATTCGCGATCTCTATTATGAAAAGCGCGAAGAGCTCGCCAAATTGCCCACTGAAGAAGAGCGGGTCGACCGCCTCTGCGAATACAACGTAATCCAGCAAGTGGCCAACGTCGGGCACACCAGTATTGTGCAAAACGCCTGGCACCGCGGGCAGAGCCTGTCTGTCCACGGCTGCATCTATGGCATCAAGGACGGTCGCTGGAAAAGCCTGAACGCCACCATCAGCGGTTTCGAGCAGTTGCCGCCGCAATACCGTCTGCGTCCGGTCGAGGCGTTGTAACGCCCTTCAGCATAGACTTCGCCGGCGCCAGTGTTGCAGAAACAACTGGCCGTCGGCGTTCGGCGGTTCATCGTAGCCAGTGATCCAGCCACGGCAGTCGAACGAACCGCACTGGCAGGCGAACTGACGCATGAGTTTGTCTTCGGTGGTGGCGTAGTCCATCGTCAGCCGATCGCCTTTTTTGATGTCCTTCAGCGCCCACAACCACAGCTCGCTCATGTCGAGAAATACGTTTGGGTCGCAGGAGTGTCGCAGCAGCCCGCAGAAGCGCGGGTCGTAGACATGGATGCCATGGGCCAGTTGCCGGGTATGCCGACAGCGATAAGGCAGCAGGTGCCCCGACGCCCGGCAAATTCGGCTGATGCGTGGAAAATCCCGAAGTACGGCGACGGCTGCCGCGGATCCGTGGGTGTTGTCGATAATCTCGAAGTCGGCCCTGGAGGGGAATCCAAGGCGAACGGGCAGCTCCGCAAATGGATAAATCCCATCGGGAGGGTGTGCCAGCGTCTCGTGCGGGGCGTGGGTTTTCATAACGATCCTTGTTGGCTGGGTGCTGCGACCTCCATCAGCTGACGATCCTGTCAGCTCTGCAGCACATGGGTGCGATTCAAGCCTCTCGCAAATGAAACGGCCGGTCTACTGTCATAAGTGACAGTAGACCGGCCGTTCATCGTTTTACAGGGCCGGGGCAGGGATCGCCGTTTCGGGTATCGGGGCTTTCAGCTGTTTGAGCTGAGATTTGATCGGTGCCGTTGCGCACTTGGCCACGGCTTTGTCAGGCGTCAGGTTGCGGATCGAGGTGTAGAACAGCCGGCAAGTTTCTTCTGTATTGGCCACTTGCCAGTTTTGGGTGCAGGTTCTCAGTTCAAGGTCGGGATTAGTGTCCGGTTGGCGACCCATGGCGGCCTGCCAGCACGCGGCACTCAAATCCTGCCCCATGACTTTAAGGCCAGCCGCGTCCGCCTTGGCCTGGGCATCTTTGCCGGTATAGCTTTCCGGGTCGGCGGCATACCAAATGTAGCTTGGGTGGTTGGAACCCAGCACTGGCACTTTCACCCCGTCGCTCGGACTGATACTGACCAGCCCCAGCACGTTCACGGTCGGCCCATATTGCTGCTTGATCCAGTTACGGACCGGCGCGCCAAAGGCGACCATCGGCAACGCCGCACCACTGGCGTTCTGGCTGAGTTGCTTGACCATGGTGGTCTGGTAGTCCTTGAAGTAGTCGTAGACGCCTTCCAGATCCTTGCCAGCGCTGGACGGCGCGGCAATCGGTGCGATGTCGATGATGGTCTGGTAGCCCGGCGTCTGAGCGGCCGGGATGCCGTTGACAGTCAGCAGCGTGGCCCAGCGATCGGTGGTGGCGGATCGCAGGTAATCCTGAGCCTGGGTCAACGAATAGTCGGGTGGGAAGTGCAACAGTTCAACGCTTTTGCGGTTTTCCAGAGCCATGCCCAGTGGCAGGAACAGATACCAGCTGTAAGCCCACTTGCCATCGGCATTCAGCTTGCTGGCGCCGGTATAGGCCAGATCACCGGCATCGAGCAGCGCCGCCAACGGTTTTTCATAGCCATGGGGCACGCCGCTGATTTCGGCGTAGAGCTGATTGTTATCGGTTTTGACCAGCACTTTCGCCGCGCTGTAACCATCGCGCTGCACGCTTTGAGTCAGGTAATGCTCGACCGTTTGCTCCAGCGTCCAGTTGCGAAAGCAGATCACGTTGCAGTTGTTGGGGTAAGCGAACAGGCGGGTGACGCGTTCGGTACTGCCCAGTTTCAGGTCGACATCGGCATGGGCGGCGGCGCTCAGGGTGAGGGCCGCGAGGGTGAGTCCTGCAAGTTTGAACATGCTCAGATCCTTTTCAGCGTGTGGGGCATCGTTGGCGGGGCGCATACATACTGAAACAGACTAGACCGAACAAGAAGTAGGGGCCGATAGATATATCGGCCCTTTTTTTTACGTTACGGCATGACCGGTGCCGTATACGTCAGCGTCGTCCCCAACGCCCACAGCAGAAACAGCACCAGCGGCGTGTGCACCAGCAGTTGCACGAACGAAAACCCGATCAAGTCCCGCGCCTTCAACCCGAGCACACCCAACAGCGGCAGCATGTAGAACGGGTTGATCAGGTTCGGCAGGGCTTCGGCGGCGTTGTAGATCTGTACGGCCCAGCCCAGGTGGTAGTTCAGGTCGGTGGCCACTTGCATGACGTACGGCGCTTCGATGATCCATTTGCCGCCACCGGACGGGATGAAGAAACCAAGGATCGCCGAGTACACACCCATCAACAGCGCGTAGGTGTCATGGGATGCGATTTGTACGAAAAAGGTCGAGATGTGGTGAGCCAGCGTCTGAGCGTCAGTCCCTTTGACGGTAGTCATCAGCGCGGCGATCGAGCCGTACAGCGGGAACTGAATCAGCACGCCCGTGGTGGTCGGTACCGCGCGGGACACAGCGTCAAGGAAGCTGCGCGGGCGCCAGTGCAGCAGGGCTCCGAGCATGATGAACAGGAAGTTGTAGGTGTTCAGCCCGGAAATCGCACTGATCGCCGGTTTGGTCGAGAACTCGTGGAACAGCCATCCTGCCGCCAGCAGCACCAGCAAAATCGTCAGCAGCGGGCTGTGCTCCAGCCATTCGCCGGGTCGGGTGCGCGGTTGCAACGGCGGCAGGTTAAAGCTTGGGTCGATGCCGCAGGCTTTGGCATCACGGGCCGAGTTCGGGCCGGGTGCAGTGGCGTAGGCAATGATCAGCGAGATCACGATCAGCGCCAGCAACATCACGCCGGACTGCCAGAGAAAGATCGTTTGCGTGAAAGGAATCACCCCGGTGATCGACAGAATCGACGGCGGCAGGCTGGCCGGGTTGGCCTGCAATTGCGCGGCGGACGAGGACAGGCCCAAAGCCCACACCGCGCCGAGCCCCAGATAGGCGGCAGCACCGGCGGCACGGTAGTCCATTTTCAGATCGGTTCGGCGGGCGAGGGCACGCACCAGCAAACCGCCAAACACCAGCGACAGCCCCCAGTTCAGCAGCGACGCAACCATGGAGATCAACGCAACCCAGGCCACGGCCGAGCGGCCGTTTTTCGGGATTCGCGCCAGCCGGTCGATCAGTTTCACTGCCGGTGGCGAGCTGGCGACCACATAACCGCCGATCACCACGAACGCCATCTGCATGGTGAACGGGATCAGGCTCCAGAAGCCGTCACCGAAGGCCATGGCGGCGTCGGTGGGTTTGGCGCCCATGAACAGGGTGGCCACGGCGACGATAATCACCGCCAGTGCGGCAAACACCCAGGAGTCAGGGAACCAGCGTTCGGCAAAACTTGAACAGCGCAGGGCAAAGCGGGCGGAGCGGGTATCTTCGATATCAGCGGCCACGGGTGTACCTCGAATTTTTATGTTTGTTGTGGTCTTTGGGGCCGCGAAGGCCCGTCTAGACAGGTGCCAACAGTAAAACAATCGGTTCTATTTTGTGACGAAGTTTTACGCGTCTAGGACTTTGGTCTAACGGGTTGTCCGTTGGCGCGTTTGCGTAGACCATGGGCGCCTTGGTTTTTTGCCTATGCCAGAGTTCTTTTCATGACTGCCAACACCCACTCGCGCCCGGCGCCGTTCACCCGCTCGGATTACAAGACCCTCGGCCTTGCGGCCCTTGGCGGCGCGCTGGAAATCTACGATTTCATCATTTTCGTCTTTTTCGCCCTGACCCTCAGCCAGCTGTTCTTCCCGCCGGAAATGCCTGAGTGGCTGCGACTGCTGCAAAGCTTCGGGATCTTCGCGACCGGTTATTTGGCGCGGCCGTTGGGCGGGATTCTGATGGCGCATTTCGCCGACCGACTGGGCCGCAAGAAGGTCTTCAGCCTGAGCATCCTGATGATGGCGCTGCCGTGCCTGCTGATCGGCATCATGCCGACCTACGCGCAGATCGGTTATTTCGCACCGCTGCTGCTGTTGGCCCTGCGAATTCTCCAAGGCGCGGCGGTGGGTGGCGAAGTGCCGAGTGCCTGGGTGTTCGTCGCCGAGCATGCACCTGTCGGGCACCGCGGCTATGCCCTCGGTTTTCTGCAGGCCGGGCTGACGTTCGGTTACCTGATCGGTGCACTGACGGCGACGTTTCTGGCACAGGCGTTCACTCCGGCAGAAATCCTTGATTACGCCTGGCGTTACCCGTTCCTGCTGGGCGGTGTGTTCGGTGTAATCGGCGTCTGGCTACGCCGCTGGCTCAGCGAAACCCCGGTGTTCATGGCCATGCAGGCCCAACGTGATGCGGCCGTCGAACTGCCGCTGCGCACGGTCTTGCGTGAACACCGTCTGGCCATGCTGCCGGCGATGATCCTCACCTGCGTACTGACGTCGGCGGTGGTGGTGTTCGTGGTGATCACCCCGACCATGATGCAAAAAACCTTCGGCATGACCGCCAGCCACACCTTCGCCCTGAGTGCCTTGGGCATCGTTTTTCTGAATATCGGCTGCGTCCTCGCCGGGCTGCTGGTCGACCGCATCGGCGCCTGGCGTACGGTGATGCTCTATAGCCTGCTGCTGCCATTGGGCATCGGCGTGCTCTATACCTGCCTGATCATCGGTGGCAGCTGGATCGGTCTGGCGTACGCGGTGGCCGGCCTCGGTTGCGGGGTGGTCGGCGCGGTGCCGTCGGTGATGGTCAGCCTGTTCCCGGCGCGGATTCGTGTCTCGGGAATTTCCTTCACCTACAACATTGCCTACGCCGTCTGGGCGAGCATCACACCGTTGTTGCTGATCGGTCTGATGCCGTGGAGCCCATGGATCTGCGTGATTTTCAGCGCGGTGATGGGGGCTGTGGGGATGAGCAGTGCCGCGTATTTCGGGACGCGGATGCCTAATGTCGGGAGCCGCAGCGTGGCTCCCTGCGCTCAGTGACAGTCGGCGTATTTCGGCGTAGCGGGGGAGCGGAAAAAAGAATGGGCACGCCAACCAGGTTGGGTGCCCATTTTTTTATGGGGTGGCGGATTAGATGACGCGGCTTTGTTGCTTGGCGAAAATCGCCGCCATCTCGGGTTCATCCAGATGATCCAGCATTCGCTCCACCAACAAATGCACGCCGTCAGCCATGCGGCTAAGCGCCAGGGCTACGGAGCGGCGTGAGCCGTCCACATCGTCGGCGAGGTTGGCGGCGATGGCGCTGATGGACAGCAAATCTTCCGAGGCATTGGCGAGAAGGGTTTCAGGGTTGATGCCCGGGCTGACGCTGAAGAGCTGGCCGTTGCGTTTTGGTGGTTTCTTTTCGGTGGGTGGGAAGTGATGGTCGAGGGCGCGCTCGGCGGCTTCGTGGAGTTTGTTGGAATCGAGTGATTCGTAGGGCGATGCCGGATCGGTTTCCGGCGGATTTGGAGTTACCTTGAACATTGGCTCAATCCTCATATGAGTGAGGCCACGACCCGTTCGCTACTAAACGTAAGGGTGGCAGCTGTGCACAGGTTAGTAGACCGATGAGCCAAGAAATCGGCGCGCCGAAGCGCCCTGCACACAACCGCCATCAAGTGCGGGCATGGGCTGCCTGCAAGATAGATACGTTGTGCGTCTTGACATCGACGGGCTACTAAACCCGATCACTGATGGGCAGTGACAGGAACCAAGTTACCGACCACCCCCAAGGCGCACAAGCCGGCAGATTCTGGCGTAGCCGTAGGCAACGACGCAAGGTGTTGTAGCTTGCAGGAAGTAACCTTGAGCCGTTTTAAACAAGCACTGTCGAGCGGTGTTTAATTTCCGGAAACGCTGGGAAGAAATGATGTTCGACTGCCATTCGGCTTCTGGCGACAAGACGTACATCAACATGCCTAACTATTTTTGTAGGACAACCCTGAAACACTCTTCAGAAAATATCCCAAAGGCCGATGGCTAGGCTGCATGCCGCTTTCTTTCCCTGTCCATCGGTGTATCCCATGTTCAATAAACGCTTGAAGCAGGAGCTGTCGGCTCTTCGCGAAGAACTCTCCAGCCTCCAGCAAGTGAAGGAAAGCCTGGAAAGCGAGATGCTGGTCCTGACCCTCGATGCTGATGGGCGGATTCAATCGGTCAACCAGAACTTCATCGGCGAGATGCTCTACAAAAGCAGCGACCTGATAGGGCGACACATCGAAGACATCGTCCCGACCCATGTGAAGTCGGACGAATTCCACCAGCGCTTCAAGGCCGCGTTGACCCGTGGCGAGCACTTTGCCGGCACGGTGCGCTTGTTACGCGGCAATGGTCAGGAAGCCTGGCTGCGCTCGATCGTGCAACCGGTTCGGTCTGCGGACGGCCGGATCAAAAACTTCTCGATTTACTCCAGTGACCTGACCCGCACCATCGAGGCGTCTCGTGAGCATGAGAACCTGATCGGCGCGCTTGTGCGCTCCACGGCAGTGATCGAGTTTGACCTCAATGGCAACGTGCTGGCGGCCAACGAGCGGTTCCTCAGCGGCATGGGTTACAGCCTCGCGCAGATCCAGGGCAAACATCACCGCATGTTCTGCGAGCCCGAGGAATACAACAGCACCGCGTACCAAGACTTCTGGCGCCGCTTGAATGCAGGCGAGTTCGTCGCCGCCCGTTTCAAGCGCATCGACAGCCACGGTCGCGTGGTCTGGCTGGAGGCTTCCTACAACCCGGTGGTCGATGCCAACAACACGCTCTACAAAGTGGTGAAGTTCGCCACGGTAATTACCGATCAGGTCAATCAGGAGCAAGCCGTCGCCGAAGCGGCCAACATTGCCTACAGCACCTCGCAGCAAACCGACAGCAGCGCGCAGCGCGGGAATGCGGTGGTGACTCAGGCGGTCAATGTGATGCGTAACCTGGCCACGCACATGCAGACCGCCGGTGAAGGCATCGAAGCGCTGAACGAGCAGTCGCTGGTGATCGGCACCATCGTCAAAACCATCAGCGGGATTGCCGAACAGACCAACCTGCTGGCGCTCAACGCGGCCATCGAAGCGGCTCGGGCCGGGGAGCAGGGGCGTGGTTTCGCGGTGGTGGCGGATGAGGTCCGGCAATTGGCTTCGCGCACCAGCCAGGCAACCGATGAGATTGTCGGCGTGGTGCGGCAGAACCAGGACATGGCGCGCAACGCCGTGGCACTGATGACCGAGGGCAAACACCAGGCTGAACAGGGGCTGGCGCTGGCGGCAGAGGCGGGGACGGTGATTGTCGAGATTCAGGACGGTGCACAGAAAGTGGTCAACGCAGTCGGGCAGTTTGCCAATCAGTTGGCGACTTGATGCCTGCCATCGCGGCGTAAATCGCTACAATCGGCGTTTTCCCCAGGAGCAGCCATCATGAGCGTTTCTCACCGCCGTCCGGTTCCCTTGGCCAAGGCGTATCGTCTGCTCAATCACGGCCCGACCGTGCTGGTCAGCGCGGCTCATGACGGCCAGCGCAACATCATGGCGGCGGCCTGGGCCATGCCGCTGGATTTCGAGCCGCCGAAAATTGCCGTGGTGCTGGACAAGTCCACCTGGACACGGCAATTGCTGGAGGCATCGGGCACATTTGTGCTGAATGTTCCCTGCGCCGCCCAGGCCGATATCGTCCAGACCGTGGGGTCGACGTCGGGCCTGGAATTGACCCGGGAGAAAGGCCGGGACAAGTTCCAGGTCTATAATTTGCCGACCTTCAGCGCTGAATTGATCGATGCGCCGATGCTCGAAGGCTGCGTCGCCTGGCTGGAGTGTCGACTGCTGCCGGAGCCCGGCAATCATCAGCAGTACGATTTGTTCCTGGCCGAGGTGATTGCCGCTCAGGCAGACGAGCGGGTGTTCAGTGATGGTCGCTGGCACTTCGAGGGGCAAGACGCGTTGCGCACCTTGCACCATGTGGCGGGCGGGCATTTCCTGAAAATCGGCGATCCAGTGGACGGCAAGGTCCTGCAGGCGTAAGCAGCCTGCCTTTCACACCCAGACGTCATTCTGCGCAGTGCGCTCGCCACCTTCGTTACCCGTGTTCAGCACACCTTTGGGTTCGATCAGCAGGAGTTTCACCTCCTGCTCGGCGAACGGTTTGTGCTCGACACCTTTTGACACCACATACATTTCGCCGGCGTTCACCAGCACGTGGCCATCGCGAAAGTCGATACGCAGTTGCCCTTCCAGGACGATGAAGGTTTCGTCGGTATCCAAGTGATCGTGCCAGATGAAATCCCCCAGCAGTTTCACCACCTTGAACTGGTAGTCGTTCATTTCGGCGATGACCCTGGGCGTCCAGTACGGGCCGATCCTGGCGATTTTTTCAGCGAAATTCAGGCTTTCGTAAGCTTTCATGCAGCAGCTCTCGTGGTTGATCGTGCATCCACGATAGCCGGCGTATCGGTGTGCTTCTTGAACGATTGTGCGGGCTCAGCGGCGGTGCATTTTCATCCAGCGGGCCGGCGACAGTCCGTAGGTTTTGCTGAACTGCCGGGTCATGTGGCTTTGATCGGTGAAGCCGCCGATCAGCGCGGCGCTGACCAGTGACTGGCCCTGGATCAACAGCGAGCGGACCAGGTCGAGGCGGCGCATGGTCAGGTATCGGTAAGGGCTGGTGCCGAACAACAGGCGAAAATCCCGCGACAGACTCCAGCGATCGCGACCGCTGTGTTGCGCCAGTTCTTCCAGCGTCACGGTGCGATCCAGTGCGCTGTGGATGAATTCCCGCGCGCGTTCGGCGGCCGCGTAGTCGAAGCTCTGGCGGGTGGCAGGCACGCCGGAAACGCTGTTCAAGGCTTGGGCCAGATCAAACAGCGCATCCTGCTCTTCGAGAGGGTCGAGAGGGCAATCGAGGCTTCGCAGCAGCAGCACGGCGGTGGCGGCGAACAAACGTGGATCGGCTGACAGGCCGGTCTTGATAAACGGCAACGGCTGGCCGCCGAGCATCTGTTGGATCAGTGCCGGTTCGATGTACATCATTCGGTACTGGAACCCGGTCTCGGTGCCGGCTTCGCCATCGTGAACTTCGTCCGGGTGCAGCACCATGGTCCCGCCCGGCAGACTGTGGCGCCAGCCACCGCGGTACTGAAAACTCTGCACCCCCGCCAGGGTATGGCCGATGGCGTAGGTGTCGTGGCGGTGAAGGTCGTAGCCGTGGCCTGCAAAAAACGCCTCGAAACGCTGAAGTCCGGCGACGTCGGGCGCGCGGTGGAACCAGTCGATAGCGGGCGTTTGCTTGGCCATGGTGGTGTTGCCTTGAACTCGATGCTGAACACGTTACCCCACTGACCAGCCGCCTGTCTGCTGCCGATCGAATCATCCGGCCGGTAGAAAATCCCCGGCTAATGTTGCAAGGTGTTGCATATTTTCTAAGCCAAGAAGGCGACCCACATCATGGAAATATCCCACCTTAGCTATGCTGCTCCGTTGTTGTCGTTGGCGCTGTTATGGACAGTTGCGGTGGTGACGCCGGGGCCGAACTTCTTCAACACCGCGCAACTGGCTGCCAGTTGCTCCCGGCGCCACGGGGTCGTCGCCGCACTGGGCGTGGCCACGGGCACGGTGCTTTGGGGGTTGGCGGGTGGCCTGGGCATCAAGTCGCTGTTCAGCGCCGCGCCGACGCTCTACCTGAGCTTCAAGATTGCCGGCGGTTGTTACCTGATCTATCTGGGTTTGAAGCAGTTCAAGCGCAAACCACCGAGTGTGCCGGGCGATAACGGCTCGCTGAATGTCGCCGGTCGCACGCTGCTATCGGCTTATGGCCGGGGCTTTGTGGGCAACATGACCAACCCCAAGGCCGCGCTGTTCGTCGCAACGATTTTCGCCACGGCCATGCCGGCCTCGCCGCCACCGATGTTGCTGGCGCTGGCCGTGCTGACCATGGCGACCTTGTCATTCAGTTGGTATTGCAGCGTGGCGTTGCTGTTTGCCAGCCGGCGGGTCGCGGGTGCTTATGATCGTTCGCGTAAATGGCTGGATCGCTTCGCCGGCAGTTGCTATCTGCTGTTCGGCGCGCATCTGGTGGCCAATCGTTGAGGAGTTCTGAATGAGCAAACTGCGGGTGGGCATTATTTTTGGCGGCCGTTCAGCTGAACACGAAGTGTCGCTGCAATCGGCGAAAAACATCGTCGATGCGCTGGACCGTTCGCGCTTTGAACCAGTGCTGATCGGCATCGACAAGCAAGGCCACTGGCATCTGAACGACCCTTCGAACTTCCTGCTCAACCAGGAAAACCCGGCGTTGATCGCCCTTAACCAATCCAACCGCGAACTGGCCGTTGTGCCGGGCAAGGCCAGTCAGCAATTGGTGGAAACCTCCAGTCAGGAAATGCTGGGTCATGTCGATGTGATCTTCCCGATCGTCCACGGCACCCTGGGCGAAGACGGTTGCCTGCAAGGCTTGCTGCGCATGGCCGATCTGCCGTTTGTCGGCTCCGACGTGCTCGGTTCGGCCGTCTGCATGGACAAGGACATCAGCAAGCGCCTACTGCGTGACGCCGGGTTGGCGGTTACGCCGTTCGTCACCCTGACACGCGCCACCGCGGCCCGCACCGGGTTCGCCGAGGTGCAAGGCAAACTCGGCTTACCGCTGTTCGTCAAACCGGCGAACCAGGGATCGTCCGTAGGCGTCAGCAAGGTGAATGACGAAGCCGAGTACACGGCCGCAGTGGCGCTGGCCTTGGGTTTCGATGAGAAAGTCTTGGTCGAGTCCGCCGTCAGCGGCCGCGAGATTGAATGCGCGGTGCTCGGCAACGAAGACGCCATCGCCAGCGGTTGCGGCGAAATCGTGGTGCGCAGCGGGTTTTATTCCTACGACAGCAAATACATCGACGCTCAAGCGGCGGAAGTGGTGGTCCCGGCAAACATCAGCCGCGAGGCTAGTGAACGCATCCGTGCCCTGGCCGTCGAGGCATTCCAGGTGTTGGGTTGTTCCGGGCTGGCGCGGGTCGATGTGTTCCTGACCGAGAGTGGCGAAGTGCTGATCAATGAAATCAACTCGTTGCCCGGCTTCACCCGCATCAGCATGTACCCCAAGCTATGGCAGGCCACTGGTATGACTTACAGCGAGTTGGTCAGCCGCTTGATCGACCTGGCGCTGGAGAAACATCAGGCGCGGCAGGCGCTGAAGATCTCTCGCTAGGCTGAGTCCAGCGCGCAGTGAACTTTGAAGTCGTCATCCAGTTTGACGGCGACGATCACGGCGTCTCATATCATTTTGGGTATCTCGGCCTGATTCGTCTGCCGACGCAACCGCTTCGATTCATAGGCTTCGATCAGCGTGATCATAATGTCGAAGTAATCACCCTCAGGGGTGCCAGGCTCTGGTTCGTTGTCGAATAGCGCTGACACGTTCTTGAGGGCTGCACGATAGTCCTCGTCGGTGTGAATGGGGCGGATGTTCATGGGTTACTCCATCTCGACGGTATCAGCGTCGATTGCGTCGTACTGTTTGGGAGTGCCGACTCTATCCAAGAAGCAGTCACTTGCGGGTAGGAAAAGGCTGCGTGAAGTGGCCGATCAGGATGTATCAGGTGTAAAAAAGGGCCTACCTCCCGGTAAGCCCTTGCTCATTCCCGCGTACGACTCAATCCCCCAACGCCGCCCCCTCACGCCGCGGATCGGCCCCACCCGCCAACGACGTTTTCCCCTGCCCATCCTTCACCTGAACAATCGCCTGGGTCCCGCTGGTCATGTCGATCTCGTTCACGCTGTGCCCTTTGTCCTTCAGCGTCTGAATCAGCGCCGGGCTGAACTGCCCCTGTTCCAGTTCGGTCGGGCCGTTGCGGCTGCCGAAGTTGGGCAGGCTGATGGCGGTTTGTGGATCGAGGTTCCAGTCGAGCAGGCCGATGGTGGATTTGGCGACGTATTCGATGATCTGCGAGCCGCCGGGGGAGCCGATGGTGGCGAGGAATTCGCCGCTCTGACGGTCGAAAATCAGGGTTGGTGCCATGGAAGAGCGTGGGCGTTTTCCGGGTTCGACGCGGTTGGCGACCTTCTGGCCATTCTCTTCGGGGATGAACGAGAAGTCGGTCATCTGGTTGTTCAGCAGGAAACCCTGAACCATCAGGTGCGAGCCAAACGCGGACTCCACCGTGGTGGTCATGGATACGGCGCCACCTTCGTCATCCACCGCCACCACTTGCGAGGTGGAGATGCGCAGCGGCGAACGGTCCGGTGCGTAGGCGACCTGGATGCCTGGCGGGGTGCCAGGTTTGGCCGTGCCCATGCTGCGATCGCCGATCAGGGCCGCGCGGTCAGCCAGATACCCAGGGTCCACCAGACCTTTGACGGGGACGGGCACGAAGTCCGCGTCGGCCACGTACTGCGCGCGGTCGGCGTAGGCAAGGCGCTCGGCCTCGGAGATCAGGTGCACGGCTTCAGGCGTCGGTTCGATGCCCGCAGGTTTGTTTGTCTTGACCGGTTTGAGCGGCGCCAGGGCAAAACGCGGGTCACGGGTTTCCAGGGCCTGCAAGGTGCCGAGGATCTGCGCCACGGCGATCCCGCCTGACGACGGTGGCGGCATGCCGCAGACCTGCCAGCGTTTGTAGTCGGTGCACAGCGGCGCGCGTTCCTTGGCGCTGTAGCCGTTGAGGTCGTTCAGCGACAGGCTGCCGGGGTTGGCGTGGCCCTGAACCTTGGCGACGATCTCCTGTGCGACGGGGCCTTTGTACAACGCATCCGGTCCTTCCTTGGCAATGCGTTTGAACACGGCGGCCAACGCCGGGTTTTTCAGCGTAGTGCCCGCGGCTTTCGGGCTGCCATCGGCATTCAGGAAGTAGGCGACCATGTCCGGCGAGCGTCGAATAGACGAGTCCGCGGCGATCAACTGGTGTAGGCGTGGCGAGATGGCGAAGCCTTGATCCGCGAGTTTGATCGCCGGTTCGAACAGCCGTGCCCACGGCAGATGACCGTGTTTCTGATGGGCCAACTCAAGCGCTCGCAACACGCCCGGTGTCCCGACTGAACGACCGCCAATCTGCGCCTGGGTGAACGGCATCGGTTTACCGTCGGCTTGCAGGAATAGCTTCTCGGTGGCGCCGGCCGGAGCGGTTTCGCGACCGTCATAAGTGCGCACAGCCTTGCCATCCCACAGCACGATCAACGCACCACCGCCAATGCCCGAGGATTGCGGCTCGACCAGGGTCAGCACGGCCTGCATCGCAATCGCTGCATCGATTGCCGAACCACCCTGGCGCAACATCTCCCGTCCGGCCTCGGCCGCCAGCGGGTTGGCCGCGGCTGCCATGTGTTTTGAGGCGTATTGGGTCTGCAGGTCGGCGCGATAACCTGACGCGACTTCTGGCGCGACAGGCAACGTCGAAGTGGTCGGGGCGCTACAGGCTGCGAGGGTTAAAGCAGCGGCGATCAGCGAAAAGGCTGACAGGCGATAGTGGCTCAAGGGGAAGGTTGAGAACACGTGGGGGCACTCCGTCCGTGGGAAAGATCAGGGGACTTTATCGGCCGAAAGGAAGTGACGCAAACCAGCGCCTACAGCAAAGACACTTTTGCCCTTCATGAGTCCGCGGATTTTCTGTAGGGTCGAGGGCAACAGACTGGCCAGAAGATCAACAAGAGGCAGACATGCAGACCGAGTTCCCCACCCAGCCGAGTTACCGCACCCAGCGTGATCAATTCCTGGCCGCCGCGACCGCGGCCGGTGCGACGCTGACCGAGTACCCGCATCCACTCAAAGGGCCGTTCGGTGAGCCGTTGAGCACCGATGTGGCCGTGCTGGGTGATCCGCGCGCGAAGCGTTTGCTGATTGCGCTGAGTGGCACTCATGGCGTCGAAGGCTTCTATGGTTCGGGATGTCAGATCAAGTGGTTGCAGGCGTTGGGCAAGCGTTCGCTGCCGGCCGATGTCGCGGTGGTGATGATCCACCTGATCAATCCGTGGGGCACTGCGTGGCTGCGTCGGGTCAACGAAGACAACATCGACCTGAACCGCAATCACCTGAACTTCGAGCATGCATTGCCCGATAATCAAGCCTACGCAGCGCTGCATGAAATCTATGCCTGCACGCAGTTGCAGGGCCCGGAACGTGATCGCGCCGATGCCTTGCTCGATGAGCAAATCGCCGAACACGGTTGGCCAGCTGTGATGTCGATTGTCGAGGGTGGCCAGCACCGTTATCCCGATGGTTTGTTCTACGGCGGGCTGGCGCCGAGCTGGTCGAATCGCACGTTGCATCAGATCATTCAAAAGCATGTTTCCCATGCCGAAGTGGCCATGTGTTTCGACTTGCACACCGGGGCAGGGGAGTACGGTCATCCGATGTTGCTGACCATTACCGAGTCGGCGTACCCAGCGCTTGCGGATGCGCAGGCGATTTATGGTCCCTGGCTCTATACCTTGCACACAGGCGCCGACACGCTGAGCGAAACCGGCGTTGCTGCCACTGCTACCGGCTACACCTCGCAGGCGTTGATCAATGCGTTGCCGCACGTGCGGTTGATGCCGTTTGTGATCGAGTGCGGGACGTATCCCGGCGCCGACGTTCATCGTCATCTGCGCGATGATCACTGGCTGCACCTGTATGGCAATCCGAGTGATGCAGTGGGGCGCGGGATCAAACTGAATCTGGTGGAGCAGTTCTATCCCGCCGACAGCGACTGGCAGGCGATGGTCTGGCTGCGCACCTGGCAGATTTGGGAGCGGGCGTTGTCAGCATTGCCGGCAATCCGTTCCTGACGTGATTTGCGCGGACGTGGCCTCTCGTTGCCCGAACTCATGCGGTTCAAATCTTCCTGCAACCGCAGCATGCTTTCTTCGCCGGCGCGGATGAAGCCGCTGCGGGGTTGATCCAGGTCGAGGGTGATGGTGAAGACCATGGCAATCAGGATCGCGAAGATGGCCGTCGAGCCGTGCCGTCGACGGTGGCCCAGGCCATAGCTGTAAGCGATGAAACCCAACGCACCGATGGCCACGACGAACAGCAGATTGATGACGGTTGCCGGGACATGATCGTCCTGCTCGGCGCGGCGCTTTTCATTGACGTTGTAGACGTCGGTCAACGACTGGATCACCAGGTTCATGGCGGCTGTCGCTTCGCCCTGAGCCTCGGCGGCCGCAGCCAGATTCCATAACTGGTCCTCGATCGTCCGCGACGATTCGCTGGCGGCCTTCAACAGTTTCTCGTCCATGCCGGCGCGCATGAATTCAATCCGCGCCGAGACATAATCCTTGAGCATCGCCGACATCTTTCCGCGCAGATCAGGCGGCAGCAATTTCGCTCGCAGATAGGTCGAGCCGATCACCGTGACTTCATCCTGAATCAGTGTCTTGCGCGCTTCGAAACGTGAGGTGGCCATGGCGAAGTTGAAACCCAACAACAACGCGAGCAGACCGAGGAGGGCGGTCTGCAAAACGGTGAGGTGGGAGCGGGTCGAATCATTGCTGTGGGTTCGATGATGACGGCCGAGACGAAAAGCGAGTTCCAGCACCACGCAGAAGATGGCGACCACGATGAAAAACAGAATGATCTCGTCCAGGCCCCAGTACATAGGCTAGGTCTCTCTGCGTTCAAGCTTTGGCATTAACTGTAGGAGAGAACCGCGAAGAGTGGGCATTAACCGCCCTGTGGGCCAGAGCACTTTTCTTGAGGCATAAAAAAACGGCCTACCTTTCGGTAAGCCGTTTTTAGTACTTGGTGGCTACACAGGGACTTGAACCCCGGACCCCAGCATTATGAATGCTATGCTCTAACCAACTGAGCTATGTAGCCAAGTGGCGCGCATTATTGGCTCGTAACAGAGATGTGTCAAGCGTAAATCTAAAATATTTCTCTACGCTTTCAACCGCTTATCCGCCTGACCCGAAAAAACGGGTCAGGAGAGGGCATCAACTGAGCTGAAATCTCCCGGTATTGGCACTCAAGGCCTTGCTGCCCTGGCTCAAGGTGTCCGCTGCCAGGTTCACCGCTCGCGCGCCTTCGAGCAAGCGTACCGCGGCCTGATCGACTTGCTGGATATTGCCGCTGACCTCGTCGGCGGTGGTCGCTTGCTCGTCGACCGCGGTGGCGATCTGCGCCAGGGTGTCGGTGACGCTCTGCACGGCACTGGCAATTTCCCCCAGGCGTTCGCCGAGGCCAGTGACGGCCTGGGCGTCGGACTGAGCCTGGCCGCAAGCGGCTTCCATCAGGCTCACCGCTTCGTTTACGGTGCTGCGCAGGCTGTCGACAGTGCCGGCAATCTGCGCGGTGGAGGACTGGGTGCGTTGCGACAGGCTGCGCACTTCATCGGCCACCACCGCAAAGCCACGACCTTGCTCGCCCGCGCGAGCGGCCTCGATGGCGGCGTTAAGTGCCAATAGATTCGTCTGCTCGGCAACGCCGCGAATGGTATCCACCACCAACTGAATCTGCTGCCCTTGTTCACTGACCCGGCCCAGTGCTGCAGCGGTGTCGTTCAAGCGCTGATTGAGTTGCTGAATGCTCGCCGTCGTGCGCTGGCTGTCACGGCTGCTGTCAGCGGCGATGCGCTGGGTGTGCTGAGCGCTGCCGGAGGCCTGTTCGCAACTCTGGGCGACCCCTTGGGAGGTCGCGGCCAATTGCGTGGCTGCCGCGGCGATCTGGCTGATCTGCAACTGCTGGGCTTCGACTTCCCCAAGGGCACCGCTGGAGTGATGGTTGAGGGTGCGAACCGCGTTGCTCAGCTGCAAGGTTTCATGATCGACCCCCAGCAAACTGTTGCGCAGTTGCACCACCGCGACGTTGAGGGCGGTGCTGATGGCGGCCAGTTCATCGCGGCCCTCTACCGGTACTTGCAGGCTCAGATTGCCGTCGCGCAAGGCTTCGGCCAGCAGGGTAATGCCGCTGGCGCTACGACGGATCGAGGCCTGCAAGCAGATGAACAGGTACAGCGCGGCCAGCAACAGGCAGCCAAAAATGCTCGCTACCAGGATGAACTGGCGAATGGCAGAACCGTGGTAATAGTCCAGGCGCTGATCCAGCGACACCAACGACTGCTGACGCAACGAAGCGAGGTCGGCGAGCAGGGGGTCGAGGCTGCGTTCGAACTCTTCCGGCTTGAGCTTGATGCTGCCGCCGAACACGCCGTCATCGAGGACTTTCAGCTCGGCGTCCAGGTGCTTGAGGCTGTCATGGTATTGCCCGGCCCAGGTTTGCAACGCGCTGGGCAGCCGCGCTTCCAGCAGGTTCGCTGTTTTGACCAACTGCTCCCGGGCATCGCCGATGCGGCTGCGCAAGTCGCGCAGTTGCAGACGGCTTTGCAGGGTGAATTGCCCGGACACTACAGAGGCCTGGCCAACGCTGGCGAGACGGCCGACGCGTTCAATCAGGTCTGGCGCGTGCTGCGTGGAGATCTGCGTCAGCAAATAGGTTTCCAGCCACGGCGCCAACGTCAGGCGATTATCCATGGCGATCTGCTCGCGCAAGGCTTGCAGGGCACTCAAGGCATTGGTGAAACGATCGTAACCGTCCGGCCACCAACCGACGCTGCTCAGGCTTTTTGAGTCCAGGCCGTTGAGGGCGGTTTGCAGGGCTTGATATCGGGTCAGGGTTTCGCCCTCGGCGCCTTCGGTTTGCAGTGCGTTGCCGAGGTCCGAGGTGGCTTGGGCGACGGCTGGCTGAACCGTATCGAAAGCCGCCATCGCCGCGATCGTCGCGGGTGTCGGCTGGCGATTGGTTTCCGTGGCGCGCCAGCGAGCCGCGCGGTCACGCTGAGCGGCGAGCAGGTTATCCAGAGCATCGAGGGCGAGCAGTTGCCGAACCCCGGCACGTTCGCCGGAGATCAGGTTCAGTTTGTCGCGATAGTCCTGACCGATCATCCACAGGCTGCCCGTCAACGGCAGGATAAACAGTAGAAACAACAGCTGAAATTTGCGTGCGAAGCCAAAACGCCCCAGCAACCCGATCCCCGGTGATAAAAAAGCCTGCATGCCCCAAAACTCCTCTGGACACCACGCACCATTGGCGTGCGTCGCAACCGTTGCGGTCGCGACCTGTGCCCTTCTAAAAGGCCTCGAAAGTTCACCCTCGTCAGCTCTGTAGGCCGACTCTGTAGCGAAACTTCCCATTCTCGGTCCCTTTGTAAGGGGCCGCGTTGAAGCGGATTACCAAGGCAAGATTCAGACCATGGCGTTGCGCTATCACCTTTTCAGCGATGAAAATCGAGGTCGTTAGCAGGCTAAGGGGATGGCGCTGCTGCACTGAAAAATGGCACATTGACGCACCTGCCCGTGTGCACCCATCTGTTGTACGGAAACTCTTATGGCTATCAGCAATGTCCAGACCGGCGCGCAGCCGGCATCCGCGACTTCACAAAGCAGCCCTTTGGTCATGCGCATTATCGGCGCCGTGGCGCTGGCGCATTTGATCAACGACTTGATCCAGTCGGTGCTGCCGTCGATCTATCCGATGCTCAAGGCCAACTATGGCCTGACGTTCACCCAGGTTGGCCTGATCACTTTGACGTTCCAGCTGACGGCTTCGCTGTTGCAGCCGTGGGTCGGTTACTACACCGATCGGCACCCCAAACCCTGGCTGCTGCCCGCCGGGACGGTTTGCACCTTGATTGGCATTTTGATGATGTCGGTGGTCGGCACCTTCCCGTTGATTTTGCTGGCGGCAGGGTTGATCGGTATCGGCTCCTCGACCTTTCACCCGGAGGCTTCTCGCGTGGCGCGACTGGCCTCGGGCGGGCGATTTGGCCTGGCGCAATCGACCTTTCAGGTGGGTGGTAATGCCGGTTCGGCCTTCGGTCCGTTGCTCGCCGCCGCGATCATCATTCCATTCGGTCAGGGCCATGTGGCCTGGTTCGGACTGTTCGCGGTGTTTGCGCTGTTCGTGCTTTATCGGATCAGCCGCTGGTACGCCAATCACTTGAGCCTGTTCAAACTCAAGCAAGGCCAGGCGGCGACGCATGGCTTGTCGAAGAACCGCGTGATCAGTGCACTGGTGGTTCTCGGGTTGCTGGTGTTCTCCAAGTATTTCTACATGGCCAGCTTCACCAGTTATTTCACCTTTTACCTGATCGAGAAATTCGACCTGTCGGTAGCGAGTTCGCAGTTGCACCTGTTCCTGTTTCTCGGCGCGGTAGCGGCGGGGACCTTCTTCGGTGGACCGATCGGCGACAAGATCGGGCGTAAGGCGGTGATCTGGTTCTCGATCCTCGGCGTAGCGCCGTTCACCCTGATCCTGCCTCATGTCGACCTGTTCTGGACCAGCATTCTCAGCGTCGTGATCGGTTTCATCCTGGCGTCAGCATTCTCGGCAATCGTGGTGTATGCGCAAGAACTGGTGCCGGGCAATGTCGGGATGATTGCCGGGGTGTTCTTCGGATTGATGTTCGGCTTTGGTGGGATTGGTGCAGCGTTGCTCGGGCATTTGGCGGACATACACGGTATCGAATACGTGTACTTGCTGTGTTCGTTCCTGCCGTTGTTCGGTGTGCTGGCGATCTTCCTGCCAAGAACCAAAAAGGCCTGTTAGCTCACCGCTCTGTAGGAGCAAAGCTTGCTCGCGATGGCCGTTACGAGATTTACCAGAAGCACCGCGTTATCGTTCATCGCGAGCAAGCTTTGCTCCTACAGGAATTTGAGGCACAAAAAAGCCGCGTCTAAACGCGGCTTTTTCCTGGGCGGGTGCTTCGTTCTAAATAAAGTTACACGTTAAAACGGAAGTGCATCACGTCGCCGTCTTTAACGATGTAGTCCTTGCCTTCCAGACGCCATTTACCGGCTTCTTTGGTGCCGGCTTCGCCCTTGTACTGGATGAAGTCGTCGTAGGCGATGACTTCGGCGCGGATGAAGCCTTTCTCGAAGTCGGTGTGGATCACGCCAGCGGCTTGCGGTGCTGTGGCACCTACGCGGACGGTCCAGGCGCGGACTTCTTCGACACCGGCGGTGAAGTAAGTCTGCAGGTGCAGCATTTCGTAGCCAGCGCGGATGACGCGGTTCAGGCCAGGTTCTTCTAGGCCCAGGGCTTCGAGGAACATGTCTTTCTCTTCGCCGTCTTCCAGTTCGGCGATTTCGGCTTCGATCTTGTTGCAGACCGGAACCACCATGGCGCCTTCTTCTTCGGCGATGGCTTTGACGATGTCCAGCAGCGGGTTGTTCTCGAAACCGTCTTCAGCGACGTTGGCGATGTACATGACCGGCTTGGTGGTCAGCAAGTGGAAGCCACGAATCACCGCTTTGTCGTCGGCGCCCATGTTCTTCATCAGCGTACGGGCAGGCTTGCCGAGGGTGAAGTGAGCGATCAATTGCTCCAGCAGGCCTTTCTGGACCACGGCGTCCTTGTCACCACCCTTGGCGTTGCGGGCGACTTTCTGCAGTTGCTTCTCGCAGCTGTCGAGGTCGGCAAAGATCAGTTCCAGGTCGATGATTTCGATGTCGCGTTTCGGGTCGACGCTGTTGGAGACGTGAATCACGTTCTCGTCTTCGAAACAGCGGACTACGTGCGCGATGGCATCGGTTTCACGGATGTTGGCGAGGAACTTGTTGCCCAGGCCTTCACCTTTCGAGGCGCCGGCTACCAGGCCTGCGATGTCGACGAATTCCATGGTGGTCGGCAGGATGCGCTTTGGATTGACGATGGCCGCCAGGGCTTCCAGACGTGGATCCGGCATCGGCACGATACCGGTATTCGGCTCGATGGTGCAGAAGGGGAAGTTCTCGGCCGCGATCCCGGATTTGGTCAGGGCGTTGAATAGGGTGGACTTGCCGACGTTAGGCAGGCCGACGATGCCGCAATTGAATCCCATGGTGTTTTCCCCGAGGAGTGAGTCAGGCCTTCTGGCTGTGCAGGTTTTTCATCGCGCGGTTCCATTCCCCGGCGAGGATATCCGGCAGCACGCCGAGGGCAAAGTCGATGCTGGCATCGAGTTTTTCCTGTTCGGCGCGTGGCGCACGACCCAGGACGAAATTTGAAACCATACTGGCAACGCCCGGGTGGCCAATGCCAAGCCGCAAGCGGTGAAAGGTATTCTGATTGCCCAGTTGCGCGATGATGTCGCGCAACCCGTTGTGACCGCCATGGCCGCCGCCCTGTTTGAGCTTGGCAACGCCGGGTGGCAGGTCGAGTTCGTCATGCGCCACCAGGATTTCTTCAGGCGTAATGCGGAAGAAGCCGGCAAGTGCCGCGACGGCCTGGCCGCTGCGGTTCATGTAGGTGGTGGGAATCAGCAGACGAACATCCTGACCTTGATGCGAAAAGCGCCCGGTCAGGCCGAAATATTTACGATCCGCCACAAGGTTTACGCCTTGTGCGTTCGCGATGCGCTCAACAAAAAGGGCCCCTGCGTTATGCCGGGTCTGTTCGTATTCAGCGCCTGGATTTCCCAGGCCAACGATCAGTTTGATGGCAGTCACGATAGGGGCCCTTCCTTGGAGTGGTGGATAACATCGCCGCGACAGGTGTGTGCGGCGAAAGTGGACGACAAGTGCTCATTTACCATTATGTAAACTCCGCGTTCTCGCCCGCTTTCTCGCTACGCTCTAGTCCGCGATGTTTCCGGTCACTCCGGCGAACAGAGTGAAATTACTCTGCTGCGCCTTCTTCAGTAGCTTCTGGAGCAACACGTGGAGCGTGGACGTTGGCAACAGCCTTGTCATCACCGTGTACCAGAGCAACAAACTCAACGCCTTTAGGGGCTTTGAGGTCAGACAGGTGAATGATCGAGCCGATTTCGGCGTTAGCCAGGTCGACTTCGATGAATTCAGGCAGGTCTTTCGGCAGGCACGAAACTTCGATTTCAGCAATAACGTGCGAAACTTCGCCGCCTTTCTTGATCGGCGCTTCTTCACCAACAAAGTGTACAGGCACGATAGCGGTCAGTTTCTGGCCAGCTACAACGCGTACGAAGTCAGCGTGCATCACGTGGCCTTTGGCCGGGTGACGCTGCAGAGCTTTGATGATTACGTTTTGCTTGGTGCCGCCAACGTTCAGCTCGATGATGTGGCTGTAAGCCGCTTCGTTTTCGAGCAGTTTGGCAACTTCTTTAGCCAGCATGCTGATGGATTCAGGGGCTTTTTCGCCACCGTAAACTACAGCAGGTACCAGGCTTGCGAGACGACGCAGGCGGCGGCTCGCACCTTTCCCCAGGTCGGAACGCACTTCAGCATTCAGAGTAAATTCGTTCATGTTGTATCTCCAAAATAACCACATTCGCCCCAGCGTTTGCGACCAGCGCTAAAGGCGATATGGGCAAAAAAGCCCCGCCCCGACAGGAATGCCGGGGCGGGGCGCTTTTCGTCAACGAAATATTCGAGAAGGGCAGGGCCCTTAACGGAACATCGCGCTGATCGATTCTTCGTTGCTGATGCGGCGAACCGCTTCGGCAACTACCGGCGCGATATCCAGTTGACGGATACGCGAGCAGGCTTGAGCAGCAGCGGACAACGGGATGGTGTTAGTCACCACCAGTTCGTCCAGCATTGAGTTTTCGATGTTTTCGATCGCCCGACCGGACAGCACAGGGTGTGTGCAGTAGGCGAAAACCTTGGCAGCGCCATGCTCTTTCAGGGCCTTGGCCGCGTGGCACAGAGTGCCGGCGGTATCGACCATGTCATCGACCAGAATACAGGTACGCCCTTCGACATCACCGATGATATGCATCACTTCAGAGTGATTGGCTTTCTCACGGCGTTTGTCGATGATCCCGAGATCCACGCCCAGGGATTTGGCAACAGCACGTGCACGCACGACGCCGCCAATGTCCGGGGACACGATCATCAGGTTTTCGAAGCGCTGATCTTCAATGTCATCCACCAATACCGGGGAGCCGTAGATGTTATCTACCGGAATATCGAAGAAACCCTGGATTTGGTCAGCATGCAGATCAACCGTGAGAACACGGTCGATGCCGACTACGGTAAGCATGTCAGCAACGACTTTCGCGCTGATAGCCACACGTGCGGAACGCGGACGGCGATCCTGACGGGCATAACCAAAGTAAGGAATAACAGCAGTGATACGAGTAGCCGAGGAGCGGCGGAAGGCATCAGCCATCACTACCAGTTCCATCAGGTTATCGTTAGTCGGAGCGCAAGTCGGCTGAATAATGAAGACATCTTTACCGCGGACGTTTTCATTGATCTCGGCGGTAATTTCGCCGTCGGAGAACTTACCGACAGAGATGTCACCGAGAGGGATATGCAGCTGACGTACAACACGCCGAGCCAGATCGGGGTTAGCGTTCCCCGTAAAGACCATCATCTTGGACACGCGCAGTACCTAGAGGCTGAGGGTAACCTGGATGAGTATAGAAAATGGCAGGGGCGGCTGGATTCGAACCAACGCATGGCAGGATCAAAACCTGCTGCCTTACCGCTTGGCGACGCCCCTGTATCTGTTGCAACGAGTACCCAGTACTCGATTCCTTTTAGAGCAGACTTTGCAGCTTGCGATGCAACATCGAAACGTTGCTTCCCTTTGCTACAAACCCTGTAAGGGTCTCTGTAAGAAGGGCCGAGACTTTATCAGCTTCAGCTTTGCTTGGGAAGCCCCCAAACACACAACTTCCAGTTCCGGTGAGTTTTGCTTCGGTAAATTTACCTAACAAATTCAAAGCGTTACGTACATCTGGGTAACGCCTTGCTACCACCGGTAAGCAGTCATTTCGACTGTTTCCCTTGGGAACGGGGCGCACTTTAATGGGAGAAGAGTTACGTGTCAACAACGGATCTGAAAAAATTTCTGCTGTACTTACAGAGACTTGCGGCACAAGCACGAGATACCACGGTTCTTCGGGGTCTACAGGGGTCAGTTTCTCCCCCACGCCTTCTGCAAAAGCCGCGTGCCCACGCACGAAAACCGGGACGTCCGCGCCAAGCGTCAGGCCCAGCAAGGCCAACCGATCCTCATCCCAACCCAGTTGCCAGAGATGATTGAGGCCGAGCAAAGTCGTCGCGGCATTTGAACTGCCGCCACCGATTCCACCGCCCATGGGCAGAATTTTTTCGATCCAGATGTCGATACCGAGGGAACAACCGGATTGCTCCTGAAGTTTTTTTGCAGCTCGAACAATCAGATTGCTGTCGTGAGGAACGCCATCGAATTCGGTGTGCAGTCGAATGACACCGTCATCACGAACGGCGAACGTGATTTCATCGCCGTAATCGAGAAACTGAAAAATAGTCTGCAACTCGTGATAACCGTCTTCACGGCGACCGAGGATGTGCAGCATCAGATTGAGTTTGGCCGGGGAGGGCAGCGTCAAGCGCGGAGCGGTCATGTTCACTGCCCCAGTTTGCGAGGTTGCCATTCCTTGATCACCAGCGTGACGTCAAGGTCGGTGCCGTGCAGTTTGATCCGCTCGGGCAGCCAAAAGCCGTTTTGCTCGGCATAGCTGAGGTATTCGACCTGCCAGCCATCCTGCTCAAGATTGGCCAGGCGGCTGTCGGCATCCAGTGTCAGACGGCTTTTGCTGTCCGGAGCCGGGAGCCCGCGAACCCACCAGGCCAGATTGGACACCGGTAACTTCCAGCCCAGTTGTTCTTCGACCAGCACTTCAGGCGTCGGCGCTTCATAGCGGCCCTGGTTGGCGACTTCCAGCGAGACCTTGCCGGGGCGGCCGGTCAGGCGTGCTGCGCCGCGACCCAGGGGGCCGGAGAGGCGAATGTCGTAGTAATCCTGTCGCTGCAGCCAGAACAACGTGCCGCTGCCCGAGTCTTTCGGGGCGCGAATGCCGATCTTGCCGTTGATCTGCCAGCCGTCGAGGCTGGTCAGTTGCTGTTTGTACTCGCGCCATTGGGCCGGGTTGCCTTTGCCCTGGACCGATTCGCGGGCACCGAAGCCCGCGCAACCGGCGAGCAGGGCGATGAAGCTGAAAACAATGAGGTGGCGCAAAAACATAATCTTAAAGAGTCTCTGATCCGGTCAGGCGCTTGATGGTGCTGCGCAGGATGGGGCTGTCGGGCTGTTCCTTGAGGAACTTGCTCCAGATTTGTTTGGCTTCCCGTTGCTTGCCATTGGCCCACAGGACTTCGCCCAGGTGCGCGACGACTTCCTGATCGGGGAAGCGCTCCAGCGCCTGGCGCAGCAGGCGTTCGGCTTCGTCGAAGTTGCCCATGCGGAAGTTCACCCAGCCGAGGCTGTCGAGTACCGCCGGGTCTTCCGGATTGATCTTGTGCGCCTGTTCGATCAAGGCCTTGGCTTCGGCGTAGCGCGTCGTACGGTCGGACAGGGTGTAACCGAGGGCGTTCAGCGCCATCGCGTTGTCCGGGTCGCGCTTGATGATCAGGCGCAGGTCTTTTTCCATCTGCGCCAGGTCATTGCGTTTTTCCGCTTGCATGGCGCGGGTGTACAGCAGATTCAGATCATCCGGGTATTGCTGCAAGGCTTGCTTCAATACATTCCAGGCCTTGTCGGGCTGTTTATTGGCGGACAAGGTTTCGGCTTCGATCAAATACAACTGGATCGCGTAATCGGGCTGTTCATCGCGCTCCGCAGCCAAGCGGCTTTGGGCTTCGGCGGTCTTGCCGTTGTTCATCAGGATATCGGCCTGACGCAATTGCGCCGGCAGGTAATCGTTGCCCGGGCCGACCTGGGCGTACTCGATCAGCGCGCCTTGAGGGTCATTGCGCTCTTCTGCGATACGACCGAGGTTCAAGTGCGCCGAATCGACGTGGCTTTCCCGGGCAATCAGGTCTTCCAGATAGCCCTTGGCCTCCTTCCAGGCCTTGGCTTCCAGGCAAACCAATGCCAGGGAGTAACGCAGTTCGTCGTCTTCGGGGTACTGCTGAACCAGGCTCGAGAACTCGGCTTTGGCGTCGTCCATGCGGTCCTGTTCAACCAGCATGCGCGCATAAGTCAGGCGCAGGCGTTTGTCGTCCGGGTATTTCTTGATGCTTTTTTGCAGCAGCGGCAAGGCTTCATCGCCACGACTGAGGGTCTGCAGCAGGCGTGCGCGCAACAGAATCGGTGCTATTTCGCCTTCGTCCGGAGGATTGTCTTCCAGCAGGCCCAGCGCACCCTTGGCGTCACCGTCCTGTTGCATCAGCAAGGCTTTGCCGAAAATCAGCTGACTGTTGTTCGGATGGCGCTGCAATAAACGGTCAAAACTTTTCATCAAGCCGTTGCGCGTGTCCTGGTCGGTATCGGCCGCAGACAGGGCGAGGAAGTCGAAATGCGTGTCGCCCTTGCCTTGCAGGACCTTCTCCATATAGGCCATGGAGTCGTCATAACGCCCGGCACGAGCCAGTTGCACGGCAGCGGCCCGTTGCGCCTCGAGGTCTTGCGGCGCGTTTTTCGCCCAGATCAACGCAGTGTCCAGGGCAGCCTGATCGGCGCCCAAGTACTCGGCGATACGGAATGCCCGCTCGGAGATGCCCGGATCCTGAGTGTTGATCGCCTGGGTCACGTAGTTGTCCAGGGCAATGTCGAAACGATTGCGCTGGCCAGCCAGTTCGGCGCTCAACAGACTGAAGATGGTTTCTTCACTGAATGAGCTGTAAACCTTGGGCTTTTCAGGGGCCGGAGTGCTGTCTTCGACCGGCGGCGTACCGTCCGACGAAACGGGTGCCAAGGCCTGGCAGCCGCTGAGGAAGACAAAAGCGAGGAGCAACGCGGAAGATCTATTCATATAGGAAGAGGACGACTAACCTGCGGTCGGATCATCATGACACAAGCCTTCGGCCAAACATAACCGTGTCTCAATTGGCGCCTTTATAGAGGCAGGTCATTGGGACAATAGTCAGCGGTAGTTGTTCTGGCTCTGTCGAAGTAGGACAATTGCCGGCTTCACGTCACCATCAGCGACCTTGAATGGCCTTCCTTGCACTCGGTATTAACCACAAGACTGCTTCAGTAGACGTCCGCGAGCGCGTGGCCTTTACCCCTGAGCAGCTGGTGGAGGCTTTGCAGCAGCTCTGCCGACTGACCGACAGCCGCGAAGCTGCGATCCTCTCCACCTGCAATCGCAGTGAACTCTATATAGAACAGGATCACCTTTCGGCGGACGTCATCCTGCGCTGGCTGGCCGATTATCACCATTTGAGCCTCGAAGAGCTGCGCGCGAGCGCTTATGTGCACGAAGATGATGCGGCAGTTCGTCACATGATGCGGGTGGCCTCCGGGCTCGATTCGCTGGTGTTGGGCGAACCGCAGATTCTCGGTCAGATGAAATCGGCCTACGCCGTGGCCCGCGAGGCCGGCACCATCGGTCCGTTGCTCGGGCGGCTGTTCCAGGCCACCTTCAATGCGGCCAAACAGGTGCGCACCGACACCGCCATCGGCGAGAACCCGGTGTCCGTGGCGTTTGCCGCGGTCAGTCTGGCGAAACAGATTTTCAGCGACCTGCAACGCAGCCAGGCCTTGCTGATCGGCGCTGGCGAGACCATCACTCTGGTCGCCCGCCACCTGCACGAGTTGGGCGTAAAGCGCATCGTCGTTGCCAACCGCACCCTGGAGCGCGCGAGCATTCTGGCCGAGCAGTTCGGCGCCCACGCGGTGTTGCTCTCGGACATCCCGGCGGAACTGGTGCGCAGCGACATCGTTATCAGCTCCACCGCCAGCCAGTTGCCGATCCTGGGCAAGGGCGCGGTGGAAAGCGCCTTGAAACTGCGCAAGCACAAGCCGATCTTCATGGTAGACATCGCCGTCCCCCGGGATATCGAGCCGGAAGTCGGCGAACTGGACGACGTTTACCTGTATAGCGTCGACGATCTCCACGAAGTGGTCGCCGAGAACCTCAAGAGCCGCCAGGGCGCAGCCCAGGCGGCGGAAGAGATGGTCTCGATCGGTGCCGAAGATTTCATGGTTCGCCTGCGTGAACTGGCGGCGGTGGATGTGCTTAAGGCCTATCGCCAACAAAGCGAGCGCATGCGCGACGAAGAATTGCAGAAGGCCCAGCGCATGCTGGCCAACGGCAGCAGCGCCGAAGACGTGCTGGTGCAGCTGGCGCGGGGCCTGACCAACAAACTCTTGCACGCACCGAGCGTGCAGTTGAAAAAGCTCTCTGCCGAAGGCCGCCTCGATGCGCTGGCCATGGCCCAGGAACTCTTTGCCCTGAATGAGGGCTCATCGGATAGCTTTTCGGATAAAAAACCGCAATGAAAGCGTCACTGCTCAATAAGCTGGACATCCTCCAGGACCGTTTCGAGGAATTGACTGCCTTGCTTGGCGACGGCGAAGTCATTTCCGATCAGGCCAAATTCCGCACCTATTCCAAGGAATACGCGGAAGTCGAACCGATTGTCGAAACCTATAAACAGTTGCTCAAGGTGCAAAGCGATCTCGAGGGCGCCCAGGCGCTGCTCAAGGACAACGACCCGGACATGCGCGAAATGGCCGTGGAAGAAGTCCGCGAAGCCAAAGAGCAACTGATCGACATCGAAGCCAGCCTGCAACGCATGCTGCTGCCCAAGGATCCGAACGATGGGCGTAACGTGTTCCTCGAAATCCGCGCCGGCACCGGCGGTGACGAGGCGGCGATTTTCTCCGGCGACCTGTTCCGCATGTATTCGCGTTACGCCGAGCGTCGCGGCTGGCGGGTGGAAATCCTCTCGGAGAACATCGGTGAACACGGCGGCTTTAAAGAAGTCATCGCCCGCGTCGAAGGCGACAACGTCTACGGCAAGCTGAAATTCGAATCCGGTGCCCACCGCGTACAACGGGTTCCCGCTACCGAATCCCAGGGTCGCATCCACACCTCGGCCTGCACCGTAGCCGTGTTGCCCGAGCCGGACGAGCAGGAAGCAATCGAGATCAACCCCTCGGATTTGCGCATCGATACCTATAAATCCTCCGGTGCCGGTGGTCAGCACGTTAACAAGACGGACTCGGCGATCCGCATCACGCACTTGCCGTCCGGTATCGTCGTCGAGTGCCAGGAAGAACGTTCCCAGCACAAGAACCGCGCCCGGGCGATGTCCTGGCTGTCGGCCAAGCTCAACGATCAGCAAACCAGCGCCGCCGCGAACGCTATCGCCAGCGAGCGTAAGTTGCTGGTCGGTTCGGGCGATCGCTCGGAGCGAATCCGCACATACAACTTTGCCCAGGGGCGGGTCACCGACCACCGGGTCAACCTGACGCTGTATTCCCTCGACGAAATCCTCGCGGGTGGCGTCGATGCGGTGATCGAGCCGTTGCTGGCCGAGTACCAGGCCGACCAATTGGCAGCGATAGGTGAGTAAATGACGATCATTGCCAGTTTGTTACGCGCCGCCGACCTGCCAGATTCGCCGAGCGCGCGCCTGGATGCTGAGTTGTTGCTGGCCGCTGCGTTGGGCAAGTCCCGCAGTTTTCTGCACACCTGGCCCGAGCGCATCGTTCCAAGCGAAGCGGCACTTAAATTTGCCGAGTATTTGCAGCGCCGCCGTGGCGGTGAGCCAGTGGCCTACATCCTCGGTCAACAAGGTTTCTGGAAACTTGATCTGGAAGTGGCGCCGCATACGCTGATCCCGCGCCCGGACACCGAGCTGTTAGTGGAAGCGGCGCTTGAACTTCTGCCAGCCACACCTGCCAAGGTCCTCGACCTCGGCACCGGCAGCGGCGCCATTGCGTTGGCCCTGGCCAGCGAGCGTCCGGCCTGGAAGGTGACCGCCGTGGATCGCGTGCTCGAAGCCGTGGCCCTGGCCGAGCGCAATCGCCAGCGCTTGCATCTGAACAACGCCACCGTGCTGAGCAGTCATTGGTTCAGTGCGCTGGAAGGTCAGCGTTTTCAGCTGATCATCAGCAACCCGCCTTACATTGCATCCGCCGATCCGCATCTGGTGGAAGGCGATGTGCGCTTCGAACCAGCCAGTGCCCTGGTGGCTGGCGTCGATGGGCTCGACGATCTGCGTCTGATCGTCGCCCAGGCGCCGGATTATCTGGAAGCGGGCGGTTGGCTGATGCTTGAACACGGTTACGATCAAGCCACTGCGGTACGCGATTTGCTGCTGACCCGCGGCTTTGAAGAAGTCCATAGCCGCGCCGATCTGGGCGGTCACGAACGTATCAGCCTGGGGCGCCTGCCGTGCTGAATGATCAGGAATTGTTGCGCTACAGTCGGCAGATTCTGTTGCAACACGTCGACATCGACGGCCAGTTGCGACTGAAAGAAAGCCGCGTGTTGATCGTCGGTCTTGGCGGCCTCGGCTCGCCGGTTGCGCTGTATCTGGCCGCCGCCGGCGTCGGTGAATTGCATCTGGCGGACTTCGACACTGTCGACCTGACCAACCTGCAACGCCAGATCGTCCATGACACCGACAGCGTTGGCCTGAGCAAGGTCGACTCGGCGATCCGCCGACTGACTGCAATCAATCCCGAAATTCAGTTGATCGCCCATCGCACCGCGCTGGACGAAGATTCCCTGGCCGCCGCCGTGGCCCCGGTGGATCTGGTGCTGGACTGTTCCGACAACTTCTCCACCCGCGAAGCGGTCAACGCTGCGTGTGTCGCCGCCGGCAAACCTCTGGTCAGCGGCGCAGCGATTCGGCTGGAAGGGCAGTTGTCAGTGTTTGACCCGCGCCGTCCGGAAAGCCCGTGCTACCACTGTTTATATGGTCACGGCAGCGAAGCCGAACTGACCTGCAGCGAAGCCGGCGTCGTAGGGCCATTGGTTGGCCTGGTGGGCAGCCTTCAGGCACTGGAAGCCATGAAGTTGCTGGTGGGTTTCGGCGAGCCGCTGGTGGGGCGCCTGTTGTTGATCGATGCCTTGGGCTCGCGCTTCCGCGAATTGCGGGTCAAGCGTGATCCGGGCTGCAGCGTTTGTGGTTCGAAGCATGCGTGAAGCGCCGATTGGCGTGTTCGACTCCGGCGTCGGTGGGCTTTCGGTGCTGGCCGAGATCCAGCGTTTGCTGCCCAACGAGTCACTGTTGTATGTCGCCGATTGCGGGAATATTCCCTACGGCGAGAAAACCCCGGAATTCATCCGTCATCGCTGCAGCGTGATGGCCGGTTTTTTTCAGCAGCAGGGCGCCAAGGCCTTGGTGCTGGCTTGCAACACGGCGACGGTCGCTGGCGTTGCCGACTTGCGACGCGATTATCCCGAGTGGCCCATCGTCGGCATGGAGCCGGCGGTCAAACCGGCCGCTGCCGCCACCCGCAGCGGTGTGGTCGGTGTGCTCGCTACCACCGGCACCTTGCAGAGTGCCAAGTTCGCCGCGTTGCTCGACCGATTCGCCACCGATGTGCGCGTCATCACTCAGCCGTGCCCCGGCCTGGTGGAGCTGATTGAAAACGGCGATCTGCACAGCGAGGCATTGCGCCAGTTGCTGGCCAGGTATGTCGAACCTCTGCTCGGCGCCGGGTGCGACACGATAATTCTGGGCTGCACGCATTATCCTTTCCTAAAGCCGTTGCTTAAGCAGATGATCCCCGATGACATCAGCTTGATTGATACCGGCGCCGCTGTAGCGCGGCAACTTCAGCGATTGTTGGCCGAGCGGGAATTGCTTGCCGAGGGGCCTGTACGTGCGGCACAGTTCTGGACGAGTGCCGATCCAGAGCATTTCAGAAATATCTTGCCGATACTGTGGAATACCGCTGGCGTTGTGCGAAGCTTCAAGGAGTAAACAAAACTCGGGGCAAGCGAGTAATTGGGGTGAACTTCTGATTAATCGTCGACTTCTATAGCGTCAAGCAACAAAAAAACCTTACGAAATCGTTCGGAAAAGGATGTTTCTAATGAAGCGACTATTCTGCTTGGCCGCGATTGCGGCTGCACTGATGGGGCACAGTTTTACCGCACAAGCGGCAGGCGTGGAGTTCGCGGTCGGAGAGACCAGCGACTCGACCATGACCTATCGACTGGGCATGCAATTCGATTGGGACAAGAGCTGGTTGCAGAGTGATATCGGTCGTGTGACCGGTTACTGGAGCGGTGCCTACACCTATTGGGAAGGCGACACGACCTCCAGCAACCACAGCCTGTCGTTCTCGCCTGTGTTTGTTTACGAGTTTGCCGGTCAGAACGTCAAGCCGTACCTGGAGGCCGGGATTGGCGTGGCGTTGTTCGCTCATAGCGAACTTGAAGACAACAACCTCGGTGGTGCTTTTCAGTTCGAAGACCGATTCGGCTTTGGTCTGCGCTTTGCGGGCGGACATGAAGTCGGGATTCGTGCGACGCACTACTCCAATGCCGGTCTTAACAGTTACAACGACGGCGTAGAAAGCTACTCGCTGCACTACACGATGCCGCTCTAAGCACACTGCCCAATCAATGTGGGAGCGGGCTTGCTCGCGAAAACGGTGTGCTAGTCAACGATGATGTCAGCTGACAGTCCGCTTTCGCGAGCAAGCCCGCTCCCACATTGGATATTCATTGGTCTGACTTTCAGCGATACGCCGTGGTAATCCCTTGGCGTTCGTCGATGCATTCTGGTGCGCCCATCTCGAACTCCCGGCAGATCAACGGGCGTTTTTCATAGATGGTGCACATCATCGTGTTGCGATCCAGCGCGGCGCACCAGCCGTCATCCAGACGCAGCATGACTTCCCCACCCCAGTCATCGGTATCGATAAAACGTTCGGGCACGCCCGTGTCCGTGATCAGCATGACTTCGAGCTGACAGCAGCAAGCTGCGCAGGTCGAGCATGTGACCGCAGGCTCGGCGATTTGCGTATGGGGAATGGTTTTCATGGCGCCCAGTGTAAGGCACTGAGCCGGTGCTGTGTGAAAGGCCTGACGGACGCTTGGTTACCGGTTCGAACAGGGTGATCTTATGGCTGCGATTTAGCAGCCATAAGATCAGCCTTGAGAGGCAGGTGATTTCACGGCTGGTCCTTGATCGGCGGATTGCTGCGCACCATGCGTTTGCCGATTGCCAGTTTTCCTCGGTTGGGTCTTGTCGACAATGGCCAGTGGTCGGCCATGAACAACGCCGGAAAGGCTATCTCCAGTGGACGATTCTTGAGTTCGGCGAAGATGTAGCGTGCGGACTTGTCCACCGGCCAGCTGAGTGGCATGGAAACGTTGTGCGCCGTCAGCGGCGTCTCGACAAACCCCGGGCTGACCACGGTGACTTCGATACCTTGCGGTGCAAGATCGATTCGCGACGATTCAAACAGGTAACGCAGCCCGGGTTTTGAGGCACCATGCGCCTCGGACCGTGGCAGCGGCAGGTAGGTGACCGAGCTGGCGACGCCCACCAGATACGGCGCGGTGCCGGCGCGCAAGAGCGGCTGGGCAGCCTGGATGCAATAGCTGCTGGCAAGCAGGTTGGTGCGCACTACGTGCTCGACGATCGATGAATCGAACTGCTGAACGTCGACATATTCGCAAGTGCCGGCGTTGATAATCACTGTGTCCAGAGCTCCCCACGCCTCGGCGATCTGTTCGCCGATTTCTCGCACGGTCTGGCTGTTGGTCAGGTCACCGGCCACCACCAGCACTTGTCCCGGATAACGCTGGGACAAGACTTTGAGTGGCGCCACCGAGCGAGCGCTCACCGCGAGGTGAGCACCGGTTTTCAGTATTTCTTCGGCCAGCGAGGCGCCAATGCCGTTACTGGCACCTGTCAGCCAGTAGCGCCGTGGAGGTGTAAAACTCATCCCATTTTCCTTTTCAGTCAGGCAATCGCCCGGCAGGTTGTCGTGATGGCAGGTTCTTGAACGCGGCCAGCGCCCGTTGGCGAGAGCTGCTCAGATTGACGATCGGTGACGGATAATCCGCTACGCCGAACAGGCCGCCGAGGTTCGCCGGGTTGTGCACATCCTTCTTGTTCAGCCCGGCCAGTTCCGGCAGCCAGTACTTGATGAACAGCCCCTCGCTGTCGAATTTCTCCGACTGGCTCAGCGGGTTGAAAATCCGGAAGTAGGGCGCTGAATCGGTGCCAGTGGACGAACTCCACTGCCAGCCACCGTTGTTCGCCGCCAGGTCGCCATCGATCAGATGACGCATGAAAAAACGCTCGCCTTCACGCCAGTCAATCAGCAGGTTCTTGGTCAGGAACATTGCCACCACCATGCGCAGACGGTTGTGCATCCAGCCGGTTTCAAGCAATTGACGCATGGCCGCGTCGATAATCGGCAGGCCGGTACGGGCTTCTTGCCAGGCCAGGAGTTCATTCGGGGCATCGCGCCAGGCGAGGGCTTCGGTTTCCGGTCGGAAGGCGCGATGACGCGAGACCCGTGGGTAGCCCACCAGAATGTGTTTGTAGAATTCGCGCCACAGCAATTCGTTGATCCAGGTGACGGCGCCGACCTTGCCACTTTCGAACTCGCCCTGATTGCTTTGCAGCGCGGCGTGCAGACATTGGCGGGGGGAAATCACCCCGGCGGCGAGATAGGCCGACAGCTGACTGGTGCCCGGTTTGGACGGGAAATCGCGTTCGTTTTTGTAGTCGTCGATCTGGGCATCGGCGAAGGTGTCGAGGCGACGGTGGGCTTCGGCTTCACCGGCAGGCCATAGACTGCGCAAGTTGTCGCTGGGCGTTGCGAAACCTTCAACGTTTGATGGGATCTTGTCGCTGCTGATCGCCAGCGGCGCCTGCACGGCAGGTGCTGGGACCCGCTTCGGCAACGACCCGCGCAGACGGTCGTAACACGCCTTGCGGAACTGGCTGAACACCTGAAAGTAAGTGCCCGTTTTGGTCAGTACGGTGCCCGGTTTTAACAGCAGTTGATCAAGGTAGCTAAAAAAGTCGATGGCATTGGCTTTCAGTGTTTCGGCCACCGCTGCGTCACGACGGCTTTCATGAATGCCGTATTCCTCGTTGACGTGCACCGCGCCAATCTTCAATTGTTGGCAAAGATCGAACAGCACCCTGGGTGCCTCATCCCAGCGAGATGCCTTGCGGATCAACAAGGGAATGTTCAGCTCATCCAACGCGCCGCGTAACTCGCTCAGGTTGCGTAGCCAGAAATCCACTTTGCATGGCGCATCATCGTGCTCCAGCCATTGCTCCGGGCTCAGCAGGTACACCGCCACAGTCGGGCCGCGGGCCGCGGCGGCCGAGAGGGCGGTGTTGTCCTGTAGGCGCAAGTCGCTACGCAGCCAGATCAATTGCACAGAGGTGTCCGCACGATTCATTAAAAATTCGCCATTAAATGAGCCCACGCTGAATCAGGCCCTGATGCGCTGCTAACGGATCTTCAGCCAGGAACAAATCAGTAATCTTGAACGTTCGTGCGGACAACTCGGTGTGATGGATACATACCGTTGGTCCGGCAATCATTTTTGGGCAACTGACACCATTCAAAAGTTTCGGCAGCTGCGAAAGATTCATCGCTTTGCTGGAATACAGCAGTACGCCGCGGGCTTGCAGATGATCGACCGCCAGCGAGAGTTCGCCAGCGGGGAGCGGCCAGTCAAACACTTCCACCGGGCAATCGGCGCTGCTGATCAGCCAGGCGGTCAGCCACAAGTGAGGTTCCAGTGGCAGGTCCGAGTGATTGATCAACAACAGTGGCGCGGTGCGTAACTGACGGTTGTTATGGTAGATGCGTGCGCCAAATTTGCTGCGTAACCAGGAGTAAAAAAACACTTGCTCCATCTGCGCGCCGAACTGGCCTTGCCAGCGTTGTTCCAGTTCAGCCAGCAAGGGCATCAGCAGTTGTGCGCACAAGGTCCGTGGTGGATACAGCGCCATGGCCTGATTGACCGTGTCATCGACGGTGCGTTCGTTCAGTTGAGTGACCGCTTGCAGCAGCGTATGGCGCAGCACGTGCCAATCGCTTTCGACGGATTCGGTAAAGGCCTGCGGGGTGTCGAGCAGTGGCTTGACCTGGCTGACGGCCACGCCGCGGTTGAGCCAGGTGAGGATCGTCAGGATGCGTTGAACGTGTTCGGCAGAGAACAGTCGATGACCCTTGGGCGTGCGTTGCGGCACGATAAGGCCATAACGCCGTTCCCAGGCTCGCAGGGTGACGGCGTTGACACCAGTCTGCCGCGCGACCTCACGGATTGGCAGCCAGCCTTCGTCGAGAGCTTTCTTGAAGTCGGCGCCGGGGTCTTCGCTGGCGCTGGTGTCGAGTGGGCTTTTCATTGGATTGGCATTAGATTGCGTTTCGCAGGCTGAGATTTTCCGGATGCGGTTGCAGGTAAACCTGTTGCGCAATGTAGGGATCCGGGTGTTGACGGAAGTAGTGTTTGAGCAGCGTCAACGGCACCACCAACGGCACGCCGCCGTGGCGGTACTGGCCGATGACGTGTTGCACTTCCTGTTTGTCTTCAGGGCTGATGGTCTGTTTGAGATAGCCACTGATGTGTTGCAGGACGTTGGTGTGGGTGCGGCGGGTGGCGCATTTTTTCAAGGCCGCCATCAGCTCGCTGAAGTAGCGTGGGCCGAGTTCGTTCGGGTCGGTCTGGCCCATGTTGCCCAGCAGGTTACCCAGGGTTTTGTACTGCACCGGGTTGTGGGCCATCAGCAGGTATTTGTAGCGCGAGTGGAAGTCCGTGAGGCCACGGCGAGTCAGGCCGTCGCGCAGCAACTGCTGCCAGGCACTGTAGGCGAACACGCGGGTGAGGAAGTTTTCTCGCAGCACCGGGTCGTTGAGTCGCCCGTCTTCTTCAACCGGTAAATCCGGATGCCGCGCGCAGAACGCCTGGGCGTAGATGCCGCGGCCACCACCGTCCACCGGCGCACCGTTGGCGTGGTAGACCTTGACCCGATCCAGGCCGCATGACGGGGATTTCTGCATGAAGATGTAGCCGCAGATGTCGCCCAGTTCCGCGGCCATTTTCTGACCGAACTCGGCGAGCGGCAGGGTGACATTGAGTGTTGTGTTAACGGTACCGATGGCTTCTGGATGTTGTGGATCGCCCACCAGACGGATCGGTTCACGGGGAATGCCGAGACCGATGGCGACTTCCGGACAGACCGGAACAAAATCGAAATAGTCGGTGAGGGTGCGACTGCACAACTGCGAGGCCTTGTGCCCGCCGTTGAAGCGCACTTCTGCACCCATCAGGCAGGCGCTGATGGCGATCTTCGGTTTCACGGTGACGTGGGGCATCGGAGCACCTCGAATCTAAACCTGTACAGACTGTTCGGTCTGTACAACATAACTTCATCATAGATTCAAAGGTGTACAAGTCAAATTATTTGTATAAGTTTTACCGTCGGCCTCCTCCCGGATTAATGCGGTTCACTGCAAATGTGCGTGCAAGCGGCGGGCGGCTTCCTGGCCGCTGAGCCAGGCGCCTTCGACACGACCGGACAAGCACCAGTCGCCACACACATAGAGGCCCAGATCGGCATCGGCCAGGGCTCCCCATTCATGGCTGCTGGCGGGCCGGGCGTAGAGCCAGCGGTGCGCAAGGCTGAAGGTCGGGGCGGGCATGGAGTCGTGCAGCAGCTCGGCAAATGCGCCGTGCAATTGCTCGATCACCGCTTCCTTGGACAGGTCGATATGTTGCCGGCTCCAGGCACTGGTCGCATGCAGCACCCATGTATCGAGGGTGTTATCGCGCCCGGGTTTGCTGCGGTTGCGAGCCAGCCAGTCGAGTGGACTGTCCTGTACGAAGCAGCCTTCCATGGGCGTATCCAGCGGTGTCTCGAATGCCAGCGCGACAGCCCAGGTCGGGTCCATTTTCACCCCGGCGGCGGCACCGGCGAGTTTCGGCGCGGTGGCCAGCAGTGCAGTCGCCTGAGGCGCCGGCGTGGCGATAATCACATGACTGAACGGGCCGTGGGTGAAGCCTTCGGCGTCCTGCAGATGCCAGTGCTCCTCGCCGCGATAGACCTCGGTAATGCGGCAGGCGAAATGCACTTCCAGGTCGCCGAGCAAGCCGCGGGTGATCGCGCTCATGCGCGGCGTGCCGACCCAGCGAGTCTGTTCGTCCGGCGACAGGTTGAGCTGGCCGCCATGGTAGGTGTAGAGCTGCGGCATCCATTCAGCGACCCAGCCGTTGCCTTGCCAGCGCTGGACTTCAGTGACGAAGCGGCGATCGCGGGCGGTGAAATATTGCGCGCCCATGTCCAGAGCCCCCGCATCGCTGCGCTTGCTTGACATGCGTCCGCCACTGCCGCGGCTTTTATCGAAAAGTTGAACGACATGCCCGACCTCTGTAAGGGCCTGGGCGGCGGAGAGTCCGGCGATGCCGGTGCCGATGATTGCGATAGGTACAGTCATAGGGGCCTCGTTTACCTTTCTGTACAGACTACGCCGTGGATGAAACCTGTACAATATTGTTTTTTGGTATAACTTTTAGCGTTCTCGTTCTGACAGCTTGGCCTATTGTTAAACACAGAGCCTGCCCGATACCAAAGATCCCTGCATATAAAAATAGACTAGTGATCAAGGTAAAACGCCACGCGAGGAAGAAGTCATGCACATATTGCTGACCGGCGGTACTGGTTTGATAGGACGTCAGCTCTGCCGACACTGGTTGAGTCAGGGACATCGTTTGACTGTCTTGAGTCGCACACCTGAAAAAGTCGCAAAAATTTGCGGTGCGCAGGTGCGGGGAATCGCACAGTTCGAGGATATTGGACAAGAAACCGTTGATGCCATTATCAATCTGGCGGGCGCACCGATTGCCGACCGGCCATGGACCTCCAAACGCAAAGCGCTGCTCTGGAGCAGCCGGATCACGCTGACCGAAACCCTGCTGGCCTGGCTCGAAAGCCGCGAGCACAAACCTCAGGTATTAATCTCGGGCTCCGCCATTGGTTGGTACGGCGATGGGGGCGAGCGGGAGTTGACTGAAAAATCCCCGCCCGTCATCGATGATTTCGCCAGCCAGTTGTGCATTGCCTGGGAGGAAACGGCCCAGCGCGCCGAGGCATTGGGCATTCGCGTGATTCTCATCCGCACCGGGCTGGTGTTGTCGGCAGAGGGCGGCTTTTTGTCGCGGCTGTTGCTGCCGTTCAAAGTGGGGCTGGGCGGGCCTATCGGCAGTGGCCGGCAGTGGATGCCGTGGATTCATATCAACGATCAAATCGCCCTGATTGATTTTCTTCTGCATCAGGAAGACACCAGTGGTCCTTATAATGCCTGCGCGCCCAAGCCGGTGCGCAACCGCGAATTCGCCGATACGTTGGGCCGCGTGTTGCACCGCCCGACGTTCATGCCCATGCCGGCCCTGGCGTTGAAGGTGTGTCTGGGCGAGTTGTCATTGCTGTTGCTGGGCGGCCAGAAGGCCGTACCGGCTCGCTTGCTGGAAGCGGGTTTCACTTTCCAGTTCACTGATTTGCGCGCGGCTCTGGACGACCTTTCCAGCCGCCTTTGAAATAGGACGTTGCATGACCGATCACGCATTGCTTCTGGTCAATCTGGGCTCACCGGCTTCCACCTCGGTGGCGGATGTGCGCAGTTACCTCAATCAATTTCTGATGGACCCGTATGTGATCGACCTGCCATGGCCGGTGCGACGTTTGCTGGTGTCGCTGATCCTGTTCAAGCGCCCGGAGCAGTCGGCCCACGCCTACGCCTCGATCTGGTGGGAGGAGGGCTCGCCGTTGGTGGTGCTCAGCCGTCGCCTGCAACAGGCCATGACTGCCCAGTGGCACCACGGGCCGGTGGAACTGGCGATGCGTTACGGTGAGCCGTCGATGGAGTCGGTGCTGGTGCGCATGGCAGCCCAGGGTCACAAGCGGGTCACGCTCGCGCCGCTCTATCCACAGTTCGCCGACAGCACGGTGACCACGGTGATCGAGGAGGCCAAGCGGGTAGTCCGCGAGAAGCGGCTGGACGTGCAGTTGTCGATTCTCCAGCCGTTCTACGATCAACCGGAATACCTCGATGCGCTGGTCGCCAGCGCCAAGCCGTATTTGCAGCAGGATTACGATCACCTGCTGTTGAGTTTCCACGGTTTGCCGGAGCGGCACCTGACCAAAATCGACCCTACCGGTCACCATTGCTTCAAAAGCGACAATTGCTGCCAGAACGCTTCGCCAGAAGTCTTGGCGACTTGCTACCGCGCCCAATGCCTGCGCACGGCGTCCGAGTTTGCCAGGCGGCTGGGGCTGCCGGACGGCAAGTGGTCGGTGTCGTTCCAGTCGCGTCTGGGGCGGGCCAAATGGATCGAACCCTACACCGAAGCGCGCCTTGATGAGTTGGCTGGAATGGGCGTGAAGAAAGTGCTGGTGATGTGCCCGGCATTTGTCGCCGATTGCATCGAGACGCTGGAAGAGATCGGTGATCGCGGCAAGGAGCTGTTCCGCGAGGCGGGGGGAGAGGAGTTGGTGCTGGTGCCGTGTCTTAACGACGATCCGCAGTGGGCGCGGGCGTTGAGCACCTTGTGCGAGCGAGCGCCGCTGGCACTTTAAAAGCATTGCGAGCAAGCCCGCTCCCACATTTGATCTGAGTACACCGAATATCAAATGTGGGAGCGGGCTTGCTCGCGAAGGCGTCCTGTCAGTCAGCGATAATCTTGAGCCTGCTTACAGCAGCGATTCACTCGCCTTCTTGTGCTTCCAGCTGTCATTACCCGGCAGCAACAGGTTCAGCGCAATTGCCGTCACCGCGCACAGGGCGATGCCTTTGAGGCCGAAGTCGTCCGGCCCTGTGCCGGTGCCGACCAGTACGCCGCCAATCCCGAACACCAGGGTCACCGAGACAATCACCAGATTTCGTGCTTCGCCCAGGTCGATCTTGTGGCGAATCAGCGTGTTCATGCCCACCGCCGCGATCGAGCCGAACAACAGGCACAGAATCCCGCCCATCACCGGTACCGGAATGCTTTGCAGCAGCGCGCCGAACTTGCCGATGAACGCCAGGCTGATGGCGAATATCGCCGCCCAGGTCATGATCTTGGGGTTGTAGTTCTTGGTCAGCATCACCGCGCCCGTCACTTCGGCATAGGTGGTGTTGGGTGGACCGCCAAACAGGCCGGCTGCGGTGGTGGCAATGCCATCACCGAGCAGGGTGCGGTGCAGGCCGGGTTTCTTCAGGTAATCGCGACCGGTCACGCTACCGACAGCGATCACGCCGCCGATGTGCTCGATGGCCGGAGCCAGGGCCACTGGAACGATGAACAGAATCGCCTGCCAGTTGAATTCCGGCGCGGTGAAGTGCGGGATTGCAAACCACGGTGCAGCAGCAATTTTCGCGGTATCAACGACGCCGAAGTAGAACGCCATCGCAAAACCCACCAGCACGCCCGAGATGATCGGCACCAGGCGGAAGATGCCTTTACCGAACACCGCGACGATCAGGGTGGTCAGCAACGCTGGCATCGAGATCAGCATCGCCGTCTGATAATGGATCAGTTCGGTGCCATCGCCAGCCTTGCCCATCGCCATGTTGGCGGCGATCGGCGCCATGGCCAGGCCGATGGAGATGATCACCGGGCCAATCACCACTGGTGGCAGCAGACGGTCAATGAAACCGGTGCCTTTGATCTTCACCGCAAGGCCGAGGAAGGTGTAGACGAAACCGGCCGCCATCACGCCACCCATGGTCGCCGCGAGACCGAATTGGCCCTTGGCGAGAATGATCGGGGTGATGAAGGCAAAGCTCGACGCCAGGAACACCGGCACCTGACGCCCGGTGACGATCTGGAACAGAATCGTCCCCAGGCCTGCGGTGAACAGCGCCACGTTCGGGTCGAGGCCGGTAATCAACGGCATTAACACCAGAGCGCCGAAGGCCACGAACAGCATCTGCGCACCCGACAGCACCGTGCGCCAGAGCGGATCGTTAAACTCTTGCTGCATGCTCAAGCGTCCTTCTGCTTGGTGCCGAAGATCTTGTCACCGGCATCGCCCAAGCCTGGAATGATGTAACCGTGTTCGTTGAGTTTTTCGTCAATGGACGCGGTGTAGATGGTCACGTCCGGGTGAGCTTTCTCTACCGCGGCAATGCCTTCAGGGGCCGCCACCAGCACCATCGCGCGGATATCCCGGCAACCGGCCTTTTTCAGCAGGTCGATGGTCGCGACCATGGAACTGCCGGTGGCGAGCATCGGGTCGATGATCATCGCCAGGCGTTCGTTGATTTCCGGAACCAGTTTTTCCAGGTAGGTATGAGCCTGCAGCGTTTGTTCATTGCGAGCCACGCCCACGGCGCTGACTTTGGCGCCCGGGATCAGGCTCAGCACGCCTTCAAGCATGCCGATACCGGCGCGCAGGATCGGTACTACAGTAATTTTCTTGCCAGCGATTTTCTCGACCGACACCGTGCCGCACCAGCCTTCGATGTCGTAGCTTTCCAGCGGCAGGTCTTTGGTGGCTTCATAGGTCAGCAGGGCACCGACTTCCTGAGCGAGCTCACGGAAATTCTTCGTGCTGATGTCGGCGCGGCGCATAAGGCCGAGTTTATGGCGGATCAGCGGATGGCGGATCTCGAGGATGGGCATGGGAAAGGCTCCGGCGGCGGGCAAAAAAACCGGCCTAGATTAATCTATCCGAGGGTGTTGTCCTATAGACATTCAGAACGTTAGTCCACAAACGCTTGATCTGGCCTCGCTTGATGCGTACCTTTGCCCGCTTTTCCTGAACCGCCACCCCCCTGGAGAACGCCATGCCCGCAGATCTCGAGCATATCCGTCAAATCATGCGAGAGGCTGACTGCCTGTACACCGAAGCAGAAGTCGAGGCGGCCATCGCCCGCGTCGGTGCACAAATCAACGACCAGCTGGCTGAAAGCAATCCGGTGGTGTTCTGCGTGATGAACGGCGGGCTGATTTTCTCCGGCAAGCTGCTGACCCATCTGAACTTCCCGCTGGAAGCGTCCTACCTGCACGCCACTCGTTATCGCAACGAAACCAGCGGCGGCGACCTGTTCTGGAAAGCCAAGCCGGAAGTGTCGTTCCTCGACCGCGACGTGCTGATCATCGACGACATCCTCGATGAAGGTCACACCCTGGGCGCGATCATCGACTACTGCAAACACGCCGGCGCCCGCGCTGTGCACACCGCCGTGCTGATCGACAAGGACCACGACCGCAAGGCTCGCCCGGACCTGAAAGCCGATTTCGTCGGCCTGCCATGCATCGACCGTTACATCTTCGGCTACGGCATGGATTACAAAGGCTACTGGCGTAACGCCAACGGGATTTTTGCTGTTAAAGGTATGTAAGAAAATGAGCGCTCCGAGCTTTCTCGATCAAACCCTGTTCGCTGAATTGGCCGAGAAAGCAGCAGCCAATCCTCGTGGGCGTCAGCATCACAACCTCCATCAGATGGAAGATGCCTGTCATCGCATGGTGGTTGGCTTGCAGCCCGACACCTATATCCCGCCTCACCGGCACTTGGGGGAAAACAAGGCTGAAACCTTGTTGGTCCTCAAAGGGCGACTGGGTGTGTTGATCTTCGATGAGTCAGGCGCGGTGGTGAATAAACAAATCCTGCAGGCTGGTGGCGACTGTCTCGGCGTGGACCTGCCAGCCGGCGTGTTCCATGGCCTGGTGGTACTGGAAGCGGACAGCCTGATGTTCGAGTGCAAGGCGGGCCCGTATCGCCCGGTCGGTGACGGTGAGCTTGCTCACTGGGCGCCGCGCGAAGGCGAGCCTGGTGTGGCTGAGTATCAGGCGTGGATGCGCGCGCAGTTCACCTGAAGCGCGCTCAATTTCCCCCGGCCAGCCAGCGCTCGCTTTTGCGACGAGCCTGTTCCAGGTTGTTCACGTAGGCCAACTGACGCTGCTCCCGATGGATGCCCGCGCGCCTGAGCTTCAGGCGCACCCGTGGGGCGGTCGCCACTAGAATCAGGCCAATGCCGTCTTTGCGGTAATCCCTCAGGATATTGTCGAAGGCTGCCAGCGCGGTCATGTCCAGCATCGGCACGGCGCTCATCTCGACGATCACCACTTTGACCTCCGGACTGAATTTGCGTAGCACCCCCAGGGCTTTTTCGGCAGCACCGAAGAACAGCGGCCCGCGTATCGCATAGCAACGAACATGCGCCGGCATGTCCTTCAAGGCTTGATGGAAGCCGCGGGGCAGTTCGGCGGTGTCCGTGAGATCGCTCATGCGCTTGATAAATAACCCGGCGGCCAGCAGCAGGCCGACGGCGACGGCCATCACCATGTCGAACAACACGGTCAGGCTCAGGCAGGTCAACAAGACCAGCACATCGCTGCGGGGCGCGATGCGTAAGGTATGCAGCACGTGCCGGGCCTCGCTCATGTTCCACGCCACCATCACCAGCAACGCGGCCAGTGCAGCCATCGGCAGGTAGCTGAAAAGCGGTGCGAAAACGAGTATCGCCATCAGTACCACCGCGCTGTGAATAATGGCGGCCAATGGCGAAAAGGCCCCACTGCGCACATTGGTGGCGCTACGGGCGATCGCCGCCGTGGCGGTAATGCCGCCGAACAGCGGTGCGATCAGGTTGCCCAGGCCCTGGCCCAGCAGTTCTGCATTCGGGTCGTGTTTGCTGCCGGTCATGCCATCCGCCACCACCGCACACAACAAGGATTCGATGGCCCCGAGCATGGCAATGGCGAACGCCGGCGCCAGTAGCTGACGGATCAAGTCGTAAGACAGGTGCAGAGGCTGGCCGTCGGGGCCGGAAAGGTTCCACGGCCAATCGAAGCGCGGCAGAAATGGCGGAATCCCGGGATGGCTGACGCCTTCGACCATATAGCTGAAACGCTCGCCCAATGTCGCCACCGGCAGCCCGCCGTGCTCCAGCGCCAACCCCAGCAGCGCGCCGATGGTCAGCGCCACCAGATGCCCCGGAATCCTCGGTACCCACCGTGGCCAGACAATCAGAACGGCCAGGCAGGTGATGCCGATGATCCCGTCCCCCAACCGGGCGCTGGGCAACGCCAGAATCAGTACACCCAGCTGTTCGATGTAGTGTTCTGCCTGGCCGGCGGTGTTCAGGCCCAGCAAGTCCTTCAATTGTAGGGTTGCGATGACAATACCGATCCCGGCGGTAAAGCCCAGGGTGACCGGATACGGAATGTACTGGATCAACCGCCCGGCTCTGATCAGCCCCAGGGCAATGAGGATGACGCCGGCCAGCATGGTGCACAGCAGCAGGCCGCCCAGGCCATATTGTTGGGTGATGGGCAACAGAATGACCACGAACGCAGCGGTCGGTCCGCTGACATTGAAACGCGAACCTCCTGTCAGGGCGATCAGGGGCGCGGCGATTAGCACCGTATACAACCCATGCTGAGGCGGCACCCCCACGGCAATCGCCAGGGCCATGGCCAGCGGGATGGCGATAATCCCTACCGTTACGCCGGCACTGATGTCGCCGCGTAAGCGTCTGAGGGTGTAGCCGGCGCGCCAGGTCTGACGCCAGGCTGCGAACAACGGGGGAACGGAGAACGACATGAACACTCCACGGTAGACGGCGCGCCGTTGAACGACGGCTGAAAGCTCTTCCAGTTTGGTCAGCTTCGTACTGCGAAGTATTGACCCATATCGCTAATTCGCGCGGTTGATCCTCATGCTAGAGTGCTCGGCTTCGCCTTGGGAGCCTGTCATGAGCCTTTTGATCCGTAGCTGCGCCGCCCTGTTGCTGACCGTCAGCCTGCCTCTGGCGGCTGCCCCGGCGCCGATGCACGCGCAGTTCCTGCCCCCGGATGACCTGACCCTGCGTGACGCCGAACCCGAGCAGCAACAGCTGTTGCAGGTCACCGAGTACTCGGTGGTGATCGGCAGCCAGCGCCAGTCCAACCAGCAGCCGATTCCGGTGACTTCACCGTTGCTGATCCGCCTCAAGGGCAAATCCTTGAACAAGGGCGCGACCATCAATCAGGTGCTGGTCAATTTCGATGGCGAAAGCAAAAGCCTGAAAAAGCCGATCTACGACGACAAAAGCAAAACCCTGACGCTGTTTTACCCGATGGCTCAGTACCGGGTGGTGATCGACTTGTTGCGCAATGAAACGGTGTATTGCCAGTTCCTCAGCTATGCCAACGGTCATGTCTGGGCCGATCTGCACACGGGTGCTGTTCGTCCGCGTTGAGCCCGGTGGCAAGGGAGGGGTAAACTGCCCGCCCCGTGAAATGTCTGCGAGCTGGAGTCGGCAATGCGTAAAGATAAGAAGCAAGTGATTGGTGACGAGATCGGCGATGAGCAGATCAAGCTGTTCCTCGATTTCGAACCGGTCGACGCCACGTCGCCGTCGCTGCACAAACTGATCAAGGCCTACCGCGGCCTGCGCATCGATGACTTCGGGCGTTTTCTGACGTTCTTCGTCGAAGCCGGCCTGGATCTGGACGGCAAGGATGAGCACGGCAATGACTTCGTCACCCTGATCAAGGATCAGCGTAATGCGGCCGAGTACATCGAACTGATCGCCAAGGCTCGCGGTTAATTATTGCCTGACTGGGGTGGTGTTTGTGCTGGCCCCTTCGCGAGCAAGCCCGCTCCCACATTAGACCGCGATCAAAATGTGGGAGCGGGCTTGCTCGCGAAGGCGGTGTAAGTAACACCGAAGATCTTAGAGCCATCAGTTTCGCCGCCCATAAAAAAACGCCCCGCTCTCAATGAGAACGGGGCGTTTTTTATGCGGCCGAATCAAGCGTAGCTTTCGGTCTCATTGCTGGCTTCAACCAGTTCCAGCGCGACGTTGTTCTGCACATTGATCTTGCGATACAGCGCAGCGTCGGTTTCCAGGACTTTTTCCCGAGCAGGGAAGATTTCCGCCAGTTTGGCAGCCCACTCACCGGAAGCCTTGTTCGGGAAGCATTTTTCGATCAGTTCCAGCATGATCGAAACGGTCACCGACGCGCCTGGCGAAGCGCCGAGCAGAGCAGCAAGGCTACCGTCCTTGGCCGCGACCAGTTCGGTACCGAACTGCAGAACGCCGCCCTTTTTCGGGTCTTTCTTGATGATCTGCACCCGTTGGCCGGCCACTTCCAGGCGCCAGTCTTCGGCTTTCGCCAGTGGATAGAAGCGACGCAAGGATTCCAGGCGCTGTTCCATCGATTGCATCACTTCGCTGACCAGGTACTTGGTCAGGTCCATGTTGTTTTTCGCCACGGCCAGCATCGGGCCGATGTTGCCGGCGCGAACCGACATCGGCAGGTCCATGAAGGAACCGTGCTTGAGGAACTTGGTGGTGAAACCGGCGTAAGGTCCGAACAGCAGGGACTTCTTGCCATCGACTACGCGGGTGTCCAGGTGCGGCACCGACATCGGAGGCGAACCCACCGCCGCCTGGCTGTAAACCTTGGCCTGGTGGTGTTTGACCACTTCCGGGTTGTCGCAACGCAGCCACTGGCCGCTGATCGGGAAGCCGCCGAAGCCTTTGCTTTCTTCGATGCCCGAAGCTTGCAGCAGCGGCAGTGCCGCGCCGCCAGCGCCGAGGAACACGAATTTCGCGTCGACGTCACGGGAGTTACCGCTGTTGACGTCCTTGATGCTGACAGTCCAGCCGCCGTTGTTGCGCTTCAGGCCGGTCACGCGCTTGCAGTACTTGACCTGGGCATCGGGTGCGCTGGTCAGGTGCTTGAGCAGTTGATTGGTCAGGGCGCCGAAGTTGACGTCGGTGCCGTTCATGACGCGGGTGGCGGCGACGACTTCGTCGGCCGGCCGGCCAGGCATCATCAGCGGCATCCACTCGGCCATGGTGGCCTTGTCTTCGGTGTATTCCATGTCCGAGAAGGCGTGGTGCTTGCTCAGCGTCTTGAAGCGTTCCTTGAGGAAGGAAACGCCATCTTCGTTCTGGACAAAGCTCAGGTGCGGCACCGGGCTGATGAACGTCTTGCACGAGCCGAAGGTGCTTTTCCTGGTCAGGTAGGACCAGAACTGCTTCGACACCTCGAACTGGGTGTTGATGTGCACGGCTTTCTTGATGTCGACGGTGCCGTCGGCGGCCTGCGGCGTGTAGTTGAGCTCACACAGCCCGGCGTGACCGGTACCGGCGTTGTTCCACGGGTTCGAACTCTCCGCGGCACCGGAATCCATCAGCTCGACGACTTCCAGCTTGATCGCGGGGTCGAGCTCTTTGAGCAGTACAGCGAGGGTGGCACTCATGATGCCGGCCCCAACCAGTACTACGTCGACTGCTTCGTTATGCGCCATTTAACGCGTCTCCAAAATCTGCAGCACCAAATTGTCGGCATGGCTGCCAGGTGTTCAGGGGCGTGTCAGTGATGCCCCAAGTACTCATGGCAGTATCGCCATGTCCGAATCTTCGCAATTTTTTGCAACTTCGACGGACGCTACCGGCCGGGTCTAAAAGAGTTACATGAACTCACTTCAACGCGCGGCTGGCAATTCGACTTATGGTCGATACATCCGTTTGTGCAACCAAATCCGTAGAGGACAGGCTTCAGGATCCGGTGTTCGAGGCGTACTCGGTCCTGTGTCGTTGGGCTGTTTCAGACGCTAATGGTGCATATTCAGACGCAAAACTATTCATTTGCTCGCCACACTCTTGTGAAGTTGTGAAAACCCGTTTTTTTCACGCTCTTTTGAAGACGTGAACCTCAAAAAAGGGCTGCCCCAGCCTGGCACCGTGCCCGGATGGATTGCCGCCATGGGATACATGACAGGCAAAACGGGCAAACAGCTCAGTGACCGAGCGTAATGACAGCTCTGCAGATTCGCGAAAAGTGGGGTTTTTGCTCAAGGAACAGCAAGCGCGCCAGCTTCACTCGATCTGTGTGGGCGGCTCTCTGTAGGGCGGTGCGGGGTGTCAATACAAGCGCATTGACGATGCTGCGAGGCCCGATCAGGAGACGTCCTTATAATCGGGGGGAGATTGTAGCGAAGAAACGCAGGGAAATGGTCGTGTTTAATGACTTTTATTAGGTGTTCGGTCAGGTGGTCAACCCTTGCTGAGCCCGCGCACGCGGCTGGCGCTGGCTTACACAGGCGCTAGGGGGCAGGGGGTGGTGTAACCAATTGAGACGGATTTCTTCGATTTCGACCCAGTCATCGCCCATGGGCTGAAGGCTGCACTGTTTGAACGCCTGACAGTGGCCGTTGTGGTCGAGCAGGGCGAAGCAGCGATGCAGAGGACGTGGATTGAACAGCGAGATGAGATAGCGCATGGCGAAGTACCCTGTAGGTGGCTCCTATGAAGATAGCCAGCAAACCGTGACGTGCAAGTGTATGGGCGGTGACATATCTGTGACAGGAACCCGCTTCCCAAGGGTTTGTCAGACATTTCAGTAATCACTGAAGGGCTCTAGTTAGCCGCAGTGGCGCACCGCTATACTGCGGGCCTTAGTGCCTGATTCTGGAGAGAAGCGCATGTTGCAACGCCTGTTGTTCGGTTTGATCACTGTGACCAGTTTGACCCTGGTCGGCTGCGCCCACAGCCCGCAACAACTGAATCCGGAGCCCAAGCTGACGACTCAGCTGGCACCGGTCGGCCATGGTCAGCCGGTGGTGGTGCGTGTGGTGGACGGTCGTCCGTCGCCGACTCTGGGCACCCGTGGTGGCCTGTACCCTGAGACCAGCGCGATCACCGTGCAGGGCGCGCAAATTCTGCCGAAGTTGCAGGCTCAGGCCGAAGCGGCCGTGCGGTTGTTGGGCTTCACCCCAACCTCCAATGCGCTGAATGCTCCGCAGTTGACCGTGACCTTGGCCGAACTGAAGTATCAGTCGCCTAAAGAAGGCATGTATGTGACTGAAGCCACCATTGGCGCGACGTTCCGCTCCGATGTGCAGAATGCCAACCGTCGCTACAGTGGTCGTTATGGTGCGTCCCTGGATCAGCGTTTTGGTATGGCGCCAAATCAGGAAACCAACACCAAGCTGGTCAGCGATGTGTTGAGCGATGCATTGACGCGTCTGTTCAAGGATCCGACGATTGGTCAGATTCTCGGCGAATAAACGTTCGCCGGACTCAAAAAAAGCCCGGAGCCAGCAATGGCCCCGGGCTTTTTCATACGAGCTGATTTTTGGCGGGACTGCACCGATCCCCTGTGGGAGCGGGCTCGCTCGCGAAGGCGGTGTGTCAGTCAACATCAATGCAGTTGATACACCGCCATCGCGAGCAAGGGATTGCTTATGAACAAAAAACCAGAGGGCGGCACCGTCAAATAGGACAGGAGTCGGTCAATTCGTTCGTTATTTGTCGGAAAGCAAGGGCACAAGGTGAGGCTTTCGGTAGAATTCGCGCCGCAGTCGTCGGTTCGACGTCTGCCACCTGTTTTGCTGAGGTCCGTGATGTCGTTGCATTTGATTTCGCTGTTTACCAACCATCCCGCCAAGTTGATCAACCTGTTGGCCTTGTTGTTGGCCTTTCCGGGCGGCTGGTTGCTGCATGCCACTCGTCGCCGCGAACAGCGCGCGCTGGCCATTCTCGAAACGCAAAGCCAGAACCGTCGTATCGATGAACCGACGTTGATGCTGGATGGGGCGACCTTGCGCATGAACCGGTTTTTCTATCGATTCGGTTTTGCCTGCCTGGGGTTGGCGCTGCTGGTGTCGTGGATCAGTACGCGCTTCTGACAGCAAAATACACAGCAAATGAAAACGGCGCCCGAGGGCGCCGTTGTCGTATCCAGCCAAAACCCTTACAGCGGCAAACCTGCTTTGACACGGTACTGATTGCGCACCGGCGTCGCGTATTGCAGGACCATGAACGGACGATGCTCCTCAGGGCACGCGTCCAGACGCTGTTGCCATTGCTCCTGAGCCTTGGCCAGTTCGTCGGCCGCAAACACTTCAGAGGCTTTCGGCACCTGCAATTGCGGGTCGGCGTCTTTCCACTGGGCGTAGGCCAGGTAATGCACCGGGAACAGGCGGTAGCCGCCGAGGATCTGCCGATCTATCTCGATCGCCAATTGCTTGGTGTCGTCGAACAGCTCGGTGATCGGCGAGGCGAAGTTCACATGCACCCGGCCCTTGTAGCCGGTGATGCCCTTGGCGATGCTCACATCGTCCTCGCCCGGTACTTTGGTGTAGCTGCCGGTGGTGGCGCGGATGAACAGCTCGCGAGCCTTGGCTTGATCGCACGGGTCATATTCGTAGCTGATCGACACCGGGGTGAGGTTCAACGACTGAATGACTTCGCCGAACGGCTCGTCCTTGCGGCTCATATGGAACATCTTGAGGATGGCCGACTCGGTGCGGTCGTCGCCGTCCTTGGCCCGGCCTTCGGCCTGGGCGATCCAGATCGAAGCGCAATCGTTGCGGATCGAGTGGTTGATGTAGGCCGACAGCAGCTGATACGCCGCCATCTTCTCGCGTCGACCGGTGATCGAACGGTGCACGATAAAGCTCTTGTTCAGGCGCATCAGATCGCTGACGAAGGGCTTTTGCAGCAGGTTGTCGCCGATCGCGATGCGCGGTGTCGGCAGGCCGGCGTGGTACACGGCGTAGTTGACGAAGGCCGGGTCCATCACGATGTCGCGGTGGTTGGCGATGAACAGGTAGGCGCTGCCTGACTTGAACTGCTCGACGCCGGTGTACGTCACACCGTCCGTGGCTCGCTCGATGGTGTGGTCGACGTACATCTCGACTTTATCCTGCAACGTGGCCACCGACGTAACGTCGGCGAACTCACGGCGCAGCCGATGAGCTATAAGAGGTTTGAGCATCCAGCCGAAAGCACCGGCAAAACGCGGGAAGCGGAAGTGGATGAGGATATCTAGAAACGCCTTGTCGCCGAGCAGCCGGTCCAGCACCGCAGGGACTTCGCTGTCATTGTAAGGTCGGATGGCATCGAATTCGCCCATCATGCTCTCTTGTTAGAAACGGCTAGGGTAAGTAAAGGTTTTGATCGAAAACCAACGGGGCACGGTCTGAAAAGTTAGCCAGACAAAAATAGCCCTGCAAATAGACCGGCGATTATACGCACAAGTCACCTGGGAGACCGCGATGCTGGAAACCGAGCGCTACGAATGTCCGTATTGTGGTGAAGAGGCTGAGGCCGTTCTGGACTTGTCCGGTGGCGATCAGACCTATATCGAGGACTGTCCGGTGTGTTGTCGCCCCATCACGTTTGTCTTGCAGACTGACGGTCAGGAATGGTTGCTCGAAGTTCACAGCGAAAACGAATGAAAGGGGCACCCCATGCAGCGAATCTACGAGCCGGAAAACCTCATGGAAGGTGAGTTGCTGCAAAGCATGTTGGCCAGCGAGGGCATTGAAGCGCATCTGGTGGGGCGCGATTTGCTCGGTGGCAGCGGCGAATTGCCGATCTTCGGCCTGCTGGGCCTGTCGGTCGATAACGACGAGGCTGAATACGCCCGGGAGCTGATCACCGCGTACAATGCCGCGCTGCCACTGCCCGACGATGAACCGGAAAGTTTTCCTGGCACGCTGGTCTGTTAGGCTGACGTTCGTTTTATCAAGAGTCGTGTTGCCCCATGTGTGGACGTTATGCCCTGTTTCGCTGGAATCCCGCCTTCGCGGCCCTGCCTGGCTTCCCCGCCGATCAGCAGGCCCAGTGGAATATTTCTCCCAACGATTCGGTGTTGATGCTGCGCGCCGGCGTTGAGGGTCAGCGAGAGTTGGCCCGCGCGCGCTGGGGGTTGACGCCGCCGTGGCTGACCGATTTGTCCCGAACGCCAGCCCATGCCCGGGCTGAAACCGTCGCTGAACAACCGATGTTTCGCCAGGCCCTGCGCGAACGCCGTTGCCTGTTGCCGGCCAATGGTTTTTACGAATGGCGCGGCACCACACGCAAGCGTCCGTATTGGCTGACACCGGGGGAGGGCTCGGCGCTGTTCTTTGCGGCGATTTGGGAAGCGTATCCGGTGCAGGAGCAGGTGTGGCTGAGTACAGCGGTGATCACTCAACCGGCGGCGAGTCAGCGCCGGCCGTTGATTCTCGATGCGGCGGGGCAGGAGGCGTGGCTCAATCCAGAGACTCCATTGCATGCCTTGCAAGCGTTACTCGCCAGTGAACCCGCGGCGTTGCGCGAGCGGGTGTTGGCGAATCTGGTGAATGATCCGAAGCTCAATGGGCCGGAGTGTCTTACTCCGGGTTGATGGGTTGTCTGTGCCGGCCCCTTCGCGAGCAAGCCCGCTCCCACATTTGATCTCCAGCGGCTACAAAATCAGCGAACTATGGAGATCCAGTGTGGGAGCGGGCTTGCTCGCGAAGGGGCCTTCGGATCAAACCTTGAACTGATTGATCAACCGCCGCTGCTGCTCAGCCAGCTTGGTCAGGTCCGCACTCGCTGCACTCGACTCATCCGCTCCGCCTGCCACTTCATTGGCCACTTGCCCGATGTTGATCACGTTACGGTTGATGTCATCAGCCACGGCACTCTGTTCCTCGGCCGCACTGGCAATCTGGGTGTTCATGTCGTTGATCACCGACACCGCCTGAGTAATCGTCTCCAGCGCCTCGGCCGCTTTCGCCGCGTGCTGCACGCTTTCGTCGGTACGGTTCTGACTGTCCTCCATCACCCGCACCACATCGCGCGTGCCTTGTTGCAGCTGCTGAATCATGGTCTGAATCTCTTCAGTGGCTTTCTGAGTCTTCTGCGCCAGGTTGCGCACTTCATCGGCCACCACCGCAAAACCACGTCCCTGTTCGCCAGCTCGTGCCGCTTCGATGGCGGCGTTCAAGGCCAGCAGGTTGGTCTGTTCGGCGATCCCGCGAATCGCCGTCAGGATCGCATTGATGTTCTCGCTGTCCTTGGCCAAGGTTTGCACCACGCCGACGGCCTTACCGATTTCTATCGCCAGTACGCCAATCGAGTTCGACGTATCGCGCACGATTTGCATGCCCTGCGCGGCGGCCTGATCGGCATGGCTGGCGGCTTGCGCAGCCTGGGTCGCGTTGCGCGCCACGTCCTGAGCGGTCGCTGTCATTTCATGCACCGCCGTGGCGACTTGATCAATCTCGGCCATTTGCTTGTGCACGCCGATATTGGTGCGAATGGCGATGTCGGCGGTGTGTTCCGACGAATCACTGACGCTCTGCACCGAAGTCACCACCTGGGTGATCATCACCTGCAACTTGGCCAGGAAGGTGTTGAAGCCTTTGGCGATCGAGCCCAGTTCGTCGGCGCGATCGCTGGTCAGGCGTCGAGTCAGGTCACCTTCGCCCTGAGCGATGTCGTCGAGCATGGCAACCATCTGTTTCAGCGGTCGGGCAATGCCGTGGCCCACCAGCCAGATCACCAGCAAGCCGATACCGGCAATCAACAAGCCGACCATGGCCATGCCGAAGGTGTCGGACTTGCGCTGGGCGTCCAGATCGCCCTGAAGTTTTTGCAGATCGGCCATCACCGCGTTCAGCGGCAGTTGCAGCATGAGGGTCCAGCGAGCGTCGGTCTGGCCGATGCCGAACGGCAGGTACAACTCGATCCGGCCCTGGGCCTTGTCGACGCTGTAGGTGACTTCGCCGCGCTTGAGATTGGCCATGTTGGCGATCTGCTGGCTGTCGAGGATGTCGCTGACCTTCTCGCCGAATTTGCTTGGGTCCTTGGTGTAGGCAACGATCCGGCTGTTGCTGCCAATCAGGGCCATTTCACCCGCGCCGCTGTACAACTTCTGATTCGCGCCGAGGAGCATTTCCTGAATGAAGTTCACCGACAGGTCGGCGCCGACGATCCCCTGGAAGGCTCCGTTGAGCATGATCGGTTCGATAAAGGAGGCGAGCATGACGATCTTGTCGCCGACCTTGTAGGGCGCCGGATCGATCACGCAGGACTTTTTGGTTTCTTTGGAACACAGGTAGTACTCGCTGGCACGCACGCCGGTGGACAGGGTTTTCTGGTCGTCGACGTCCACCAGTTTGTCCAGGCCCAGGCTGCCGTCTTCGTTGCGGAACCACCACGGCAGGAAGCGGCCGTTGCTGGCGTCGATGCCGACCACCTGGGTGCCGACGTAGGCTGCATCGTTGTGATCGAGGGCGTTTTTTTCCCAGCCGATGTAGGTGCCGAGAATTTTCGGGTTCTTGGTGACGTTTTCCTTGATCAGGCTGATCAATTGCTCACGGCTCAGGTTCAACTGCGGCTGGCCATCGGCGCCCGGGGTGCCGATCAATGCGTTGACTCGCACCAGTCCGCCGGCAATCAGCAGTGGCGCTTCGAGCTCGCGCTGGATCTGGCTGACCTGGGTTTGCGCCAGGGATGTCAGGCGTTGTTCGATGACTTGCTCGAATTGTGCCTGGGTCCGCTGCTGGACCATGTCTTGTGTCCGTGCGCCGGAAAACAGCGCGTACAGCACCAGGGCTGCCACGACACTAAGAACGATGGCGCCGGCGAGGGCCGCCACGGAAAACTGGATCGACTTGAATTTCATGGGGGCTCCGCACGCAAGAGGACGTCTGCGGTGGTGTATCGGCAGGGGGGATGATGGCCATGAGCGGAGGTTGGCGAATTGGCTGTTTTTGAGGGTTTGATGTCGCAAACGAATCATTGCGGGCCGTAATCGATCGCGGTGGACACCGTTATGTGAATTTTTTCCTGCGGCCATGAGAGCTTTGTCTTAAATGTGCGTCTACACCTCTGTGGTATCTGGCGTCGATACAATTCCACGCCTAGGATACGCGGCATGTTTTCAGGGGTTTTTTTGATGAACAAGACATTGGTTGTGTGTGCACTGAGCGCAGGTCTGCTGCTCGCCGGTTGTCAGTCGGTCAATACCACCAGCGGTGGCGCGGTGGGCGTTGAGCGCAAGCAGTACATGTTCAGTATGTTGTCGACCGACGAGGTCAACCAGATGTACGCCCAGTCTTATCAAAAGACTGTCGGAGAGGCGAACACCAAAGGCGTGCTGGACAAGACCAGTAACGAGGCTAAACGTGTCCAGGCGATTGCCGACCGGCTGATTGCCCAGGCGCCGGTTTTCCGTCCGGATTCGGCCCAATGGAAATGGGAAGTCAACCTGATCAAGAGCGACGAACTCAACGCCAATTGCGGGCCTGGCGGCAAGATCATTTTCTACACGGGGCTGATCGACAGCCTGCAACTGACCGACGATGAGATCGCCGCGATCATGGGCCACGAAATCGCCCACGCCCTGCGCGAGCATGGTCGTGAAGCGATGTCCAAGGCTTACGGCATCGAAATGGCCAAGCAGGGCGCCGGTGCCTTGTTCGGTCTGGGTCAGGACAGCCTGGCGCTGGCGGATACCGTGGCCAACTACGGCATGACCTTGCCCAACAGTCGCGCCAATGAAAACGAGGCGGACCTGATCGGCCTGGAACTGGCCGCTCGCGCCGGTTACAACCCGAACGCCGCGATCACCCTGTGGAACAAGATGACCAAGGCCTCGGAAGGTTCGCCGCCGGAGTTCATGAGTACTCACCCGGCGTCGTCGAGTCGTATTGCTTCCTTGCAGGCGGCGATTCCGAAAGTCATGCCGCTGTACGAGAAAGCCAGGAAATCCTGAGCCGATGATCGTTCCCACGCTCTGCGTGGGAATGCATCCTGTGACGCTCTGCGTCACGACGTTAAAGCGGACGCGGAGCGTCCAAGGCGGCATTCCCACGCGGAGCGTGGGAACGATCAGTGTCCCGAGTTACACCCAACCGCTGCTCTGCATCGCCTTGTACACCGCGACAATGGCGAGGATGAAGAATGCCGACGCCGCCAGGCGACGAATTAACGTCAACGGCAATTTATCCGCGGCAAAGTTACCCGCCAAAACCACTGGCACGTTGGCAATCAACATGCCGGCGGTAGTGCCGATGATCACCAGCCACAGTTCCGGGTATTGCGCCGCGAGCATCACCGTGGCGACTTGAGTCTTGTCGCCCATCTCCGCAAGGAAAAACGCGATCAGCGTGGTCAGGAACGGTCCGAACTTGCGGGCGGTGCTGGCTTCGTCGTCATCCATCTTGTCCGGCACCAGGGTCCACAATGCGGTCGCGGTGAAGCTCGCGGCGAGGATCCAGTGCAGCGTCGCATTCGAGAAGAAACTACCGACCCAGGCGCCTACCGCTCCGGCTGCTGCGTGGTTGGCCAGGGTTGCCGCGACGATACCGGCGATGATCGGCCAGGGTTTGCGAAAGCGAGCGGCGAGAATGAGCGCGAGCAGTTGCGTCTTGTCGCCGATTTCGGCCAAGGCAACGATTGCGGTGGGAACGAGAAGTGAATCCAGCATCAGGGTTTTCCTAAGGGGCGGGTCGACACGGCTATGACACGTACAGCCTTCCCGCCCCGGGTAAGGTGTTCGTGTCATAGGTCTTGTCAAACCCTGCGATCCGTCTGATGCGGACGCTTGGGTCGCATACGCCATGGTCTGTTGACCAAGTATGTTGACGTATGCCGGACGAGCATGGCGCTCGTGGGAGACTACTCCCCTAGGACGGAGCGGATTCTGCCTAGGCAAAATCCGTTAGGCAAGCACTTATTTATCAGCCGCGTTTGGCCCGATAGATTCTGAAACCCTGTCCCTCGGCCTTGATTGCGCACACCCCGAGATGCTCTTCGATCAGCGGCTGGTACTTCAGGAAGCTGTTGGCTACCAGGCGCAGTTCGCCGCCGTTTTTCAGATGTTTGGCTGCTTTTCGCAGCAAGTTCTCCGTGGCGAAGTAATCGGTGTGTACACCGACATGGAACGGCGGGTTGCTCAAAATCGCACTCAAGCCCATCGGTGCTGCGTCGATCCCGTCACCGGTAATCACGTCAGCTTCCAGACCGTTGGCAGCCAATGTCAGGCGACTGCTGGCAGCCGCAAACGCATCCACATCAAGCAAGGTGACCTGGTTGTGTGGATAGCGACGTTTCACGGCCGCTCCCAACACACCGGCACCGCAACCGAAGTCCAGCAAATGGCCGCTCGGCAATTTGTCCAGATGTTCCAGCAACAGTGCGCTGCCGCGATCCAGTCGACCGTGGCTGAACACGCCCGGCAGGCTGATGACTTTCAATGGGCCTTCAGCCAGCGGCAATTCGTAGGTCTGCGCCAGGCTTTCCAGCGACTTGGCTTGCGGCGCCGTGGTCACGGTAACCAGCCACAGCTGGCAATGCCGCGCGCTGTCGAGCTTGCGCGGTTTGCCGAAGGGGTTCAGTTGTTTGGCGGCGCCTTCGATCCCGCTGCGTTTTTCCCCCACCAGGTACAACTCGCGACCGGCCAGGCGCGAGGCGAGGGCGTTGAGGATGTAATCGGTCAGGTCCTTGGACTTGGGCAAAAAAACCACGGCGGTTTCAAACTCACGCTCGGGGGCGTTCACACCAAAATGGCTGCGCTCGGCGAAACGGGCGTCCAGTGCAGCCTGGTCGCCGGCATGCCAGCACCAACCGTGGGCATCGGGCAGTCGGCCCAGCAGATCGTCGGCGGGCAAACCGGCCAACAACACCGAACCCTGGAATAACTCGGCCTGACGAAGCAGTACTTCACTGCGCGGATCCATACTCTGCTCCTGTGAAAAAAGTGCCGCAGTCTATCAACTGACGACCCGCAGTGCTTTACCGCTGAAGTATCCCTGAGCGTTTTCGGTCAACTGGCCCACGATCCGCTGGCGTGCCTCGCGGCTGCCCCAGGCGTTGTGCGGGGTGACAATCAACCGTGGAATGTCGTGGGCCAGCAGCGGATTGCCTGCGGTCGGTGGCTCGACGCTCAACACGTCGGTGGCCGCACCCCCCAGGTGACCGTTGCGCAAGGCATCGGCCAGGGCCTGTTCGTCGATCAGGCCGCCGCGTGCGGTGTTGACCACGAACGCACCGGGTTTCATCGAGGCCAGCTCACGGGCTCCGATGAAGTGGCGGGTGTGTTCGTTGAGCGGGCAGTGCAGGGTCAGCGCGTCGATCTGCGGCAGCAGCTCTTCCAGTGGCAAACGATCCGGCCGGGCAGGGCGCCCGGGAATCTGACCGAGCAGTACACGCATGCCAAAGGCTTCGGCCAGTCGTGCGACCGCGCCGCCCAGTTCGCCATGACCGAGCAGGCCGAGGGTTTTGCCTTCCAGTTCGACAATCGGGTAATCCAGCAGGCAGAACTGTTTCGCCTGCTGCCAGCGACCTTCGCCGACAGCCTTTTGATAATCGGCCAGGCGCGTGGCCAGATTGAGCAGCAACATGATCGTGTGCTGCGCCACCGACGGCGTGCCGTAACCCTGGCAGTTGCAGACAGTAATGCCATGGGCGCGGGCGGCGGCGAGGTCAACGTTGTTGGTGCCGGTGGCGGTGATCAGGATCAGTTTCAGCTCGGGGCTGGCAGCGATGGCGGCGGCGTCGATCAGGATCTTGTTGCTGATGGCAACGGTGGCGCCCTTGAGGCGTTCGATCACCTGGTCCGGCGTGGTCTGGGCGAAAAGCTGTAAGTCGCTGAAACACTCTTGCAGCGGGCTGAGGTCGAGGTCGCCCAGGTCCAGGGACGGGTGGTCGAGGAAAACGGCGCGGTGAGTGTTCGTCATCAACTGTACCTTTTGTGCAATGAACTGAAGGCGTAATCTGCCGAGCCTACCAGATGAAACAAACAGTTACGCTTGGCCAAAAGGAACCCCCATGTACTGGACAGAGTTTTTGACTGTTGCCCTGATTCACTTGCTGGCCGTGGCCAGCCCCGGCCCGGACTTTGCCGTGGTGGTGCGTGAGAGCGTGACCCATGGTCGTCGTGCTGGCACCTGGACGGCGCTGGGTGTCGGTACGGCCATTTTCCTGCACGTCGGCTATTCGTTGCTCGGCATTGGCCTGATCGTGTCCCAGTCGATCGTGTTGTTTAATGCCCTGAAATGGGCGGCCGCCGCGTACCTGCTGTACATCGGCTTCAAGGCCCTGCGAGCTCGGCCGGCCCAACCTGCGGCTGACGATCTGCACAAGGAAGCGGGCGAGCGCACGGCTCGCGGCGCATTCACTTCGGGTTTCGTGACCAACGGTCTGAACCCGAAAGCGACGCTGTTCTTCCTCTCTCTGTTCACCGTGGTGATCAATCCGCACACGCCGCTGACGGTACAGGCGGGCTATGGCCTCTACCTCGCGGTGGCCACCGCGGTGTGGTTCTGCCTGGTGGCGATGCTGTTCAGCCAGCAGCGCGTGCGCGCAGGTTTTGCCCGGATGGGCCACTGGTTCGATCGGACCATGGGCGCGGTACTGATCGCCATCGGTGTGAAGCTCTCGTTTACCGAGATGCACTGAGGCCCGGTGAGACGGCTAGCGATGTAATACCAGCCGCGTGAAGCGTTTGAAGCTGGTTCTATTGAGGTGCCGCCAGGGAATCGAGCGTAACAGCTGCCAGGCTTCTGTCTTGTCTTCGACCACGGCATATTTGAGGGCCTTGTTCACCAGTCTGGTGCGGGCGCTCTGATAGCCGGGATGGTTCACATACGGCGCGATTGCCTCAAGGTCTGCCTGGAGCAGCATCCGGTATTTTCTCGACAGGTTGTTGGTATGGCGGCGATAACGGGTCATGCAGATTGGCAATTCATGGATCTCATATCCAAGCCGGGCAATCCGCAACGTCATCTGAAAGTCCTGAACCCGCAGCTTCGGCGCGTAGAAGTCGGCACTTCGCATCGCTTTCATGCGATAGAGCGCAACAGGCGCGCCGACCACGACAGCACCTCTGAGGACCTGATCGAAGTTGTAGGTGTGTATCCGGTCGCGTTGTTGCTGTTTGAGGGTGTTGCCGTCGCTGTCCATGTAGCTGATCAGCGCACCTACGCAGCCGACATTCGGGTGCTTGCACAGGTATTCGGCGCGAATGCGCACTGACTCCGGCAGCATGATGTCGTCCAGGTCCGGCGTCGACACATAGACGCCTTTGGCGTATCGCAAGCCGTGGTTGAGCGCCGCGCTCACGCCCTGATTCGGTTGCGAATACAGTTGGAAGTCATAGGTTTGTTGTAATCGCTTGAGCATGGCGAGGCTGTCGTCGCTGGACCCGTCATCCACGATGATGACTTCGAAGTTCGGGTAGTCCTGGGCGAAGATGCTCTTGATGGCGTCTTCCAGAAATCTTTGCATGTTGAAGCAGGGTGCCACGATGGAAACCAGGGGCGCTTGTGTCGATCGGGAGTTCTCGGGGGCGGTCAGTTCAATACTCATTGTTGTATGCGATACCGATGGCGTGTGACCAGACAGGTCTAGTGACAAGATCCTTCTCTTGTAGATGAGGTGGAGGGTTGGGCGGTTTGGCTGCCAACCGATCGGCTCATCGTGTCCGTATCGTACGTAGGGTCACAGACAAGTGTTGCGCGCATGCGTTACAACGTTTTACAGCGCAGATCCCGAATTCCCCACGAAACACCTCAGATAGTGGCGTAAAGCTAGCATTTGTCCGCTTCTACAAATCATTCCTTTGGCTGATTTGGCTGGCGTCCAAGGGCACTAAAGTGCTTACTTTCAGCCACGACCGTGCAGTCAGAAAAGGGACTCTTATGTTGCAGACTCGCGTTATCCCCCCAGCCGAAGGCGCTTACCAGTATCCGCTGCTGATTAAACGGCTGCTGATGTCCGGCGCTCGTTATGAGAAAACCCGCGAGATCATTTACCGCGACCAGCTGCGCTACAGCTATCCGACCCTGATCGAACGGGTCGCCAGGCTGGCCAACGTGCTGACGGCGGCCGGTGTCAAGGCCGGGGATACCGTGGCGGTGATGGACTGGGACAGCCATCGTTATCTGGAATGCATGTTCGCCATCCCGATGATTGGGGCGGTGATCCACACCATTAACGTGCGCCTGTCACCGGAACAGATCCTCTACACCATGAACCACGCCGAGGACCGCTTTGTGCTGGTCAACAGCGAGTTCGTCGGGTTGTACCAGGCCATTGCCGGGCACCTGACCACGGTGGAGAAAACCCTGTTGCTGACTGACCTGCCGGAGAAAACCGCCGACCTGCCGAACCTCATCGGCGAGTATGAGCAGTTGCTGGCGGCGGCGAGCACGCAGTACGACTTTCAGGACTTCGACGAAAACTCGGTCGCGACCACGTTCTACACCACCGGCACCACCGGTAATCCCAAAGGTGTGTACTTCACCCATCGGCAACTGGTGCTGCACACCATGGGTGTGTCGACCATCATGGGCGCCATCGACAGTGTGCGGTTGCTGGGCACCAACGACGTGTACATGCCGATTACCCCGATGTTCCATGTACACGCCTGGGGTCTGCCGTATGTGGCGACCATGCTCGGGCTCAAGCAGGTCTATCCCGGTCGCTATGACCCTGAGTACCTGGTGGAGCTGTGGCGCAAGGAGAAGGTCACCTTTTCCCATTGCGTGCCGACCATCCTGCAAATGGTCCTCAATTCCAAAGCGGCGCAAGGCACGGATTTCGGTGGCTGGAAAATCGTCATCGGTGGCAGTGCGCTGAACCGTGCGCTGTACGACGCGGCCAAGGCCAAGGGCATTCAACTGACCGCCGCTTACGGCATGTCGGAAACCGGGCCGTTGGTGTCGTGTGCCCACCTCAACGATGAGCTGATGGCCGGCACCGAAGACGAACGCACCACGTACCGGATCAAGGCCGGTGTACCGGGGCCATTGGTGGAGGCTGCGATCATCGACACCGACGGCAACTTCCTGCCCGCCGATGGCGAGACCCAGGGCGAACTGGTGCTGCGTGCGCCATGGCTTACCGAAGGCTATTTCAACGAACCGCAAAAGGGCGCCGAGCTCTGGGCCGGGGGCTGGCTGCACACCGGTGACGTCGCGACCCTGGACAGCATGGGTGTGATCGACATTCGCGACCGGATCAAAGACGTGATCAAGACCGGCGGCGAGTGGATCTCCTCCCTGGACCTTGAAGACTTGATCAGCCGCCACCCTGCGGTACGCGAAGTAGCAGTGGTGGGCATCGCCGATCCGCAGTGGGGCGAACGTCCGTTCGCACTGCTGGTGGTCCGCGAAGGCCATGAGATCGGGGCCAAAGAACTGAAGGAACACCTCAAGCCGTTCGTGGAACTGGGGCACCTGAGCAAGTGGGCCATCCCGAGTCAGATCGCCCTTGTTACTGAAATTCCCAAGACCAGCGTCGGTAAACTCGACAAGAAGCGTATTCGCGTCGACATCACCGAATGGCAAGCCAACAACAGCACCTTCCTCTCGACGCTTTAAGCGTCACTTGGCGTGCCCAAAAGGGCACGCCAGCCCCACCAAGCAAGCGCTTGGCTTGTCAAATCTGAAATTTCAGCCATTCTTGCCGTGCCGACAGGTGTCGGCTTGGCAAAGGACTGTTCCAGAGTGGCTGGCAGCTGCAAATCACACTTTAGAGGGATCAAGCAGTACTACCTGCTGGCTATAGTCCGCTCAAGGATTTTTAAGAACGGAGCAAACGCACAAACCGGGGCGATGCAACTTTGGAATGACTTAGGGACACCTTGGCTCCCAGTCATCCACAGCGTTTTTAGAAGTGCTCACTGCCATAACAATAATGCACATGGAGTAGCGTCGATGACATCAGTAAACCAGTTCTGGCGCAGGGCAAAACTGCCCCTGGCGGTCAGTCTTGCCTCTACGCTCGCCGGGCCAGCATTCGGCGTCAGTTTCAACGTTGGTGAAATCGAAGGTCAGTTCGACTCGTCCCTGTCGATCGGTGCCAGTTGGTCTACTGAAAATGCCAACAAGAACCTCATCGGCGTCAACAACGGCGGCCGCGGCCTGTCCCAGACTTCCGACGACGGTCACCTGAACTTCAAGAGCGGCGAAACGTTCTCCAAGATCTTCAAGGGCATCCATGACCTTGAATTGAAATATGGCGATACCGGCGTTTTCGTCCGTGGCAAATACTGGTACGACTTTGAACTCAAGGACGAAAGCCGTCCGTTCAAGGACATCAGCGACAGCAACCGCAAGGAAGGCGCCAAGTCCTCCGGCGGCCAGATCCTCGACGCCTTCGTCTACCACAACTACTCCGTTGCCGATCAGCCGGGCTCCGTGCGTCTGGGCAAGCAAGTAGTGAGTTGGGGTGAAAGTACCTTCATCGGCGGCGGCATCAACTCGATCAACCCGATCGACGTGTCCGCGTTCCGTCGTCCTGGTGCCGAGATCAAGGAAGGACTGATCCCGGTCAACATGTTCTACGTGTCCCAGAGCCTCACCGAGAACCTCTCGACCGAAGCCTTCTACCAGCTCGAATGGGACCAGACCGTTGTCGACAACTGCGGCACCTTCTTCTCGCAACCGGACGTGATTGCGGATGGCTGCGATAACAACCTGGCCGTACTGCGCACCCGTAACGGACTCAACAGCGCATTGACGGCTGCGGGGCTGCCGGCTTCGCTGCGTAATGCCAGCATCAATACCCTGGCTGCCAAAGGCGTGACCTGGGGCAACCCGGATGAAGGTGTAATCGTTCGTCGCGGTCCGGACCGCGATGCCCGTGACAGCGGTCAATTCGGCGTGTCCTTCAAATACATGTTCGATCCGCTGGACACCGAGTTCGGCGCCTACTTCATGAATTACCACAGCCGTGCGCCGATTTTCAGCGGCAAAGGTGCTCCGGCGAGCGCTTACAGCGCGGCGGGCCTGGTGGGTTCACTGAGGGCTGCGGGTGTTCCGGCCGGTGTTGCGGCTGGCCTGGCCCCGACCTTGCTGCCGTTGGTGGTGGCTGGTAACTCCAGCTACTACGTCGAGTACCCTGAAGATATTCGCCTGTATGGCTTGAGCTTCTCCACCACGTTACCGACAGGTACTGCGTGGAGTGGTGAAGTCAGCTACCGGCCGAATGCTCCGGTTCAGCTCAACACTACCGACATTCTCTTTTCCGGTCTGACGCCTCTGAACCCTAACGTTTCCGTGCTTCAGGGGACGCCAGGGCAGGATCAACAAGGCTATCGCCGCAAGGAAGTGACCCAGCTCCAGACGACCCTGACTCACTTCTTCGACCAGGTGATGGGCGCCGAGCGGCTGACCCTGGTGGGTGAGGTTGGCTTTACTCACGTTGGCGGTCTGGAAAGCTCTTCCAAAGCGCGTTACGGCCGTGACCCGAGCTACGGCCCTGGTCCATTGCCAAGTGGTCAGTGCGTGGCATTGAACACCTCTACCCTGGCAGGCGGCCCGCAAAACAACGTCAGTCGCTATTGCGAAAACGACGGGTTCACCACCGCAAACTCCTGGGGCTACCGTGGTCGTGCCATCTGGGAATACAACGACGTATTCGCCGGTGTGAACCTCAAGCCGAACGTGGCCTGGTCTCATGACGTGGAAGGTTACTCGCCTGGCCCTGGCGGCAACTTCGAGGAAGGTCGCAAAGCGGTGAGCCTGGGCGTCGATGCTGAGTACCAGAACACCTACACCGCGAGCCTGGCTTACACCAACTTCTTTGATGGCAAGTACACCACCGTCGATGACCGCGATTTCGTTGCGCTCAGCTTCGGCGTGAACTTCTAAGCACTGCATTATCAGGACGAACGCACTTATGAAAATAACAAAGAGTCTGTTCCACGTCGGTGTTCTGGGGCTTTCGCTGCTGGCGACCGGCGTCATGGCGGCGGTCCCCGCGGCCGAAGCGGACAAACTGGGCAAAAGCCTGACCCCGATGGGCGCCGAGATGGCGGGTAACGCTGACGGATCGATCCCGGCCTGGAAGCCGATGGCGAAAAATGCCGGCACCGCCGACAGCAAAGGTTTCCTGTCCGACCCGTTTGCCAGTGAAAAACCACTGTTCACCATCACCGCGCAGAACGTCGACCAGTACAAGGACAAACTCGCACCGGGCCAATACGCGATGTTCAAGCGCTACCCGGAAACCTTCAAGATGCCGGTCTACCCGTCCCATCGCGGCGCGACCGTGCCGGATGCCGTGTTTGCCTCCATCAAGAAAAACGCTACCGCCACTAATCTGGTGTCCGGCGGCAACGGTCTGGAGAACTTCGAAACTGCCGTTCCATTCCCGATTCCGAAGACCGGCGTCGAAGTCATCTGGAACCACATCACCCGCTATCGCGGTGGCAGCGTGACCCGTCTGGTGACCCAGGCCACGCCGCAGCCTAACGGCTCGTACAGCCTGGTGTACTTCCAGGACCAGTTCGTGTTCCGCGACAAGATGAAGGATTACGATCCGGCGAATCCAGGCAACATCCTGTTCTACTTCAAACAGAAAGTGACCGCGCCGGCACGTCTGGCCGGTGGTGTGTTGCTGGTGCACGAAACCCTCGACCAAGTGAAGGAACCGCGTTCGGCGTGGGTCTACAACGCCGGTCAGCGTCGTGTGCGTCGCGCACCACAAGTGTCCTATGACGGGCCGGGTACCGCAGCCGATGGCCTGCGTACCTCCGACAACCTGGACATGTACAACGGTGCGCCGGATCGTTACGACTGGAAGCTCGAAGGCAAGAAAGAGATGTACATCGCCTCCGACAGCTACAAGCTCGACTCGCCGCAACTCAAGTACGACGACATCATCAAGGCCGGTCACATCAACCAGGACCTGGCTCGTTACGAGCTGCGCCGGGTCTGGCATGTGGTGGCCACCTTGAAGGAAGGTCAGCGTCACATCTATGCCAAGCGTGACTTCTACATCGACGAAGACACCTGGCAAGCGGCCGTGATCGATCACTACGACGGTCGTAATCAACTGTGGCGTGTGGCGGAAGCTCATTCCCAGAACTACTACAACGTTCAAGTGCCGTGGTACACCCTGGAAACCTTGTACGACCTGCAATCGGGCCGCTACCTGGCGCTGGGCATGAAGAACGAAGAGAAATCGGCGTATGACTTCGGCTTTACCGCCACCACCAGCGACTTCACTCCGGCCGCTCTGCGCCAGGATGGTGTTCGCTAAGTTGTCCTGAACAGAGGCCGCATCCTCGAAAAACGCCCCGACTGGTTCGGGGCGTTTTTTTTTGCCTGAAAATCTTCGGCGCCTGCGATGGCCTCTTCGCGAGCAAGCCCGCTCCCACACTGGATCTACATTGTTTACAAATTTTATGTCCACCGAAGATCACATGTGGGAGCGGCGGTGCGACGATTCGACTTGCTCGCGAAGGGTGCGACACGGTCTGTCAGGAAAACTTCATCTGTGGCTCGGTAACTTTGGGTTGTATTCTTTTTGTAGCCATTTGTAGCAACAACCTTCAATCCCTCTTCGTTTACCGCTAGGCTGCGGACATCTGCAACGCCGCCAACCGCCATTCAAACAAGAGCCGGCCATGACTGATTTGTCCCCACACCTGGGCCCTGCAAGCGTTGCCGTCGTCACACTGGACGGGCGTTTTTTTCGGCCTCCGTTGCCTGACGGCCATGTGCTGCGGCCTCGTCTGTGCGAGCGCCTGAGTGCGGGCCTCGGTGGCAGGTTGTTGCTGGTCAGCGCACCGGCGGGGTTTGGCAAGAGTTCGTTGGCCGTGGAATTCTGTCAGGGCTTGCCGGCTCACTGGCAAAGTCTGTGGCTGGGGTTGAGTCCGCGAGACAGCGATCCCGGACGTTTTCTTGAGCGGTTGCTCGAAGGCCTCCAGGACTTTTTTCCGCAACTGGGCAGCCAGTCCCTGGGTCTGTTGAAAATGCGCCAGCGGCACCAGCCGTTTGCCTTTGAAGAATGGCTGGACGGTTTGCTCGATGAGTTGGCCGTGCACCTGTCTGCGAGTACGCCCCTGCTGTTGGTGCTGGATGACTACCATCTGGCGCAGGGCCCGGTTCTCGATCGCTGCCTGCAATTTTTCCTCAATCACCTGCCTGACGGGTTGCTGGTCATGGTCACCAGTCGGCAGCGGCCGGACTGGCATCTGGCGCGCCTGCGGCTGTCGCGGCAATTGCTCGAATTGAATGAACAGGACTTGCGCCTGACTCACGAAGAAGCCCTGACCCTGCTTGATCGGCACAGCAGCTCCTTGCGCGGCGAAGCACTGGAGAGCCTCATCCAGCGCAGCGAAGGTTGGGTCGCCGGGCTGCGTTTCTGGCTGCTGGCGGCGTCTGAAGCGGGCTCCCAGGGTGCTTTTCCGCAGGCCTTGCATGGCGGGGAAGGGCTGATCCGCGATTACCTGCTGGAAGAAGTCATCGATTGTCTGCCCGCCGAGGTGCAGTCATTCCTTTACGACACGGCACCTCAGGAGCGCTTTTGCAGCGAACTGTGCGATGCCGTTCGCGAAGCCCATGACAGTGCCGAGATCCTGCGTTTTCTGCTGGCCCATCAGGTGTTCCTGGTGCCACTGGATGAAAACGGTCACTGGTATCGCTACCACCATTTGTTTTCCGACCTGTTGCGCACCCGGCCTACCGCGCAAGCGATGGTGCCGGCGGCCAGCCTGCACCTGCGCGCCTGTCGCTGGTTCAATGCCCAGGGGCTGCTCGATGAAGCGGTGGAGCAGGCATTGCGCGCCGGGCACCTGGACGTCGCGGCGAACCTGGTGCAGAACCTGTCCGAAGAACAACTGCTGGCCGAACAGAACGTCGGCATGTTGCTGCGCTGGAAAATGGACTTGCCCGACAGCCTGCTGATCAGCACACCACGGCTGATCGTGCTGTACAGCTGGGCGTTGGGGCTGGCCTGTCAGCTGGACGCCGCCGAGGAGCTGGCCAGTCATTTGAGCCGCTTCCTGCCGGCCCCGTCCGCCACTGCGCAGAAATCCATGCTGGCGCAATGGCTGGCCCTGAGCGGTGTCATCGCTCGCGGGCGCGGCAATCGTGAGCTGACGCTGCTCTATTGCACCGAAGCGCAGGAGAGTCTGCCGGCCAAACGCTACGGGCAGCGCCTGATGTGCCTCTCGACCCTGTCCAACCTGGCCATTGCCGACGGCGACTTGTGGCGTGCCCGCGGATTGAACCGTGAATCTCTGGAGTTGGCGCAACGGGTCGGCAATCCGCTGTTCGAAGCGCTGGCCCATTACGACCGCGCTCGCGTGCTGCAAGCGCGAGGGGAAATCCTGCGTGCGCTGGATGAAGTGCGCCAGGGGCTGCAACGCCTGCAACCGTTATCCCCGCAACGGCTCTATGCCGTACGCGCACGACTGACTTTGTACGAAGGCTTTTTGTTAGCCCTGCGCTTGCAGCCCCAAGCCGCGCGGGCCCGGTTGCAAGCCGGTTTGAATGAAGCACGCGCCTGTCGTGATATCAGCGTATTGATCGGTCACTGTGTGATTGCCAGGCTTGAGGGCAGCAGCGGCGAATTCGCCAAAGCCTTCGCCGAACTCGCCGAAGCCGAGCGTCTGATGCACATCTGGGACGTGCCACCGATCTACTACCTGGCGATGATCACCCTGGTCAAATGTGAACTCTGGCTGGCTCAGGGACGTACCGATCTGGCCGAAGCCTGGCTCGCTCGCTTGGGCCAGACCTACAACGGCGAACACGCGGCAGCCCCTCCGGAGTTCCATCCGCAACTGCCGCTGCATATCGAGTTGCAGCAGGCCTTGCTGGAGGTCATTCAGGGGCAGCCGATGCTGGCCGAAGGGCGATTGGATGCGTTGCTTGAGCATGGGCAGCAAACCGGCAGGCAGCTGCTCAGTGTGATGGCACTGACTCAAAAAGTGACGTTGTTGCTGGGGAGCGGACGCGAACCCGAGGCCCGCAAGGCTCTGGGGCAGGCGCTGGAAGCGGCGGCCGGTGGCGTGCTGCAACCGTTTGACAGGTTGTTGGCGGAACATCCGGACTGGCTGCGTAACCAACTTCAACTCGGTGTGCCGACGCCCGTTTCACAGAGCCTTTCAGAACAACTTCCAACAGTGGCGGCCCGTCCCGCGGAGTCATCCGCCGCAGCGGAACAACTCAGTACGCGGGAAATGGCCGTCCTGCGACTGATCGCCCAGGGTTGTTCAAATCAGGAGATCAGCGATCAGTTGTTTATTTCGCTGCACACGGTGAAAACCCATGCCAGCCATATCAACAGCAAGCTCGGGGTTGAACGGCGCACGCAAGCGGTCGCCAGGGCGAAAGAGTTGGGTGTATTGCAGTAATCGCCATCTGAAGACCTCCGACACAAGGTGGGCCTTGCGATCAGAGGTTTTCGCTCATTTCCCCTCTGAGACAGTCACGCCGGGTGTCTGCCCCACGCCGATGGAGGGCTTCAGGATCGACAGCAAGCCTATGGAGCAGTCATTTTCGGTTTGACTGGCAATGGACTGTTGCAGGTTGTCACCCAACACTTCCTTCATTTTTTTTCTGGGTAACGTTGCATTCCACTCCAGCAATTTTTGGATCGCCGGGGCAGGGACGCCGCTGGATTTGTGATAAAGGCTTTCTGCAGTGCCTTCGCTCATGATCGCGAAGCCAGTCGTGGCTTCGATTTGCCCACGGTACAACCTGAGCCGCGACGCCGCTTTATGGTCAGTCAGAAACAGGGTGCTATTGGCTGGCTCGCCATTTTCCGGATGAGAAAGTGCCTGAAGTTGTCCGTCCGCATCAGCGCTTGCGATGACACCATCGCCCAAGTGGCCTGCCAGGTAACGGCCTCGTGAGTAAGCGACGAATGACAAGCTACAGGCCAGGTCGTTGATCTCGCCGCCGAGCTTTGCAGATTTGCGCCTGAACGCGTCCAGGCAGCGATTAACCAGTCGCTGGGCTGCCTTCGCGTTGTGTTTGTCCATGTTTTGCCAGAGGCTTTCAAAGTTTTTGCAGACAAAGGCCAGGGTAGCCGTGACCGCGACCTGGGCGCCGATTTCGGAGCTGGCTCGGGAGGCGGCCCCATTGGCCAATGAAATGCAGGTCACCTCGTTGGACTCTCTGGCCGCGACAAAGTCCTGGCAAGGCGTTTGAGTTTTGAGGTGCTCGCGTCCTGCCACAAACGCGCAGGCCGTTTTACAGCGCAAGTCTACCGGGATCTCAGGCATGGTTCAGACCTGTGCCCAGGCTTGGATACCTTTAATGTCCTGACGAAGGAGATAGTCTTCTTGCATGGGATTATCCTTTTTGAGCTGAGCGTTACAAAAAACGCTTCAAGAGTCGTTTGAACCAGGCATTGGCGTCCTGCCGGCTTGTTTCAAAATGGGCGCGGCGCGAGGATAACCTATCAATTTTGCGGATCATAACCGCAGTACCCAGCCTTGGCACCAGGATTAACCCCATGCAAACCCCGAATACCGCCCTCATCCGCGAAACCTTCCCTGTCGGCCCTTTGCAGTGCAACTGCACGATCATCGGCGATCCGATCACCAAAAAAGCCATCGTGGTCGATCCGGGCGGTAATCACGAACTGATCCTTGCGCGGCTCGACGCACTGGGCCTGAAGGTGATCAGCATCATTCACACCCACGCGCACCTCGATCACTTCCTGGCGTCCGGTCAGTTGAAGGAAAAAACCGGCGCAACCCTGCACCTGCATAAAGAAGATCAATTTCTGTGGGACAACCTGGAGATGCAGTGCCAGATGTTCGGTGTGCCCTACACGCCGGTGCCGCCGCCGGATCGCTGGTTGGCCGATGATGAAGAACTGGCCTGCGGCTGCGGTGTGGCGTTGCACACACCGGGTCATACGCCGGGCTCCATGAGCTTTTGGTTTTCAGAGGCTAAGCTGCTGATTGCCGGTGACACGTTGTTTCGTCGCGGGGTAGGGCGCACGGATTTGTGGGGTGGCGATCAGGCGACCATCGTGCGGTCGATCAAGCAGCGGCTGTACACCCTCGATGAAGAGGCGACGGTGGTGACCGGGCATGGTCCGGACACACGTCTGGGCGATGAAATGCGCGAGAACCCTTTTGTACGGGCTTAATTGTTACAGACGGAATTTTTGTCCGCCGAAACAATCCAACGCCCGCAAAGGCTAATGCCTTGTCCGTTGCACCACAGAATGCAAAAAGAAGGAGCTCTTCATGTTCACCAAGCAGCGTTTGATTATTGTCGCTACGGCTGTGGCCTTGCTGTCTGGCTGCGCCTCGCCTAACCCTTACGACAACCAGGGCCAGGCCGACGGTGGTTCCACGGGCATGAGCAAAACCGCTAAATACGGTGGCCTCGGCGCTCTGGCCGGTGCTTTGGCCGGTGCCGCCATCAATCACGATAACCGTGGCAAGGGCGCGCTGATTGGCGCCGCCGTGGTGGGTGCTTCCGCTGCCGGTTACGGTTATTACGCCGACCAGCAAGAGAAAAAGCTGCGCGCCAGCATGGCCAACACCGGGGTGGAAGTGCAGCGCCAGGGTGATCAGATCAAACTGATCATGCCGGGTAACATCACCTTCGCCACCGATTCGGCGAACATTGCGTCGAGCTTCTATCAGCCGCTGAACAATCTGGCGGGCTCACTCAAGGAGTTCAACCAGAACCAGATCGAAATCGTCGGCTACACCGACAGCACCGGCAGCCGCCAGCACAACATGGACCTGTCCCAGCGCCGGGCCCAGAGCGTGGCGACTTACCTGACGTCTCAGGGCGTGAGCGGCGCCAACCTGTCGGCTCGCGGTGCCGGGCCGGATAACCCGATTGCCAGCAACGGTGACGCCAATGGCCGGGCGCAGAACCGCCGGGTCGAGGTCAACCTGAAGGCGATTCCGGGTCAGCAGTATGGTGCCCAGCAACCAGGCACCGTTCAGTAATATTCATAACACCGCAAAACCATTGTGGGAGCGGGCTTGCTCGCGAAGAGGGAGTATCAGTCGACGTTAATATCGCCTGACACACCGCCTTCGCGAGCAAGCCCGCTCCCACATTTGGAATGCACTCCCCTGTGGGAGGGGGCTTGCTCGCGAAGAGGCCCGAACTGGCAACTAAATCATCAGTCACAAAAAAGCCCCCGGACAATCACTCATCCGGGGGCTTTTTCATGTCGCGCGAAACCTGATTACTTCTTCAGGCCGTAATGCTCATCGAGCATGCCCGGCGCGTTCGGGGCTTTGGGGGCGTAGTCGCGAGGCGGCTCCTGATTGCGCGGCGGCGTCAGGCGTTCCCGTGGGGCGGCTGCTGCATCGGCGTGCAGCGAGGCCAGCAGGCGTTGGCGGGTTTGCTCGTCCAGGGCCAGGCGGTTGGCACCCTCGGCGAGGTGATCCTGCACTTCCTGATAGCTCTGAGTCAGCTTTTTGACCAGTGTTGCAGTGCTGTTGAAGTGGGTAACCACCTCGTTCTGATAACTGTCGAAACGTTCCTGAATGTCATCCAGCTGACGTTGCGTGCTGCTAGGCGCGGCATTCGGCACCAGGCGAGCGATCAGGAAACCAATGGCGACACCCACAACCAGGGCAAGAGTCGGTAACAACCAAACTAAGAGCGAGTGTTCCACGAGTCCTTCCTCTATAAACGGCTTTGCTTTACGTTAACGGCTCGAACCTGCGCTGTATACCGCGATTCACTCGCAATAGATTGGCACAGACAATTTGCTAGACGAGTCGACCCGATTCGAGGTCACGGAGTTCCTTCCTTGCTTATGCGCGAAACCCCTGTAGTGATTGATGGCCCGGTCGGCCAACTGGAAGCCCTTTACCTGGATAACGAGCAGCCCCGCGGCATTGCGCTGATCTGCCATCCGAACCCGGTGCAGGGCGGCACCATGCTCAACAAAGTCGTCTCGACCTTGCAGCGCACTGCGCGTGACGCCGGTTTGATTACTTTACGTTTCAACTACCGTGGCGTCGGTGCCAGCGAAGGCACCCACGATATGGGCACCGGCGAAGTCGACGACGCCCAGGCCGTGGCCGAATGGCTGCGAGTCAAACACCCCGAGTTGCCGCTGACGCTGTTCGGATTCTCCTTCGGCGGTTTTGTTGCAGCAAGTCTCGGCGGACGTCTGGAAGCCAAGGGTGAGCAGCTCAAGCACCTGTTCATGGTCGCGCCAGCGGTGATGCGTCTGGGCGATCAGGATCAACTGCCGCAGCAAGGCGAGCTGACCCTGATCCAGCCGGAAACCGACGAAGTCATCGATCCGCAGCTCGTTTACGACTGGTCCGACGCACTCGATCGCCCCCATGAGCTGCTGAAAGTGGCAGAATGCGGACACTTTTTTCATGGCAAGCTCACCGATCTCAAGGATCTGATCCTGCCGCGTCTTTCGAATTGATTGCAGTCTGACAAGCGATTACCCATGACGACTCGTACCCGTATCCTCACCGGCATCACCACCACCGGCACGCCGCACCTGGGCAATTACGCCGGCGCCATCCGCCCGGCGATCATCGCCAGCCGTGACAGCAATGCCGATTCGTTCTATTTCCTGGCCGACTACCACGCCCTGATCAAATGCGATGACCCGCTGCGCATCCAGCGCTCGCGTCTGGAAATCGCCGCGACCTGGCTGGCCGGTGGCCTGGATGTGGAGCGCGTAACCTTCTATCGCCAGTCCGACATCCCGGAAATCCCGGAGCTGACCTGGCTGCTGACCTGCGTCGCCGCCAAGGGCCTGCTCAATCGCGCCCACGCCTACAAGGCCTCGGTGGACAAGAACGTCGAAACCGGCGAAGACCCGGACGCCGGCATCACCATGGGTTTGTACAGCTACCCGGTGCTGATGGCCGCGGACATTCTGATGTTCAACGCCCATAAGGTGCCGGTCGGTCGTGACCAGATCCAGCACGTGGAAATGGCCCGTGACATCGGCCAGCGCTTCAACCACCTGTTCGGCCAGGGCAAAGAATTCTTCACCATGCCCGAGGCGCTGATCGAAGAAAGCGTCGCCACGCTGCCAGGCCTCGACGGTCGCAAGATGTCGAAAAGCTACGACAACACCATTCCGTTGTTCAGCAGCGCCAAGGAAATGAAGGACGCGATTTCACGGATCGTCACCGACTCCCGTGCGCCGGGCGAGGCGAAGGATCCGGATAACTCGCACCTGTTCACCTTGTTCCAGGCCTTCGCTACCCCGGCGCAGTCCGACGAATTCCGCAGCGAATTGTTGCAGGGCCTGGGTTGGGGTGAGGCGAAGAATCGTCTGTTCCAGTTGCTCGACAGCGAGCTGGGTGAGTCCCGCGAGCGTTATCACCAGTTGATCGAACGCCCGGCAGACCTGGAAGACATCCTGCAGATCGGTGCCAAAAAGGCCCGTTCGGTAGCGACACCGTTCCTCCACGAACTGCGTGAAGCGGTGGGTCTGCGTTCTTTCGTCGCTCAGACCCAGGTCGCGGCGACGACCAAGAAGAAAGCTGCGAAAGCCGCGCGTTTCGTCAGTTTCCGTGAAGACGACGGCAGTTTCCGCTTCCGTCTGCTGGCGGCCGACGGCGAGCAGCTGCTGCTGTCGCGCCACTTCGCCGACGGCAAAACCGCCGGCCAGGTGACCAAGCAACTGCAATCGGGTCAGCCATTGGACGTGCGCAACGAAGACCTGAGCTTCAGCGTCTGGGTGGAAGGCGAGTGCATTGCCGACAGCCCGGCCTTTGCTGACAGCGCCGCTCGTGATGCTGCCATCGAGACCTTGCGAGTTGCTCTGACGCCGGTTCAGGAATAAATCAGCGGCTCGGCCCGACCAAGGGCTGATTGCCATTCCCACGGGCCGTCGCTACAGTGACGGCCCGTTTTTGTTGCCTTGCTAACGAATTATGACGCCCCTAGAACGATATCAAGCTGATCTGAAACGCCCGGAATTCTTCCATGACGCCGCGCAGGAAACTGCGGTGCGCCACTTACAGCGCCTGTACGACGATCTGGTCGCGGCCTCGCACAGCAAACCGGGCCTATTCGGCAAACTGTTTGGCAAGAAAGACGCGGCACCGGTCAAGGGTCTGTACTTCTGGGGCGGCGTCGGCCGTGGCAAGACCTATCTGGTCGACACCTTCTTCGAAGCGCTGCCGTTCAAGGAAAAGGTCCGCACTCACTTTCACCGCTTCATGAAGCGCGTGCACGAAGAGATGAAGACCCTCGGCGGCGAGAAAAACCCGCTGACCATCATCGCCAAGCGCTTCTCTGACGAAGCCCGGGTGATTTGTTTCGATGAGTTCTTCGTGTCCGATATCACCGACGCGATGATCCTCGGCACGCTGATGGAAGAGCTGTTCAAGAACGGCGTGACCCTGGTCGCGACGTCGAACATTGTGCCGGACGGTCTGTACAAGGACGGCCTGCAACGTGCGCGCTTCCTGCCAGCGATTGCGCTGATCAAGCAGAACACCGAAATCGTCAACGTCGACAGCGGCGTCGATTACCGTCTGCGTCACCTTGAGCAAGCGGAGCTGTTCCACTTTCCGCTGGATGATGCGTCCCACGAAAGCCTGCGCAAGAGCTTCCGCGCCCTGACGCCGGAATGCACGGCAGCCATCGAGAACGATGTGCTGATGATCGAGAACCGCGAAATCCGTGCCTTGCGCACGTGCGATGACGTGGCCTGGTTCGACTTCCGCGAACTCTGTGACGGCCCGCGCAGCCAGAACGATTACATCGAACTGGGCAAGATCTTCCACGCCGTGTTGCTCAGCGGTGTCGAGCAAATGAGCGTCACCACTGACGACATCGCCCGACGCTTTATCAACATGGTCGACGAGTTCTACGACCGCAACGTGAAGCTGATCATTTCCGCTGAAGTCGAGCTCAAAGACCTCTACACCGGCGGTCGCCTGAACTTCGAGTTCCAGCGCACCCTGAGTCGCCTGCTGGAAATGCAGTCCCACGAATTCCTGTCCCGGGCTCACAAGCCGTAGGATTTCGGAAAATGAAAAAGGTCTGCATTAGCATAATACTGTTCACTTAAGACATTCTTCAGTCGAGCTAGAACCTGTGGCGAGGGGATTTATCCCCGTTGGGCTGCGAAGCGGCCCCATCGTCTTTTCAGACACACTAAGTTGTCTGGATTACGACTGCTTCGCAGCCGAACGGGGTGGTGCGGCATTCCGACAAATCCCCTCGCCACAGGTTTCTTACTCGCTTGAAGATGGTCTTAAGTGAACAGCATTTACTGCATTAGCAGGCCTTTTTTGTAGATGTGCTGATCCCTACTCGCTGCTACAGGTCGTTGTGTCAGTCTTCCAGGAGGAAGCTGGCCAGTTCATCTTGCCGCTGGCAGCCGATCAGCAACCACAGCAAGATCCGGGCTTTACGCGGGCAAAGAAATCCAGCCATCGATACACCTTTGCGGATCAAGTCCATCTCGCCGCCAATAAAGCCGTAGGAAGATTGCGCCGTGGACCCGGAACCGGTCCGGGTTGCAACGATCACCGGGATTTTCTTGGCGATTTTTTCGATAACATCCGCCCAACTCTGCGAAACATGTCCGGCACCGAAACCGCCGATCACCAGCCCGTCATAGCCTAGTTCGAGGATGTTCTCCAGTAACAGCGTATCGGCAGAGAGCGACGTCTCCAGCATTGCAACCTTCTGCGTGGTCTGTTGCGGCAAAGGTAAAACCGTTCGCGGGGCCGGTGGGCGCAAATAGCGGGTGGTGTTTTCCACAAGCATTCCGCAAGGACCAAAGGCTGGAGAGGAAAACGCCTGCAATGCCAGCGAATCGGTTTTACGCACGCGGCACGCTGCGTGAATCTGCCCGTTCATGACTACCTGAACGCCTCGCAGTCGACTGTTTTCAGCCAGTGCAACCCGGCAAGCATCCAGCAGATTCGCCGGGCCATCGGCCCCTGCCTGCGCTGCCGAACGCATGGCGCCGGTCACGACCAGCGGTTCGTCGTGCTCCCACAAGTAATCAAAAAGCGCGGCTGTTTCTTCAAGGGTGTCCGTGCCTTGGGAAATGACAACCCCGACAGCACCTTGCTTGATCTGAAAGTTGGCCCAGGAAAGGACACTCAGCAAAAACTCGAAATCCAGTGAGGCACTGGGCAGTAACCCGAGCGTTTCAACGTTGACCCGGGCCAGGGCCGTCAGCTCCGGTACCGAGGCCAGCAGGGTTTCGCCGCTGACGGTCGGGACAACACCTTCGCCAGCGTTCCGGGCTTGCATGCTCACGGTGCCGCCGAGCGCGGCGATAGCCAGTTGGGGCAGGTCCATGTGATACCTCGTTTGTTTGTAATGAGAAGTGGCTGTACCCGGTTTCGAGCCCGGATACAGCCGGCTGGCAGCGTGCGTCAGTTGGCGATCAGCAGTCCGATAATCGGAATGATCAGCAACGTGCTGATGGCCATGGACAGGACATTCCCGATGTAGGCATGCATGTACGCAGGCACTCGCTGGGCAATGGCGCAAGCCAGGGGCGGTGCAATCAGCGCGCCCAGCAGTGCGCTCGAGAGGATCACCTGCCAACTGCCGCCGTACGTCAGAACGGCCGCCGGCACCACGGACACCAATGGAACGTAGGTGGGATACCAGCCGCGTGACATCCATTGCCGACGCCAGATCACCACCCCCAGCGCTGAGGTCAACGCCTGGGCACCGATCAATTGGGGCAGCAGGCCCGACCCATATACCGGGCTCATCGGATTCCAGGTGTAAGCCAGCAATACCCCCAGCAACAGGCCGAGGCTGGCCAGCTCATTGCCAAAGAACGGCGCTTCCGAAAAATCGGCCAGCACCCGGCGCAAGCTCCAGATAACCCCGTAGTCGGGCGTTTTGGTGTTGACGGTTGCGGGCGAAGGGGCGGATGGCTTCTCGCAGGGCTCGGACTTCACCAGGCTTGGCAGGTAACGGCAAAGCACAAAAGCGAAGACGCTGGCGACTGCCATGCCCAAGACATTGCCGATGACCACAGGCAAGCCCAGAGGATTGCACACGTAGTTGACGAACAGCAGGCACGTCGGCGTGACCAGCACGGCGCCCATGATTGCGCCATTGATCGTGACCTTCCAGCCACCACCAAACATGAGCACCATCGCCGCGGGCAGCGAAACAAACGCCGCAAACGTTGGCTGCCAACTGGTGGCGGTGACCGTCCAGCCCCACAGCAGGTTACTCAGCAACAGTCCAAGCAACGAACTGGTCACCAGCCACGGCCACAATCCAGTCCCATAGGAAATGGCAAAACCTTGCCAGGTTTTTCCTGTGCGATTCGCCCAATAGGCCAGATAGGCTCCGGCCAACAACCCGATAGAGGCGAACTCGTGTTTGTAGAACGCCACCTCGCTGATGTCACCCAGCACCCAGCGCAGCCAGGCACCCGGTTCGGGAAGGCTGGAGACCATGTCGCTGTAGCTTGGCCAATGCGCTTCCCAGGCAGAACGGTGGGTGAATGAAAGCCAGATAATCAGCAGTGCCGTGCCGATCATCAGCAGGATGATTGCAAGATCCAGTGGCGATCTGGCGCCAGGCCGGTTTTTTTCGGTTGTGATGTTCATCGGTTACCCCCTTGTCAGCGCGGCAGGCAAGGGTGCTGGGTGTAACCGAGCATTTGATCGTAGAGATCGGCTCGACGATCGCGATGCAGGTCGTTCAAATTGTTCCAGATCGGCGCGCTTCGAGAGCTGGTCAGATCGATATCGGCATACAGGATTTGTTCCTGATCTGCTGACGCCACGGGGCCAATCGGCCAGCCATTCGTACCGGCAATCAGTGAGCAGCCCAGATAACGGGCACCTCGTTCTTCCCCGATCCGGCTGGCGGCGGCGATAAACACATTGTTGACGTGTGCAGCGGTCATGGTCAGGTACGACGCCATGCACTTGCCGGCCTCGTCGAACAGCGGTGGCGGTGTCCATACCCAGTTGTTCAGGCTGCAAATGATGTCCGCGCCTTGCTGGGTCAGGATGCGCGGCACCTCCGGGAACCAGATATCCCAACAGATCAACAGGCCGATACGACCAATAGGCGTATCAAACACCGGAAAGCCCAGATCACCCGGCGTGAACCACAGCTTCTCCAGGTTCCACAAATGGGCTTTGCGATACTTGCCGATAAAACCGTCAGGCCCGACCAGAACGCCGGTGTTGAACAGCCGCATGCCGTCACGCTCAGTCAATCCGGTAACCAGGTAGACCTTGTGGTTGCGGGCGAAGTCCATCCAGATTTTCACACTCGGTCCGTCGGGAATGACCTCCGAATGGTCGAACGCATCTTGCCGGTTGCTGAAGAAATAACCTGTGCTGGAAAGCTCGGGCAACACGATGAGATTGGCACCGCCATTTACCGCCTCCAGTGCCAATTCCAGACCATGACGCAAATTACCTGCACGTTTTTCTATGCCGACTTGTGGGTCGAATTGCACAACTGCTACACGAACAGGACTTGTTGGCTCGCTCATTCGGGATGACCTCTTTTTATTGTTATTCACGCTGTTTAATTGCGTGTTTATAAGAGTTGAAATGGCTTTTTTGCGTAAGTCAGCGGCTTCCGTTTGAGCTGTAGTCCGTGTCCGAAGATCGCGCAGGGCAGAGCACCCGGATTTCCCTGCCGGGGCGCAAGACGGCGTAATAGAGCGGTTTGACACAGGCAGAACCAACGCGCAGGGCGCATTGGTTCTGGACGATGGAGCGGGGCGTCAGTTGCGGATGCGGTATTGCGGGTAGTCGCTCATGCAGAATCCGCCGTTGAATACCGCTGCGGTTTTATTGCAGATATGAATCACCGCATCCACGGCGCCGCGAAAGCAAGGCTCTGTCCAGCCGGCATCGACCGAAAACGATTCTCCGCAAAAATAAAGGCCGGACAGATGTGAGAAATCCCGGTTGTACTTCATCAGGCTCACCGCGTCGTAATAAGTGCCGGGCCTGTATAACTTTGCGCAACCCAAGGCGTTTCTGTCCGTCATCCAGCGTTGGACCAAGGCTAGTTCAGTTTGAATATAAGGAGAAATCCTCTCCTGGATATTGGCGCAATTCATCAATATCCGGTCGAGTTCCTCTACGCACTTCGCCACCAGTTCCTGATCGTTGAACAGCGCCAGTTTGGTCGCGTCATCCTCCCATGTGTAACTTAATAATATGCAGTCGTATGGATAATTCTCGTTATAACGATAGCTGTACACGTCATGAATGAAACTGTCGGTCACAATGGCCTGGGGGATTGTGGTGTTGCTTGAAAGGAAAGACTTACTTAACGGCGCATATACTTTGCAACTGGTTTCCCAGTGTGCTGTTTTGTAAGCGTTGATCATGTCGAACGGCAACATATGCTGATTGAAGTTTTCGAGCCGGACCCCCGTTTCGATCAGCCATGAAGGCAGGGTCATGATGACAGCATCAAAGTCATTGAACAGTTCCTGCGATTGACTGGGCTGGCTGAATTTCCACGTGTAATAGACACGTATTTTTTGATCATCCAGTTTCTTCAGTTTGTTGACTGAAGAATCGGTGAAAAAACCGTCACCCCTTTCAAGACAATGTTCGTAGAACGACGTGTGCGCGCTGTCGGTGTTCATGAACAGCAAGCATTCGTCCAGCGCTGCAAGACCGATATAGCGCGGACTGTCGAAAGGCAGGCCCTTCGCATCGAGTACAGCATCGCTGTGCAAGTACGGCGCGGGAAGCGGTTCGCCGCACGAATCGACCCTGCCGTGAACGAGTTGCAGGCGGCTGCTGAATCCGAAAATGGCGGTGCGCAGCGGGTAGAGCGCGCACACGTCATAAAAAGCGCCCCAACTACCGTCGCCGATGCCTATCGAATAGAACAGGGTTGATTCGTGCGAGGTCATTCCGACTCCGCCAAAATCTCCAGGTTTGTCTTTATCCCAATTGTCCAGCACCGGCATACAGACCAGGTCGCGAAACGAAACACGCTCGTACCTTTCGACGATCGCGGCCCAGACAGCTTCCCATTCCTGCGTGGCATAGATCGGCGCAACCTGGCGAGTCATCCTGGCGGCAAAGGCTTTCCACTTGGCATAAACCGTTTGCAGCGCCTCGTCGGGTGGAGGCGTCAAGCCGTCTTCATTCGTCCAGATCAACATGTGCGGATCCGTACGACCGCCCAGGCTGCCTTCCTGGAGATAAATACCAGTCGAACTCACCCACGGGCTTCCAGGGTTGGGGAAATCCGATAGCGCCAGGTCAAATGCGTTGGCGTAGTAAGCCATCAGCGATCGACCTTCTTTGGGTGGTTCGTTTTCCTTATTGAAGAATGGCATGCGCATGGCACCCATTTCGAAAGGAGTATGACTTTCTTTTATTGAATGGCGGCCATGGACGGTCAGGTGTCTACCGCCAATGCGTGTCGATTGTTCTATCAGTGTCACGTCGGTAAAACCGCAACGATAGAGTTCTCGGGCGGCAGTCAGTCCGGTAACACCTGCGCCGATGATGCATATTTTATGCGTGGGATTGGTTGCCTTTGCGACGCCATGTTCCTGTTCGATTAACGCTCGGTAGTCAAAGCACAAGTCCGGCGGATTGGGGAATCGGCCAGCCCAGTTCTTTTTAGTCTGGATATTTTCGGTTTTATCGTTAAATGAGGGAGGCTGGGAACTTGTTTCTATTGTCATGGTTGATCTTCCCTGAAGTGCAGTTCAGCTGGCGGGAAGAATATATTGGGGTTTTCAGTAAGCAGCTCGCAAGAGTACAAAGGACTTGTCCGGTGCTCTGCATTCCGTTTTTCATGTAAGGGAAATAATCACTTTATCGTTATCTTTAAACACTGTTGGTATAGGCAGTTTAATTCGCAAGCAGGCGCCGCTTGGCAATTGCGTGGCGGCGCCTGTATCAACCGTTAGGCTGCTTGTTGAAATTGCTGCCGATACTGGTTCGGCGACAACTCCGTGTGCTGACGGAACAGCCGAGCGAAGAAACTCGCATCGTCGTAACCGACTTCGTAGCTGATGGTCTTGATGCTCTTGCGGCTGCCGGACAGCAGGCCCTTGGCGGTTTCGATGCGCAGTCGTTGCAGGTAATGCAGCGGCTTGTCACCGGTGGCGGTCTGGAAGCGCCGCATGAAATTGCGGATGCTCATGCCGTGCTCGCGAGCCACGTCTTCGAAACGGAATTTGTCGGCGAAGTGTTCTTCGAGCCAGTGCTGGATCTGCAGGATGATCACATCCTGGTGCAGCTTCTGACCGCCGAAACCGATTCGTCCTGGCGAGTAGCTGCGCTGCACTTCATAAAGGATGTCGCGGGCCACGGCCTGGGACACGTTGGCGCCGCAGAAGCGTTCGATCAGGTAAATGTAAAGGTCGCAGGCCGAAGTGGTGCCGCCCGCGCAATACAGGTTGTCGGCGTCGGTCAGGTGTTTGTCCTGATTGAGCTGAACCCGTGGGAAGCGTTCGGCAAACGCATTGAAGAAGCGCCAGTAAGTGGTCGCCTCCTTGCCGTCGAGCAATCCGGCCTCGGCCAGCCAGAACACCCCGGTGGCTTCACCGCACAGCACCGCGCCGCGAGCATGTTGCTGACGCAGCCAGGGCAGGACTTGTGGGTAACGTTGGCAAAGCGTGTCGAAATCGTCCCAGAAGGCTGGAAGGACAATGATGTCGGCGTTTTCCAGGCCGCCATCCACCGGCATGATCACGTCACTGAAGCTGTTCACCGGTTTGCCGTCGGGGCTGACCAGGCGGGTTTCGAACGCCGGAGTCAGGCCTTGGCCCAGTTGTTTGCCATAACGCAGGCTGGCCAGGTGGAAGAAATCCTTGGCTTGCATGAGGGTGGAAGCGAAAACCCGGTCGATAGCCAGGATGCTGACGCGCCGTAAGGGCGTGGAGACTTGGTTAGACATAATTCAACTTTATTCTTATAGGGGAAAGTGGTCACCAGACGGCTGGATCGTCTTATTTTTTGTCGGATGTGTCCAGTGTCCTGTGCCGGATGCGAGGCATAGTCTCTGAAGGTCAATTCCGGCTAACAATAACGACAGGTGCCGCATGATCCCCAGAACCTTGTTCAGCTCCGAGCACGAACTTTTTCGCGACAGCGTGCGAACGTTCCTCGAAAAAGAGGCCGTGCCGTTCCATGGGCAATGGGAAAAACAAGGCTATATCGACCGCAAACTCTGGAACAAGGCAGGGGAGGCGGGGATGCTGTGTTCGCATCTGCCCGAAGAGTACGGCGGCCTGGGGGCGGACTTTCTCTACAGCGCGGTGGTGATCGAAGAGATCGGTCGTCTCGGCCTGACCGGTATCGGTTTTTCCCTGCATTCGGACATCGTCGCGCCGTACATCCTGCATTACGGCAGTGAAGCGCTGAAACACAAATACCTGCCGAAACTGGTGTCTGGCGAAATGGTCACGGCGATTGCCATGACCGAGCCGGGTGCCGGTTCCGACCTGCAAGGGGTGAAAACCACCGCGGTGCTCGATGGCGACGAGTACGTGATCAATGGTTCGAAGACGTTCATCACCAACGGCTTTCTCGCTGACCTGGTGATTGTCGTGGCCAAGACCGATCCGAAGGCTGGCGCGAAAGGCACCAGCCTGTTTCTGGTGGAAGCCGACACCCCGGGCTTCGCCAAGGGCAAGCGTCTGGAAAAAGTCGGCATGAAGGCTCAGGACACCTCGGAACTGTTCTTCCAGGACGTTCGGGTGCCCAAGGAAAACCTGTTGGGGCAGGCCGGGATGGGCTTCGCGTACCTGATGCAGGAATTGCCGCAGGAGCGTCTTACCGTGGCCATCGGCGGGCTTGCTTCGGCTGAAGCTGCGTTGCAATGGACGCTGGATTACACCCGCGAGCGCAAGGCATTCGGCAAGGCGATCGCCGACTTCCAGAACACCCGTTTCAAGCTGGCGGAGATGGCGACCGAGATTCAGATCGGTCGGGTCTTTGTTGATCGCTGTCTGGAGTTGCACCTACAAGGCAAGCTCGATGTGCCGACCGCGGCGATGGCCAAATACTGGGGCACTGACCTGCAATGCAAAGTGCTCGACGAGTGCGTGCAGTTGCATGGCGGTTACGGTTTCATGTGGGAATACCCGATCGCCCGGGCGTGGGCGGATGCGCGGGTGCAGCGGATTTATGCGGGGACCAACGAGATCATGAAGGAGATTATTGCGCGGTCGCTTTGATTATGCGGTGACTGTCAGGCCGCCTTCGCGAGCAAGCCCGCTCCCACATTTAACCGAGTTCTCCTGAAGGAATGCGGTCGAATGTGGGAGCGGGCTTGCTCGCGAAGGCTTTTTATCTGGCGATCAAGGTGCCGGGTTCGGGTGATCCTTGTGAATCGCCTCAATCCCTTCTAGCACTTCATCGGAAAGTTTCAGCTCGAAGCTGGCAATGTTGCTCTCCAGTTGCTCCATGGTGGTCGCGCCGATGATGTTGCTGGTCACAAATGGCTGCTGAGTGACAAACGCCAACGCCATTTGCGCCGGGTCCAGGCCGTGTTCACGCGCCAGTGCCACATAACGACTGCACGCGGCTTCCGACTGCGGGTTGAAATAGCGACTGAAGCGGCTGTAGAGGCTCAGGCGACCTTTAGGCGGACGCGCGCCACCTTCGTATTTGCCCGACAGGAAACCGAACGCCAACGGCGAATAGGCGAGCAGGCCGCACTGTTCGCGGATAGCGATTTCCGCCAGGCCGACTTCGAAGCTGCGGTTGAGCAGGTTGTACGGGTTCTGGATCGACACGGCGCGCGGCCAGCCACGGGCTTCGGCCAGGGCGAGGAAGCGCATGGTGCCCCATGGCGTTTCATTCGACAGGCCGATGTGGCGGATCTTGCCGGCCTTGACCTGCTCGTCCAGTGCTTCGAGGGTGTCCTCCAGCGGCGTCAGGTTGGCTTCGGTCTGGTGTTTGTAACCGAGCTGGCCGAAGAAGTTGGTGCTGCGCTCCGGCCAATGCAGTTGGTAGAGGTCGATGTAGTCGGTCTGCAAGCGCTTGAGGCTGGCGTCCACGGCTTCGATGATGTGCTGGCGGTTGTGTCGCAGGTTTTTGTCGCGGATGTAGTCGATGGTGTTACCGGGGCCGGCGATCTTGCTGGCCAGGATCCAGTCGGCGCGATCACCACGGCTTTTGAAGTAATTGCCGATGTAGCGCTCGGTGGTGGCGTAGGTTTCGGCCTTGGGCGGCACCGGGTACATCTCGGCAGTATCGATGAAATTGATCCCGGCGCTCTTGGCCCGTTCAATCTGGGCGAAGGCTTCAGCCTCGCTGTTTTGCTCGCCCCAGGTCATGGTGCCGAGGCAGATGGCGCTCACGTTCAGATTGGTTCGGCCTAGCTGTCGATAATCCATCGGGTGCTCCTTGGGCAAAACAATCATAAAAGCAGGTTGAATTATTTTTCGCAATCTGCATAATTGCGCACCTCTTTCTGCAGTGGAAGTGATGCGCCGCCGCCGAAGAATCTTGCCGTTGAACGGACGCGCCGACCCGAGCCCCCGAAAGCGTCTGTATCCGGCTGCCTTTGACTTGTCAAAGTACGCACTATTCAGTAAGATCCGCCGTCTAATTTACAGGGCGGCCCCTGAGGCTATAAAGAATGAAAACTTTTACTGCTAAACCGGAAACAGTACAGCGCGACTGGTTTGTCGTCGACGCTGCAGGTCAGACCCTGGGTCGTCTGGCCACCGAAATCGCGAGCCGTCTGCGTGGCAAGCATAAAGCTGAGTACACTCCTCACGTTGACACCGGCGATTACATCGTCGTTATCAATGCCGAGCAGATTCGTGTAACCGGTGCTAAAACCACCGACAAAATCTACTACTCCCACTCCGGTTTCCCGGGCGGCATCAAGTCGATCAACTTCGAAAAGCTGATTGCTAAAGCCCCTGAGCGCGTGATCGAGACCGCGGTCAAAGGCATGCTGCCTAAGAACCCGCTGGGTCGCGACATGTATCGTAAGCTGAAAGTCTATGCGGGCGCTGTACACCCTCATACTGCTCAGCAGCCCCAAGAACTGAAGTTTTAACGGAATAGTTCATTATGTCGGCGACTCAAAATTACGGCACTGGCCGTCGCAAGACCGCAACCGCACGCGTTTTCCTGCGTCCGGGTACTGGTAACATCTCCATCAACAACCGCACCCTGGAAAATTTCTTCGGCCGCGAAACTGCCCGCATGGTAGTTCGTCAGCCGCTGGAACTGACTGAGACTGTCGAGAAATTCGACATCTACGTCACCGTGATCGGTGGTGGTGTAAGTGGTCAAGCTGGCGCAATCCGCCACGGTATCACTCGCGCACTGATGCAGTACGACGAAACCCTGCGTGGCGCTCTGCGCAAAGCTGGCTTCGTTACACGCGATGCACGTGAAGTTGAACGTAAGAAAGTTGGTCTGCGTAAAGCGCGTAAGCGTCCGCAGTACTCGAAGCGTTAATTCGCTTTTACGTTCAAAAAGAACGCCCAGTTTCCTCGCGAAGCTGGGCGTTTTTTTATGGGCGCGATTTATCAAAGAATTGCTCTGTGACAACTTGCCACAGCCGTAGAAGCCCTATACTGCAAGGCTTGGCAGTGGAGCCCCTCGGTAATTACCTTGTCAGAATTGGGGCTTTTCATTACCATTCGGCAAAATTTTTATAAGTTCAGATTTTTACTTAGTAGACGCCTGATTTAACAGGCCACAAAGCTGATGGGAGAGGACTGAATGAGCAATGACGGCGTGAATGCAGGCCGGCGTCGCTTCTTGGTAGCAGCCACATCCGTGGTGGGTGCTGCAGGAGCGGTGGGGGCTGCGGTCCCGTTCGTGGGGTCATGGTTTCCCAGTGCCAAGGCGAAAGCCGCTGGTGCACCGGTGAAAGTGAATGTCAGCAAAATCGAGCCAGGCCAGCAGATGATTGCTGAGTGGCGCGGCCAGCCAGTATTCATTGTTCGCCGAACCGCGGAAATCCTGGGGAATCTGAAAAAGATCGAGGGCCAGCTGTCTGACCCGACCTCCAAGAACTCGACACAACCGACCTACGTCGATCCAGAAACGCGTTCGATCAAGCCAGAGGTTCTGCTGCTGATCGGTATCTGCACGCACCTGGGTTGCTCGCCGACCTTCCGTCCAGAAGTGGCACCTGCGGATCTGGGCAAGGACTGGGTAGGTGGTTATTTCTGCCCTTGCCACGGTTCCCACTACGATCTGGCTGGCCGCGTCTACAAGTCGCAACCTGCGCCTTTGAACCTGCCAGTTCCCCCGCATTCCTATGAGACCGATGACATCATTGTCATTGGCGTCGATACGGAGAAAGCGTGATGAGCAAGTTCATGGATTGGGTTGATGCGCGCTTTCCCGCGACCAAAATGTGGGAAGACCATCTCAGCAAGTACTACGCCCCGAAGAACTTCAACTTCTTCTATTTCTTTGGTTCCCTCGCACTGCTCGTTCTGGTCAACCAGATCGTTACCGGTGTCTGGCTGACCATGAGCTACACCCCGTCGGCGGAAGAGGCGTTTGCATCCGTCGAATACATCATGCGCGATGTCGAGTACGGCTCGATCCTGCGTCTGCTGCACTCCACCGGCGCCTCAGCGTTCTTCATCGTGGTCTATCTGCACATGTTCCGTGGCTTGCTCTACGGTTCGTACCAGAAGCCGCGTGAGCTGGTGTGGGTCTTCGGCATGCTGATTTATCTGGCGCTGATGGCTGAAGCGTTCATGGGTTACCTGCTGCCGTGGGGCCAGATGTCTTACTGGGGCGCCCAGGTGATCATCTCGCTGTTCGGTGCGATCCCGGTCATCGGCAACGACCTGACTCAGTGGATCCGTGGTGACTACCTGATTTCCGGTATTACCCTGAACCGCTTCTTCGCCCTGCACGTTGTTGCCTTGCCGATCGTGATTCTCGGTCTGGTGGTGCTGCACGTTCTGGCGCTGCACGAAGTCGGTTCGAACAACCCGGACGGCGTGGACATCAAGAAATTCAAAGACGAAAACGGCGTACCGCTGGATGGCATTGCCTTCCACCCGTACTACACCGTGAAAGATATCGTCGGCGTGGTGGTGTTCCTGTTCATCTTCTGCTCGATCGTGTTCTTCTTCCCGGAAATGGGTGGTTATTTCCTCGAGAAGCCGAACTTTGAAGTGGCGAACGCCTTCAAGACACCAGAACACATCGCTCCGGTCTGGTACTTCACGCCGTTCTACGCGATTCTGCGGGCGATTCCGGACAAGCTCCTGGGCGTTATCGCCATGGGCGCGGCCATTGCAGTGCTGTTCGTCCTGCCATGGCTCGATCGTAGCCCGGTCAAGTCGATGCGCTACAAGGGTTGGCTGAGCAAGATCTGGCTCTGGGTGTTCTGCATCTCGTTCGTGATTCTGGGCGTGCTGGGCGTATTGGCCCCAACCCCCGAGCGGACGTTGCTGTCGCAGGTATGTACCTTCCTGTACTTCGCCTACTTCATTCTGATGCCGTTCTACACCAGGCTCGAGAAGACCAAACCGGTTCCGGAAAGGGTGACTGGCTGATGAAAAAGCTATTTGCTGTACTGATTCTTGCTGCTTTGCCTGTGCTGTCCTTCGCGGCCGAACACGGTGGTCCTGAGCTCGAAAAAGTCGATATCGACGTTTCCGACAAGGCTGCCATGCAGGATGGTGCGCGTACATTCGCCAACTACTGCATGGGCTGTCACAGCGCCAAGTTCCAGCGTTACGAGCGTGTCGCCGATGACTTGGGCATTCCGCACGACCTGATGCTCTCGAAGCTGGTGTTCACCGGCGCCAAGATCGGCGACCACATGAGCATCGGCATGCAGCCGGCTGACGCCAAGACCTGGTTCGGTGCGGCGCCGCCCGACCTGACCCTGGTCGCCCGCGTTCGTGGCACTGACTGGCTCTACGGTTACCTGAAATCTTTCTACGAAGACCCATCGCGTCCTTGGGGCGTGAACAACAAGGTATTCCCGAACGTCGGGATGCCTAACGTTCTGGTCGGCCTGCAGGGTCGTCAGGTGGTAGGCTGTAAACAAGTTCAAATCGTCGATGACGGCAAGAAGCAATACGATCCGCTGACCGGCACGGCTTTGACGCATGAAGCCTGCGACCAGCTGACCATACTGCCGAAAACCGGCACGCTGAACGAAGAGCAGTTCGACGAGAAGGTCAAGAATCTGGTGACCTTCCTGGCCTACTCGGCCAACCCGGTGAAGCTGCAGCATCAGCGCATCGGTACCTATGTGTTGCTGTACCTGGCGTTCTTCTTCGTATTCGCATACTTGCTCAAACGTGAATACTGGAAAGACGTCCATTGATATTGCTGTAAAATTGCTGTCAATCGCGCGCGCCCAAGGGCGTCTCTGAAGGTGTAACGAGCCTGGTGATCCAGGCGTTACGAGAGGCGCTCTCTGGGCGCGCGCGTTTTTCCGTTTCCGATAATTTCAACAAGCGAGGAGGACCGCCATGGGCGTGACCAATCGGTTGGCCTGTTACTCCGACCCCGCCGACCACTATTCCCACCGAGTGCGTATCGTACTTGCAGAGAAGGGTGTCAGCGCCGAGATCATTTACGTGGAAGCTGGTCGCCAGCCGCCTAAACTGATTGAAGTGAACCCTTACGGCAGCTTGCCCACCCTGGTCGATCGTGACCTGGCGTTGTGGGAGTCGACCGTGGTGATGGAATATCTGGATGAGCGTTACCCGCACCCGCCTTTACTGCCGGTTTATCCAGTGGCGCGTGCCAACAGCCGTCTGCTGATTCATCGTATTCAGCGTGACTGGTGTGGACTGGTGGATCTGATCCTGGATTCCCGGTCCAAGGAAGCAGCCCGTGTCGTGGCTCGTAAAGAGCTGCGCGAAAGCCTGACAGGCGTGTCGCCGTTGTTCGCCGACAAGCCGTTTTTCCTCAGTGAGGAACAAAGTCTGGTGGATTGCTGCCTATTGCCAATACTCTGGCGATTGCCGATTCTGGGTATTGAACTGCCGCGGCCTGCCAAGCCGCTGCTTGATTATATGGAGCGCTCGTTTGCGCGTGAGGCTTTCCAGGCGAGTCTGTCTGGTGTCGAACGCGATATGCGCTAAGGCTTAAGGAGCCGCTATGAACTCCAGTCGACCTTATCTGGTCCGCGCGCTCTACGAGTGGATTGTGGACAACGATTGCACCCCGCACATGCTGGTCAATTCCGAGTATCCGTCGGTGCAGGTGCCTCAGGGTTTTGCCAGTGACGGACAGATTGTCCTGAACGTATCGCCGGCAGCCGTGCGTCATTTGCACATGGACAACGAAGCGGTCAGCTTCGAAGGGCGTTTCGGTGGCGTGCCACACACCCTGTACGTGCCTATCGCATCGATCCTGGGTATTTACGCCCGGGAGAACGGTCAGGGCATGGTGTTCGATCTGGAATCGCCTATGGAAGACGAGGAAGAGATCGAGCCGGATGACGATATTCCGCCACCCGACAGTGAGCCGCCGCGTCCCAGCGGTCGACCCAGTTTGAAAGTGGTGAAGTAATAAAAAAGGCGATCCGAAAGGATCGCCTTTTTTGTGCCTGCGTGTTGCGTGTCAGTCGATGTATTCGAACAGTTTCACGATCTTCTGCACGCCGGAAACGCCCTGCACCAAATTGGTGGCTTGGGCAGCTTCCTGTTTGGTCAGCAGGCCCAGCAGGTAAACGATGCCGTTCTCGGTGACAACCTTGATGCGCGAGCCCGGAATGTTCGGGTCGGTGAGCATCTGGGTCTTGATCTTGGAAGTGAGCCAGGTGTCGTTCTGGCGGGCAAGGAAGCCGGAAGGTGGCAGGACTTGCAGTTCGTTGTGGACTGTCTTCACGCGTTGAACAGCCGCAGCGGCCTGTTCGGCCTTGGCCTTGAGGTCGGCACGCGGAGTTTGCCCGGCAAGCAGCACGACGCCATTGAAGCTGGTGACGACGATGTGCGAGTCGTTATCCAGGGCTGGATCGGCCTTGGCAATGTTCACGCCGACCTTGGTGTCGATCAGAGAGTCGTCGATCTTGCTGCCGAAGGTGCGGGTGCCGCGGTCATCTTCAATCGGTGCTTCACGGCTGGCGTTAACCACCGAGGTGCAGCCGTTGATGCCGAGGCACAGTGTCAAGGCCAGAAGGCCTAGGCGATTAGGGGTCATTCTTCACTCCCGAACAGTTGGCTGTCGATCAAATCGCAAAGGCAATGGATCGCCAGCAGGTGGACTTCCTGAATACGTGCGGTGACGTTGGCCGGTACGCGAATCTCGACGTCCTCGGGCAATAGCAGCGACGCCATACCGCCACCATCGCGACCGGTCAATGCTACGACAACCATTTCGCGATCATGTGCGGCCTGGATCGCTTGAATAATGTTTGCCGAGTTGCCGCTGGTGGAAATCGCCAGCAACACGTCACCCGGCTGGCCGAGGGCGCGGATCTGTTTGGAGAAGATTTCGTTGTAGCTGTAGTCGTTGGCGATCGAAGTGATCGTCGAGCTGTCGGTGGTCAGCGCAATCGCTGGCAGGCTCGGACGCTCACGCTCGAAACGGTTGAGCAGCTCGGACGAGAAGTGCTGGGCATCACCGGCAGAGCCGCCGTTGCCGCAGGACAGCATTTTGCCTTCGTTGAGCAGGGCGTTGACCATCACCTGGCTGGCTTGCTCGATGTGCGGTGCAAGTACGTCCATCGCCATTTGCTTGGTATCGATACTGGCCTGAAAAAGCTGGCGAATTCGGGATTGCATGTCCATCTGTGTGACCTTAATTAGCGCGGCTACTCGGCACATGAATGTGCAGCCCGCAAAGCAAAGAGCAAAAGTGTTGGGTGAAAGTGTCCGGTTCGGGGCGCACGCGATCAGCTGTCGAAGGCATTCTGCAACCAGTTCAACTGATCGAGGTTGCTGTCGATGGCAACCACGTCGAAACGGCAAGGGGAATTGGCCCAACGCGACTCGCGCTGAAGAAAATACTGCGCGGCAATTATCAGTTTCTGCCGTTTGCGCTCATCGATGCTGCCGAGCGCGCCACCCCATTGAGTGTTTTTTCTGTAGCGGACTTCAACGAATACTACTGTATCGCCATCAAGCATGACCAGATCAAGCTCGCCGCGTTTACACAACCAGTTCTGCGCCAGCAGGCGCAGACCTTGTTGTTGAAGATGCTCGAGCGCATGGCGCTCGGCATCTTTGCCGCTTTGCTGGCGTGATCGGTCGGGCATCAGCGCGGGGTGTCCGGCAGGCGTTGAACCTGGCCGCTGACGAACTGCGCCCACGGCAACTGGCGGACCACACGTTGGTTCTGAGTCATGCCCAGGCTGCCCGATTGCCCTTCGATGCGGCTGTCCGGCAGAGCCTTGAGTTGCCCCAGGCGTGGTGCCAGGCGATAGGCGTCAACACCCATCGCGTACAGACGGCCCAGGCTGCCAGCAGCTTGCGGCCACTGAGCGGTTACTTGCTTGCGCAGTGGATCGTTAGCCTCCAACAACCATGGGGTTTCGCAGAAGCGAATGCCGTTCATGTCGTTGTACTGGTTCACATCGCCGCTGGCGCTGAACACGTGGGAAGTGGCATAAACCGGCACGTCGCCGGCGTACTGGAAGTTCAGGGTCGGCTTGATCTGCTGGGCTTGCTGAGGCGTTGCAGCCAGGAAGATGAACTCGATGTCCTGGCGACGCGAAGGCTGGGCGGCGATCTGTCCGCCAACGGTGCTTTGCAGGCTCTTGGCACGACCTTCGCTCTGACGCAGCTGGAACATATCGGCGATCTGCTGGGCCAGTTGAACCGGTTGGTCGACGCGTTCGGTAGCGACGATGCTGCCACCGTTAGCCTGCCAATCCTGGCTGAACGCTTTCAAGACGCGATCGCCCCATTCGCCTTTCGGCACCATGATGGCTGCGCGATGCAGGCCATCGGCGCGAGCGCGGCGGGACACTTCGCGGGCTTCGTCTTCAGCCGCAAGACCGAACTGGAACAGTTGCGCCGGACCTTGTGCGCCTTCGCTGTAATTCAGTGCCAGGGTGGTGATCGGCAGTTGCGGGCGAGCGCTGATCTGTTTGACCAGCGGTTTCTCCAGCGGGCCGATGACCAGTTGCACGCCGTCGGCCTGAGCCTTGCGATAGAACTCGTCGAGGGACGTCAGGCGCGAGCTGTCATAGAACTCGATCGCTGGCGGCTTCTGCCCGGCTTGTTGGGCCTGGTAGTGAGCAGCCATGAAGCCTTCACGCAGTGCTTTGCCAACCGACGCCAGCGGGCCGTCTTGTGGCAGCAGCAGGGCGATTTTGCTCAGGGGCTGGCTGGCCAGTTCCTTGAGCTTGGTCAGTGGTAGCGGCAATTGAATGGCGGCCGGGTGCTTTGGATTCTGTGCGCGCCAGTTGTCGATCGCGGCTTGCTGCTGTTCCAGGGTGCCGGCAGTTTTCACCGCCAGTGCCAGGCCCATCCAGCCGCCGAGGTCGTCGGTGGTGCTCGGCTGCAATTGATCAGTCGGCAGCGAGGCGATCAGGGTCCAGATCGCTTCGTGGTTTTTGCTGGCGGCTTCACCTTCAAGCATTGGCGCGATGAAAATGCGCTCCCGTGCGGCGGCCAGCGTCTGGCCATCGGCTTCAAGGGCGCGGGCATGAACAGTGCCGGTGCGGACCTGTTGCTCAACCGGCAGTTCACTCAGGCGTTGCAGGCTCGGATGACTCAAGGCGGTCAGCGCCGCTTTGGGCTGATTGCGCACCATGGCCAGTTCAGCCGCCAGGGTGCTGGCGAACACCTGTTGGCCAGGCTTGAGGGTTTCGACCGGGACTTGTTGCAGGATTTGCGCGGACTGGCCGGCATTCCCCTGACGATAGGCCAGGTCTGCCGCGCTCAGGCGCAACAGGGAGGCTTTTTCCGGGTCTTTGCTTTGAGCGGCCTGTGCGAGCAGTTGCTCGATACTGGCATCCGGGGTCCGTGGAAGTTCGCCAAGGCTGGAGGAGGGCGAGCTGGCGCAAGCCGCCAGCAAGGCAGCAAGGCAGAGGGCAGTGAACAGCCGCAGGCAAGCGATCATGTAGTGTTCCTGATACTCGATCAAATTAGCGTGGAATTGTACCCAAGCACTGGCCGGGGCGCGATGTTACTGGTGTGAATCGATCAATTTAGCTCGTGCAAATGTTGCGGCACTGCACAAAAGGCTGCAAAACCGAGGGTTGCTTGCGCGTATCGCGAACGTCACGACGCGCTACAATGGCGGCTTTTACCGATCATGAGGTGTGCGCTTTGACTGCTCCAGGTGCTTTGAATTCCGCTGCTGGCTCGCTTTATGTGGTGGCGACGCCCATCGGCAACCTGGACGACATCAGTGCGCGTGCGCTGAAAATCCTGCGCGAGGTCGCCCTGATCGCTGCCGAAGATACCCGTCACTCCCAGCGATTGATGCAGCATTTCGGTATTCCTACGCCGCTGGCGGCCTGCCATGAACACAATGAACGGGATGAAGGTAGCCGCTTTATCACGCGTTTGCTTGCCGGCGACGATGTGGCGCTGATTTCAGATGCCGGCACGCCGTTGATTTCCGATCCGGGTTATCACCTGGTGCGCCAGGCCCGTGCGGCGGGGATCAATGTGGTGCCGGTTCCGGGCGCCTGCGCGTTGATCGCCGCGTTGTCGGCGGCGGGTCTGCCGTCGGACCGTTTCATCTTCGAAGGCTTTCTGCCGGCCAAGGCAGTCGGTCGGCGCGCCCGTCTTGAGTTGGTAAAGGAAGAACCGCGCACGCTGATTTTTTATGAAGCCCCGCACCGGATTCTTGAGTGCCTTCAAGACATGGAGTTGGTGTTTGGTGGTGAGCGTCCGGCGTTGCTGGCGCGCGAGCTGACCAAGACGTTCGAAACCCTTAAAGGCTTGCCTCTGGCTGAGTTGCGCGAGTTCGTCGAGTCAGACAGCAATCAGCAGCGCGGTGAGTGCGTGGTGTTGGTGGCGGGTTGGTCTGCCCCCGAGACTGAGGACGCTGTCAGCAGTGAAGCGATGCGCATTCTGAATCTGTTGCTTGAAGAAATGCCGCTCAAGCGAGCCGCAGCGTTGGCGGCGCAAATTACTGGCGAGCGCAAGAATGTGCTCTATCAGGTCGCGCTGGATAAACAGAAGGGCGAGTAGAAACCGACGTGCAGGCGCAGCCCAAGGCGTTTAGCGCTTGTCCTTCGGCTGCTCTGCCGTTAATCTTCGCGGCGGAGAGTCGATCGGACAGTCGCTGCCCTCTATGAAAATTAGGGGGGGGAGGAAAGTCCGGGCTCCATAGGGCGAAGTGCCAGGTAATGCCTGGGAGGCGTGAGCCTACGGAAAGTGCCACAGAAAATAACCGCCTAAGCGCTTCGGCGCCGGTAAGGGTGAAAAGGTGCGGTAAGAGCGCACCGCACGTCTGGCAACAGTTCGTGGCTTAGGTAAACCCCACTTGGAGCAAGACCAAATAGGGTCCCAAGGCGTGGCCCGCGCTGGGACCGGGTAGGTTGCTAAAGATGTCCAGTGATGGCCATCGTAGACGAATGACTGTTCAAGACAGAACCCGGCTTACAGATCGACTCTCCACCTTTTTTCCCCTCCCTGCTTTAATGATTGAGCAGGGCGCCTGTAGTAGTAATTTCCCTCCTTACAGAATCAACAGCAGAAGCACTTTCCTAATACCGAAAAAATCTTACTCTTAACAAATTACTTTAACTTCCGAACGCAGCCTTCAGTGCTGATTCAAGTTATTGAGCAGAACGACACGTCAGATTCTCGCTGCCCCTCCTTTTGCGCTCCTAAATCTCAGTTCTGTAAGGCTTTTCCTTTAATCCGCGCCTTGACGGTGCGGTGGCCGCATTCCTATAGTGTGCGCAAGTGGCGGAAAGTGGCATGAAGTGGGTTTTTTGAGCTCAAAACGCTAATATTTGGAGAAACGCTGACGTGTTTCGCGGAGCTAACGCTATCAGTCTCGACGCAAAGGGCCGTCTCGCTATGCCGAGCCGGTACCGTGACGAGCTCGTTTCGCGTAGTTCCGGTCAGTTAATCGTCACAATTGATGCCGTTGATCCGTGTTTGTGTGTTTACCCCCTCGATGAGTGGGAAATTATTGAAACCAAACTGCGCGCACTGCCTTCGCTTCGCGAAGAGAACCGCCGCCTGCAACGTTTACTGATTGGTAATGCCGTCGACCTCGAGCTCGATGGCAGTGGTCGTTTTCTGGTTCCACCGCGTCTTCGTGAATATGCCAAGTTGGATAAGCGCGCGATGTTGGTAGGCCAACTGAACAAGTTCCAATTGTGGGACGAGGATGCCTGGGATGCGGTTTCTGCCGCTGACCTGGCTGCCATTCAACAACCGGGCGCCATGCCTGATGAACTGCGTGATTTGATCCTGTGACTATTGATAGCGGCTTTAACCACATCACCGTACTGCTTGACGAAGCCGTGGAGGCTCTCGCCGTACGTCCTGATGGCTGCTATCTGGACGGTACGTTCGGGCGCGGCGGACACAGCCGGTTGATCCTCAGCCAGCTCGGCCCCGAGGGTCGGGTACTCGGGTTCGACAAAGATCCTCAAGCGATTGCCACCGGGCAAACGCTAGCGGCCGAAGACGGCCGCTTTGTCGTTGTACAGCGCAGCTTTGCCGAGCTCGGTTCGGAAGTCGCCGAGCGTGGTCTGGCCGGCAAGGTCAGCGGCGTTTTGCTCGACCTCGGCGTGTCTTCGCCGCAGCTTGACGACCCTGAACGCGGCTTCAGTTTCCTCAACGATGGCCCGCTGGATATGCGCATGGACCCGTCCCGCGGGATCAGCGCTGCCGAATTCGTCAACACCGCCCCGGTGGAAGAAATCGCCCGGGTGTTCAAGCAATACGGCGAAGAACGTTTCTCCGGCCGGATGGCCCGTGCCGTGGCCGAGCGTCGCGACATCAAGCCGTTCGAGCGCACTGCCGATCTGGCTGAAGTCCTGAAAGTCGCCAACCCTGCATGGGAAAAGGGCAAAAACCCGGCGACCCGTGCGTTCCAGGGCTTGCGTATTCACGTCAACAACGAACTGGGTGATCTGGAAGCCGGCCTCGAAGCCGCACTGGAATGCCTGGAAGTCGGTGGCCGCCTGGTGGTCATCAGCTTCCACTCGCTGGAAGACCGCATCGTCAAACTGTTCATGCGCAAACTGGTGAAAGGCGAAGCCGACAACTTGCCGCGCAACCTGCCGGTACGTCACGTCGCCTTCGAACCAATAATCAAAATCCATGGCAAAGCGCAGTCCGCCTCCGAGGCCGAACTCAAAGCCAACCCACGTTCCCGTAGCGCCGTCATGCGCGTCGCGGAGAAGCTGCGGTGAGCAAGCTTTTCGCCAAGCCACTTCCCGGCGGAAGCTTTTTCATGTTTCTGCTGTTTATTGGCGTGCTCGTGTCGGCCATCGGCGTTTCCTATAGCGCCCACTGGAACCGTCAACTGTTGAACTCCCTGTACAACGAGTTGAGCGTGCGCGACAAGGCGCAAGCAGAGTGGGGCCGTTTGATTCTCGAACAGAGCACCTGGACCGCCCACAGCCGTATCGAAGTCCTGGCGACCGAGCAACTGAAGATGCGCATTCCTGGCGCAGCTGAAGTGCAGATGGTGGCGCCATGATGAAACTCGAGGGCGCACTCTTTCCATGGCGGTTCCGCCTGGTGCTGGGTTTGCTCGGCGTCATGGTCGCGGCGATTTCCTGGCGCATTATCGATTTGCAGGTGGTCGACCGTGCCTTTCTTAAAGGTCAGGGTGATGCGCGCAGCGTTCGTCATATCCCGATTCCGGCTCACCGTGGTCTGATCACTGACCGTAACGGCGAGCCTTTGGCTGTGAGTACCCCGGTCACCACCCTTTGGGCCAATGCCAAGGAAATGCAAACGGCCAAAGAGAAGTGGCCTGCACTGGCGGCAGCCTTGGGGCAGGACCCGAAAGCCCTGGCCGAACGTCTCGAGGCTCAAGCCAATAAAGAATTCATCTATCTGGTGCGCGGGCTGACCCCCGAGCAGGGCCAGTCCGTGCTCGACCTGAAAGTGCCGGGCGTTTATGGCATCGAAGAATTCCGTCGTTTCTACCCGGCCGGTGAAGTCACTGCCCATATGGTCGGTTTTACCGACATCGATGATCACGGTCGTGAAGGCGTCGAGCTGGCCTACGACGAATGGCTGGCTGGGGTCCCTGGCAAGCGGCAGGTGATCAAGGATCGGCGTGGCCGACTTATCAAGGATGTTCAGGTCACCAAAAACGCCAAGGCCGGAAAGCCCTTGGCGTTGTCCATTGACCTGCGTCTGCAATACCTGGCCAACCGTGAACTGCGTAACGCGATCATCGAGAACGGCGCCAAGGCCGGCAGCCTGGTGATCATGGACGTGAAGAGCGGCGAGATCCTCGCCATGGTCAACCAGCCGACCTACAACCCGAATAACCGTCGCAACCTGCAACCGGCGATGATGCGTAACCGCGCCATGATCGACGTGTTCGAACCGGGTTCGACCATGAAAGCGATTTCCATGAGCGCCGCCATTGAAACCGGGCGCTGGAAGCCGACCGATACCGTTGAGGTTTATCCGGGCACCTTGCAGATTGGTAAATACACCATCAAGGACGTCTCCAAATCCGAAGGCCCGGTGCTCGACCTGACTGGCATCCTGATCAACTCCAGTAACGTCGGCATGAGTAAGGTCGCCTTCGATATCGGCGGCGAAACGATTTTCCGTCTGGCGCAAAAAGTCGGTCTCGGCCAGGACACCGGCCTGGGCTTCCCGGGCGAGCGCGTCGGCAACCTGCCGAACTACCGCGAATGGCGCAAGGCTGAAACCGCCACGCTGTCGTACGGCTACGGTATTTCCGTGACCGCGATCCAGTTGGTCCACGCCTTCTCGGCCCTGGCCAACAACGGTCGCCTCGCGCCGCTGACCCTGATCAAATCCGACAAGCCAGCGCAAACCACACAGGTATTGCCGGAAGCTGTCGCGAAAACCATGCAAACCATGCTGCAACAAGTGATCGAAGCCCCGCGCGGTGTATTCCGTGCGCAAGTGCCGGCGTATCACGTGGGCGGCAAGTCGGGTACCGCACGTAAAACGTCGGTCGGCACCAAAGGCTACGCCGAGAATTCCTACCGTTCGCTGTTCGCCGGCTTCGGCCCGATGAACGATCCGCGCTACGCCATCGTGGTGGTGATCGATGAACCGACCAAGGCCGGTTACTTCGGTGGTCTGGTATCGGCCCCGGTGTTCAGCAAAGTGATGTCCGGGACCTTGCGCCTGATGAACATCACCCCGGACAACCTGCCACCTACTCAACAAGCGAACGCAGCACCGGTCGTTCCGCTGAAAGCCAATGGAGGGCGAGGCTGATGTCTCTGAGTCTGAACAAGATTTTCGCCCACGCCGGCCGCGATCTGTTGATCCGCGAACTGACCCTGGACAGCCGCAACGTGCGGGCTGGCGATCTGTTTCTCGCCGTCCCTGGCGGCAAGTTCGACGGACGCGCGCACATCGCCGACGCCCTGCAACGCGGCGCTGCCGCTGTGGCGTATGAAGTCGAAGGCGCGACCGTATTGCCGATTACCGATGTTCCGCTGATTCCGGTCAAAGGCCTGGCGGCGCAGCTGTCGGACATCGCCGGGCGTTTTTACGGTGACCCTAGTCGTCACCTGAACCTGATCGGCGTGACCGGCACCAACGGCAAAACCAGCGTGACGCAGTTGGTTGCGCAAGCCTTGGATTTGCTCGGCCAGCACTGCGGCATCGTCGGCACGTTGGGGACCGGTTTTTACGGCGCGCTCGAAAGCGGCTTGCACACCACGCCGAACCCGATTGCCGTGCAGGCAACCCTCGCCGACCTGAAAAAGGCCGGTGCCAAAGCCATCGCCATGGAAGTTTCTTCCCACGGTCTGGATCAGGGCCGCGTGACCGCACTGGCGTTCGATGTGGCGGTGATGACCAACCTGTCCCGCGATCATCTGGATTACCACGGCACCATGCAAGCCTACGGCGAAGCCAAGGCCAAGCTGTTTGCCTGGAATGATTTGAAGTGCCGGGTGGTCAACCTCGACGACGATTTCGGTCGCCGACTGGCCGCTGATGATGGTGAGTCGCGCTTGATCACCTACAGCCTGGAAGACTCCAGGGCCTACCTTTATTGCCGTGAAGCGCAATTCGATGACGAAGGCGTGCGCGCCACGCTGGTCACGCCGCAGGGTGAGCATCACTTGCGCAGCACCTTGCTCGGTCGTTTCAACCTGAGCAACGTGCTGGCCGCGGTCGGCGCCTTGCTGGGGCTGGACTACGCGCTGGACGAAATCCTTAACGTGCTGCCGAAACTCGAAGGCCCGGCCGGACGCATGCAGCGCCTCGGCGGCGGTACTCAGCCGCTGGTCGTGGTCGATTACGCCCACACTCCAGATGCGCTGGAAAAAGTCTTGATGGCCCTGCGTCCTCACGCCAAAGGCCGTTTGCTGTGCCTGTTCGGTTGTGGTGGTGATCGCGATCGCGGCAAGCGTCCGCTCATGGCAGAAGTGGTCGAGCGTCTGGCTGACGGCGTGCTGGTGACCGATGACAACCCGCGCACCGAAGATCCGGCCGTGATCTTCGACGACATCCGCGCCGGTTTTACCGCTGTGGATAAAGTCACCTTCGTCGCTGGCCGTGGCCAGGCGATTGCCCAATTGATCGCCAGCGCTTCGGCGGATGACGTGATTGTCCTGGCCGGTAAAGGTCACGAGGACTATCAGGAAATCAACGGCCAGCGTCACGCTTTCTCCGATCTGATCGAGGCCGATCACGCCTTGACCGCGTGGGAGGTGGCCCATGCTTAAAGCCTTGAAACTGAGCGAACTGACCGGCGCGTTGAATGCCCGCCTGGTCACTGCCGATGCCAGCTTCGACGGCGTCAGCATCGACAGCCGCGCGATCAAACCAGGCCAACTCTTTATTGCCCTGACCGGCCCGCGTTTCGATGGTCACGACTATCTCAATGACGTCGCCGCAAAAGGCGCCGTAGCCGCGTTGGTCGAGCGCGAAGTCGCCGACAGCGCACTGCCGCAATTGCTGGTCAAAGATACGCGTCAAGCGCTGGGGCAACTCGGCGCGTTGAATCGTGCGGCTTACACCCATCCTGTCGCCGCGATCACCGGTTCCAGCGGCAAGACCACGGTCAAGGAAATGCTCGCCAGCATCCTGCGCACGCGCGGTCCGGTGTTGGCGACCCGCGGCAACCTGAACAATGACCTCGGCGTTCCGCTGACCCTGCTCGAACTCGCACCGGAACATACCGCTGCGGTGATCGAACTGGGTGCTTCGCGTCTCGGTGAAATTGCCTACACCGTCGGCATGACCAAGCCTCATGTGGCCGTGCTCAACAACGCCGGGACCGCCCACGTCGGCGAGTTCGGCGGGCCGGAAAAAATTGTTGAAGCCAAGGGCGAGATTATTGAAGGGCTGGATGCCGATGGCGTCGCCGTTCTCAATCTTGACGACAAGGCATTCGACATCTGGAAGACCCGCGCTGCCGGTCGCAAAGTGCTGACCTTCGCCCTGAGCAATGTCAGTGCCGATTTCTACGCCAGCGATCTGGACCGCGACGCGCGCGGTTGCCCGGCGTTCAACCTGCACAGTCCTGAAGGTATGGAGCGCGTTCAACTGAACCTGCTCGGCACCCATAACGTTGCCAATGCCCTGGCCGCAGCAGCCGCTGCCCATGCGCTGGGCGTGTCGCTGTTCGGCATCGCCACCGGTCTGGGCGCTGTGCAACCGGTCAAGGGCCGCACCGTTGCGCAACTGGCCAGCAATGGCATGCGCGTGATCGATGACACGTATAACGCGAACCCCACCTCCATGTGCGCCGCCGTTGATATACTCGCCGGCTTTTCCGGCCGCACCGTTCTGGTGCTCGGGGATATCGGCGAGTTGGGCGATTGGGCGGAGCAGGGGCACCGCGATGTGGGCGAGTACGCCCGTGGCAAGGTTTCCGCGCTCTACGCTGTCGGGCCAATGATGGCTCACGCCGTGAACGCTTTCGGTCCACAGGCCTTTCACTTCAGCACTCAGGCTGAACTGATCAAGGCCCTGGGCGCCGAGCAAGACACAAACACCACCATTTTGATCAAGGGCTCGCGCAGCGCCGCGATGGAAAACATCGTCGCCGCTTTGTGCGGGACCAGCCTGGAGAAACATTAATGCTGCTGCTGCTAGCGGAGTATCTGCAACAGTTCTACAAAGGCTTCGCGGTCTTTCAGTACCTGACCCTGCGCGGGATTCTCGGTGTGCTGACCGCGTTGGTTTTGTCGCTGTGCTATGGCCCGTGGATGATCCGCACGTTACAGAACCGTCAGATCGGTCAATCCGTTCGCAACGACGGTCCACAATCGCACCTGTCCAAGTCCGGCACCCCGACCATGGGCGGCGCGCTGATCCTGTCGTCAATCGGCGTCAGTACTTTGCTTTGGGCTGACCTGACCAACCGTTATGTCTGGACTGTGTTGCTGGTGACCTTGTTGTTCGGGGCGATCGGCTGGGTCGACGATTACCGCAAAGTGATCGAGAAGAACTCCCGTGGCTTGCCGAGCCGCTGGAAGTACTTCTGGCAATCGGTGTTCGGCCTGGGCGCAGCGATCTTCCTTTATATGACCGCAGCGACACCGGTGGAAACCACCCTGATCCTGCCGATGCTCAAGGACCACAGCATTCCGCTGGGCATTGGTTTCGTTGTCCTGACTTACTTCGTGATCGTCGGCTCGAGCAACGCGGTCAACCTGACCGACGGCCTCGACGGTCTGGCGATCATGCCCACTGTAATGGTTGGCGGCGGGTTGGGGATCTTCTGCTACCTGTCGGGTAACGTGAAATTCGCTGAATACCTGCTGATCCCGTATGTACCGGGCGCAGGCGAGTTGATTGTGTTCTGCGGCGCCTTGATCGGTGCGGGCCTCGGGTTCCTTTGGTTCAACACCTATCCGGCTCAGGTGTTCATGGGCGACGTCGGCGCACTGGCGCTGGGCGCTGCACTGGGCACCATCGCGGTGATCGTCCGTCAGGAAATCGTCCTGTTCATCATGGGCGGCGTGTTCGTGATGGAGACCCTGTCAGTCGTCATTCAGGTGGCCTCCTTTAAGCTCACCGGTCGCCGTGTGTTCCGCATGGCACCGATTCACCACCACTTTGAACTCAAGGGCTGGCCCGAGCCACGCGTGATCGTCCGTTTCTGGATCATCACCGTGATTCTCGTGCTGGTTGGCCTTGCCACCCTGAAGCTGAGGTAGAACGAGTGTCTCTGATCGCTTCTGACCACTTCCGCATCGTTGTCGGCCTCGGCAAGAGCGGCATGTCTCTGGTTCGCTTCCTGGCGAACCGGGGCACGTCGTTTGCTGTCGCCGACACGCGGGAAAATCCACCGGAACTGGCCACGCTCAAGCGTGACTATCCGCACGTGGAAGTGCGTTGTGGCGAGCTGGACGTCGAATTCCTGTGCCGCGCCGACGAGCTCTACGTGAGCCCCGGCCTGGCGCTGGCGACCCCGGCCCTGCAGGCTGCCGCCGCCCGTGGCGTGAAATTGTCCGGTGACATCGAGCTGTTCGCGCGTAACGCGAAGGCGCCGATCGTCGCCATCAGTGGTTCCAACGCAAAAAGCACCGTCACTACACTGGTCGGCGAGATGGCTGCGGCGGCCGGCAAGCGAGTCGCCGTTGGCGGCAACCTCGGTACGCCGGCACTGGACCTGCTCAGCGACGACGTCGAGCTGTACGTGATGGAACTGTCGAGCTTCCAGCTCGAAACCACCGATCAACTCAACGCCGAAGTGGCGACCGTGCTCAACGTAAGCGAAGACCACATGGACCGCTATAGCGGTCTGCCGGCTTATCACCTGGCCAAGCACCGGATCTTCCGGGGTGCCAAGCAGTTTGTGGTCAACCGCCAGGATGCCCTGAGCCGTCCGCTGATTGGCGAAGGTCAGCCATGCTGGACCTTCGGTTTGAGCAAACCTGATTTCAAGGCATTCGGTATCCGCGAAGAAGACGGCGAGAAGTACCTGGCCTTCGAATTCCAGAACCTGATGCCGGTGCGCGAGTTGAAAATTCGCGGTGCCCACAACCAGTCCAACGCCCTGGCGGCATTGGCCCTGGGCCACGCCGTCGGTCTGCCGTTCGACGCCATGCTGTCGAGCCTGCGCACCTTCGCCGGGCTTGAGCATCGCTGCCAGTGGGTCCGTGACTTGAATGGCGTGAGCTACTACAACGATTCCAAAGCCACCAACGTCGGCGCCGCACTGGCTGCCATCGAAGGCCTGGGCGCGGACATTGACGGCAAACTCGTGCTGATCGCCGGTGGCGACGGCAAGGGTGCCGAGTTCAAGGACTTGCGTGATCCGGTGGCGGCCAACTGCCGCGCCGTGGTGCTGATGGGCCGTGACGCCGAGCTGATCGCTCAGGCTATCGGCGATGCCGTGCCACTGATTCGCGTCAACTCGCTGATCGAAGCGGTCGAGCAATGCCGCGCCATCGCGGAGACGGGCGACGCCGTGTTGTTGTCGCCGGCCTGCGCCAGTTTCGACATGTTCAAGAATTACGAAGACCGTGGTCACCAGTTCGTCCGCGCAGTGGAGGATCTGGTATGAGCCTGAGAAACATCATCAAGCCGTACCCGTCGCCGATCATCACCGGGCGCGGCATCGACCTCGACTTCCCGATGCTCGCCGGCTGCCTGGCATTGATCGGCCTCGGGCTGGTCATGATTGCATCGGCCTCGACCGAAGTGGCGGCTGTGCAGTCGGGCAGCGCCCTGTACTACATGATCCGCCACCTTATCTACATCGTGCTGGGCCTGGGTGCCTGCGTCGTCACCATGATGATTCCGATCGCCACCTGGCAACGCCTGGGCTGGCTGATGCTGATTGGTGCGTTCGGTTTGCTGGTGATGGTGATCATCCCGGGGATCGGCCGTGAAGTGAACGGTTCGATGCGCTGGATCGGCTTCAGTTTCTTCAACGTTCAGCCGTCGGAAATCGCCAAGGTATTTGTCGTTATTTACCTTGCCGGTTACCTGGTGCGTCGCCAGAAAGAAGTGCGTGAAAGCTGGATGGGCTTCTTCAAGCCGTTCATCGTTCTGCTGCCAATGGCGGGTCTGTTGCTGATGGAGCCGGACTTCGGTGCCACCGTCGTGATGATGGGGGCTGCTGCTGCGATGCTGTTCCTTGGCGGGGTCGGCCTGTTCCGTTTTTCCTTGATGGTTGTCCTGGCGGTCGCAGCGGTGGTGTTGCTGATTCAAGTGCAGCCGTATCGAATGGCGCGCCTGACCAACTTTGCGGATCCGTGGGCCGACCAGTTCGGTGCCGGCTATCAGTTGTCTCAAGCGTTGATCGCTTTTGGTCGCGGCGAATGGCTGGGCGTTGGCCTGGGCAACAGCGTGCAGAAACAGTTCTACCTGCCGGAAGCCCACACCGACTTCGTGTTCTCGGTCCTGGCCGAAGAACTGGGTGCCGTCGGTTCTTTATGCACGGTAGCGCTGTTCGTCTTTGTCTGTATTCGTGGCATGTACATCGGTTATTGGGCCGAGAAGGCCAAGCAGTTTTTCGCCGCCTACATCGCGTACGGCTTGTCGTTCCTGTGGATTGGTCAGTTCCTGATCAACATCGGGGTGAACGTCGGTCTGCTGCCAACCAAAGGTCTGACCCTGCCGTTCCTCAGTTACGGCGGTAGCTCGTTGGTGATCTGCTGTGCCTGTCTTGGCTTGTTGCTGCGCATTGAATGGGAAAGTCGAACCCACTTGGGCAGCGAAGAGATGGAATTCCATGAGAGCGACTTCGCCGAGGAGCCGACCCATGGGCGCTAACGTATTGATCATGGCGGGCGGCACCGGTGGCCACGTGTTCCCGGCGCTGGCGTGTGCTCGGGAATTCCAGGCCCGTGGTTACACCGTGCATTGGCTCGGGACACCGCGGGGCATCGAGAACGATCTGGTTCCGGTGGCCGGCATCGAACTGCATCGGATCAATGCCAGCGGATTGCGTGGCAAGGGCAAATTGTCCCTGCTCAAGGCGCCGTTCATGTTGCTCAAGTCGATCTGGCAGGCGCGGGCGATCATTCGTCAGCTGCGGCCGGTGTGTGTCGTCGGCTTTGGTGGTTTTGTGACCGGCCCTGGTGGCGTTGCCGCCAAACTGGCTGGCGTGCCGGTGATCGTTCACGAGCAGAACGCCGTGGCCGGTACCGCCAATCGGTTGCTGGTGCCGTTGGCCGCCCGAGTCTGTGAAGCGTTCCCCGACACCTTTACCCTGTCGGGCAGCCGTCGGACCACCGGTAACCCGGTGCGCACCGAGCTGTTCCTCGAAACACCGCGACAGGCTCTGGCCGGTCGCAAGGCGCGTTTGCTGATCCTGGGTGGAAGCCTGGGCGCAGAACCGTTGAACAAGTTGCTGCCTGAAGCCCTGTCGCAAGTCGCCCCCGACCTGCGCCCGGAAGTGTTTCATCAGGCCGGCAAAAACCACGATGAAGTGACTGCAGAGCGCTATCGCGCGGCTGGCGTCGAGGCGCAAGTGCAGCCTTTCATCAAAGACATGGCCCAAGCCTATGGCTGGGCCGACCTGGTGGTGTGCCGCGCAGGCGCGTTGACCATCAGTGAACTGGCCGCTGCCGGTCTGCCCTCGATGCTGGTGCCTTTGCCCCACGCGATCGACGATCACCAGACCCGCAACGCCGATTATTTGGCCCGTGAAGGCGCTGCCTTCCTGATGCCGCAAAGAACGACTGGCGCAGCGGATCTTGCCGCACGCCTGACAGAGGTCCTGATGCAACCACAACGACTCACCGCCATGGCCACCGCGGCACGCCGCCTGGCCAAACCCGATGCAACCCGTAACGTGGTCGATACCTGCCTGGAGGTGGCCCATGGTTGAGAATCAGAAAGCCATGCCGCAACCGGAAATGCGCCGCATCCGTCGCATCCACTTCGTCGGGATCGGCGGCGTGGGCATGTGCGGCATTGCCGAAGTGTTGTTGAACCTGGGCTATGAAGTGTCCGGTTCCGACCTGAAAGCTTCGCCGGTGACCGAGCGTCTCGAGTCCTTCGGTGCCCAGATCTTTATCGGCCACCGCGCCGAGAACGCTGCGAACGCCGATGTGCTGGTCACCTCCAGTGCCGTGAACACGTCCAACCCGGAAGTCGCCACGGCCCTGGAACGCCGCATTCCGGTAGTGCCTCGCGCTGAAATGCTGGCTGAGCTGATGCGCTACCGCCATGGCATCGCCGTCGCCGGCACGCACGGCAAAACCACCACCACCAGCCTGATCGCTTCGGTGTTTGCCGCCGGTGGCCTGGACCCGACATTCGTGATCGGTGGCCGTCTGAATGCCGCGGGCACCAATGCCCAGCTTGGCACCAGCCGTTACCTGATCGCTGAAGCTGACGAAAGCGACGCCAGCTTCCTGCACTTGCAGCCGCTGGTGGCCGTGGTCACCAACATCGACGCCGACCACATGGCGACCTACGACGGTGACTTCAACAAACTGAAGAAAACCTTCGTCGAGTTCCTCCACAACCTGCCGTTCTACGGTCTGGCGGTGGTGTGCCTGGACGATCCGGTGGTGCGTGAAATCCTGCCGCTGGTGAAACGTCCGACGGTCACTTATGGCTTCGGCGACGACTGCGATGTGCGCGCGATCAATGTGCGTCAGCAGGGCATGCAGACCTTCTTCACCGTGCTGCGTCCTGATCGCGATCCGCTGGATGTATCGGTGAACATGCCGGGCAACCACAACGTGTTGAACGCACTGGCAACCATCTGCATCGCCACCGATGAAGGCGTCAGCGATGAAGCCATCGTCCAGGGCCTGTCCGGGTTCCAGGGTGTCGGCCGACGCTTCCAGGTCTACGGCGAACTGCCGGTAGAAGGTGGCAGCGTGATGCTGGTCGACGACTACGGTCACCACCCGACCGAAGTCGCCGCGGTCATCAAAGCCGTGCGCGGTGGCTGGCCGGAGCGCCGTCTGGTGATGGTCTACCAGCCGCACCGTTACAGCCGCACCCGTGACCTGTACGACGATTTCGTCAATGTCTTGGCCGACGCCAACGTCCTGCTGCTGATGGAAGTCTACCCGGCCGGTGAAGAACCAATCCCGGGCGCCGACAGCCGCAAGCTGTGCAACAGCATTCGTCAGCGCGGCCAGCTCGACCCGATCTACATCGAGCGCGGTGTTGACCTCGCGCCGGTGGTCAAGCCGCTGCTGCGTGCTGGCGACATCCTGCTGTGCCAGGGCGCCGGTGACATCGGTGGTCTTGCACCGAAACTGTTGAAAAGTCCGTTGTTCGCAGGCGCCGTTGCTGCGCCGACTGTGGGGAAGTTGAAATGACTGCTGCTTACGCCAACCTCGTCTCCACTGTTGCGCCGAAAGATTTCGGCCGCGTCGCCGTGCTCTTCGGCGGCAAGAGTGCCGAGCGTGAGGTTTCCCTGAAGTCGGGTAACGCGGTTCTCGACGCGCTGCTAAGCGCCGGTGTGGACGCGTTTGGTCTCGACGTGGGCGATGATCTCTTGCAGCGTCTGCTGAACGAAAAAATCGATCGCGCCTTCATCATTCTCCACGGTCGTGGCGGTGAAGACGGCAGCATGCAGGGCCTGTTGGAATGCCTGGGTATTCCGTACACCGGCAGCGGCATTCTTGCTTCCGCGCTGGCCATGGACAAGCTGCGGACCAAACAGGTCTGGCACAGCCTGGGTATTCCGACGCCACGCCATGCCGTACTGAGTTCTGAGGCCGATTGTATTTCGGCGGCGACGGAACTGGGCTTCCCTTTGATCGTCAAACCGGCCCATGAAGGTTCAAGTATCGGGATGGCCAAAGTGAGTTCCGCGTCGGAGTTGATCGACGCGTGGAAAGCGGCCAGTACCTACGATTCGCAAGTGTTGGTCGAGCAATGGATTCAAGGTCCGGAGTTCACCATCGCCACCCTGCGTGACCAGGTGTTGCCACCGATTGCCCTGGGCACGACGCACAGCTTCTACGACTACGACGCCAAGTACGTGGCTTCCGATACCCAGTACCGGATTCCGTGTGGCCTGGACAGCAACAAAGAAAAAGAACTGATGGACCTCACGGCGAAAGCCTGTGAGGCGCTGGGTATCGCCGGTTGGGGCAGGGCTGACGTGATGCAGGACGCCGACGGGCAGTTCTGGTTCCTGGAAGTCAATACCGCACCGGGCATGACCGATCACAGTCTGGTGCCGATGGCGGCTCGTGCTGCCGGTCTGGATTTCCAGCAACTGGTTCTGGCGATTTTGGCCGCCAGCATTGCCGGCAACAACGAGCCGCGAGGTTAAGACCATGCAAGGCGCACAGCTGAGACATCAGCCCTCCGCACCGACCGGCCGCAAGCCGGTACCGCGGGGTGCCAGCCGAATGGTGGCCAAAGAGCCGATGTCTGCGCGCCTGCCGAAAGCCAATTTTGGTTTTCTGAAAAGCCTGTTCTGGCCGGTGCTGTTGGTCGCACTGGGTTTCGGCACTTACGAAGGCGCACAGCGATTGCTGCCGTACGCCGACCGGCCGATCACCAAGATCAACGTGCAGGGCGATTTGAGTTACATCAGCCAGCAAGCGGTGCAGCAGCGGATCGCCCCGTACGTGGCGTCGAGCTTCTTCACCATCGACCTGGAGAGCATGCGCACCGAGCTTGAAACGATGCCATGGATTGCCCACGCCGAAGTGCGTCGGGTGTGGCCGGATCAAGTGGTGATCCGCCTGGAAGAACAACTGCCGGTGGCCCGTTGGGGCGATGAATCGCTGTTGAACAACCAGGGCCAGGCGTTCACCCCGCGTGAGCTGGCGAACTACGAACACTTGCCACAGCTGTTCGGCCCACAACGGGCGCAACAGCAAGTGATGCAGCAATACCAGGTGCTGAGCCAGATGCTCAGGCCGTTGGGCTTCTCGATTGCACGCCTGGAATTGCGTGATCGAGGCAGCTGGTTCCTGACCACCGGCGCCGGCAGCGCGGGTCCGGGAATCGAACTGTTGCTGGGACGCGGCAACCTGCTGGAAAAGATGCGCCGCTTCATTGCCATCTATGACAAGACGCTTAAAGAACAGATTACGAACATTGCGCGCATCGATCTGCGCTACGCCAACGGCCTCGCTGTTGGCTGGCGGGAACCTGTAGCGCCCACGACAGCCCAACCCGCTGTCGCGAAGAATTAAGAAGAGGCAGGACCATGGCAAACGTGCAAAGCGGCAAAATGATCGTCGGTCTCGATATCGGCACCTCCAAGGTGGTGGCGCTGGTCGGCGAGGTCTCGGACGACGGCACGCTGGAAATCGTCGGGATCGGTACCCATCCGTCCCGTGGCCTGAAGAAAGGCGTGGTGGTGAACATCGAGTCCACCGTGCAATCGATCCAGCGCGCGATCGAAGAGGCGCAGCTGATGGCTGGTTGCCGCATTCACTCGGCGTTCGTCGGCGTGGCGGGCAATCATATCCGCAGCCTGAACTCCCACGGCATCGTGGCGATTCGTGATCGCGAAGTCAGCGCCGCCGACCTCGAGCGCGTGCTCGACGCCGCCCAGGCTGTAGCGATCCCGGCTGACCAGCGCGTGCTGCACACCCTGCCGCAGGATTACGTGATCGATAACCAGGAAGGTGTTCGTGAGCCTCTGGGCATGTCGGGCGTACGTCTGGAAGCCAAGGTTCACGTGGTCACCTGCGCCGTCAACGCCGCACAGAACATTGAAAAATGCGTGCGTCGCTGCGGCCTGGAAATCGACGACATCATTCTCGAGCAACTGGCTTCGGCTTACTCGGTCCTGACCGACGACGAGAAAGAACTGGGCGTGTGCCTGGTGGACATCGGTGGCGGCACCACTGACATCGCGATCTTCACCGAAGGTGCGATCCGTCACACCGCGGTCATCCCGATTGCGGGCGACCAGGTAACCAACGATATCGCCATGGCGTTGCGCACCCCGACCCAGTACGCCGAAGAAATCAAGATTCGCTACGCCTGCGCCCTGGCCAAACTGGCCGGTGCCGGTGAAACCATCAAGGTTCCAAGCGTTGGCGACCGTCCACCGCGCGAGCTGTCCCGTCAGGCCCTGGCCGAAGTGGTCGAGCCGCGTTACGACGAGCTGTTCACGCTGATCCAGGCCGAACTGCGTCGCAGTGGCTACGAAGACCTGATCCCGGCCGGCATCGTGCTGACCGGTGGTACGTCGAAGATGGAAGGCGCAGTCGAACTGGCCGAGGAAATCTTCCACATGCCGGTCCGCCTGGGCGTGCCGCATGGCGTCAAGGGCCTGGACGATGTGGTCCGCAACCCGATTTATTCCACCGGCGTTGGCCTGTTGATGTACGGCCTGCAAAAGCAGTCCGACGGGATTTCGTTCTCGGGCATCAGCAGCCGCGACAGCTACAGCAATGAAGAACCGAAAGCCGCCTTGCTCGATCGCATCAAGAGCTGGGTACAAGGCAACTTCTAAAGATTTACGCAGCACCGCAAGACCGCAGCAAAAAGCAGTAGGCGAAAAAACTAGAGAATGTAAGGAGAGGGAAAATGTTCGAACTCGTAGACAACATCCCCGCAAGCCCGGTTATTAAAGTTATCGGTGTTGGCGGAGGCGGCGGCAACGCCGTCAACCACATGGTCAAGAGCAACATTGAAGGCGTTGAATTCATCTGCGCCAACACTGATGCCCAAGCGCTGAAAAGCATCGGCGCGCGGACCATCCTGCAACTGGGCACCGGCGTGACCAAAGGTCTCGGCGCTGGCGCCAACCCTGAAGTAGGTCGTCAGGCCGCTCTCGAAGATCGTGAGCGCATTGCCGAAGTCCTGCAGGGCACCAACATGGTGTTCATCACCACTGGCATGGGCGGTGGTACCGGTACCGGTGCTGCGCCGATCATTGCTGAAGTGGCCAAGGAAATGGGGATTCTCACCGTTGCGGTGGTGACTCGTCCGTTCCCGTTTGAAGGTCGCAAGCGTATGCAGATCGCCGATGAAGGCATCCGTCTGCTGTCTGAAAGCGTCGACTCGTTGATCACCATTCCCAACGAGAAGCTGCTGACCATCCTTGGCAAGGACGCAAGCCTGCTGTCCGCGTTCGCCAAGGCCGACGATGTACTGGCCGGTGCCGTTCGCGGTATCTCCGATATCATCAAGCGTCCGGGCATGATCAACGTCGACTTTGCCGACGTGCGTACCGTAATGAGCGAAATGGGCATGGCGATGATGGGCACTGGCTGCGCCAGCGGTCCGAACCGTGCACGCGAGGCCACCGAAGCGGCCATTCGCAACCCGTTGCTGGAAGACGTGAACCTGCAAGGTGCACGCGGCATCCTGGTGAACATCACCGCCGGTCCTGACCTGTCCCTGGGTGAGTACTCCGACGTGGGTAGCATCATCGAAGCTTTCGCTTCCGAGCACGCGATGGTCAAGGTCGGTACCGTTATCGATCCGGACATGCGCGACGAGCTGCACGTAACAGTAGTAGCCACTGGTTTGGGCGCGAAAATCGAGAAGCCTGTGAAGGTTATCGACAACACCATGCACACCTCCGTGGCTTCGCAACCGCAGCAACAAGCGCCTTCGCGTCATGAAGCGCCAGCGGTAAACTATCGTGACCTGGACCGTCCGACCGTCATGCGCAACCAGGCTCAGGCCGGTGCTGCGACTGCCGCGAAGATGAACCCGCAAGATGATCTGGACTACCTGGACATCCCGGCTTTCCTGCGTCGTCAGGCCGATTAATGGAATGTATCAGGGCTATGAAGGTGATTGGTGTTCAGCAAAGGTCTGGTCTGCTATCATCGCCAGCCTTTGTTGATACCAGTTCGCAATTTGCGCTGAAGCGGCCCAAGCCATGATTAAACAACGCACACTGAAAAATATTATCCGTGCTACAGGTGTAGGCCTGCACTCCGGGGAAAAGGTATACCTGACCCTCAAGCCCGCACCTATCGACACCGGCATTGTGTTTGTTCGTGCCGATCTCGACCCTGTGGTGCAGATTCCTGCCCGCGCGGAAAACGTTGGTGAAACCACGATGTCGACCACATTGGTCAGTGGTGACACCAAAGTGGATACGGTGGAGCACTTGCTCTCGGCCATGGCTGGCCTGGGCATCGATAACGCCTACGTCGAGCTCTCCGCGTCTGAAGTTCCGATCATGGATGGTAGCGCTGGACCTTTCGTATTCCTGATTCAATCGGCCGGCCTGGAAGAACAGGACGCACCGAAGAAGTTCATCCGGATCCTGCGGGAAGTGACAGTGGAAGACGGCGACAAGCGCGCCACTTTCGTCCCTTTCGAAGGCTTCAAGGTGAGTTTCGAGATCGATTTCGATCACCCGGTTTTCCGTAACCGCACACAAAGTGCAAGCGTGGATTTTTCCAGCACTTCGTTCGTAAAAGAAGTCAGCCGCGCCCGTACCTTTGGTTTCATGAGTGACATCGAGTACCTGCGCAAGCACAACCTCGCACTCGGCGGCAGCGTTGAAAACGCTATTGTGGTCGACGCGGATGGTGTACTGAACGAAGACGGCCTTCGCTATGAAGACGAATTCGTGAAGCACAAGATCCTCGATGCAATTGGTGACCTCTACCTACTGGGCAATAGCCTGATTGGTGAGTTCAAGGGCTTCAAGTCCGGACATGCATTGAACAACCAGCTGCTGCGCAAGTTGATTGAGCAGACAGATGCTTGGGAAGTCGTGACTTTCGAAGACGCCAGCTCTGCACCGATCTCTTACATGCGTCCAGTTGCGGCCGTGTAAGTAAAAAACCTCTCTAGTTTTTTAAAGGCTACCTTCGGGTGGCCTTTTTTTATGCCTGCGGGAATGGTTCCCACGCTCTGCGTGGGAATGCAGCCCGGGACGCTCCGCGTCCCTTTCCAGAGTTGGAACGCGGAGCGTCCCTTGAGGCATTCCCACGCAGAGCGTGGGAACGATCTCCTCGATCAGGCAGCGACCACCCGATTACGCCCACTTTCCTTGGCCTGATACAGCGCCTTGTCCGCTGCAAACAATAGCTGTTCCAGGCTGATCTCGGCGGAAGTGGTCCAGGTGCTGATACCGATACTGACAGTAATTGGTGACTCGGCACCTGCCACCAGCGGCAATTGTTCTACTGTCGCGCGGATGTGTTCGGCAATCTGTTGCGCCCCCTGACTGTCGGTTTCCGCGAGAATCACCGAAAACTCCTCACCGCCATAACGGGCGACCAGATCGGCTGGTCGCCTCACATTGTCGGAGATCACCTTGGCCACCGAGCGCAACGCATCGTCGCCAGCCTGATGCCCATGACGATCGTTGAACGCTTTGAAATGGTCGGCATCAATCATCAGCAGCGATAATGGCTGGCCGGAACGTTGAGCGCGGAACCACTCATGACGCAGGACCTGATCCAGCGTTCGGCGGTTGGCCAGGCCGGTCAAGGCATCGGTGGCCGCCAGTTGCGCCAGTTCCTGTTCGGCGTTGTGGCGCAGGCGCAGTTCCCGGCTGAGCAGCCAAGTCAGCCAGAGCAAGCCGATGCACAGCGCAATAGTCGCAACGCTGACCACCACCGCCGTGCGCTTCCACGACGCAAACACTTCATCACTGGACAGTGCAACGATGACGATCAACGGCAAGTTACCCACCTTGGAGAACGTGTACAGGCGTTTGTCCTTATAGTGGCTTGAAACACTGGTGAAGCTGCCGTTGCCTTCCTTGACGATGCGCTGAAAGTTGGGACGGTTGCTGAAGTCCTTGCCAATCAGCTCTTCGGCCAAGCGGGGTTCCTGGGCCAGAAGAATCCCGTCCGAGCTGATCAGGTTGACCGAGCTGTCACGACCGATGCTCAAGCTGTTGAACAGTTGATCGAAATAACTCAAGCGCATGGCGGCTTCGGCCACGCCAAGAAATTCACCCTGTGAGCCGCTGACCCGGCGACTGAAGCTGATTCGCCATTCATGTTCAGGCAGTCTGGAACGGAAGGGACGGCTGATGAACATGCTCGGGTCGCGATTGTTCACGTGCGACTGAAAGTATTCGCGGTCAGCAAAATTGCCCTTTCTGGGCTCTACCGAGGCCGAATCGGCGATCACGTCGCCCTTGTTGTCCAGCAACAAAATGTCGCCCTTGTACGGCGCGGCAGTGGCGCGGTCAAACAAGGCCAGATGGCGGATGGCAGGGGAAACGTTCTTGAGGTCTTCACGCTGGGAGGCGGCGATCAAGCCGAGCAAGGACAGGTCATAGAGTTCGACATTGCGCAGCACGTCGGCGTCGATCAGTTGCACGATGTTGGTGGCTGCGCGAGTGGCGGAGTGTTCAGCATTGGCGCGTTCGCGAATGAGCAGGAACGTCACGATGCTTGATATCGCAATCACCAGCAGCAAACTGCCGAGAAGCAGAAGCTGCTCCGATCGCGTCGACCGGATCGGATGGTGAGAAATTGCAGTGCTCACACTCATGGTTCTGACTTCTGCTAATGAGGCGTTATGAAAGTGTTTTGCAAGACTCAGGCAGAATCCCAGATACCATTTGCGTTCGGAGCGCCTGTATAAATCCCGGATAAAAAAAAGGCCAGCAAAACATGCTGGCCTTTTACTTATAGAAGCTTAGAAGACATTGAGCGGGTAGTCGACGATCACCCGGTATTCATCGGTGTCCTGATCCAGCGCGCCGTAGCCGTTGCCTCCTCGGTTGGTCGCCCATTGCAGACGCAACGCCAGGTTTTTGGCCTTGCCGCCCTGAACCACATAGTTGAGATCTATGTCGCGTTCCCAGTGCCTGGCGTTTTTGCCATCAGCGCTGTACCACGAGGCATAACCGGGGCTGGCCGGATCGACCTTGGTCAGGTCCAGTTCCCCTTGGGAGTAAGAGACCGCCGAGGTCAGGCCGGCGAGGCCGAGCCCGACAAAGTCGTAGGCGTACTTGAGTTTCCATGAGCGTTCGTTCGGGCCGTTGAAGTCCGAATACTGCTGGGAATTGTCGAGGTAGACGCTGTCGCCCTGGCTGATGTAGTCGAATGGTGTGTTGCCGTTGACCCGCTGATAGACCGCGGTAACGCTGTGATTGCCCACCCCCACGGTGAAATGCAGGCTGTAGGTGTTGTTGTCGATGTGGCCCAGCAGCGCATTGCCGGTGTCTTGCGTGTGATAGGCATGCAGACCCGGGTTGAGGCTGACCAGATCGTTCAAGGCGTAGGTGTAATCCAGGTCGTAGTAATACTGGTTCCAGATGTCCTTGAGTTCGGAAGCATAGAGGCTGCTGGTTAACCCCGGCAGGCCGCTCCAGGTCACGCCGGCCCAATTCAGGTGCTTACTTTCGTCACCGTCGGCCAGGCTGCCGTAGGACGTGCCGATTCGGGTGTGTCCACTCTGGTTGTAAGGCTTGGTGAAACTCGCCTGGCCACCTTCGATCATCCAGCCGTCAAAACTGTGGTTGGTCAGGCTGACGCCGCGAAAGGTCTGGGGCAGCATGCGGGTTTCGCCGCCGGCGATCACCGGGTTGGCGAGAAACAAGTCACCGGCCTTCAGTTCGGTGTCGAAGGCACGCATTTTCAGCGTGCCACCCGCCGTCGAGAACGAGCCCGGCGCTTTGCCGTTGCCATCGCTGACCGGCAGGATGCTCGAATTATCAGTGCCGCCACCGCCGTCGAGCTTGAGCCCGAGCATGGCGTGGGCGTCAACGCCGAAACCGACGCTGCCTTGGGTGTAGCCCGATTCGAAGGTGCCGAGGAAACCCTGGCCCCATTCAATGTTGTCGTCGGTCTGCTGCAGGCGGTTGCGGTTCATGTAGTAGTTACGGGCGTTGAGGTTGAGGCTCGATCCTGCAACGAAACCTTCGGCGTTTGTGTCGTCTGCGGCGTGAGCGGCAGGCGTCACCGTTGCAGCAATTGCAATGAATAACGGGCTGTATCTGAGAGGGAAACGCACTAGCGGTAAAGCTCCTTGGGTCAACTAAGAGCCTCATTGTTTTGAGACTCAGGATGTTTCTTGTTAGGGAAGACGAACTAAAGCTGTTTAAAACCACAACGAAAAAAAGCCGCTGATAGCAGCGGCTTTGAAGACAACTTTTCAAAGGGAAGAGCCGATGAAAAGTGTCGAGGGAAACAGAGTGATACTGGGCAATCAGCTGTCTTTCTCAACCACTGGCTGGGCCTGAGTACTCGACGCTTGAGGGGTTTGCGCAGCTTCCTGGGCCTTGGCTGTCATTTCGCTCTGATACTGTTCGAATGCAGCAGCGCGGGCGGAGTTTTGCGCGACGAACGTCTGCGACTCTTCAGCGATGGCGAACGGAGACAGAAACAAAGAGGACAAAACGAAAGCGCTGGCAATACCCATAGTGTTGGACATCTTTAAAACCTTCTTGCTTGGCAAGTGCTGTTTGGTGGGGCCAAGATAAGGGGGATTCGCGCGGGGAAAAAGAGCGGATTCATGAAAGGACTGTTGCGCTTAAAGCAACAGTAGGTGGCCGAATTGAACATGTCCTCTGGTGAGGTGGCTTCTGAGGTGATGGGCTCTGGGCTGAGGGGACTTCTGTGCTGAAGGGGCTTTTGTTGCAAAGGGGCTTTTGTGGTGAAAGGGCTTTTGTGGCAAAGGGGCTTTTGTGGCGAGGGGACTTGTCCCCGTTCCAGTGCGTAGCGCTGGCAAGATTTCGGTAACGCTATAGATTTTTGGGGCCGCTCCGCAGCCCAACGGGGACAAGTCCCCTCGCCACAAAAGCCCCTTCACCACAGAAGGCCCCTCAGCCCAGAGCCCCTTCACCACAAAAGTCCCTTCACCAAAGAAGTCCGCTTGCCACAGAGGGCCGGGTTGGATCAGACGGGGAGGTGGATGCCGAAGGTATTCATGCCGTGATCACTGCGCACAAACACGTCCCCGCCGTGCATCAGTGCAATCGCCTTGACGATCGCCAACCCCAAGCCATGGTTGTTGCCACTGTTGCTGCGCGATGCATCGACCCGATAAAAACGCTCAAACAGCCGCGACAAATGCTCGCTGGCAATCGGCGACCCTGGGTTCGCAACCCCGATGCTGACCTGATGCTCCTCAACCTCGATCCGCACCTCAATCACTTGCCCAGGCTCGGTGTGCTGCACCGCGTTGCTCAGCAGGTTGATCAACGCCCGGCGCAGATGAGCGATCTCGATCCGCACTTGGGCATCGCCACTGACCTGCACCTGAACCTGCGCGTCTTCAAGGATGAAATCCAGATACTCCAGGGTCGTGGCCACTTCATCGGCCAGCGAGGTGGAGGTCAGTTTGGTGGCTTTGCTGCCTTGGTCTGCGCTGGCGAGGAACAGCATGTCGTTGATGATCGAGCGCAGTCGCTCAAGCTCTTCAAGGTTCGATTGCAGCACTTCAAAATAGTGTTCGGCGGATCGCCCGCGAGTCAGCGCAACCTGGGTCTGGCCAATCAGGTTGGTCAGGGGCGAGCGCAGTTCGTGGGCCACGTCCGCGTTGAACGACTCAAGGCGCGAGTAAGCCTGTTCGACCCGCTCCAGTGTCGAGTTGAACGAATTGACGAACTGATTCAGTTCCGGCGGTAGCGGCGACAATTGCAGGCGACCGGACAACAACGGCGGTGCCAGCCGCTGGGCTTCCTGGGACAACTTGATCAGCGGCTTGAGGCCGATCCGCGCCACCCAATAACCGAGGGCCGACGCCAGCAACACGCCGATGATCGCCAGGCTGATCAGGGCAACCAGCAAATGGTGCTGAGTCTGCAAAAAAGTCTCGGTGTCGATGCCGATCATGAAGCGCAACGGCGGGCGTTGATCCTTGGCCGGGAACTGACTGACCAGCACTTTCAGCGGATAAGGCTGATCCGCAAGATTCAAGTCGCGCATGCCCAGCGGGCCTTCGGCAAAGGCGCGGATCTGCGGCGTCAGGTTGCCGTATTCGTAGTGCGGATCACCGCTGATGATCCAGAAGCTGATGCGCTTGTCTTCTTCGCCGAGCAGCTTGAGCTTGTTGTTGATCTTCACCCAATGCTCGGGCGTGCCATAACGCCCGACCGTGGATTCAAGCACGCTGTAGCGCGCGTCCAGTTCAGCCTCGGGCAACAAACCCAGGCCTTTATCGACCTGTTGATACAGCGCCCAGCCGATCAACAGAAACACCAAAAGCGCCACCAGCGTGAACATCCCGCTCAGGCGTAGCGCGATTGAGTTACTGGACACCACGGCTCTCCAGCACATAACCCATGCCACGAATTGTGTGCAGCAGTTTCTCTTCGAACGGCCCGTCGAGTTTGGCGCGCAGGCGTTTGATCGCGACTTCGACAACGTTGGCGTCGCTGTCGAAATTGATGTCCCAGACCATTTCGGCGATGGCGGTTTTTGACAGGATTTCACCCTGACGGCGGGCCAGCACGCTCAATAGCGAGAACTCCTTGGCGGTCAGGTCCAGACGCGTGCCGGCACGGGTGGCTTTGCGGCTGATCAAATCTATCCACAGGTCGGCGATGCTCACCTGCACTGGTTCATGACCACCGCTGCGGCGGGTCAGCGCCTGAAGGCGCGCCACCAGTTCCAGAAAGGAAAACGGTTTGCCAAGGTAATCGTCGGCACCGTCGCGCAGGCCTTTGATCCGGTCTTCAACACGCTCGCGGGCGGTGAGCATGATCACCGGGGTTTGCTTGCGCGCACGCAACGCGCGCAGTACGCCGAAGCCGTCGAGGCCCGGGAGCATGACGTCGAGGACGATCACCGCATAGTCGCTTTCCAGCGCCAGGTGCAGGCCGTCAACGCCGTCGCGCGCCAGGTCCACGGTGTAACCCTGTTCCGTCAGGCCGCGGTGCAGATAATCCGCGGTTTTTTCTTCGTCTTCGATAATCAGAACGCGCATGACCCCGCCTCAGTCTGTGGTTGTCAGCGCCGGTTGAGGTGCTGATGCTGGTGGGAGAGAGTGCCGATGGAATAGCCGCTCAAGCCACAAGTATATGACCGGCGTGGTGAACAACGTCAGCGCCTGGCTCACCAGCAAGCCGCCGACGACCGCGATCCCCAAGGGCTGGCGCAGTTCGGCGCCGGTGCCATAACCGAGCATCAATGGCAGCGCGCCGAGCAGGGCGGCGAGGGTGGTCATGATGATCGGACGGAACCGTGTGATACAGGCCTGGTAGATCGCTTCTTCCGGCGACAGCCCACCCTTGCGTTGCGCTTCGAGGGCGAAGTCGATCATCAGGATGCCGTTCTTCTTCACGATCCCGATCAGCAACACTAGCCCGATCAGCGCCATGATCGAAAAGTCCTGCCCGCAAATCCACAACATGATCACCGCGCCGAGCCCCGCCGACGGCAGCGTCGAGATGATGGTCAGCGGATGGACGAAGCTCTCGTAAAGCACGCCGAGAATGATGTACACCGCCACCAGCGCCGCCAGGATCAGCCATGGCTGGCTGGCCAGCGAACTCTGGAACGCCTGGGCCGCGCCCTGGAAATTACCGCTGATGGCCACCGGCATGCCGATGTCGGTCTTGGCCTGATTGAGCATGATCACCGCATCGCCCAGCGCCACACCGGGCGCCAGATTGAACGACAGGTTGGCAGCCGGGAACATGCCGTCATGGGCGATGGACAGGGGGCCGACCGTTGGCGCGTCGAATTTGGCCAGGGCCGACAGCGGCACCATTTCCCCGCTGAGCGGCGAGCGCAGGTAGAAATAGTTGAGGCTTTCAGCCTTGCCGCGCTGCTTGGTGTCCAGTTCCAGAATCACGTTGTACTGGTTGGTCTGGGTCTGGAACTCATTGATCTGCCGCTGGCCGAAGGCGTCGTACAACGCTTCGTCGACATCGCTGGCGGTCAGGCCGAAACGCGCTGCGGCGCTGCGGTCAATGCTGATGTGGGTGATGCTGCCACCCAGTTGCAGGTCGTTGGAAATGTCGCGGAACGCCGGGTTGGCGCGCAGTTTTTCCGTCAGGCGCTGGGTCCAGGTGCTCAGGAGTGCCCCGTCGTTACTCTTGAGCACGTATTGGTACTGCGCGCGACTCGGACCGGAGCTGAGGTTGATGTCTTGCCCGGCGCGCAGGTACAGCACGATGCCCGGGACTTTCATCAGTTGCGGGCGAATCCGGTCAATGAACTGACTGGCGGAGACGTCGCGGTCGCCGCGTTTTTTCAGAGAGATCCAGAAGCGACCGTTGGCGATGGTCTGGTTACTGCCAGAGACGCCGACCGAGTGGGAAAACGCCGCGACTGCCGGATCCGCCGCGACGATTTCGGCCATCGCCAGGTGTTTTTTCACCATGTCGCCGTAGGAAATATCGGCGGCCGCTTCGGTGGTGCCGAGGACGAAACCGGTGTCCTGCACCGGGAAGAAGCCCTTGGGGATAAAAATGTAACCGGCAATCGCCAGGCCCAGAGACAGGCCGAACACGCCGATCATCAGCTTCTGGTGGGCGAGGGCGCGGCGTAGAAGTTTTTCATAGCCTGCCAGTAAGCGTTCGCCAAACGTGGGTTTGCTGTGGGCGTTATGCACCGGCGCGCGCATGAACAGCGCCGCGAGCGTGGGTGCCAAGGTCAGTGAGACCACCACCGAAATCATGATCGTCGAAGTGGCAGTCAGGGCGAATTCCTTGAACAGCCGCCCGACCACGCCGCCCATGAACAGCAGCGGAATGAACGCCGCCACCAGCGAAAAGCTGATGGAGACCACGGTGAAACCAATCTCGCCGGCACCTTTGATCGCCGCCTCGCGCATGCCGTCGCCGGCTTCCAAGTGACGGTGAATGTTTTCCACCACCACAATCGCATCGTCCACCACAAACCCGACGGACACCACGATCGCCACCAGTGTCAGGTTATTCAGGCTGAAGCCCATGATGTACATCAGGGCGAAACTGGCGATCAGCGACACACCGAGCACCGACGCCACGATCAGGGTCGCCGATAACTGCCGCAGGAACAGCGCCATCACCGCCACCACCAGCAGGATTGCGATCAGCAGGGTGACCTCCACTTCATGCAACGAAGCACGGATGGTCTGGGTGCGGTCGATCAACACGTTGACCTGCACCGATGCCGGCAGCATGGCCTCCAGCGTCGGCAGGGCCGCTTGAATACGGTCCACGGTCTCGACGATGTTGGCTCCCGGTTGCCGGAAAATCACCAGGTTCACCCCCGGCTGACCGTCAGCCCAGGCCTGGATGTAGGCGTCTTCCGAACCGTTGACGACTTTGGCTACATCCTTGAGATGAACCGGTGCGCCGTCCTTGTAGGAAACAATCAGCTGACCGTATTCCTGGGGGTGAAACAATTGGTCGTTGGTGGACAAGGTCGAAATGCTCGACTCGCCGTACAACGCACCCTTGGCCAGGTTGAGGCTGGTCTGCTGGATCGCGAGGCGAATGTCTGCCAGGGTCAGGCCAATGGCGGCGAGTTTGTCCGCCGACGCCTGCACGCGAATCGCCGGACGTTGCTGACCGGTGATGTTGATATTGCCTACGCCGTCGATCTGGCTGATCTGACGGGCGAGCAGGGTTTCCACCAGGTCACTGACTTCGGTGCCGGGCATTTGCGGCGAGTTGATGCTGAGGATCAGCACCGGGCTGTCGGCCGGATTGACCTTCCTCCAGTTCGGCAGATTCGGCATGTCTTTGGGCAGTTTGCCGGCGGCGGTGTTGATCGCGGCCTGGACTTCCTGGGCTGCGGTGTCGATGCTTTTGTCGAGGGTGAATTGCAGGGTCAGTATGGTCGAGCCCAGGGCGCTGCTCGAGGTCATCTGGGTCACGCCGGGGATGGCGCTGAATTGCACTTCAAGCGGCGTGGCCACCGACGAGGCCATGGTTTCGGGGTTGGCGCCGGGCAATTGCGCGGCCACCTGAATGGTCGGAAATTCTGCTTCCGGCAATGGCGCGATAGGCAGGCGCGGAAAGGCGATGACACCGAGCAGCACCAAGGCAAAGGTCAGCAGGACCGTCGCCACCGGATGATCGATGCACCACGCGGAAACCGAGCCATGGCCCTTCATGGTTTCGGCTCCGATTGCACCACTTGCGGTGGGTCGGTCACTACCTGCACGGTCGAACCGGGCTTGAGCCGCGACTGGCCGTCGCTGACCAGCACATCGCCCGGTTTCACGCCTTTGATGAGGTCCTGGCCGCTGCCTTGATAAACCATCTGCACCTGAACGGCTTCGACCTTGTCGCCATTGACCCGGTAGACGAAATGTTGATCAAGGCCACGTTGTACGACGGTGGGCGGCACCACCAGCGCATTTTTATCCAGAGCTGTCTGAATCTTTACCGTTACCAGCAGGCCCGGCCAGAGTTTCTGTGCGGGGTTGGCGAATTCGGCCTTGGCGCGGATGGTCCCGGTGTTGGCGTTGATCTGGTTGTCGATCAGGGTCAAATGACCTTCGCCGAGCAGGTTGCCGGTTTCCCCGTCGGTATCGGCGCCGATATAAGCCTTGACCGGCGTGTGCTGTGGATCGTTGATCAGTCCCTGCAGGGTCGGCAGCATTTGCTGTGGCAGGGAGAACTCCACGGCGATCGGGTCGATCTGGGTCACCGTGAACAGGCCTTGAGCGTCGGTCATGCGCAGGAAGTTGCCTTCATCCACTGTGCGAATACCGACGCGACCGGTCACCGGGGAGCGAATCTGTGTGTAGGAAAGCTGCACTTGCGCGGCGTCGATCGAGGCCTGGTTACCTTGGGCGGTGGCTTTGAGTTGGTTGACTAACGCCTGTTGCTGGTCATAGGTCTGTTTGGATACGCCGTCGTCCACGCTCAGTAGTTTGTAGCGTTTGAGGTTGACCAGTGCGACTTGCAGCTGCGCCTGGCTTTCGCCGAGTTGCGCCCGGGCCTGGTCGAGGCTGGCGCGGATCGCGCGGTCGTCGATGGTGGCGAGCAGGTCGCCTTTGTTCACCAGTTGGCCTTCCTTGACCAATAATTTGGTGAGGATGCCGTCAATTTGCGGGCGCACCACAACGCTATGCAGGGACAGCACCGAGCCGATGCCGCTGACGTAGCGGGGGACGTCTTTTTCGGTGACGCTCACTACCCGAACGGGGATCGCCGTGGGCGCGGTCAGTTTGGTGGTAGCGGGCTTGATGGCGTACCACAGGCCCAGCGCTGCCAGAACGATCAGAAGGGCTGCGAGCAAGGCGGGTTTTTTCTGAATTCGCATGCGAGTGGGGCGCCGGGGCTGGGAGGTCGGAATTCTTTCAGGTTTATACCTTCCTTTATAAACCTGTTCGCCCGTCAGGAAGGTGACTGCTAACTGACGGCGCTGTCAGTTTGGACCTCTGCGGGGCGATGCCGATCCTCCCTTGGCGGCCAGGTAGCCGGCCATGTTGCTGTTGGTGGCGTACATATCCATTTCTGCGGTAACGGCCGCTTAGGGTTTCGCCCTTACGGCGAGTCCCTTTTGGCAAACGCGGTACGTGTCAAGGTACCTGTCGCCTTAGTACAGCTGCGGCTAGCCCATTGCGCCCTTAACTTCAGGGCGCTCTGGGTTTAAATACACCGCATCTGCCAGCTTCCAGTTCCGTGTCCGAGTACTCCAGCGATTCGGATTAGCTTCCCTGGCATCTTCATAAAGTGCTGCTCTAGCTTGTAATAAAACCGTCGCTTTGCCTTCGTGACGTTCGTTCGGCGTCACATATTTCAAGGCGCTGTGGCGGTGATCTTCGTTGTACCACTCTATGAATTTCTGCACCCAAAGCCTTGCATTAGTGACCGTATCAAAAGGTTGATCCGGCCAGAGTGGGCAGTACTTGGCGGTGCGGAAAAGTGCCTCGGCATAGGCGTTATCGTTGCTCACCCTTGGCCGGCTAAAGGATGGCTCGACGCCCAGCGCAACCATACTTTCACGCAACAAAGAACCTCTCATCACGTGCCCGTTATCCGAGTGCAGCACCAGCGGACGACCCGCTGTGTGTTCACGTAAGCACCCCTTTCTGAGCAGTTCGCACGCGTGTTCGGCGCACTCCACCTCATGTACTTCATTGGCGACCAGCTTGCGGCTGTAAACATCCTTGACCATGTACCAGTAGAAAAACCGACCTCTGACGGTACTAGGCAACCAGGTGATATCCCAGCACCACACCTGATTGGGGCTGTCAGCGCGATGCGTCGTCAGCACCCTGCGTTTCGGGGCTTTGGTTCTGCCGCGACGCACGTTTTGATTGGCTGCTTTTAACACACGATAAAACGTCGACTCCGAGGCCAGGTAGATGCCTGCATCGGCCAGCTTAGGAACGATTTGGTGCGGGGTGAGGCTGGCGTAGCCAGCCTGATTGGCAGCATCAAGCACCGCTTGGCGTTCTGTCTCACTGAGCTTATTGGCCGGAGCTGCCCGTTGAGCCAGTCGTCGTCGATCACAGCCAGCGTGTCGCCAGCGTTGGACTGTGCGCAGGCTCAACCCCAACTCATTGCACGCTCGATATCGACGAGCGCCATTCAGCACCGCGTCTGCAATCAACTTCATGGCTTGCGTACGATCAGAGGCGTCGATCAGTCTTCCTTGTCCTTGCCCCAGATCGCATTGGCTTTTTTTCTGAGTTCCAGCAAAGCCTCCGCCTCAGCACGTCCAGCATCTGACCGGATCAACTGACGTTCCAACTCTTTAATCCGCCGTTGCTCGGCAGTTTTCTCTACGCTGGGTTTCAGATCAGCAAGAATATTGGCGTTTTGGCAGGTCTCGCGCCATTGACGGATTTGCTCCGGATAGATGCCCTTGATCCGGCAGTATTGAGAGGTTCCACCTCACTCAACGGTGCGGTTTCCATCACAGCGTTGAATTTATCGGCGCTGGACCATTGATCACTGGTCTTGCCGTTTCCCGGCACGATCAAACCTTTATCTCTAGCCATTTGTCTCCAGTTTCGCAGTGACTGAGGCGTGAGATTAAGCGCAACGGCGAGTTCCGCCACTGAGCGATTGAGGGGCGGCATCATTTGCAGAACGACCCAATCTTTGAAGTCTTCGTCATAGCGCTTGGACATTGCAAAACACCTTCGCCCTCTTGAATGAATGAGTCAATCAACAAGGGCGACAGGTAGCCTGACACGGAGGGAACGCCCCAAAAGGAACCAAAAGGTCTCGCCCCGAGCGTCCGGCCCCTCGCTTAGGCTCGGCGTTCCTTCGTTCCGGTATTCATCTGGGGGCATCGCCTCCGGTTGGCTTCGCTTCAACCTCCTCTCGATGTGTTCGACTGCGTCGAACGGCGCTGCGCGCCTACCCCCCAGATGAACACCTCCACTCAGCCTGCCGAAGGGGCGGGTGGATCAAGATCAAGAGCTGCAGGCGAGCTAACGCTCGGCCTGTTGAGTGGTGAGGAGCGAAAGGCGAACACTGTCCCCCCTGTGGGAGTGAGCCTGCTCGCGATGGCGGCCTGACAGCCGACCAATCTCTTCCTGCCAAACATTGAATCCCTGTGTGAGCGAGCCTGCTCGCGAAGGCGGTCTGACAGCCTACCAATGTCTCGCAGATGGATACTGTTCAATTTTAGGCGCCGAGCTTGGTCCGGGCGGGGTTCCGACGAAGGCGTCAGGTCAGTCAATACAAAAACCGACGGACTCGCTTGCTGCTTGAAGCTTGCGACTCCCGAGACAGGTATACTGCCGCCTTTCGCGGCTCGCTGACCGGGCCCGACTCTATGCATCACCCGGAGCTTTCATGACTTCCCCGACACAACCGCCGGTTGCCGACGCTTTGAGCGACGACCAGGCTGACCTGCCAGACAGCGTCGACTCCAGCGCAGACAGCGAAACCAAAGCCGAGATCCCGGCGTTCAAGTTCCCGTTCAAACCGGGCGACCTGGCTGCAGCAAAGAACGCCAGCCAGCCCTGGTACAAGAACGGCGCGAAGAATGGTCACACCAAGACCCCGGGCGCAGCGCCTCCAGGGACTCGTCGTTCGATGGGTAAGCGCTGAGTCTTAAACGCTGCGGTGGCTGATCTACCGTCATCGCGAGCAAGCTCGGCTCCTACAGTTGATCTCTGTGAGATACAGATTTTGTGTACGACGCCAATCCACTGTAGGAGCTGAGCTTGCTCGCGAAGGGGCCATCAAAGGCAATACACCTTCTGGATCAAGCCGCCCGCAACGAAATAAACGCATAGTTTACGGGCGTATCCGTCGCCACTTGCGCACCCGCAGCCTGCACTTGCCGGGCAATGTCCTCACCCGACACATGAAACAACCAGTCAGCGCCTGACTCAGCCATTGGCTGTGTCATAACTTGGTCGATGACTACGGCGAACGCCGCCATGTCCGGCAGATAAGCAGTAAACCCATCGCCCTTCAGTGCTGTAGTCCGAATCCCCAACAGCGCGCAAATCGCCTCCTTGGTCTGAATGTCATCGCGATCCGCCTGACGGGAGCGCTGGATCAATCCGGCCAGTTCCTGATCGACCAATTCACCCCCCACAATCAGATCCGGTCCCTTTTCCCACGACTCGGGCGGACATTCTTTCACCGCAGGGTTCAGGGGAATATGCGGATTGATTTCCATCGGGTAGATGCGGCACACCAGCGGCCGGCGTTCATAAATGCGGCAGAGGTTATCTTCGTCAAGATTCCGGCAAGGACCAACGTTGTAGGCGGCAAAGGTGATGGCTATGTGCGCCTCGGATACGCCGCTTCGAACCTTCACCGAACGGCGTTCGGCGTGTTCGCGTTGCTGCACTGGCAGGCCCAGGCCATTGCCCAGGAAACCTTCCACCAGCACGATCACCTGACCCCCATCGGCCGCCCACATCCGGGCTTCGGGCAGGGTTAGGGGTACGTGGTGGTCGTTGCAGCATTTGCCACAGCCTACGCAGGAAAACGTCGTATTCATTGAACGGCCAGTCGCATTAAAGGACATGAAGCGACGACAGAATGCCGCCGCAAAGGCCGCTATCGAAGCAAGTTATGCGCCAGTCACTGCGCCTTGGCGGTTGGGCGGATGGAGTCCCATTCGGTGACGTAAGCGGTTTTGCTTTTTTTGTTGTAGAGACACAGTTCGGTGCCTTGCTGGCCTTTCATGTGTTTTTGCGGGTATTGGCCTTGCAACAGCAGTGCGGTGTAGCCAACCCGGTCATCGAACTGCGCGGCGTTGCCCACAGGTTTGGCATTTTTCAAGCCGCTGGCCTTGGTGCAACTGGCGAGCACGGCTTTGTCGTAGGCGGCCCAGGCGTCCGGGCTGGAAGCGTGAACCTGGGAGGCAAGAGCGGTGAGGCAGAGGAGGGTCAGGCTTGCTGCTTTCATGGGGTCGGGCATCCTTGGGGGTGTTTTGGCCAAGGTTGGAGTATGCCTGATGGGTTCAGGTTGAATGTGTCGGCCCCTTCGCGAGCAGGCTCGCTCCCACATTGGCTCTGCATAGGACACAGATTTTGTGTACGACAAAGATCCATTGTGGGAGCGAGCCTGCTCGCGAAGGCGGTGTGTCAGGCCGGAACCGGTTCCCGGCGGATTACACGCATTCCGGCGTTTTCATACAAACGCTGCGCTCTAAGGTTGTCTTCCAATACCTTCAAATCCACAAAACCTTCGCGCCGTTGCTGAAACACTTTGAAAGCATGCAGTAACAATGCACGACCCAAACCCCGGCCCTGAGCCCGTGGATGCACCACCAGGTTCTTGATATAGGCGCTGGTCCAGCACTGACACACGCCGACGATACCTTCGGCATCCAGAGCGATGAAGCACAGGCTCGGATCATATTCAGGATCGGTTTCAAAACGCTGTTGCCAAACCTCCAGGTCCGGCACGCGACCACCACCTTCCTGATAGCCCGATTCCATCAAACGATGAACGGCTTCAGCCAGATCGGGGCGGTATTCGCTGAGGACGATTCCCTGAGGCCAAGCGATCGCAGGCACACCTTCAGCAAGGTTGCGCCGCATCAGAAAGCAGAAGTCCTTGCTCAAGCCTCAATGACCTTGTTCTGCGACAGCCTTGGCCGCTTCGATCAGGCACTTGGTCAGTTCTGGCGAGGAGAACTTGGTCAGCACTGCGTTCGCGCCGGCGAGACGGGCCTTTTCGCTGTTCATCGCACTGTCCAAAGAAGTGTGGAGCAGCACATAGAGGTGCGAGAAGTCGGGGGTTTCGCGCAGGGTTCGGGTAAAGGCGTAGCCGTCCATCTCCGACATTTCGATGTCCGAGACGATCAGGTTGATCTGCTGGGCCGTACCTTGCAGGTCCAGCAGGCAGTCGATGGCTTCCTTGGCACTGCGGGCGGTGTGGCATTGCAGGCCGAGGTTGCGCAGGGTGTGGACCGATTGCTGCAGCGCCACCTGGCTGTCATCGACCACCAGAATCCGCGCGTTGCCGAGTACTTCGGCGTCTTCCATGCTCAGTTCGGTCGGGGCCGTTTCAATCTGCGCCGGGGCGATGCCATGGATCACTTTTTCGATGTCCAGCACCTGTACCAACGTGCCGTCGACCGAGGTCACGCCAGTGATGTATGAGCGCACGCCGCCAGAGCCAAACGGCGGCGGACGGATGTCGGTGGTCAGGCAGTGGACGATCTTGCTCACGGCCTGAACGTGCAAACCCTGCTTGGAGCGGCTGACATCGGTGACGATCAGGCAGCCACCGTTCGGGTCTTCCAGCGGCCGTTCACCGATGGCACGGCTGAGGTCGATCACCGACAACGAGGCACCGCGAAGGGTGGCGATGCCTTTGACGTGGGGGTGCGACTCCGGCAGCTTGGTCAGCGGCGGGCAGGGAATGATTTCACTGACTTTCAGCAGGTTGATCGCCATCAGCTTGCCGCTGCGCAAGGTAAACAGCAGAAGCGAAAGTGAGTCTGCGCGGGCTTTGTTTGAAGACATAAAAACCTTCTGTGGAAAAAGGTGATGGGCAATCGCGAGGATCGCCAGCAGCTATCGATGCCGGGTTATCGACCTGAACGGGGTGGGCTTTAGGGTAGTTATGGGTTGGTGGTCGGATCCACCCCTCACCCCAGCCCTCTCCCCAGAGGGTAGAGGGAGCCGACCGAGCTGAATGGGAAATTACGTCGACCTGAGAAACCGAATTGGATTCACCGTGGTTTCTCAGGTCGAAGCAAATCCCGCATCATCCCCGATCGGCCCCCTCTACCCTCTGGGGAGAGGGCTGGGGTGAGGGTTGGATTCAGAAACCGCCACACTTAATCCTTTATCCCCAACCGCTTCGCCATTCTCCCAAGATTCGCCCGATCCAAGCCTAGCTCACGCGCCGCACTCGCCCAATTGTTATGGTGCCGTTCCAGACAGGCGTTAATCAGTCGACGCTGATAATCCTCGGTCGCCGCCCGCAAGTCTCCCGAGACCAAAGCCGCAGGGCTGACAGGGACTGGCTCGGTTGCAAGCTCAACGCTGCCATTGGGCAAATCCAGATCCGCCGCGCTCAAACTCAGAATCTTCGGCCGCTCCTTGCAGTTACCCAGCGCCTTCAAGGCACTGCGGCCAATCAAGTGCTCCAGCTCCCGCACATTGCCCGGCCATGTATATGCCAGCAATGCCGCCTGCGCATCGCTGGTCAGGCGCAGGCTGTTGAGGCCCATGCGAGAGCGGTTTTGCTCCAGAAAATAGCCACTGAGCAACAGCACATCCCGCCCACGATCACGCAGTGCCGGCACCAGCAACGGATAAACGCTCAGGCGGTGATAGAAGTCGGCACGGTAGCGGCCGCTGCGCACTTCCTCGGCCAGGTCGCGGTTGGTCGCGGCAATCAGTCGTACGTCGACCAGATGCTCTTTATCCGAGCCCAATCGCTGCAGCTGACCGCTTTGCAGGACGCGCAGCAATTTGGCCTGGACGGTCAGGGACAGCTCACCGACTTCGTCGAGAAACAGCGTGCCGCCATTGGCCAGTTCAAACTTGCCGCGCCGATCGTTCATCGCGCCGGTGAAGGCGCCGCGGACGTGGCCGAATAGTTCGCTTTCCACCAGCGTGTCCGGCAGCGCGGCGCAGTTGAGGCTGATGATCGGCTTGTCGGCCCGGGGCGATGCGGCGTGGATGGCTTGGGCGACCAGTTCCTTGCCGACCCCGGTTTCGCCGGTGATCAGCACGGTAAGATCGCTGCCGCCCACCAGATTGATTTCTTCTACCAGCCGTTTGTGCGCCTTGCTCTGGCCAATCATCTCGCGGTTCTGCTGGCCGCTGGCTTGTCGGTAAACCTCGGCCCGTTGATGTTCGTCTTCGACACGATTGGCCAGGCGTTCGATGCGCTCGGCGGCGTTGACGGTGGCGGCGGCGAGGCTGGCGAAGGCTTCCAGGGCGTCCAGTTCGATCGGTTCGAAGCGCTCCGGATCGAGTGCGTCGAGGGTCAGCAAACCCCACGGGCGCTCGTCGATAAACAGCGGGCAACCCATGCAGTCGTGGACTTCCAAATGTTCATCGAGGCCCTCGACCAGGCCGTCGTAAGGGTCGGGCAAGTCGCTGTCGGCGGCAAAACGGGTCGGGCCGTGGCTGCTGAGCAGCGCTTCGAAACGCGGGTGTTCGCTGATTTTGAAGCGTCGACCGAGGGTGTCGGTGCTCAACCCGTCGACGGCCAGCGGCACCAACCATTCGCCATCAAGGCGCAGCAGGGCGGCGGCGTCGCACGGGAGCAAGGCGCGCATGGCTTCGAGCAAGCGCCGATAACGCTCGCCTTCGGGGAGTTCGCGGGACAGGTCGGCGACCAGTGGCAGCAGGGTGGTGAGCAGGGCTTTTGCAGTCATAGTGACTCCATGTAGTCGGTATGACTATAAGTCAGTGTGTGTCGAAATGACTATAAAGAATTTAACTAATTGATTTATAAGGTTTTATTTTCTGGCATGGAAACTGATAGGTATAAGGCAATTAGTTAGCAATCCAAGTAGATCAGGAGTCGCCTTATGCTTAGCGTTCAAGACCGTGCAATCGTCAAATCCACCGTGCCCTTGCTGGAAAGCGGCGGCGAAGCATTGATCACTCACTTCTACCGCATGATGCTGTCCGAGTACCCGGAAGTTCGTCCGCTGTTCAACCAGGCCCACCAGGCCAGCGGTGATCAGCCGCGTGCCTTGGCCAACGGTGTCTTGATGTATGCGCGGCACATCGACCAGCTCGATCAGTTGGGCGACCTGGTGGCCAAGATCATCAACAAGCACGTGGCCCTGCAAATCCTTCCGGAACATTACCCGATTGTCGGCTCCTGCCTGCTGCGAGCCATCTCTGAAGTGCTGGGTGAAGAGATCGCCACACCTGAAGTGATGGCTGCCTGGGGGGCTGCTTATGGTCAATTGGCCGACATCCTGATCGGCGCCGAAACCAGCATCTACGACCAGAAAGAACAAGCACCGGGCGGCTGGCGCGGGGCGCGGGAATTCATCGTGGTGGCCAAGGTCGACGAAAGCGAGGAAATCACCTCGTTCTACTTTGAACCAGCCGACAAAGGCCCGATTCTGGCGGCAGAGCCGGGCCAGTACATCGGCATGAAACTGATCCTCGATGGCGAAGAGATTCGTCGTAACTACTCGCTGTCGGCTTTGACCAACAAGGGTCAGTACCGGATCAGCGTCAAACGTGAAACCGGTGGCCGCGCCTCCAACCACCTGCACGATCATTTGCAGGTAGGCTCCAGCATCCAGCTGTTCCCGCCAGCGGGCGAATTCACTCTGACCGACAGCGACAAACCGCTGGTGCTGATCAGCGGCGGCGTCGGCATCACTCCGACCCTGGCAATGCTGGAAGCAGCGCTGGCGACCGAGCGGCCGGTGCACTTTATCCACTGCGCACGCAACGGCAGCGTTCACGCGTTCCGCGACTGGATTGATGGCTTGGCCGAGCGTCACCCGCAACTCAAACGCTTTTATTGCTACGACGAAGATGATGGCGTGAGCCCGGCGGCGGACAAGGTTGGGTTGTTGAGCCAGGAGCAATTGGGTGAGTGGTTGCCGCAGCAGCGCGATCTGGACGCGTACTTCTTGGGTCCTAAAGGCTTCATGGCGGCGGTCAAGCGCCACCTGAAAGCGCTGGGTGTGCCAGAGAAGCAAAGCCGTTACGAGTTCTTCGGGCCGGCTTCAGTGCTGGAGTAACCGCTAAAGCGAGAAACCTGTGGCGAGGGAGCTTGCTCCCGCTGGACTGCGCAGCAGGCCCCTTCTTTTCAGGTAGAGAGAGGGGCCGGTTCCCGGCCCAGCGGGACGATGCGGCGTTCCGACAAGCTCCCTCGCCACAATTAGCCCTTCAGTTCTTTCAAATGTTTGTACACCGTTGCCCGCCCCATGTTCAGCACGTTCGCCACATAGTTGGAAGCGCTTTTACCTTTGAAGGCGCCTTCGGCGTGCAGTGCCAGCACCAGTTCGCGCTTATGGTCACGGGTCAGCAGGTTCAGGCTCAGCTGGCGTTCGCGCAGCCAGGCGTGCAGGAACGTGTTGATCCGCTCCTGCCAGTCATCGCGAAACAGTGAATCGGGCTGTGGAATCAACTTGCTCGGTGACAGGAACAGATCCAGCGCGGCTTTGGCATTTTCGAACAACGAAATATTCAGATTAATGCACAGCACCGCCAGCGGACGACCTTCGCTGTCGCGCAGCACGCTGCTCAGGCTGCGAATCTTCTGGCCATCCCAATTGAGTTTTTCGTACGGCCCGATGTTTCGTTCGCTGATCTCTTCGCTGAGCATGTCCTCCAGCGACGAGTCATCACCGATTTCCCGTTTGGACAGGTTGTTGGCGATGTAATCGACCTTCTGGGTGCGCAGGTCGTGCAGCACCACCTCGGCGTGGGGAAAGAACAATGTGGCGATGGCATCGGCGATCGCACGGAAATTGTCCAGCGGCGAGCTCTTCAATGCAGAGTCATCACCGGCGGGTTCTTGTTCTTTGGCGTTCATAAAGTGGAGCTCCAGACAGCATCAGCGCCCCGTCAAAAAAGGGCGCTGGAAGTTTGCCGCAATCGTGTCAGCACGTCACCTGCGTCCGAACGTCAGCCCAGTCGAGCAGGGGAGAGCATCTGGGTGTTCAGACCGAAGCGAGTCAGTTGCTCGGGCAAGGCTTCACCGCGTACCAGTGCAGCGCTGGCCTGGCCCATGGCCGGCGAGGTCTGGATGCCATAACCGCCTTGTGCCGCTACCCAGAATAACCCCGGCACCTGTGGATCGAAACCGGACAGCAAATCTCCATCGCTCACGAAACTGCGCAAGCCGGCCCAGGTGCGGGTCGGACGGCGGATAGTCAGGGTGGTGGCTTCTTCGATCTGGTAAATGCCCATCGCAATGTCCAACTCTTCAGGCTGCACGTCGTGCGGTTCCACCGGGTCGGCGTTGGCGGGCGAGCCGAGGAACATTCCGGCGTCAGGCTTCATGTAGAAGGATTCGTCGAGGCTGACCAGCATTGGCCAATGGTGGATGTCCACGCCCTCGGGGCCGGCGAAGATGAACGCCGCACGGCGCTTGGGTTGCAGGCCCAGTGGTTTGGCACCGGCCAGCTCGCCGATTTTGTCGGCCCAGGCGCCTGCCGCGTTGATGATGATCGGGGCGCTGAAGGTCTGGCCGTTGGTTTGCACGTGCCACACACCTTCAGCGTCGCGGGTCAGGCTCAGGACTTCGCTGTCGGTATGAACTTCACCTTTGTTGCGTCGGATACCGCGCAGGTAACCCTGGTGCAAGGCGTCGGTGTCGATGTCGCTGGCGGTCGGGTCGTAAATGGCACCATGGACTTTCTCCCGACGCAGAATCGGCAGGCGCACGCAGGCCTCTTCGGCGCTGAGCAGCTGCATCTCCGGCACCGTGGCTTTGGCGCTCAGGTATTGATTGTTCAGTTCGGCCGGGTCACCGGTGAAGTCCACGGTCATCTCGCCACGCGGGGTCAGCAGCGGGTGTTCGCAGAAACCGGCCGGAGGGGCGTCGAAGAAATCACGGCTGGCCTGGGTCAGCGCCCGAACCTGCGGTGTGCCATAGGCGGCGGTGAACAGTGCGGCTGACCGTCCGGTGGAGTGGTAAGCCGGATGGGATTCGCGTTCGAGCACAATCACTCGGGCGTGCTGCGACAACCAGAAACCGGTGGAAGCACCGGCAATTCCGCCGCCGATGATGATGAAATCTGCCTGGCTCATGAACGTCTCCTGTCGAGCGCAAATGCCGAATGTGTCGATGATCATTGTGGGAGTGGCGGTGCGACGATTCGACTTGCTCGCGAAAGCGGTGTGCCAGTCAACATCATTGGTGAATGTCAGACCGCTTTCGCGAGCAAGCCCGCTCCCACAAGGGGTTTGTGGTGTTAGTGCTGTAGGCGATAGATGGCGTTGGCCAGTGCAATGTCTTCCAGGCCCAGGCCAATGGAGCGGAAGAACACATGACGGTCGTAGTCAGGGCGCTGCACTTTTTCGCTGAGCAGATCGGGCAAGTCGCCGATGATCGCGTTTTTGTCCCAGCCATGTTGTTCACCGGCAATCAGCATCTCGCCGGCCGAGCCCGGGGTGGTCAGACGATAGTCGCAGAACACTTGCATGTCATTGAGGCTCTGCGGCGGCACTTCGTGGGCACGTGGTGCGTTGGTGCTGATGGAGGTGATCAGCGCCGGTTTGCTCAAGCTTGACGGGTCAATCACCGGGCCTGCGGACGAGGTGCAGAGCATGATGACATCGGCGTCTTGAACCGCTGCTTCACGACTGTCGACGATGGTCAGGCGTGGATCGAGGCTTTTGAGCTGCGCCAACACCTCGGGATTGTTGTCGCTCAGGCTCGGCGAGTAGAGGCTGATGCTCTGCCAGTCGCGCAGGCCTTTGACGTAGTGCAAGTGCGCCTGGGCGACCTTGCCGCTGCCGATGATCGCCAGGCGCTGCGCCTTCAGCGGGGCGAGGGCGTCGACCGCCACGGCGGTGGTTGCGGCGGTGCGTGCCGTGGTCAGTTCACCGGCATCGCAAAGCAACAGCGGCTGGCCGGTCTGCATCGACATCAGCAGCGTCCAGGCGGTCACCAGCGGGCCTTGTTCACGCACGATGTACGGCGAGGTCTTGACCCCGTAGACGCCGTCTTCGGCCAGCACACCCAGGTAGTTGATGAAGTCGCCAGCGCCCTGCGGAAACTCCACCAGTTGCTGCGCCGGTTGCACAGCTTGCCCGGCGGCCAGATCGCGGAACAGTTTGCGCAGGATCTGCGGCACGTCGACCTGCGCCAGCAGCTCGCGGGCCTGAGGTTGGGTGATCACGTAAGGCGTACTGGACATGGTCGGCTCCGGGAGCTGGAAGTAAACTAATTTGTCCATTATGGACTTTTAGTTATCTCGAGCAAGCTCCTGTTGAAAAAAACGGACGAAAAAAAAGCGCAGTCCGTTTCCGGCTGCGCCTCTTTTAATGCGACCCGCGTTACGGGCGCTTGCGCTCAACCGCCCGCAGCAGATGCGTCGGTGGTGTTTCGCAGCTGATCTTGCGACCCAGCAGCGCCTCGATGGACGGTAGCTGGTAGGAGTCGTCTTCACCGGCAAAACTGATGGACACACCATCGGCGCCGGCACGACCGGTACGACCGATGCGATGCACGTAGTCGTCCGGGACTTCCGGCAGGGTGAAGTTGATCACGTGGCTGATACCGTCGATGTGAATGCCGCGACCGGCCACATCGGTGGCGACCAGGACGCGGATCTTGCCTTCGCGGAAACCTTCCAGAGTCTTGATGCGCTTGTGCTGCGGCACGTCGCCGGACAGTTGCGCGGCGTTGACGCCGTCACGCACCAGGCGTTCTTCGATGCGCCGCACTTCATCCTTGCGGTTGGCAAACACCATCACCCGCTCCCAACCGTTGTCGTTGACCAGGTTGTAGAGCAGTTTGTATTTGTCGGCACCGGCGACGGCGTAGATGTGCTGCTCGACGTTTTCGCTGGCCACGTTCTGCGACTCGATCTCGACGATCGACGGCTCGGTGGTCCATTGCTTGGCCAGGTTCATCACGTCTTCGGTGAAGGTCGCAGAGAACAGCAGCGTCTGACGCTCGTTCTTCGGCGGAGTCTGGCGAATGATCTGACGCACTTGTGGGATGAAACCCATGTCGAGCATTCGGTCGGCTTCGTCCAGCACCATGACTTCGACCATGTCCAGGTGCACGTCGCCGCGCTGGTTGAAGTCCAGCAAGCGGCCCGGTGTGGCCACGAGGATATCGCAGTGACGGGCCTCGAGGTGCTTGAGCTGCTTGTCGAAGTCCATGCCGCCAACGAACGTCATGACGTTGAGGCCGGTGTATTTGGTCAGGTCGGCTGCGTCCTTGGCGATCTGCACCACCAGTTCACGGGTCGGTGCAATGATCAGCGCCCGCGGCTCACCCATGTAGCGCTCTTTCGGCGGCGGGGTTTCCAGCAACTGGGTGATGATCGAAATCAGGAACGCTGCGGTTTTGCCGGTGCCGGTCTGGGCGCGACCGATGGCATCTTTGCCGGCCAGGGTGAAGCCGAGAACTTGTGCCTGGATCGGCGTGCAATACGGGAAGCCCAGGTCCTGGATGGCGTGCATCAGTTCGGGGGCGAGTTTGAAATCGTGGAAACGGGTTTTGCCTTCCTGGGGTTCGACGGCGAAGTCTTCGAGTTTCCAGGGGATAACCGGTGCTTTTGGCTTCGGTTCGCGACGCGGTCGGGCAGGTTTCGCAGCTTCGCTGCCCGGTTCTTCAGAGGCCTGAGCCTCAACGGGTTGGACGGCCGGTGTGGTGATCGGCTCGTGCTTCGGTACCGCTACGGTTGCGGTCCGGCCAGACTGATTACCGTCGGTGCGGTGGCTGGGATGGTGAGACGGAGCGCTGGAGACTGGCGCGAGCTGCTCAGTCTCGCTTTTACCGAACATTTTCTTGAGTGCTTTGAGCACGGTCATCTCATCAATTGGTTAAGGAATATACGCCGGCCAGTGTAATGCAAGAATCAGGCGCGGCGTAGTGGGATGGATCAATGGGCTGCTTTTCACATAAACAGTTAACGCAAGCGCTCGGCGAGCCAGACACCAATGTCGCGTATCTCCTCGGGTAACACTTCGTGGCCCATTGGGTATTCCTGCCATGTCACGGTGACACCATGCTGCTTTAAATACTCGTAGGCGGTGCGGCCCATGGAGTTTTGAACGACGTCATCGTACTGGCCGTGTAAAGACAGCACGGGAATACGCTGCTGGCTGGCGGAAAGCTCCAGTTCATCGCTGAAGGTCGGTGCGTAGGTCGAGAGGGCAAGTACGCCACCCAATGGCCCCTGCCATTTCAGAAACGCGGCGTGTAATGCCACCGCGCCGCCTTGGGAAAAACCGGCTAGAAATATCCGCGAGGCGTCTATTCCGATGGCTCGCTCCACTTCGATCAAATTAATGATCCTTTGTGCCGACTCTTCCAGCTGGTCGCGGTTGATCGCGCGCGCGGGGCTCATGGCCAATATGTCGTACCAGCTCGGCATCTCGTAACCACCGTTGATGGTCACGGCGCAGGTCGGTGCCTGAGGGAGAACGAAGCGGGTGGTCAGCAGGGTTTCCTGCAGCGCTTCGGCCACCGGCAGGAAGTCGTAGCGGTCGGCGCCCAGGCCGTGCAGCCAGATAACGCAGGCGTCTGCGGGCTTGACGGGTTGAAGAATCAAGGGCTCGGTCATGGTTGCTCCAATATTGTGCAGACGCTCTCATTGGGTGCGAGATCTGAGTGCGCGCCTGGTTGATCAGTTAAGAAGATGTCGCAAGGCTACAAGTTTTGCTATTGACCTGTCGCGCAATCGCTTCAGCGAGCGGTCTGGTACGGGCTTTGCTATGGGGAAACGGTGCAACCCATCTCGCGCCTTGCGGTAACACTATCAGTGTACTGCTGGCGGTGGGATAGCAAAGAATCCGGTGATGGATGTTCGCCAGTGGCCGCTACGGGCTCCGCGAACGTGAAAGGGCTACAGCCCGTTCGGCCGATTGGTGAGAAGTGAGTTGTCCATGATGTGGATTTTCTCCTACTAGACTCATAGCGCAGGTCTTACGTCGGTTGACCCCAAAAAAAGCCAACACGGGTCAACAACGCCTCATAAGGGTGCGACTGGACTCAGCTCCGACACAACAAGAGCAAAACTGGAGGTTTGAATGAAGATGTTGAAATCCACCCTGGCTATCGTGACTGCAGCCGCAGTACTCGGTGTCAGTGGGTTCGCTCAGGCGGGTGCAACCCTGGATGCAGTGCAGAAGAAAGGTTTCGTACAGTGCGGCGTAAGTGACGGTCTGCCGGGCTTCTCGGTACCGGATTCGACTGGCAAGATCGTTGGTATCGATGCTGACTACTGCCGCGCCGTGGCTGCTGCAGTGTTCGGCGATGCAAATAAAGTCAAATTCAGCCAGTTGAATGCCAAGGAGCGTTTCACCGCTCTGCAATCCGGCGAAATCGACATGCTGTCGCGCAACTCCACCATGACCAGTTCCCGTGACGCGGGCATGGGCCTGAAGTTTCCTGGCTTCATCACCTACTACGACGGCGTGGGCTTCCTGGCCAACAGCAAGCTGGGCGTGAAAAGTGCCAAGGAACTGGACGGTGCAACCATCTGTATTCAAGCCGGTACCACCACCGAGCTGAACGTGTCCGACTACTTCCGTGCCAACAATCTGAAGTACACCCCGATCACTTTCGACACCTCAGATGAAAGCGCCAAGTCGCTGGAATCCGGTCGTTGCGACGTGTTGACCTCCGATAAATCCCAGCTGTACGCACAGCGCAGCAAGCTGGCTTCGCCGAAAGACTACGTGGTTCTGCCGGAAACCATTTCCAAAGAACCTCTGGGACCAGTCGTGCGTAACGGCGACGACGAGTGGCTGGCCATCGTTCGTTGGGTTGGCTACGCCATGCTCAACGCCGAAGAGGCGGGCGTGACTTCCAAAAACGTGGCTGAACAAGCCAAGTCGACCAAAAACCCGGACGTTGCCCGTTTGCTGGGTGCTGATGGCGAGTACGGTAAAGACCTGAAGCTGCCGAAGGACTGGGTCGTCAAGATCGTCGGTCAGGTTGGCAACTACGGTGAAGTCTTCGAGAAAAACCTCGGCAAGAGCACTCCGCTGGAAATCGACCGTGGCTTGAACGCCCTGTGGACCAACGGCGGCATTCAATACGCACCACCAGTGCGCTGATGGTTCTATCACCCGGTGGGCCAACCACCGGGTGATGTTCTGTTCCATTCTTTGCGGGGCACTTCATGCAAAATTCAATCGGCGCACCAAAGCAGAGGCTCAGCCTCAGCGATCCAAAAGTGCGTGCGTGGCTGTTTCAGATCATCACCATTGTGGCGGTGGTCTCGATGGGCTGGTATCTGTTCGACAACACGCAGACCAACCTTCAACACCGGGGCATCACCTCCGGCTTCAGCTTTCTGGAGCGCAGTGCCGGTTTCGGCATCGCTCAACACCTGATCGACTACACCGAATCGGACAGCTATGCCCGGGTGTTTGTCATCGGCCTGCTCAACACGCTGCTGGTGACTTTCATCGGCGTGATCCTGGCGACGATCCTCGGGTTCATCGTTGGTGTGTCACGGCTGTCGAAGAACTGGATCATTGCCAAGCTGGCGACGGTGTATGTTGAGGTTTTCCGTAACATTCCGCCGCTGCTGCAAATCCTGTTCTGGTACTTCGCGGTGTTCCTGACCATGCCGGGGCCACGCAACAGCCATAACTTCGGCGACACCTTCTTTGTCAGCAGCCGTGGCCTGAACATGCCGGCCGCGTTGACGGCGGATGGTTTCTGGCCGTTTGTGGTCAGCATCGTCGTGGCCATTGTCGCCATCGTGCTGATGAGCCGCTGGGCGACCAAACGCTTCGAAGAGACCGGCGTACCGTTCCACAAATTCTGGGTGGGCCTGGCGCTGTTCCTGGTGATCCCTGCACTGTGCGCATTGATCTTCGGCGCGCCGCTGCACTGGGAAATGCCGAAGCTGCAAGGCTTCAACTTTGTTGGTGGCTGGGTGCTGATCCCGGAACTGCTGGCGCTGACCCTGGCCCTGACGGTGTACACCGCGGCGTTTATCGCCGAGATCGTGCGCTCGGGCATCAAGTCGGTCAGCCACGGCCAGACGGAAGCGGCGCACTCGCTGGGGTTGCGCAACGGTCCGACTCTGCGCAAGGTGATCATCCCGCAAGCCCTGCGCGTGATCATTCCACCGCTGACCAGCCAATACCTGAACCTGGCGAAGAACTCCTCGCTGGCGGCCGGTATCGGTTATCCGGAAATGGTTTCGTTGTTTGCCGGTACGGTGCTGAACCAGACCGGGCAGGCGATCGAGGTGATTGCTATCACCATGAGCGTGTACCTGGCGATCAGTATCAGCATTTCCCTGCTGATGAACTGGTACAACAAGCGCATTGCGCTGATCGAGCGGTAAGGAAAAGCGCATGACGACTCATACTTTCAAACCTGACATGCCGCCCCCGAACCGCAGCATCGGTGTCGTGGCGTGGATGCGCGCCAACATGTTCTCCAGCTGGCTCAATACCCTGCTGACCCTGTTTGCGTTCTACCTCATCTACCTGATTGTTCCGCCAATCCTGAGCTGGGCGATCCTCGATGCCAACTGGGTCGGCACCACGCGCGCCGACTGCACGAAGGAGGGCGCCTGCTGGGTGTTCATCCAACAGCGCTTCGGCCAGTTCATGTACGGCTACTATCCGACAGACCTGCGCTGGCGTGTGGACCTGACCGTGTGGTTGGCGGTCATCGGCGTGGCACCGTTGTTTATCTCGCGCTTTCACCATAAAGCGGTGTATGGGCTGAGCTTCCTGGTGCTGTACCCGATCATTGCCTACTTCCTGTTGCATGGCGGGCTCTTCGGCCTGACCAGCGTGGCGACCAGCCAATGGGGCGGCTTGATGCTGACCCTGGTGATCGCCACCGTCGGTATCGCCGGCGCTTTGCCGCTGGGGATCGTCCTGGCGCTGGGGCGTCGTTCGAACATGCCGGCGATTCGTGTGGTCTGCGTGACCTTCATCGAATTCTGGCGTGGCGTGCCGTTGATTACGGTGCTGTTCATGTCGTCGGTGATGCTGCCGTTGTTCCTGCCCGAAGGCATGAGCTTCGACAAGCTGCTGCGGGCACTGATCGGGGTGATCCTGTTCCAGTCGGCGTACGTCGCCGAAGTGGTGCGCGGTGGTCTGCAAGCGATTCCCAAAGGTCAGTACGAAGCGGCTGCAGCGATGGGCCTCGGTTACTGGCGCAGCATGGGACTGGTGATTCTGCCGCAAGCCCTGAAGCTGGTGATCCCCGGCATCGTCAACACCTTCATTGCGCTGTTCAAGGACACGAGCCTGGTGATCATCATCGGCCTGTTCGACTTGCTCAACAGCGTCAAACAAGCCGCCGCAGACCCTAAATGGTTGGGCATGGCCACCGAAGGCTATGTATTCGCGGCCCTGGTGTTCTGGATTTTCTGTTTTGGTATGTCGCGCTATTCCATGCATCTGGAACGCAAGCTCGACACTGGCCACAAGCGTTAGGAGTTCTGTAATGAGCGAAGCAATCAAAAAGCCTGTGAGCCCTGAAGGCATTATTCAGATGCAGGGCGTGAACAAGTGGTACGGCCAGTTCCACGTGTTGAAAGACATCAACCTGAACGTTAAACAGGGCGAGCGAATCGTCCTGTGCGGCCCGTCGGGTTCCGGCAAGTCCACCACCATTCGTTGCCTCAACCGACTGGAAGAACACCAGCAGGGCCGCATCGTGGTCGATGGCGTGGAGCTGACCAACGACCTCAAGCAGATCGAATCGGTACGCCGTGAAGTCGGAATGGTGTTCCAGCACTTCAACCTGTTCCCGCACCTGACCATCCTGCAGAACTGCACCCTGGCACCGATGTGGGTACGCAAGATGCCCAAGCGCAAGGCCGAAGAAATCGCCATGCATTACCTGGAACGCGTCCGCATTCCGGAACAGGCGCATAAATTCCCGGGGCAACTGTCCGGCGGTCAGCAACAGCGTGTGGCGATTGCCCGTGCCTTGTGCATGAAGCCGAAAATCATGCTGTTCGACGAACCGACCTCGGCACTCGACCCTGAAATGGTGAAAGAGGTTCTGGACACCATGATCGGCCTGGCCGAAGACGGCATGACCATGCTCTGCGTGACCCACGAGATGGGCTTCGCCCGCACCGTGGCCAATCGCGTGATCTTTATGGACAAGGGTGAAATCGTCGAACAGGCTGCGCCGAACGACTTCTTCGATAATCCGCAGAATGAACGGACCAAGCTGTTCTTGAGCCAGATCCTGCATTGATCCTGCGCAGGTGTTGAAATGAACCCGGACTTGATCCGGGTTTATTTTGTCTGGGGTTTGAGGTCAGGAGGTTAGTGTCGCTTCCTGTTCCGGATGACGGGCGGCCAATAGTTGTTTGAGGGCGGCGCCTTCGTTCAATACTTCAATTTCGGCCAGTAAATAGGGGTGACGGTCCAACAGCTGCATCAGTGTGAGTAACGGTTTGGGCGCAGGCAGCTCTCCACGCTCATACCGCGAAAAGGCATTGTTCCCACCGCCGGACAGCAACTTCACTGCGTTTTTTTGCGTGAGATGGAGTTTGCGGCGGATACGCTTGATCTCCGAGCCGATCAGTTGCAGGCAGTCCTGAAGCAATTGATCGCTGGCATCTGCATAACGCTCGGCGCTGTCGGTGTCATGATCGAATTCGATTTCACCGCAAACTCTGCATTCCCAACCCGCAAGCTCGTCAACAAGTCGCGACATCTGTTTGTAATTGACTGAGAGAGTGCGGCCTTCGAAGTGCCCCATCCCATCGTGTGTGCCACAGTTGACGCATTGCTGCGTTCTCATAGGTCTTTCTCCTTGAAGGAGACTACTGGATGTCCACCGCCGGGGCGGTAAGACACTTTTATGTAAATCTCCAATCCGTGAAATGTAGTGTGATAAACGTCCTGCCAAACCCGGTGGTCGACATAGGTGGTCATGGATTTGAAAAGCATTCGGCGTTCCAGTGCACCGATCACCTCGATCATTTGCCGGACGTTGAAACCCATGTAGCTGCCCGATTCCACAGCCCGTCGGGTGAATGCCTTTCTGCCCAGCCTGACCACCTCAGCCTTGATCACCGCCAAGTCGTAATGGGGTGTGCTCTTTTCCATAAGAAACCAAAACCCTGTCCCTGAAATTACCCTTAAAGGGTAATTTTGACTAATCGAAAATCCCGCTCCATTTCCTTCTCTCTGACCGTAGGCGGTTGTCGTCCTACGCGAAGCTGACTAACATGTCAGAAAATTCATCCTATGATTGGATGAAAGGGCGAATCCAATGTCAGAAATTTCTCCACTCATAAAGCGGTCCCTGGTCGATCAGGCCCTGGATCAGTTGCGCCTGCGCATCACAGAAGGCGTCTGGACGGTCGGCCAGCGTTTACCCACCGAACCCGAGCTGTCCGCCGAGTTGGGCATCAGCCGCAATACCGTGCGTGAAGCCATGCGCGTACTGGCGTTTTCCGGGTTGATCGAAATCCGTCAGGGCGACGGCAGTTATCTGCGGGCGGTGGTCGATCCGCTCGACACCATGAAAGCGTTGTCCCGCTGCTCCCATGAACAGGCCCGGGAAACACGGCACATTCTGGAAGTCGAGGCCATCGGCCTGGCTGCGTTGCGTCGTACCGACGAAGACCTGGTGGCATTGCGCGAGGCGTTGGGCGTCAGCGGCAGCCACTATCACGGCGATCTCGACACGTATATCGCCTGCGATCTGGTGTTCCACCGTCGTTTGGTGGACGCCGCGCACAACCCGACCCTCAGCGAGCTGTATCGCTATTTTTCCAGTGTCATCGGTGCGCAGTTGCGCGAAACCCTGAACATTTCCCCCCGACGCCAAGAGGTGTTTGACCTCCATATCGAACTGCTTGATGCCGTCGAGCAACGCGACCCGGAACGGGCCAAAGCCCTGTCGAGGCAGTTGATCAATGAACCTTGAAACCGAGAACCCCATGTCCAGCCAGCAGGTCGACAACAGCCGCATCCCCCAAGCCAAGCGCACGGCGGAGCTCGAAGAGCTGCTGATCGATGCCGAGGCGGATGACGAACAGGTCCAGCAAAGTCACCCGATCCTGCGACGGCCGTGGCTGCTGTTGCTGGGCCTGATACTGGTGGCGCTGAACCTGCGCCCGGCGCTGTCGAGCATGGCGCCGATGCTTAGCGAGGTGTCGAAAACCCTCGGGTTGTCGGCAGCCCAGGCCGGTTTGCTGACGACGTTGCCGGTGCTGTGCCTCGGCTTGTTTGCACCGCTGGCGCCCGTGCTGGCCCGACGTTTCGGCGCTGAGCGAGTGGTGCTGGGCATTCTCTTGATGTTGGCCGGCGGGATCATCCTGCGCAGTTCGCTCGGCGAGATCGGCCTGTTTGCCGGCAGCGTGCTGGCCGGCGCGAGCATTGGTGTAATCGGTGTGTTGCTGCCCGGCATCGTTAAACGCGACTTCGCGAAACACGCGGGCACCATGACCGGCGTCTACACCATGGCCCTGTGCCTGGGGGCGGCGATGGCCGCGGGCGCGACTGTGCCGTTGAGCGAGCATTTCGACAAGAGCTGGGCCTTGGGCCTGGGCTTCTGGGTGGTTCCGGCATTGGTCGCGGCGATTTTCTGGTTGCCACAAGTCGGGCAGAAACACGGTGCGCACAACGTCGCGTATCGGGTTCGCGGTCTGTTGCGTGATCCTCTGGCCTGGCAAGTGACGTTCTACATGGGCCTGCAATCCTCTTTGGCCTACATCGTGTTCGGCTGGTTGCCGTCGATCCTGATCGGTCGCGGCCTGACGCCGACCCAGGCGGGTCTGGTGCTGTCAGGCTCGGTCATCGTTCAGTTGGCGAGTTCACTGGCGGCGCCTTGGCTGGCGACGCGTGGCAAGGATCAGCGTCTGGCGATCGTCATCGTCATGCTGCTGACCCTTGGCGGCTTGTTCGGTTGTCTTTACGCACCGATCGACGGCTTGTGGGGCTGGGCGATCCTGCTGGGGCTGGGGCAGGGCGGTACGTTCAGTCTGGCGTTGACCCTGATCGTGCTGCGTTCGCGGGACGCCCATGTCGCGGCGAACCTGTCGAGCATGGCCCAGGGCTTCGGCTACACCCTGGCGTCCATGGGACCGTTCGCGGTCGGCATCGTGCATGACTGGACCGGTGGCTGGAACGCCTTGGGCTGGATATTCGGCATCATCGGCCTTGGGGCGATCATCGCCGGCCTCGGCGCCGGACGCTCGCTGTACGTCCAGGTCGAAAGCGAAAAGGTCTGACACCCGCACACTGTCGGTATTCGGCTCACGAATGCCGATAGTGTTTCGCGCCTTTGTTGACTATCGTGCAGGCAATCTTTCGAATCTACGTTGCAAACGCAGGGAGCCTGTCCATGAGTGATGCCCACAACGCATTGATCACCCAGTTCTACCAAGCCTTCCAGCGGCTGGATGCCGAAGCCATGAGCGCCTGCTATACCGACGACGTGGTGTTCAGTGATCCGGCGTTCGGCGAACTTCGCAGCCGCGATGCAGGCGACATGTGGCGGATGCTCACCACTCGGGCCAAGGATTTTTCCCTGACGTTCGATAACGTGCGCAGCGATGAGCGCACGGGCGGCGCCCATTGGGTGGCGACCTACCTGTTTAGCCAGACCGGCAATATTGTGGTCAACGACATCCAGGCGCGCTTTGTGTTTCGTGACGGCAAGATTTGCGAGCATCACGACAGCTTCGATATGTGGACCTGGTCCCGACAAGCGCTGGGTTTCAAAGGGCTGTTGTTGGGCTGGACGCCAGCGGTGAGAAACGCCGTACGCGCTCAAGCCTTGAAGGGGCTGAAGGCATTCCAGGCCAGTCGCTGATAAGATCGCGGCTTGTTTCCTTTCAAGCCTTGATCGTCACGTGAACAGCGCCAGCGAATCTTCCGTCATTGCCGCCGAACCGCCGCTGCCTGTCAGCAAACCCTGGTTCGTCTACCTCGTTCGCGCGGCCAATGGTTCGCTCTACTGCGGGATCAGCGATGATCCCGTGCGCCGCTTCGCCACCCACCAGCGTGGCAAGGGCGCGCGCTTTTTTCTCTCGAGCCCTGCCGTGGCATTGGTTTACACCGAAGCCTGCCGCGATAAAAGCGAAGCGCTGCGTCAGGAACGGCTGATCAAAAAACTCAAGAAAAGCGCCAAGGAATGCTTGGTGGCGAGTGCTGCTGCGGGCTTATCAATCTGACTGATAAGTGCCCATCAGGCAGATCGGTGGGCTGCACAGGAAATGCGCGCTAAGCTGCGGATTCCCAAACCGTGCGGCGGAGCCGAGCATGTCCGAGTTAATTCTCCATCATTACCCGACGTCCCCTTTTTCTGAAAAGGCCCGCTTGCTGCTGGGCTTCAAGGGGCTGTCCTGGCGCTCGGTGAAGATTTCGCCGGTGATGCCAAAACCCGACTTGACCGCGCTGACCGGTGGCTACCGCAAGACGCCGGTATTGCAGATTGGCGCGGATATCTATTGCGACACGTCGCTGATCGCCCGTCGTCTGGAGCAGGAAAAAGCCTTGCCGGCGTTCTTCCCGGAAGGTCAGGAAATGATCGCCGCGACCTTCGCCGCATGGGCGGATTCGGTGGTGTTCCAGCACGCGGTCAGCCTGGTGTTTCAACCAGAATCGATCGCCGTGCGCTTCGCCAATATGCCGCCGGAAGCGATCAAGGCATTCATTGCCGATCGCACAGAATTGTTCAGCGGTGGCAGTGCCACACGGTTGTCGGCTGAACAGGCCCGGCATCAGTGGCCGACCATCATGGCGCGTCTGGAGCAACAGCTTCAGCGCGAACAGGGCGACTTCCTGTTTGGCGAGCCGTCGATTGCCGACTTTGCCCTGGCCCATCCGTTGTGGTTCCTCAAGGCCACACCCGTCACGTCACCGTTGGTCGATGCTTATCCCGCGGTTTCGGCATGGCTGGGGCGCGTGTTGGGTTTCGGTCATGGCGCGTTCAGCGAGATGACCGCCGAAGAGGCCTTGGAGGTTGCGCGCAACGCCACACCGGCCGCATTGCCGGAGGAGCAATTCGACGAGCCGAATGGTTTTGAGGCGGGCCAGCAGGTGGTCATTGCCGCCATCGATTACGGCGTTGACCCGGTGGCGGGTGAGTTGCTGTTTGCGGGCCGTGAAGAATTGATTCTGCGTCGTGAAGACGAGCGCGGCGGTGTGGTGCATGTACACTTTCCGCGATTCGGGTTTCGCATTGAAGCGCAGTAACCTGGCATCACGATGATTGTGCTGGCTCTAACCTGTGGCGAGGGAGCTTGCTCCCGCTGGACTGCGTAGCAGGCCCAACTGTTTTGTGAGCGCTGCGCACTCAAGCGGGAGCAAGCTCCCTCACCACAGGGATTGAGTGAGCCAATAGGTTATTTCAGGGCGGCGAGAATGGTGTCCGGGTCATACCCGCGAATCAACGTCCCGTTCACATCGATGATCGGAATTCCGCCGCCTCCCAGCGCCTCGTAGGCCTTGCGCGCCTGGGCATCCTTCTCGATATCGAAATCCTTATAGGGAATTCCCTTCTGATCGAGAAAGCGACGGGTCAGTTTGCAGTAACCGCACCATTCGGTGGCATAGAGTACGACGTTGGCCTTGGCCTGAGTCTGCTCGGACACCACCTGCGCCGGATGGAATACCCGCTCGATCTTGCCCCAGTTCTGGTAGACCACGACCACCAGCAGGATCAGCAGGCATTTCTTCAGTACGCCGCCGAGCATCAGTTACGTCGCTTGAGCTGATCGGTGAGCTGGGTCGGCAGACCTTTGATGATCAGCGTGCCGGCTTCTTCGTCGTATTCGATCTTCGAGCCCAGCAGGTGCGCTTCGAAGCTGATGGACAGGCCTTCGGCGCGACCGGTGAAGCGGCGGAACTGGTTGAGGGTGCGTTTATCGGCCGGGATCTCCGGCGACAGACCGTAGTCCTTGTTGCGGATGTGATCGTAAAAGGCTTTCGGGCGCTCTTCGTCGATCAGCTCCGAGAGTTCTTCCAGGCCCATGGGTTCGCCCAATTTTGCCTGGCTGCTGGCGTAATCCACCAGGGTCTTGGTCTTCTCGCGGGCGGACTCTTCCGGCAGATCTTCGCTTTCGACAAAGTCACTGAAGGCCTTGAGCAGGGTGCGGGTTTCGCCGGGGCCGTCGACGCCTTCCTGGCAGCCGATGAAGTCGCGGAAATACTCCGAAACCTTTTTGCCGTTCTTACCTTTGATGAACGAAATGTACTGCTTGGACTGCTTGTTGTTCTGCCACTCGGACACGTTGATCCGTGCCGCCAGGTGCAGTTGGCCCAGATCCAGGTGTCGGGACGGGGTCACGTCCAGCTGATCGGTCACTGCAACGCCTTCACTGTGGTGTAGCAGGGCGATCGCCAGGTAGTCGGTCATGCCTTGCTGATAATGCGCAAACAGCACGTGGCCGCCCACAGAGAGGTTCGATTCCTCCATCAGCTTTTGCAGGTGTTCCACCGCCACCCGGCTGAACGCCGTGAAATCCTTGCCGCCATCGAGGTATTCCTTCAGCCAGCCGCTGAACGGATGCGCCCCGGACTCGGCATGGAAGAAACCCCAGGCCTTGCCTTGTTTGGCGTTGTAGCTCTCATTGAGGTCGGCAAGCATGTACTCGATGGCGCTCGACTCGGCCAGTTCGGAATCGCGAGCATGGAGAACTGCAGGTGTGCCGTCGGGTTTTTTGTCGATCAGGTGGACGATGCAATGGCGGATCGGCATGGGCTTCTCGGCTGATTGAAGGGAGGAGGGCGTGCTCCCCCAAAAAGTGCCAAGTGTACCGCAACCACTGGTTTTGGCGCGGCACGAAGGGCAATTCGCAGGTGTCCGATGGCGCTTATGCTGTTTTTTACCGTTTTAGAGCAATAAAGCTGACCAAATGGGTAGCTAGAGGCGGATATTTCCCCGTCTCTGTGCTAGTTTTGCCCGGTCTTACGCGAAGTCACTGCGTTAAGCGTGCATTCAGCATTTGTCAGGTCGAACCAAACCCTGATTTCGGTATCTATAACCCCGACTCGTCGCGGTTATGGCCGAGGGTGCCAGATCCAGAAGATCGGGCTCGATGGCTGACACTGCACTCTGCAATCCATATGAATTTGATAGGGAAGGAACACTACATGGCTCTTACTAAAGACCAACTGATCGCCGACATCGCTGAAGCTATCGACGCGCCAAAAACCACCGCGCGTAACGCTCTGGACCAACTGGGCCAAATCGTTGCTGATCAGCTGGAAAACGGCGGCGAAATCACTCTGCCAGGTATCGGCAAACTGAAAGTGACTGAGCGTCCTGCCCGTACCGGCCGTAACCCTTCGACTGGCGCTGCCATCGAAATCGCTGCCAAGAAAGTTATCAAGCTGGTTGTGGCCAAAGGCCTGACCGACGCTGTTAACAAGTAAGACGCAGTAAAAAAAAGCCGTGCTCCGGAGTGATCCGGGCACGGCTTTTTTGTGTCCGCGATTTAGCGGTGCTCCCGCATACACCGCTAAACCAATTGTGGGAGCGGGCTTGCTCGCGAAGGCGGTGTGTCAGTCAATATTGAAATCGACTGACACACCGCCTTCGCGAGCAAGCCCGCTCCCACATTATTTGATCTGCGTCGGGTCAGTTACTCAGCTTTTCTTTACCCAGCGTTCGCGCCAGACCTGCTGCTCCGATTTGGTCTGGAAGGTCCAGGCGACGAAGCGGCTTTGCTTCTGGCCCTGAGACATTTCCACGACCTGGCTTTCCAATACACCGGCCTTTTTCAGGGCCGTCTGGATCGCCGGCAGGTTGGAGGCTTTCGAGACCAGGGTGCTGAACCAAAGCACTTTGTGCTGGAAATGCGCGCTCTCGGCGATCAGTTGCGTCACAAACCGTGCTTCGCCCCCTTCACACCACAATTCCGCCGACTGACCGCCAAAGTTCAGCACAGGCAGTTTGCGTTTTGGATCGGCGCGGCCCAGTGCGCGCCATTTACGCTCGCTACCCTTGGTCGCTTCGTCCATCGAGGCGTGGAACGGCGGATTGCACATGGTCAGGTCAAAACGTTCGCCGGGTTCGAGCAGGCCCAGCAGAATGTGCTTGGGATTGCTTTGCAGGCGCAACTGGATGGCCTTGTTCAGCCCGTTGGACTGGACGATGGCTTTGGCGGCGGCCACGGCTGTAGGGTCGATTTCCGAGCCGAGGAAGTGCCAGCGATAGTCGCTGTAACCGATCAACGGATAGACGCAGTTGGCGCCCATGCCGATATCGAGCACCTTGACCGGCGCGCCACGCGGGATCTCACCGTCGTTGACGCTGGCCAGCAGGTCGGCCAGGAAGTGCACGTAATCGGCACGGCCCGGAACCGGTGGGCAGAGGTAGTCGGCCGGGATGTCCCAATGGGCGACGCCGTAGAACGACTTGAGCAACGCACGGTTGAACACCCGCACTGCGTCCGGGCTGGCGAAGTCGATACTTTCTTTGCCGTACGGGTTGATGATCACGAACTTCGCCAGTTCCGGCGTGGTTTTGATCAGCGCCGGGAAGTCGTAACGACCCTGATGGCGGTTGCGCGGATGCAGGCTGGCCTTTTCACGCGGTTCCACGGCTTTGGCCGGGGTGGCGGAATCAGGCTTTTTGCGCGCAGGGCGGGGTGTGCGGGGGGCGTTCATGGGTGTGGTCGATTCGGGTATGGCTAAAAGTGGCGGGTATTGTCCCACATCCCGGCCTTGTGAACGCAATACCTGTGGGAGCGGGCTTGCTCGCGAAGGCGGCGTGTCAGCCAACATCAGTGCTGATTGAGAAACCGCCTTCGCGAGCAAGCCCGCTCCCACAAGGGATTTGTGGTGTAGGGGAAAGTGACCGGGCACAAAAAAGGGAGGCCGTTTCGGGCCTCCCTCTTTCATTGCGATTTGCCGTTACAGGCTGGCAATCCGCGCATGCTGCTCGGCCAACTTGCCCAAAGCCTGTTCAGCTTCAGCCAGTTTGGCGCGTTCCTTCTCGATGACTTCGGCCGGGGCCTTGTCGACGAAACCGGCGTTAGACAGCTTGCCGCCCACCCGCTGAACTTCGCCCTGCAGACGCAGGATTTCCTTGTCCAGACGCGCCAGTTCCGCGTCTTTGTCGATCAGGCCGGCCATCGGCACCAGCACTTCCATCTCGCCGACCAGTGCGGTGGCGGACAGCGGTGCTTCTTCGCCAGCAGCCAACACGGTGATCGATTCGAGGCGAGCCAGCTTCTTCAGCAGGGCTTCGTTCTCGGTGAGACGACGCTGATCTTCGGCGCTGACGTTTTTCAGGAACAGGTTCAACGGCTTGCCTGGACCGATGTTCATTTCGGCGCGAATGTTGCGCGTGCCGAGCATCAACGTCTTCAGCCACTCGATGTCATCTTCGGCGCCCTGATCAATGCGCGCTTCATTGGCCACTGGCCAAGGTTGCAGCATGATCGTCTTGCCTTCGATACCAGCCAGCGGCGCGATGCGCTGCCAGATTTCTTCGGTGATGAACGGCATGAACGGATGCGCCAGGCGCAGCGCGACTTCCAATACCCGAACCAGTGTGCGGCGGGTGCCGCGCTGACGTTCGACCGGCGCGTTTTCGTCCCACAGCACAGGCTTGGAGAGTTCCAGGTACCAGTCGCAATACTGGTTCCAGATGAACTCGTACAAGGCTTGTGCGGCCAGGTCGAAGCGGAACTGATCGAGTTGACGGGTCACTTCGGCTTCGGTGCGTTGCAGCTGCGAAATGATCCAGCGATCCGCCAGCGACAGCTCGTAAGCTTCGCCGTTCTGGCCGCAGTCTTCGCCCTTGTCCAGCACGTAGCGCGCAGCGTTCCAGATCTTGTTGCAGAAGTTGCGATAGCCTTCGACGCGGCCCATGTCGAACTTGATGTCGCGGCCGGTCGATGCCAGCGAGCAGAAGGTGAAGCGCAGGGCGTCGGTGCCGTAGCTGGCGATACCGTCGGCGAACTCGTCGCGGGTCTGCTTCTCGATCTTCTTCGCCAGTTTCGGCTGCATCATGCCCGAGGTGCGTTTCTGCACCAGGTCTTCGAGCTCGATGCCGTCGATGATGTCCAGCGGGTCCAGGACGTTGCCCTTGGACTTGGACATTTTCTGGCCCTGGCCATCACGCACCAGACCGTGAACATAAACGGTCTTGAACGGAACCTGCGGCGTGCCGTCTTCGTTTTTCACCAAGTGCATGGTGAGCATGATCATCCGGGCAACCCAGAAGAAAATGATGTCGAAACCGGTGACCAGCACGTCGGTGGAGTGGAATTTCTTCAGGAATTCGGTCTGCTCAGGCCAGCCGAGCGTGGAGAAAGTCCACAGGCCCGAACTGAACCAGGTGTCGAGAACGTCGTTGTCCTGTTGCAGTGCAACGTCCGGGCCGAGGTTGTGCTTGGCACGTACTTCGGCTTCGTCGCGACCGACGTAGACCTTGCCCGACTCGTCGTACCAGGCCGGAATCCGGTGGCCCCACCACAGCTGACGGCTGATGCACCAGTCCTGGATATCGCGCATCCACGAGAAGTACATGTTTTCGTATTGTTTCGGCACGAACTGAATGCGGCCGTCTTCAACCGCAGCGATGGCCGGCTCGGCCAATGGCTTGGTCGACACATACCATTGGTCGGTCAGCCACGGCTCGATGATGGTGCCGGAGCGGTCGCCTTTCGGCACTTTCAGCGCGTGATCATTGACGCTGACCAACAGGCCGGCGGCATCAAACGCTGCAACGATCTGCTTGCGCGCTTCGAAGCGATCCAGGCCGGCGTATTCGGCCGGGATCTTGCCGTCGATGCTTTCGTTCAGGGTGCCGTCGAGGTTGAACACCTGACAGGCCGGCAATACAGCGGCGTTCTTGTCGAAGATGTTCAGCAGCGGCAGGTTGTGGCGCTTGCCGACTTCGTAGTCGTTGAAATCGTGGGCCGGGGTGATTTTCACGCAGCCGGTGCCGAATTCAGGATCGCAGTAATCATCGGCGATGATCGGAATGCGGCGGCCGACCAGCGGCAGCTCGACAAACTTGCCGATCAGGGCTTGGTAGCGTTCATCGTTCGGGTTAACGGCTACGGCGGCGTCGCCAAGCATGGTTTCCGGGCGAGTGGTCGCGACGATCAGGTAATCGTTGCCTTCAGCGGTCCTGGCGCCATCGGCCAGTGGGTATTTCAGGTTCCACAGGAAACCTTTCTCGTCGTGGTTTTCCACTTCGAGGTCGGAAATCGCCGTGTGCAACTTGGTGTCCCAGTTGACCAGGCGCTTGCCGCGGTAGATCAGGCCGTCTTCGTGCAGGCGCACGAAGGCTTCTTTCACGGCTTCCGAGAGGCCGTCGTCCATGGTGAAACGCTCGCGGCCCCAGTCCACGGACGAGCCGAGACGGCGGATCTGACGGCTGATGTTGCCGCCGGACTGATCCTTCCATTCCCAGACTTTCTCGAGGAATTTCTCACGGCCCAGATCGTGGCGATTCTGGCCCTGGGCTTCGAGTTGGCGCTCCACCAGCATTTGCGTGGCGATACCGGCGTGGTCGGTACCCGGCTGCCACAGGGTGTTACGACCCTGCATGCGGCGGAAACGGATCAGGGCGTCCATGATCGCGTTGTTGAAGCCGTGACCCATGTGCAGGCTGCCGGTGACGTTCGGCGGCGGGATCATGATGGTGTAGGACTCGCCCGCGCCTTGCGGGGCGAAGTAATTCTCTGACTCCCAGGTGTTGTACCAGGAAGTTTCAATGGCGTGCGGCTGGTAGGTCTTATCCATGCGCGGCGGGACCCTATTGGCATTTATTCAGGAAAAGCCGGCAAGTATAGCGGGGCATGGGGCGTAGGGCGAGCGGGTGCAGACAGGGCGCTTGATCAATTACAGCGCAGATCCAATGTGGGAGCGGGCTTGCTCGCGAAGGGGCCATCACCTTCAGCATTGATGTTGGCTGATACATCGCTTTCGCGAGCAAGCCCGCTCCCACAAGGAGGCGGGGGTTATTCGTATTGGCTAAGGAGGCGTTCCATCCGCGCGCTGAGGCGGCGTTTGATTTCGGTTTCGATGTGCGGGGCGAAGTCGTCGATCACGTCTTGCATGATCAATTGCGCGGCGGCGCGCAGTTCGTCTTCCAGGTGCAGCAGCTCGTCGGCGCTCTTGCTGGCGGCGGGTGCCGGTTGGGCGGCAGGGGCTGCTGGGGCGGGTGGCGTCGGTTCGAGAATCGGCGGGCTGGCGCCGACGGTATCGAACAGCATCGGAATCTGTTCCTGGTCACCTTCCTCGACCGTGTCGGTGAGCAAGGGCGGTTGCAGGTTGTCGTCGCCGAGCAATTGACGGATCGACTCGAGGTCGTCCAGCAGGTGCGCGGACTTTTGCAGCGGTTTTGGAGTGTCCATCGGAATGCTCAGAGTCGCTGTAAACGGTGATCTTGCAAAGGATAGCCCTGTTCGCGGTAGAAACGGAAACTCTCCCGCGCAGCCGTACGAATCGTCGGATCTTCCACCACCACTTCCGCCACGCGGGCGAACTTGTTGGCGAATGCCGGGACTTTCAGGGCGAGATTGATCAACAGGTCCTGATGCGGGCCGCAGTCATCGCCAAGGCCCAACACAATCAAACCGTCCGGCTCATTTTCAGCGGGGCTGTGAGGCACGAAGCTTTCGCCCTTGAAGGCCCACAAACGCGCATCGAGATCGTCGCGCTGGACAGCATCGCTGCAATGCAGATAGATGCGGTGACCCATGCGCCAGGCTTTTTCGGTGAGCTTGCAGGCAAAGTCCAGCCGCGCCGAAGGATCGGCGCTGGGCAGGATATAGAAGTCGACTTTGGTCATTGCGGTTCCTGAGCCAAGGGCGGCGTCACCCGAAAGCAACGCGGCCCAAGGTCATCGGTTTCAGGCTTTGGCGCGGTCCAGCAGGTATTGGGTCAGCAATGGAACCGGACGGCCAGTGGCGCCCTTGTCCTTGCCGCCGCTGGTCCAGGCCGTGCCGGCGATGTCCAGGTGCGCCCAGTTGAGGTTCTTGGTGAAGCGCGACAGGAAGCAGGCCGCGGTGATGGTGCCGGCTTTCGGGCCGCCAATGTTGGCGATGTCGGCGAACGGGCTGTCCAGCTGTTCCTGATACTCATCGAACAGCGGCAGTTGCCAGGCGCGATCGTCAGCCGATTGGCCAGCGCTCAGCAGTTGGCCGATCAGTTCGTCGTTGTTGCCCAGCAAGCCCGACGTGTGGGAACCCAGCGCAACGACGCAAGCGCCGGTCAGGGTCGCGATGTCGATCACCGCTTGCGGCTTGAAGCGCTCGGAGTAGGTCAGGGCGTCGCACAGCACCAGACGGCCTTCGGCGTCGGTGTTGAGGATTTCCACGGTCTGGCCGCTCATGGTGGTGACGATGTCGCCAGGACGCGAAGCATTGCCGCTCGGCATGTTCTCGGCGCAGGCCAGGATACACACCAGGTTGATCGGCAGTTTCAGCTCGAGCACGGCACGCAGCGTACCGAATACGCTGGCAGCGCCGCCCATGTCGTACTTCATTTCATCCATGCCGGCGCCCGGTTTCAGGCTGATGCCGCCAGTGTCAAAGGTGATGCCTTTGCCGACCAGCGCATACGGCTTCTCGGATTTCTTGCCGCCGTTGTATTGCATGACGATCAGGCGCGGTGGCTGGGCGCTGCCCTGGCCCACGGCGTAGAACGAGCCCATGCCCAGGTCCTTGATCTTCTTCTCATCAAGGACTTCGACTTTCAGGCTCTTGAATTCTTTGCCCAGGTTCTTCGCTTGCTCACCGAGGAAGGTCGGGTGGCAGATGTTCGGCGGCAGGTTACCCAGGTCGCGGGTGAATGCCATGCCGTTGGCGATGGCAGTGGCGTGGGCCACGGCGCGCTCGACTTCAGCCTGTGCAGCCTTGATGGTCACCAGGGTGACTTTCTTCAGGATGCGAGGTTCGGCTTTCTGGCTCTTGAACTGATCGAACGTGTATTCGCCGTCCACCAGGGTTTCGGCCAGCAGGCGAGTTTTGCCGTAGCTGTCACGGCCTTTGACCACGACTTCGTCCAGGGCCAGCACCGCATCGCTGCCGCCCAGGCCTTTAAGGGTGTTGAGGATGCCGGCAATGATCTTGCGGAACGGGCGGTCGCCCAGCTCTTCGTCTTTGCCCACGCCCACCAGCAGCACGCGTTCGGCCTTGAGGTTCGGCAGGCTGTGCAGCAACAGACTCTGACCGACTTTGCCAGCCAGGTCGCCGCGCTTGAGCACAGCGCTGATGGCGCCACCGCTCAGTTCGTCGAGTTGTTTGGCAACGGCGCCGAGCTTGCGGCCTTCGCCGACGGCGACCACCAGAGTGGCGGTTTTCAACGTTTCTGGGCTAACGCTTTTTACAACCAGTTCCATGTCCGGGTCCCTGAATTAATGGTCAACACGCAAGAGCTCGACAGCATGCATTCGAGCTTGCTTATAAATAGAAAGACGCAGGTCACGGCCCGCGACAAAGGCCGCAGTTTGAACCTCGTGCCCCGAGCCTGACAACCCTCGGTTGTACGATCTTCAGCGCTTTACCCGCCTGCTTGAGCATGCGCAGTGACAGGCGCACCCAATCACAGGATAATGCGCCAACTTTTTCGGCAGCTCTGCCCTGCGGGCCGTCTGATACGTTTGCTTGTTTGGCCGCCTTAGCCTGACAACCCTGGAGTGTCTGGTTTGATCGTCTTCCGTTACCTATCCCGCGAAGTCCTGTTGACCTTGAGCGCCGTCAGCGCTGTGCTGCTGGTCATCATCATGAGCGGTCGCTTCATCAAGTACCTCGCCCAGGCGGCCTCTGGCCTCCTGGATCCGGGCTCGCTATTCCTGATCATGGGCTTTCGTCTGCCGGGTTTCCTGCAGCTGATTTTGCCTTTGGGCCTGTTTCTTGGAATCCTGCTGGCCTACGGTCGCCTGTACCTTGAAAGCGAAATGACGGTGCTGTCTGCCACCGGCATGAGCCAGCAGCGTCTGTTTGCCATGACCCTTTTCCCAGCCACCCTGGTCGCACTGGTGGTGGCATGGCTGAGCCTGAGCCTGGCACCACAAGGCGCCAATCAGTTCCAGTTACTGTTGAACAAGCAGGATGCCCTGACCGAGTTCGACACCCTCGAGCCGGGTCGCTTCCAGGCACTGCGTGACGGGACTCGGGTGACCTACACCGAAACGCTGTCGGATGATCGCATCAACCTCGGCGGCGTATTCATTTCGCAGAAAAACGTCAATTCCGATAACAAGGATCGCGGGATTTCCGTGCTGGTGGCCGAGAAGGGCCGTCAGGAAATTCGGCCCGACGGTAACCGTTACCTGATTCTTGACAACGGCTATCGCTATGACGGCAATCCGGGTCAGGCCGACTATCGGGCGATCAAGTACGAGGAGTACGGCGTCTTGCTGCCCAAGCCGGATGTCAGCGACGAAGTGACTGACCGTGACGCGATGCCCACCAGTTCCCTGATCAGCAGCGATGACATCCGTTTGCATACCGAGCTGCAATGGCGTTTGTCCTTGCCGTTGCTGGTCTTCATCGTGACCTTGATGGCGGTGCCGTTGTCGCGGGTCAATCCGCGACAGGGTCGTTTCCTCAAGCTGCTGCCGGCGATTCTTCTATATATGGCTTACCTGTCCATCCTGATTGCCGCTCGCGGCGCCCTTGAAAAGGGCAAAATCCCGCCAGCTCTGGGGTTGTGGTGGGTGCATGCAATCTTCCTGGCCATCGGCCTGGGCTTGCTCTATTGGGAAACCTTGCAGTTGAAGCTGGCGAGTCGTCGCAGTGCGCTGGAGGTGGCTCGTGGATAAGCTCGATCGCTACATTGGTAGCAGCGTGTTCGTGGCAATTCTGGCGGTACTGGGGATCATTCTCGGTCTGGCGACGCTGTTCGCGTTCATCGATGAAATGAGTGAGGTCAGCGATACCTACACCTTGGTCGACGTGTTGAGTTATGTCCTGCTGACCGCGCCGCGTCGTCTTTACGACATGTTGCCGATGGCTGCACTGATCGGTTGCCTGATCGGCCTCGGCAGTCTCGCCAGTCACAGCGAGCTGACCATCATGCGTGCTGCGGGCGTGTCGATCGGGCGCATCGTCTGGGCGGTCATGAAGCCAATGCTGATCCTGATGGTGGTGGGTGTGCTGATCGGCGAATACGTTGCGCCGGCCACCGAAGTCACCGCTCAGGCTAATCGCTCCCTGGCCCAGGGCAGCGGCGACGCGCAAAGCGCCAAGCATGGCCTGTGGCACCGTCAGGGGGACGAGTTCATTCACGTCAACTCCGTGCAGCCAAACGGTTTGCTGTATGGCGTGACCCGTTATCGCTTCGACGATCAGCGCCACATGCTGTCCTCGAGCTTCGCCAAGCGCGCCGAATTCGACAAGGATCACTGGCAGCTCAGCGATGTCACGACCACGTTATTCCATGACAAGAGCACCGAAGTGGTGACCGCTCCGGTCGAACGCTGGAACGTGGCGCTGAGCCCGCAACTGCTGGATACCGTGGTGATGTCGCCCGATTCGCTGTCGATCAGTGGTCTGTGGGGGTACATCCACTACCTGGCTGAGCAGGGCTTGAGCAATGGTCGTTACTGGCTGGCATTTTGGGTCAAGGTATTGCAACCGCTGGTCACCGCCGCGCTGGTGCTGATGGCGATTTCCTTCATCTTCGGTCCGTTGCGCTCGGTGACCCTCGGTCAGCGGGTGTTCACCGGCGTGCTGGTGGGCTTCACCTTCCGTATCGTTCAGGATTTGCTCGGCCCTTCGAGCCTGGTCTTCGGCTTCTCGCCACTGTTTGCGGTGCTTATTCCGGCGGGTGTTTGTGCCTTGGCCGGGGTCTGGTTGTTGCGCCGGGCCGGTTGATCCAGGGTTTCTTCTGACGTTGCAGGTCACTCAAAACGCCCCTGTCGCAAGACCGGGGCGTTTTTGTAGGCGCCGTCTGACCTGCGAACGTGACGCTTGCGCCGTGGATCAGGTACAATTCCCGGCTATTTTTCGGCGGGCTATGCCTGCAGCCTTTTTGAGTGTTGATCCGTGAGTGATTTGAGTCATATCCGCAATTTCTCCATCATCGCCCACATTGACCATGGCAAGTCGACGCTGGCCGATCGCTTCATCCAGATGTGTGGCGGCCTTGCCGAGCGCGAAATGGAAGCCCAGGTTCTGGACTCCATGGACCTGGAGCGTGAACGCGGGATCACCATCAAGGCCCACAGCGTCACCCTGTATTACACCGCTCGCGATGGCATCAAGTACCAGCTGAACTTCATTGACACCCCGGGCCACGTCGACTTCACCTATGAAGTCAGCCGGTCGCTGGCGGCCTGTGAAGGCGCGTTGCTGGTGGTCGATGCCGGTCAGGGCGTTGAAGCGCAGTCGGTAGCCAACTGCTACACCGCCATTGAGCAGGGCCTGGAAGTGATGCCGGTCCTGAACAAGATCGACCTGCCTCAGGCCGATCCGGACCGCGTGAAAGAAGAAATCGAAAAAATCATCGGCATCGATGCCACCGACGCGGTCGAGTGCAGTGCCAAGACCGGTCTGGGCGTCGACGAAGTGCTGGAGCGTCTGGTCAAGACCATTCCTGCGCCGACCGGCAACTATGAAGATCCGCTGCAAGCGTTGATCATCGACTCCTGGTTCGACAACTACCTGGGCGTTGTTTCCCTGGTTCGCGTGCGCCACGGTCGTGTGAAGAAGGGCGACAAGATCCTGGTCAAGTCCACCGGCAAGATCCACCTCGTGGACAGCGTCGGTGTCTTCAACCCGAAACACACCGCCACCGCAGACCTGAAGGCCGGCGAAGTGGGCTTCATCATCGCCGGCATTAAGGACATTCACGGTGCACCGGTCGGTGACACCCTGACCTTGAGCTCCACGCCGGACGTCGACGTGCTGCCAGGCTTCAAACGCATTCAGCCGCAGGTATACGCCGGCCTGTTCCCGGTCAGCTCCGACGACTTCGAAGATTTCCGTGAAGCCCTGCAAAAGCTCACGCTCAACGACTCGTCCCTGCAATACACCCCGGAAAGCTCCGACGCTCTGGGCTTCGGCTTCCGTTGCGGGTTCCTCGGCATGCTGCACATGGAAATCATCCAGGAGCGCCTGGAGCGCGAGTACGACCTGGACCTGATCACCACGGCGCCGACGGTAATTTTCGAGTTGCTGCTGAAAACCGGTGAAACGATTTACGTCGACAACCCGTCGAAGCTGCCAGACCTGTCCTCGATCGAAGACATGCGCGAGCCGATCGTGCGGGCCAATATTCTTGTGCCGCAAGAGCACCTCGGTAACGTCATTACCCTGTGTATCGAGAAGCGTGGCGTGCAACACGACATGCTGTTCCTCGGTACCCAGGTTCAAGTGACCTACGATTTGCCGATGAACGAAGTGGTCCTGGACTTCTTCGACCGTCTGAAATCCACCAGCCGTGGCTATGCTTCGCTGGATTACCATTTCGATCGTTATCAATCGGCTAATCTGGTGAAACTGGATGTGCTGATCAACGGTGACAAGGTCGACGCCCTGGCGTTGATCGTGCACAAGGATAACGCGCACTACAAAGGTCGCCAGCTGACCGAGAAGATGAAAGAACTGATTCCACGTCAGATGTTCGACGTCGCGATCCAGGCCGCCATTGGCGGGCAGATCATTGCGCGGACCTCTGTCAAGGCGCTCAGAAAGAACGTATTGGCCAAATGCTACGGCGGTGACGTTAGCCGTAAGAAAAAACTGCTGGAAAAGCAAAAGGCCGGTAAAAAACGCATGAAGCAAGTCGGTAACGTGGAAATTCCACAAGAAGCCTTCCTTGCAGTGCTCAGGTTGGATAGTTAGGTCCTATGTCACTAAATTTCCCGCTGTTGCTGGTCATCGCCGTGTTCGTCTGCGGCCTGTTGGCGTTGCTCGATCTGCTGTTCCTGGCGCCACGGCGCCGGGCTGCCATTAACTCTTACCAGGGTAGCGTCAGCCAGGCTGACATGGTGGTGCTCGAGAAACTGAACAAGGAGCCGCTGCTGGTCGAATACGGCAAGTCGTTCTTCCCGGTGTTGTTCATCGTGCTGGTGCTGCGTTCGTTCCTGGTGGAACCGTTCCAGATTCCTTCGGGCTCGATGAAACCTACGCTGGATGTTGGCGACTTCATACTGGTGAACAAGTTTTCTTACGGGATCCGCTTGCCGGTGATCGACAAGAAAGTCATCGAAGTCGGTGATCCACAGCGCGGCGATGTGATGGTGTTCCGCTACCCGAGCGATCCGAACGTCAACTACATTAAACGTGTGGTGGGCCTGCCGGGTGACCAGATTCGTTACACCGCCGACAAGCGTCTGTTCGTCAACGGTGAGTCGATTGCCGAACAACTGGTCGGCTCCGAGCCGGGCACGTTGGGCAGCGCTGAGCTCTACAAGGAAAAACTCGGCGTCGCCGAGCACCTGATCCGCAAGGAAATGAGCCGCTATCGTGCATCGCCGGACCATACATGGACCGTGCCTGCCGGGCACTACTTCATGATGGGCGACAACCGCGACAACTCGAACGACAGTCGCTACTGGGATGATCCGAGCATTCCCAAGGATCTGCTGGGCATGGTTCCCGACAAGAATATCGTCGGCAAGGCCTTTGCAGTCTGGATGAGCTGGCCGGAACCCAAACTCAGTCACCTGCCGAATTTCTCGCGGGTTGGCCTGATCAAGTAATCACACACGGCGCTGTTGAACACAGCGCCGAATGCATTTCTGGAGTCGGCACAATCGGCGCCAGACGCATGAAAACAATGATATTCAGGACGTAATTTTTGAACACAGCGTTAATTGTCCCAAGCCTGCGCCGCACCACGGCGATGGCGGTGGAATCCAGCCACGAACTCAGCGTGGGTACACCGTGAGCGTCTCCTTAAGCCGTCTAGAGCGTCAGCTCGGCTACACCTTCAAGGATCAGGAACTGATGGTCCTGGCCCTGACTCACCGCAGCTTTGCCGGGCGTAACAACGAACGCCTGGAGTTCCTCGGTGATGCCATCCTTAACTTCGTCGCTGGCGAGGCGCTGTTCGATCGCTTCCCGCTGGCCCGCGAAGGTCAGTTGTCGCGCTTGCGCGCACGCCTGGTGAAAGGCGAGACCCTGGCCGTACTGGCTCGCGGTTTCGATCTGGGCGAATACCTGCGCCTGGGTTCCGGTGAATTGAAAAGTGGCGGGTTCCGTCGCGAGTCGATTCTGGCCGACGCCCTTGAAGCGCTGATTGGTGCGATCTACCTGGATGCCGGCATGGACATGGCACGCGAACGCGTGCTGGCCTGGCTGGCCGGGGAGTTCGAAGGCCTGACGCTGGTCGACACCAACAAAGATCCGAAAACCCGTCTGCAAGAGTTCTTGCAGTCCCGTGGTTGCGAACTGCCGCGTTACGAAGTGGTGGATATCCAGGGTGAGCCGCATTGCCGGACGTTCTTCGTCGAATGTGAAATCACCTTACTGAATGAAAAAAGCCGAGGTCAGGGTGTGAGCCGTCGTATTGCCGAACAGGTAGCGGCCGCTGCAGCACTGATTGCCCTGGGCGTGGAGAATGGCCATGACTGATTCAACTGCAACTCGCTGTGGCTATGTCGCCATCGTCGGCCGTCCCAACGTGGGCAAGTCCACGCTGCTGAACCACATCCTCGGTCAGAAGCTGGCGATCACCTCGCGCAAGCCTCAGACCACTCGCCACAACATGCTCGGCATCAAGACCGAGGGCGCCGTGCAGGCGATCTACGTCGACACCCCCGGCATGCACAAAGGTGGCGAGAAAGCCCTGAATCGCTACATGAACAAGACCGCTTCGGCAGCGTTGAAAGACGTCGACGTAGTGATCTTCGTGGTTGACCGCACCAAGTGGACCGACGAAGACCAGATGGTCCTCGAGCGCGTTCAATACGTGACCGGTCCGCTGATCGTGGCGCTGAACAAGACTGACCGCATCGAAGACAAAGCCGAGCTGATGCCGCACCTGACCTGGTTGCAGGAACAGTTGCCGAACGCGCAGATCATGCCGATCTCTGCTCAGCACGGGCATAACCTCGAAACGCTGGAGCGTGTGATTGCCGGTTACCTGCCGGAAAACGATCACTTCTTCCCGGAAGACCAGATCACCGATCGCAGCAGCCGCTTCCTCGCCGCTGAACTGGTACGCGAGAAAATCATGCGCCAGATGGGCGCCGAGCTGCCGTACCAGATCACCGTCGAAATCGAAGAATTCAAGCAACAGGGCAAAACCCTGCACATCCATGCCTTGATCCTCGTTGAACGCGACGGCCAGAAGAAAATCATCATTGGCGACAAGGGTGAGCGGATCAAGCGCATCGGCACCGAGGCACGCAAGGACATGGAGTTGCTGTTCGACTCCAAGATCATGCTCAACCTCTGGGTGAAAGTGAAAGGCGGCTGGTCCGACGATGAACGCGCCTTGCGTTCGCTGGGTTACGGCGACCTGTAATCGCTTAACCTGGATGCACAAAGATCCAATGTGGGAGCGGGCTTGCTCGCGAAGGCGGTGCGACAGTCAACGAAGATGTTGATTGTTAAGCCGCCTTCGCGAGCAAGCCCGCTCCCACATTAGTTTCAGGTTGTCTATAAGATCGTGTTCCTCTATTGAGAACTCTGACGTCCATGTCTCCAACCCAACCCATCGGCCAACCCGCCTTCGTGCTCCACTCCCGCGCTTACCGCGAGAACAGCGCATTGGTGGATTTCCTCACGCCGCAAGGCCGGCTGCGGGCGGTGTTGCGCAGTGCTCGGGGCAAGGCCGGGACGTTGGCGCGGCCGTTCGTGCCGCTGGAAGTGGAGTTCCGTGGCCGTGGTGAGCTGAAGAATGTCGGGCGCATGGAAAGCGCCGGTGTTTCCACCTGGCTCAACGGTGAAGCGCTGTTCAGCGGTCTCTACCTCAATGAGCTGTTGATTCGGCTGTTGCCCTCCGAAGACCCGCATCCGGCTGTGTTTGACCACTACGCCGCGACCCTGCTTGCGCTTGCCGAAGGCCGTCCGCTGGAGCCTTTGTTGCGATCCTTCGAATGGCGGCTGCTGGATGACTTGGGTTACGGCTTCGCTCTGACTACTGACATCCATGGCGAGCCCATCGCGCCGGACGGTCTCTACCGTCTGCAAGTGGACGCGGGGCTCGAGCGGGTCTACCTGCTGCAACCCGGTCTGTTCAACGGCACCGAACTGCTGGCGATGGCCGATGCAGATTGGTCTGCCCCTGGCGCGCTATCGGCAGCCAAGCGATTGATGCGCCAGGCACTGGCGGTTCATCTGGGTGGTCGTCCCTTGGTAAGTCGCGAGTTGTTTCGCAAGCCGTAGGGTCTGTTGATGCTTGGCAGTGCCCGGCGCGGCCACTGCCAAACATCAACAGACCCTATCTCCCCGTGTATGCTGTGCGCCGAACTTTTCCATTTTCAGGAGCGCTTCCGTGACCACCAGCAATCGCATTCTTCTTGGCGTGAACATCGACCACGTTGCCACCCTGCGTCAGGCCCGGGGCACTCGCTATCCGGATCCGGTCAAGGCTGCACTGGACGCGGAAGAGGCGGGCGCTGACGGCATAACCGTGCACCTGCGCGAAGACCGTCGGCACATTCAGGAGCGCGACGTGTTGCTGCTCAAGGATGTGCTGCAAACCCGCATGAACTTCGAAATGGGCGTGACCGAAGAGATGATGGCGTTTGCCGAACGCATTCGTCCGGCGCACATTTGCCTGGTACCGGAAACCCGCCAAGAGCTGACGACCGAAGGTGGTCTGGACGTGGCGGGGCAGGAAGCACGGATTAAAGCCGCGGTGGATCGTCTGTCAAAGATCGGCTGTGAAGTGTCGCTGTTCATTGATGCTGACGAGCGACAGATCGAAGCATCCCGTCGTGTTGGTGCGCCGGCTATTGAGCTGCATACCGGCCGTTACGCCGATGCCGAGACGCCGACCGATGTGGCTGAAGAGCTCAAGCGTGTGGCGGATGGCGTGGCGTTTGGTCTGGCTCAAGGTTTGATCGTCAACGCTGGCCACGGTCTGCACTACCACAACGTTGAAGCTGTAGCGGCGATCAAAGGCATCAACGAACTGAACATCGGTCACGCGCTGGTGGCTCATGCGTTGTTCGTCGGGTTCAAGTCGGCGGTGTCGGAGATGAAAGCACTGATCCTGGCTGCCGCAAAAGCCTAAAGCCAAACACAAATTCAATTGTGGGAGCGGGCTTGCTCGCGAATGCGGTGTATCAGTCAAAGTTGATGTCGACTGACACACCGCATTCGCGAGCAAGCCCGCTCCCACATTTGATTGGTGGTGGCCGTTAAAGCTGTGGGGTTTCCGGATTCGGCTTGGTCTTGTCGACCCCCGGCACATGCAGGTTGCCCTCGGCGACCTGATTGCCTTCAAGCTGCGGCTGCGTCACCCAGGTCAGGATGTCATAGTAGCGGCGGATGTTCGCCACAAAGTGAACGGGTTCGCCGCCACGGGCATAACCGTAACGGGTTTTGCTGAACCACTTCTTCTCGGACAGGCGCGGCAGGATCTTTTTCACGTCCAGCCACTTGTCCGGGTTCAGTCCTTCCTTGGCCGCCAGTTTGCGCGCGTCATCCAGATGACCGCTGCCAACGTTGTAGGCCGCCAGCGCAAACCATGTGCGATCCGGCTCCTGGATCGACTCATCCAGCTGATCCTTCATGTAGGCCAGGTACTTGGCGCCACCCATGATGCTTTGTTTGGGGTCCAGTCGATTGGACACACCCATGGCCTGCGCAGTGTTCTGGGTCAGCATCATCAGGCCGCGCACGCCGGTCTTCGACGTGACGGCCGCTTGCCATAGCGACTCCTGATAACCGATCGCTGCCAGCAGGCGCCAGTCGACTTTCTCTTTCTTGGCGTACGCCTTGAAGTGCTGTTCGTATTTGGGCAGACGTTGCTGCAGGTGTTGGGCAAAGGTGGTGGCGCCCATGTAACCCAGTACATCGACGTGCCCGTAATAGCGGTCTTTCAGGCGTTGCAGGGTGCCGTTTTTCTTCACCTTGTCGAGGTAGTCGTTGATCTCGTTGAGCAAGCTGTTGTCGTCGCCAGCGGCCACCGCCCAGCTCTGGTTGCTGGCATCTCCGAGGTCGAAGGCCACTTGTATGTTGGGGAAGTAGACCTGGTTCATCGCGACTTCGTTTGAATCGACCAGGGTCAGGTCTATCTGACCTTCATCGACCATCCGCAGCAAGTCGACGACTTCAACGGCGTCGGACTCTTCGTATTCAATGCCGGGATACTTCTTTTTCAGCTCCGCCAATTGCTCGGCGTGGGTGCTGCCCTTGAGCACCATGATCTTCTTGCCCACCAGATCCTTCGCGTCGGTCGGCCGCGATTTGCCGTTGCGATAGATGACCTGCGGGGTGACTTCGAGATAGGAGTGGGAAAACCGCACCTGCTGTTTGCGTTTGTCGCTGCTGACCAGGCCGGCAGCAGCGATCACCGGGCCGTTGGGTTTGCCCACCTGATTAAACAGGTCGTCGAGGTTGTCGGCGGTTTCGATTTTGAGTTCCACCCCCAGATCGTCGGCGAAGCGCTTCACCAGCTCGTATTCGAAGCCGGTTTCACCGTTGCGATCCTGAAAGTAGGTGGCGGGGCTGTTACGGGTAACCACCCGCAGCACGCCATCCTCCTTTACGCGCTCCAGCGTGTTGGGTTTATCAACACAGCCACTGAGCACCAGGAAGAGTCCGGTTGCGATGAGCCATTTGGCGAACCGCGGACGCAAAGCCGTTGGGGAAAACATCTGCGCAGTATACGCAAAGGACCACGAGCGCCATATCTCGACAGCGAAGGGCTTGTCTGCTAGGCAACTGAAAACCGCTCCGGAGCCCGTAGGAATGGGCCCGAGCAGCATTTTGTGACAGAAAAAATATCGCTCGGCGTGCGCCTGTTTTATGTCCGAATACCCGGCCCGACGCCCGGGTGCAGCCGCCCGTACCGTTTCGGGTGATGTCGCGGCCTGTTTAGGCTAGAATGCACGGCCTCAAAGCACACCCCTTCCCGAGGCTGTCCCGAAGATGTTGATCCTGCGCGGCGCTCCTGCCCTTTCTGCCTTTCGCCACAGCAAACTCCTTGAGCAACTGAGCCAGAAAGTTCCGGCTGTCAGTGGCTTGTATGCTGAATTCGCTCACTTCGCCGAAGTTACCGGCGTCCTGACCGGCGACGAACAGCAGGTGCTCGCGCGCCTTCTGAAGTACGGCCCAAGTGTTCCGGTACAAGAGCCGACCGGTCGTCTGTTCCTGGTGTTGCCGCGTTTCGGCACCATCTCGCCATGGTCCAGTAAAGCCAGCGACATCGCTCGCAACTGCGGCCTGACGAAAATCCAACGCCTGGAGCGCGGCATCGCGTTCTACGTGGCCGGCCAGTTCAGCGACGCCGAAGCGCAGCTGATCTGCGATGCGCTGCACGACCGCATGACCCAGATCGTCCTCGGCAACCTTGAACAAGCCGCCGGCCTGTTCAGCCATGCCGAGCCGAAACCGCTGACCGCCATCGATGTGCTGGGTGGCGGCCGCGCCGCGCTGGAAAAAGCCAACACCGAGCTGGGCCTGGCCCTGGCCGAAGACGAGATCGACTACCTGGTCAACGCCTTCATCGGCTTGAAGCGCAACCCCCACGACATCGAACTGATGATGTTCGCCCAGGCGAACTCCGAGCACTGCCGTCACAAGATCTTCAACGCCAGTTGGGATATCGACGGTCAGAGCCAGGAAAAAAGCCTGTTCGGCATGATCAAGAACACCTACGTGATGCACAGCGAAGGCGTTCTGTCGGCTTATAAGGACAACGCTTCGGTGATCGTCGGCAACGTCGCCGGTCGTTTCTTCCCGGACCCTGCAACCCGCCAGTACGGCGCGGTGCAGGAACCGGTGCACATCCTGATGAAAGTCGAAACGCACAACCACCCAACCGCGATTGCCCCGTTCCCGGGCGCTTCCACCGGTTCCGGTGGCGAGATTCGCGACGAAGGCGCAACCGGTCGCGGTGCCAAGCCAAAGGCTGGCCTGACCGGTTTCACCGTGTCCAACCTGCAAATCCCGGGCTTCGAACAGCCGTGGGAAGTGCCGTACGGCAAGCCTGAGCGCATCGTTACCGCGCTGGACATCATGATCGAAGGCCCACTGGGTGGCGCCGCGTTCAACAACGAATTCGGTCGTCCGGCCCTGACCGGTTACTTCCGTACCTTCGAACAGTCGATCACCACCCCGCGTGGCGACGAAGTTCGCGGTTACCACAAGCCGATCATGCTGGCCGGCGGTATGGGTAACATCCGTGCCGAACACGTGCAGAAAGGCGAGATCACCGTTGGCTCCAAGCTGATCGTGCTCGGCGGCCCGGCGATGCTGATCGGCCTGGGCGGCGGCGCGGCTTCCTCCATGGCCACCGGCACCAGCTCGGCAGACCTGGACTTCGCTTCCGTACAGCGCGAAAACCCGGAAATGGAACGTCGCTGCCAGGAAGTCATCGACCGTTGCTGGCAGTTGGGTGAACACAACCCGATCAGCTTCATCCACGACGTCGGCGCGGGCGGTCTGTCCAACGCCTTCCCGGAACTGGTCAACGATGGCAACCGTGGCGGTCGCTTCGAACTGCGCAACATTCCTAACGACGAGCCGGGCATGGCCCCGCACGAAATCTGGAGTAACGAATCCCAGGAACGCTACGTTCTGGCGGTCGGTCCGGCTGACTTCGAACGCTTCCAGGCGATCTGCGAACGCGAGCGTTGCCCGTTTGCGGTCGTCGGCGAAGCCACTGCCGAGCCGCAACTGACGGTCACCGACAGTCACTTCGGCAACAGCCCGGTGGACATGCCACTCGAAGTGCTGCTGGGCAAAGCCCCGCGCATGCACCGTTCGGCCGTTCGCGAAAATGAACTGGGCGACGATTTCGATCCGTCGACGCTTGAGATTGCAGACTGCGTCGAACGCGTTCTGCATCACCCGGCCGTGGCCAGCAAAAGCTTCCTGATCACCATCGGCGACCGCACCATCACCGGCCTCGTGGCTCGTGATCAGATGGTCGGCCCGTGGCAGGTTCCGGTGGCCGACGTTGCCGTCACCGCCACCAGCTTCGACGTCTACACCGGTGAAGCCATGGCCATGGGCGAGCGCACTCCGCTGGCACTGCTGGACGCTCCAGCGTCGGGCCGTATGGCCATCGGTGAAACCCTGACCAACATCGCGGCTTCGCGCATCAACAAAATTTCCGACATCAAACTGTCGGCCAACTGGATGTCCGCTGCCGGTCACCCAGGTGAAGACGCGCGTCTATACGACACCGTGAAAGCGGTCGGCATGGAATTGTGCCCGGACCTCGGTATCACCATTCCGGTGGGCAAGGACTCCATGTCCATGGCCACGCGCTGGAACGATGAAGGCGTCGACAAGACCGTGACCTCGCCGATGTCCCTGATCGTGACCGGTTTCGCGCCTGTGGCTGACATCCGTCAGACCCTGACGCCGGAACTGCGCATGGACAAGGGCACCACCGACCTGATCCTGATCGACCTGGGCCGTGGCCAGAACCGCATGGGCGCCTCGATCCTGGCCCAGGTTCACGGCAAGCTCGGTTCGCAAGCGCCGGACGTCGACGATGCTGAAGACCTCAAAGCCTTCTTCGCCGTGATCCAGGGCCTCAACGCCGACGGTCACCTGCTGGCTTACCACGACCGCTCCGACGGTGGTCTGTTGACCAGCACCGTGGAAATGGCCTTCGCCGGCCATTGCGGTCTGAGCCTGAACCTCGACGGTCTGGCAGAGACTTCTGCCGACATCGCCGCGATCCTGTTCAACGAAGAACTGGGCGCCGTGATCCAGGTTCGCCAGGACGCTACTCCAGACATCCTCGCGCAGTTCAGCGCTGCCGGTCTGGGCGAGTGCGTGTCGGTGATCGGTCAGCCGATGAACAACGGCCAGATCAGCATCACCTTCAACGGCGAAACCGTGTTTGAAGGTCAGCGTCGTCTGCTGCAACGTCAGTGGGCTGAGACCAGCTACCAGATCCAGCGTCTGCGCGATAACGCCGACTGCGCCGAACAAGAGTTCGACGTGCTGCTGCAAGAAGACAACCCGGGCCTGAGCGTCAAGCTCAGCTACGACGTCAACCAGGACGTCGCCGCGCCTTACATCAAGAAAGGCATCCGCCCACAGGTTGCCGTGCTGCGTGAGCAGGGCGTCAACGGTCAGGTGGAAATGGCGGCTGCGTTCGACCGCGCCGGTTTCAACGCAATCGACGTGCACATGAGCGACATTCTGGCCGGCCGTGTCGACCTGAACGAGTTCAAAGGCCTGGTGGCGTGCGGCGGTTTCTCCTACGGCGACGTTCTCGGCGCCGGCGAAGGCTGGGCCAAGTCCGCGCTGTTCAACAGCCGCGCTCGCGATGCGTTCCAGGGCTTCTTCGAACGTACCGACAGCTTCACCCTCGGCGTGTGCAACGGTTGCCAGATGATGTCCAACCTGCACGAGCTGATCCCGGGCAGCGAGTTCTGGCCGCACTTTGTGCGTAACCGTTCCGAGCAGTTCGAAGCTCGTGTGGCGATGGTTCAGGTTCAGGAATCGAACTCGATCTTCCTGCAGGGCATGGCCGGTTCGCGTATGCCGATCGCTATTGCTCACGGTGAAGGTCATGCCGAATTCGCCAGCGAAGAAGCGTTGCTGGAAGCTGATCTGTCGGGTTGCGTGGCGATGCGTTTCGTCGACAACCACGGCAAGGTCACCGAAAACTACCCGGCCAACCCGAACGGCTCGCCGCGCGGGATCACCGGTTTGACCAGCCGCGACGGTCGCGTGACGATCATGATGCCGCACCCGGAGCGTGTGTTCCGCGCGGTGCAGAACTCGTGGCGTTCGGAAGACTGGAATGAAGACGCACCTTGGATGCGTATGTTCCGTAATGCGCGCGTCTGGGTGAACTAAGAGCGGGTGAACTAAGCGCTGTGTACAAGCTCAGTTTTTTTGTTCCAACCAGTCACGTCGAAGACGTGAAAAGCGCCGTATTCGCCGCCGGTGGCGGACGAATCGGCGCGTACGACCATTGCGCCTGGCAAGTGCTCGGCCGCGGCCAGTTTCGCCCGTTGGACGGCAGTCAGCCGTTCATTGGGGAAGCGGGGCAGGTCGAGCAGGTTGAGGAATGGAAGGTCGAGCTTGTGGTCAGCGACGAGTTGATTCGCGCTGTGGTGTTGGCGCTGAAGCAGAGTCATCCCTACGAGACGCCGGCTTATGAGGTGTGGCGGTTGGAGGAATTTTGATCTGCCTGCCGCTGAAATGAGAAACCCGCTGATGAAGATCAGCGGGTTTTTTTTGCCCGGGATTTGGACTGATGTACACAACTCAAACTGTGGGAGCTGGCTTGCCTTCGATGATGGCCTAATAGCCGTTTTCGTCGAGGTGTGGATACTATTCTTGCGGTAACGGCTACATCGTTCGATGAAATATCCGACAACCTTTTCAGGTTGTCCGTCGGAAGTCTCAAGTCCAGCCTTTGTCCATCACAACACTTCAATCCACTTGAGGTTCAACGATGGAATTGCCGGACGCAATTACTCCCTGGGTTAACTCGAACACCGCGCTTGGGCAGGCGCTAATTTCGATGTTCAAATCAGTCGAACTGGAGCTAGTCGGTGAATGCGCAGAGCCAGGGGCGGTCAAGGTTGTCGTGTTCGGAGGGTGCGCCGTCCACCTCTACACTCATCACCGCGTGTCAACTGATGTTGATGCTGAGATCTATTATGCAAATCTTCCGCAGGGTCTTCACTTACAGACCTTACTCGCAGAAGTACCTGAACAATTCGTTGATGAGCAATCCGGCCGGTTAATGGAGCTGAACTACGACCTTCAGTACAACACCAGCTTCGGTCCCATTCATGAAGACTACTGGGAACGTAGTCTTCCTCTTGCAGATTTCTCCGTAGAGTCGCCGCTGCATGTCCATATTGATGCTCCTGTCGACATCGCAATATCCAAACTAGGTAGAGCGACAGACCAGGATATCGGCGACGTCATGGCGCTGCTCCGGGCGGGTTTCATACTGACCACTGAACTCCGTCGTCTGGCATTGCAGGCAATTGATGTATATGTTGGCAACAAAGAGCCACCGACGTCCGTTCTCACTAACATATTGCAAGATTACCTGGAGACTACAGATGGCGACGCCCCTTAGTGGCCACGTCCTCTCATCCGCCTTGGACACCTTGGTCAAAAAACCGTTGAATCAAGCAGATGACGCTGCGTTGGTGCGCGCAGCTAAAGTTGTCTGGTATTCGGAGGATGATCTTGTGAGTGAAGTCGAAGCCTTCCTGAGCCTTCACTCTGACGAGCTCGAAGTTCGCCGCGCAGGTTATTTGCTTGAGCGGTTCACGCGTTTTGCATGTGTTTCTGATAGCCGTGTATTGGAAACCTTCTGGGCTCTTAAGCTTTTTTTACGCTCTACGTCCAGACTGGAAGTGAGGTCGGAGGTAGCGACTGTTCCGCTTCGCAAGCGTCGCGATGAACTCGCGGCTTCTTGGGGACTGAGTGAGGGGCTTGGCCTGAAGGCTCAGACCCTCATGCCTTTCCAGACTCGACATTACGAAGCTGAGCAGCACGCCACGTCTGCTTGAGCTCATCCAATGCCTCATCGCGCGCAGGCTCGCTCCTGCATTGGTTCTATGTACGCCAATCCAATGTGGAAGCTGGCTTGCCTGCGATGACTGACTATCAGGTACCCACAATTTAAACCTTGGCACTCACCTCACTGCGATTCACCAATGCCTCCAGTGCATCATTCAAACTCGATGCCTTGTCGCCAATCAGCAGATGCCAAATCCCTCCCTCCAACTGACTGACACCCTGGCAACCCAACGCCTTCAGATCACATTCCGACAATGCTTTGCCGTCCGCCAGTTGCAATCGAATCCGGGTCATGGCGATGCAATCCATCTGCAACACGTTCTCGCCACCACCCAAAGCGTTCAGCCATTGCTGTGCTTCTGTACTCGCCACCGCAGCAGGTTTCGGCGCATCGATCACCGCAGCGGGGGAGGAAATGATCGCGCGCCCCAACGCAGGCATCGCCAAGCGAATCTCATCGGCAATGCTGTCCGCCATCGGCCCGACCACGACCTGCAAACTCCCACCCTTGCCCGGACGCACCACCGCCATCGCCCCCAGCGCTTTCAATTCCGCATCGTTCGCCTTGTTGCGATCCACCATGTCCAGCCGCAACCGAGTGGTGCAGGCACCCACGGTGATCAAATTCTGCGCTCCACCCAGCGCCTTGATATAAGCGCCCGCCCGTTCGCTGTCGGCGACGACGACTTTGTCGCCCGTTGGAATGTCTTCACGCCCTGGGGTCTTGAGGTTGAAGCGGCGAATGCAGAAATCGAACACCACGTAGTAGATCACCGCATACGCCAGGCCGACCGGTACCATCAACCAGCCGTTGGTGGATTTTCCCCAGCCGAGAATCATGTCGATCAAACCACCGGAAAACGTAAACCCGAGGTGAATGTTCAGCAGGTTGGTGATCGCCATCGACAGGCCCGTCAGCAACGCATGCACCAGGTAAAGCAGTGGCGCGAGGAACATGAAGGCGAACTCGATCGGCTCAGTCACACCCGTTAAAAACGACGTCAGCGCCATCGACAGAAAGATCCCGCCCATGACCTTGCGGCGCTCCGGCGAAGCATTGCGGTACATCGCCAGGCACGCGGCGGGCAGACCGAAGATCATCACCGGGAACATGCCGGTCATGAACTGGCCGCCCTTCGGGTCACCGGCGAAGTAGCGCGACAAGTCACCGGTGACGATGGCGCCGGTGGTCGAATCAGTGAAATTGCCGAAGACGAACCACGCCATGTTGTTGAGGATGTGGTGCAGCCCGGTGACGATCAGCAGGCGGTTGAAAACGCCAAAGACGAACGCGCCGAAGCTGCCGCTCTCCATCATCAACGTGCCGAAGCTGTTGATGCCTTGTTGGATGGGCGGCCAGATCAAACCGAAAATGACACCCAGGCCGACGGCGGCGAACCCGGTGACAATCGGCACGAAGCGCCGGCCGCCAAAGAATGCCAGGTACTCCGGCAATTTGATGTCCTTGAAACGGTTGTACAGCGCGCCCGCCATCAAGCCGCTGACGATCCCGGCGAGCATGCCCATGTTGATGCTCGCGTCGAGCACCTTGAGGGTGGAGATCATCACCAGGTAGCCAATGACTCCGGCCAGGCCTGCGGTGCCGTTGTTGTCCTTGGCGAAACCGACGGCGATGCCGATGGCGAAGATCATTGCCAGGTTGGCGAAGATCACTTGGCCGGCGTCGTGGATGATCGCGATGTTCAGCAGGTCGGTGTCGCCCAGGCGCAGCAACAGGCCGGCGATCGGCAGGATCGCGATCGGCAGCATCAGCGCGCGGCCGAGGCGTTGCAGGCCTTCGATGAAGTAGTGGTACATGGCGGTTCTCCCTGTGTTCTTTTTGTTATAGCGCTGTTGTTGTTCAGCTCAGAGGCCATTGCTGGTGACAGGCGTGACGCACCGCAGCGGCACAGCTCAACTTGAGCAGGTCCTGGCAGATGCGTCGGCATTCGGCGGCGTCGAGATGACGGACGCGGTCTTTGATTTCACCGATCTGCACCGGGCTGACCGACAACTCGCTGACGCCCAGGCCAATCAACACCGGAGTGGCCAGCGGATCGGAGGCGAGCGCGCCGCAGACACCGACCCAACGGTTATGCACCGCAGCACCAGCGCAGGTCTGGGCGATCAGCCGCAGCAGCGCCGGGTGCATGGCGTCTACCCGCGAAGCGAGGCCGGCGTGGTCGCGGTCCATGGCCAGGGTGTATTGGGACAAGTCGTTGGTGCCGATCGACAGGAAGTCCGCATGCTCTGCAAGCTGCTCGGCCAGCAGTGCGGCGGCGGGGACTTCGATCATCACGCCTAACTCAGGACGCTCACTTACACCGAGTTCAGTGCACAACGCGTCGAGACGCTGGCGGACGTGCAGCAACTCATCGACTTCAGTCACCATCGGCAGCAGGATCCGGCAACGCGACAGCGGGCGGACATGCAGTAATGCGCGCAATTGCTGATCGAGGATTTCCGGACGGACCTGAGCCAGGCGAATACCGCGCAGACCCAGCACAGGATTGGCTTCAGCCGGCAGCGGCAAATAGTCGAGTTGTTTGTCGCCGCCAACGTCGATGGTGCGAATGATCACCGACTTGTCGCCGATGGCGTCGAGCACGGCTTGATAAGCAGTGCGCTGTTCCTCTTCGTCCGGTGCGGTGTTGCGATCCACAAACAGAAACTCGGTACGCAGCAAGCCGACGCCGTCTGCACCATTGGCCAAGGCATCAGCCGCTTCAGCGCTGGAGGCCACATTGGCGGCGACTTCAATCTGCAAGCCGTCGAGCGTCAGCGCCGGGGTGTGAGCCTGAGTCTGTTGTTCGGCGCGACGCTGTTGATGATCGAGTTGCGCCTGATGCACTTCGGCCAAACGTTCGGCACTTGGCATCAGTTCGAGACGACCGCCATCGGCATCCAGCACGACCGCTTGGCCTTGCTGCTGATCCAGCAGCGTAGAACCCAGCGCGACCATGCACGGCAGACCTTTGCCGCGAGCGAGAATCGCCACGTGGGAAGTCGCGCCACCCTCGGCCATGCACAACCCGGCAGCACCTTGCTGACTGAGTTGCAGCAGATCGGACGGGGTCAGTTCATGCGCGGCGACGATGGCGCCGGCCGGCACGTCGTAGTGCCAGGCTTCGCCGAGCAGGACGCGCAGCACGCGTTGTTTGAGGTCGCGCAGATCATTGGCGCGCTCGGCCAACAACGGGCTGCCGAGTTGCTGGAGCACCTCGCACTGCACGTCGATCGATTGGCTCCAGGCGTGGGTTGCGGCCATGCCCTGATCGATGGAGGTGTTTGCTGCGTTCAGCAGCGCCGGGTCTTCGAGCAGGGCGAGGTGCGCGGCGAAGATCGCTTCTTCGTCGGTGTTTTTATGTTTCCTTGCTTGGGCCAGCGTGTGGTCGATTTCACCGCGCACAACGGTCAGCGCCGTATCGAGAACATGCAGCTGTTGCTCGGGATCATGGTTGCCGGTGTCCACCGGCAGGCTGATGGCGGTCAAGCGGAACAACGGCCCGCCAACCAAACCGGGAGCGGCACAGACGCCGTGCAACACGCCCGCTTCGGCAGCTCGAGTGCGTCGGGCAATCGGTGTTGGCGCGGCGGCGTGGCTGTCTTCGGCCAGCGCTGTGGATAACGCGATCAGCAGCGCTTGCAACGCAGCTTCGGCGTCCGGCCCCTGGCAGCTGACCTGAACCTCATCCTGTTCGCCGACTGCCAAACCCATCAAGCCGATCAAGCTGTCGCAGGTCGCCGATTTGCCAGCGAAGTGCAGCCGCGATTGGCTCTTGAAGCCTTGCGCTGTCTGGCGAATCAGTGCTGCCGGACGGGCATGCAAACCGCCACGATGGGCGATGCGAATGTGGCCATGAATTTCTTCCCCGCAGAGCTCCGCTTCAGCCTGCGCGCCCGACGCGTGCCGACGAATGATGTGCAGCAATGGTTCGCCAACTTTCACCGACTTCAGCGTGATGGGTCGCGCCTGAAAGTCCTGGCTGTTGGTCAGGATCATCAAGCTGACCAGGCTTTTGCATTGCTGCGCGACCTTGTCCAGGTCGTAGCGCAACAGCGGCTGGCCATTGCTGACCCGCGCGCCTTCCTTGACCAGCATCGAGAAGCCTTCGCCCTGCAACTCGACCGTGTCGAGGCCCAGGTGCAGCAGCAATTCGGCACCGTTGTCGGCACGCAAGGTGACGGCATGGCCGGTGCGCGCGACGTGCACCACGACGCCGGCGCACGGGGCGTGGAGAGTGTCGTTCAGCGGATCGATGGCGATCCCGTCGCCCATGGCGCCGCTGGCGAACACCGGGTCAGGAACTTTGGCGAGCGTGAGCACCGGGCCGCTGAGCGGGGCGCTGAGGGTCAGCTCTTTATTATTGTTGTGCATGGCTCGGTCTCATCAGTAAAAACTACGGTTCGGATCAACTCGCCCTGTACGGATTAACGGGGGTATTCATCCGCCGGTAAATAGGGATGGATTCCAATCGGTTCAGTGGGTGCGGGTCACTTTGCTCAAGTGCCGTGGCTGGTCCGGGTCCATGCCTCGGGCGACGGCCAAACCGGCGGCCATGACGTAGAAACTCTGGATCGCCAAAATCGGGTCGAGGGCCGGGTGCTCGGCGCGGGTCAGGGTGAGGTCGCGTTCGGCAATGTCATCCGGTGCGGCCAGCAATACGCGAGCACCGCGCTGGCGCATGTCGGCGGCGAGGCTCAGCAAGCCGGCCTGCTCGGCACCGCGCGGGGCGAAGATCAGCAGTGGATAATTTTCATCGATCAACGCCATCGGACCGTGACGGACCTCGGCGCTGCTGAAGGCTTCAGCCTGGATCGCCGAGGTTTCCTTGAATTTCAACGCAGCTTCCTGGGCGATGGCGAAACCGGCGCCACGGCCGATCACCATCAGGCGCTGGCAATCACGCAGGGCATCGATGGCCAGGCTCCAGCCCTGTTTCGCCGCTTCGCGCAAACCTTCCGGCAGGGCTAGGCCGGCCTCCAGCAATTGCGTGTCCTCTTTCCAATGGGCGATCAGACGGGCGCTGGCGCTGAGGGTGGCGATAAAACTCTTGGTTGCCGCAACGCTGCTTTCGGTGCCGGCGCACAGCGGCAGGCTGAACTCACACGCGGCCTCCAGCGGCGAGCTCTCGGCGTTGATCATCGAGATGCTCAGGGCGCCGCGCTTGCGCAGCAGACGCATGCTGTTCACCAGATCGGGACTTTGCCCGGACTGCGAAAAGGCGAACGCCACTTGGCCACTGACCTTCAACGGCGCTTGCAGCATGGTCACCACCGACATCGGCAACGACGCCACCGGGAAGCCCAATTGCTGCATGGTCAGGTAGGCAAAGTAACTGGCGGCATGATCGGAGCTGCCGCGAGCGACGGTCATCACCACTTGCGGCGGCTGACGGCGCAGGCGCCCGGCGATCTCGATCATCTGCGGGTCGAGTTGCTGCAATTGGGCTTGCACGGCCTCGAACGAGGACAGCGCCTCTTCAAGCATTTTTGAAGTCAATGTCTTCTCCTTCGACCATGACGGCGGTCAGTGTGAGTGAGCGATCGAGCCGTACGCAGTCGGCCCAGCTGCCGGGTTGCAGGCGCCCGCGTTCGTTGAGGCCGAGGTAGTCGGCGGGGAATTGCGAAAGACGTTGCGAGGCCTCGGCGATCGGCAAACCGATTTTCACCAGATTGCGCAGGGCCTGATCCATGGTCAGGGTGCTGCCGGCCAGCGTGCCGTCGGGCAAGCGCACACCGCCCAGGCATTTGGTCACGGTGTGGCTGCCAAGCTTGTACTCACCGTCCGGCATACCCGCTGCGGCGGTCGAATCGGTGACGCAATACAGACACGGGATTGAGCGCAGGGCCACACGGATGGCGCCGGGGTGCACGTGCAGCAAGTCTGGAATCAGCTCGGCGTATTGGGCGTGAGCCAGTGCCGCGCCGACGATGCCTGGCTCGCGGTGATGCAGCGGGCTCATGGCGTTGTAGAGGTGAGTGAAGCTGCTGGCGCCGGCATTCAGCGCGGCAACGCCTTCCTCATAACTGCCAAGGGTGTGGCCGATTTGCATGCGCACACCGCGAGCGCTGAGGTCGCGGATCAAGGCGTCGTGACCGGCGATTTCCGGGGCAATGGTGATCACCCGGATTGGCGCCAGTGCCAGGTATTCTTCTACTTCGGCCATCAATGCGGTGTGGGCGAAATTCGGTTGCGCGCCGAGTTTGCCGGGGTTGATGTACGGGCCTTCGAGGTGCACGCCGAGGACTCGGGCGCTGCCTTTCGGGCGCTGTTCGCAATATTCGCCAACGGCTTTGAGCACGCTGGAAATTTCCGCAGGCGGCGCGGTCATGGTGGTCGCCAGCAGCGAGGTTGTGCCGAAACGCACGTGGGTTTTGGTAATGGTCTCGAAGGCTGGTGCACCTTCCATGATGTCTTTGCCGCCGCCGCCATGAACGTGCAGGTCGATGAAACCCGGCAGCAGGTAAGGCAGGTCGTTGTCGGCCGGATCGCACGGTTGGCCTTCGATCGACACGACCTTGCCGTGTTCGTGAATCAGCCGGCCGCGAACCCAGCCGTGGGCGGTGAGGATGTTGTCTTCGGACATGATCGGTTCTCAGTCTTGGCGGCGAAGCTCTTTATCGACGAAGCTCGGCGACAAAGTCGTAGTAGTCGTTGCGGCAATAGGTGTCGGTGACTTCGATCGGCGTGTTGTCTTCCAGGTAACCGACCCGGGTCATCAGCAGCATGGCGGTGCCGGGGGCGATGCCCACCAGGGCGGCGAATTCGTCCGAGGCGTTGATCGCCTGAATGTGCTGCAGGGCGCGGACGATCGGCTTGCCGATGCCGTCGAGGTATTCGTACAGGGAGTCGCCCACCGCTTGCGGCTTGGGAATGATCGAGGCGGGCAGGGTGCTCATCTCGATTGCCATCACCGTGTCGTCGGCTTTACGCAGGCGCTTGAGCCGGGCGACCTTATCGTTCGGCGAGAGGCCCAGGCGAATCAGTTCTTCGTGGGTCGGCGGAGTGATTTCACGCTCCAGCCATTGCGAGCCGGGGACGAAGCCTTTCAGGCGCAGCATCTCGCTGAAACCCGAGAGGCGCGACAGCGGTTGTTCCAGGCGCGGGGTGATGAAGGTGCCGGAACCCTGGTTGCGGCGAATCAGGCCTTGTTCGAACAGAACTTCCAGCGCCTTGCGTGCGGTGACGCGGGAGATGCCCAGCAGCTCGCTGAGGTTGCGCTCCGACGGCATGGCCTGTTCGGCTTTCCACTGGCCGGCATGGATCGCCGCTTCCAGATTGCGCGCCAGTTGCAGGTACAACGGCGTGGGCTGAGTGTCGTCAGGGCGTAGGGCCTGGAGGTCATTCATGTAGGTTTGGTCCGATGCGGATATAGGATTGTTGTCGCCCGGTGGTGGGGTGAAACCTAATACCACTTAAATACCATGTCAATGAGACCACTTTGCTGTTGGCGCGGGAAAGCCGGCCCTTATTGATGGGCAATAGGGTTGCTGGTTTTAAGTGGTATTAGCGGTGGGGGTTTTGAGCGCAAAGATCGCAGCTTGCGGCAGCTCTTACACAGGGAATTGGTATTCACCCGGTAGGCGCTGCCGCAGGCTGCGATCTTTTGAGTTTATTTGTTGATGCCGACCGAAGGTAGCGGCCAGAACATAATGTTGGAGCCCACTCGATCCCTTGTGGTGAGGGGATTTATCGGAACGCCGCACCGCCCCGTTCGGCTGCGAAGCAGTCGCAAACTCAGGCGGCGCGGTGGGCCTGACACAATGCAATTGCAGGTTTCAGCGCTGCTTCGCAGCGCAACGGGGATAAATCCCCTCGCCACTGAAGCCCATCACCAGTCTGGAAAAGTCTTTCATCCGTCCGGGAAGCTTGAGATTACGGGCGGATTTCGATCATCGTGCCGTCCGGCACCAAACCCCAAACCTCGCGCATGTCCATGTTGCGCATGGCAATGCAGCCGTCGGTCCAGTCCAGCGTGTGGAAAAGGTCTTCGGGGTTTTCTTCAGTGTCCGGGGTGCCGTGGATCATGATCATGCCACCGGGTTCGACGCCTTCACGCCGGGAGCGTACGGAGTCACTGATGTTCGGGTAGGAGATGTGCATCGCCAGATTGAAACGGTCACTGACCTTGCGCCAGTCCAGCCAGTAAAAACCTTCTGGCGTGCGTTTGTCGCCTTCCATGAGTTTCGGGCCGATGGGTCTTTTTCCCAATGAGATGCGATAGGTCTTGATCGGCTTGCCGTCATTGATCAATTGCAATTGGTGAGCGGACTTAAGCACCAGAACTTTTTCGATGACTTTGCCGTCCAGCGTTTCCGCAACGGAAGCCTGGGAGACAGCGACGAACGCCAAGCAAAACAGGGCAAGCAACCAGCGCATTGAAACGATATCCCTAAAAGGTGTCGCGACTATTAAGTTATAGGTGATTTTAGAGCCAGGAGCTTTATGTATTGGCAGGCTGAGCAAGTGGCGGGATCGACTCGGACCGCACGGGGTAGACCTCGGTCTGCCGGTCAGCAAAGAAGCATTCTAAGGTACGGCCCACTGTGCGGAAAGCCAACTCGGACCACGGGATGTCGGCTTCGTCGAAAAGCGCCACTTCCAGGCTCTCGGGGCCGGCGGCAAAGTCCAGGTCCACCAGCTCGGCGCGGAAGAACACATGCACCTGACTGATGTGCGGCACGTCGATCAACGTATAGATGGTCAGGTTACGCACCCGCGCGCAGGCTTCTTCGGCCGTCTCGCGAATGGCCGCCTGTTCGATGGTTTCCCCGTTTTCCATGAAACCGGCGGGCAGGGTCCAATAACCGAGCCGAGGCTCGATGGCGCGTCGGCACAGCAAGACCTTGGAGCCCCAGGTCGCCACGCAACCGGCGACGATATTGGGGTTCTGGTAGTGAATCGCCTGACAGCTGTCACAGACAAAACGCAGGCGCGAATCGCCTTCTGGAATGCGCTGGGTCACCGGGTTGCCGCACTGACTGCAAAATTTCATGCTTGGGTTCCTGAATGCTGCGCCTATCTTGGCGTGCGGCGGTGTCTGTCGGCAAGTTGTCGTTTAGCGACATGCAGTGGTTATGGGGTTGGGCGGCCGGTTCGATTGGTGCATGATGCGAGATAGAGAACAAATCGAGAAGACTCATGCTGGACGAGCTACTTCACCGAGTAAGCAATCACACCCCAAGCACACTGGAAACCGATAAGCGTTTCCCCGAAGCCGCTGTGCTGGTGCCCATTACCCGCAGCGACGAGCCGGAACTGGTTCTGACCCTGCGCGCCAGCGGGCTCTCGACCCATGGCGGCGAAGTCGCCTTTCCCGGCGGGCGACGCGACCCTGAAGACCCGGACCTTATTTTCACCGCCCTGCGCGAAGCCGAAGAAGAAATCGGCCTGCCGCCGGGGCTGGTCGAAGTGATCGGCCCGCTGAGCCCGTTGATCTCCCTGCACGGCATCAAGGTCACACCCTATGTTGGTGTGATTCCGGACTTTGTTGAGTACCTGGCCAACGATGCCGAGATTGCCGCAGTCTTCAGCGTACCGCTGGAGTTCTTCCGCAAGGATCCGCGCGAGCATACCCATCGAATCGATTACCAGGGCCGCAGTTGGTACGTGCCGAGCTATCGTTACGGCGAATACAAAATCTGGGGCCTGACGGCGATTATGATCGTGGAGTTGATCAACCTGCTCTATGACGCCAAAATCAGCCTGCACCAGCCACCCAAGACGTTTATCAATACCTGAAGCCATCGCCCGTATGGCGTGAACCCCGCTTTCTGTAAGTGAGCCTGCCTGGCCTTGAGGACAATAAGATGAAATATCGCCTGGGCGACGCCCGCGTCGAAACCCATCCGCAGAGCTGGGTCGCACCCAATGCCGTGCTGGTGGGTAAGGTCAAGCTGGAAGAGGGCGCCAACGTCTGGTTCAACGCTGTGCTGCGTGGCGACAACGAACTGATCCTGATCGGCAAGAACAGCAACGTCCAGGATGGCACGGTGATGCACACCGACATGGGTTACCCGCTGACCATCGGCACCGGCGTGACCATTGGCCATAACGCCATGCTTCATGGCTGCACGGTGGGCGATTACAGTTTGATCGGGATTAACGCGGTGATCCTCAACGGCGCGAAAATCGGCAAGAACTGCATCATCGGCGCCAACTCACTGATTGGGGAGGGCAAAGAGATTCCAGACGGTTCGCTGGTCATGGGTTCCCCCGGCAAAGTGGTGCGCGAACTGACCGAGCCGCAGAAGAAAATGCTGGAGGCCAGCGCTGCTCACTATGTGCATAACTCGCAACGTTATGCCCGCGATCTGGTTGAGCAGGAAGAATGAGCGCGCCCGAACGCCCGGTTCGATCGCCTTGCGTGAATATCTGCGCGCTGGACGAGGACGATATTTGCACCGGGTGTCAGCGCACAGTGGAAGAGATCACGCGCTGGAGCCGGATGGACAACGAAGAGCGGCGCAAGGTGTTGGGGTTGTGTCATGAGCGGGCCAAGTCCAGCGGGATTCTCTGGATGATCGGCAAAACTCCAAACCTGTAGCAGCTGGCGGAGCCTGCGTTCGGCTGCGAAGCAGTCGCAAAATCAGGCAATGCAGTCATTCAGACACACCGCGGACTCAGGATTCACGACTGCTGCGCAGCCGAACGCAGGCTCCGCCAGCTGCTACAGGATTCGCGTTTGGGTTTGGTGCTTGTTTATGGCTGAAGTACTCTGTGCGCCAAATTGACAGGCTCCCCACTCGCCCATGCTCTTCCTGATCGCCTACATCAGCAGCGTCGTGCTGATCAACTACGCCTTTTCCACCGCCCCAAACCTGGACATCATCTGGTCAGCCTGGGGAGGTTTGGTGTTCGTTTTGCGCGACATGGTGCAAACCCGTTTCGGCCATGGCGCGATCGCGGCGATGCTGGCAGCGCTGGTGTTGTCTTACGTGACGTCCGATCCCTCCATTGCGCTGGCCAGCGCCACGGCGTTTGCGGTGTCCGAATGCATCGATTGGCTGGTGTTCAGCGTCACCAAGCGTCCCTTGCACGACCGCCTGTGGATAAGTTCAGCCCTGAGCATTCCTCTCGATACCTTTATCTTCTTCGGCATGATCGATGCGTTCACCCCGGCCGTGATCCTCACCGCCATGGGCTCGAAGTTCGCCGGCGTGACCATTGTGTGGATCGCAATGGCCTGGCGTCTGCGCAAGAACGCGATTCCCGGTTAAAGCCAAACCCCTCGGTTCATGTAAAATGCCGCGCTTTCTCCCCATGGGAAGCGCGCCAGGCGTCGCGTCCCTCGATGATCCGCTTCTTGAGGACCTGAGATGACCCGTATCGGAACTCCATTGTCGCCAACCGCGACCCGCGTATTGCTGTGTGGCTGTGGCGAGTTGGGCAAGGAAGTGGTGATCGAGCTGCAACGCCTGGGCGTTGAAGTGATTGCCGTGGATCGCTACGCCAACGCGCCGGCCATGCAAGTCGCGCATCGCAGCCATGTGATCAACATGCTCGACGGCGCCGCCCTGCGTGCGGTGATCGAAGCCGAAAAGCCGCATTTCATCGTGCCGGAAATCGAAGCCATTGCCACCGCGACCCTCGTGGAGCTGGAAGCCGAAGGCTTCACCGTGATCCCGACCGCTCGCGCCGCGCAGTTGACCATGAACCGTGAAGGCATCCGTCGCCTGGCCGCCGAAGAGCTGGACCTGCCGACCTCGCCGTACCACTTCGCCGACACCTTCGAGGATTACAGCAAGGCTGTCGAAGACCTCGGTTTTCCCTGTGTGGTTAAACCGGTGATGAGCTCGTCGGGCAAAGGCCAGAGCCTGCTGCGCAGTGCCGATGACGTGAAAACCGCTTGGGATTACGCTCAAGAAGGCGGCCGTGCCGGTAAAGGCCGCGTGATCATCGAAGGCTTTATCGACTTCGACTACGAAATCACCCTGTTGACCGTGCGCCACGTTGGCGGCACTACGTTCTGCGCGCCAGTCGGCCACCGTCAGGAGAAGGGCGACTATCAGGAATCCTGGCAGCCACAAGCCATGAGCCCGATTGCCCTGGCCGAATCCGAGCGCGTTGCCAAAGCCGTCACTGAAGCCTTGGGTGGCCGTGGGCTGTTTGGTGTCGAGCTGTTCATCAAAGGCGATCAAGTCTGGTTCAGCGAAGTCTCGCCGCGTCCACATGACACCGGTCTGGTGACGTTGATTTCCCAGGACCTGTCGCAGTTCGCGCTGCACGCACGGGCGATTCTGGGCCTGCCGATTCCATTGATCCGTCAGTTCGGTCCATCGGCTTCGGCGGTGATTCTGGTGGAAGGGCAGTCCACGCAAACCGCATTCGCCAATTTGGGCGCTGCGTTGAGCGAGCCGGATACGGCGTTGCGTCTGTTCGGCAAGCCTGAGGTGAATGGTCAGCGTCGGATGGGTGTGGCGTTGGCGCGCGACGAATCCATCGAAGCCGCTCGTGCCAAGGCGACCCGCGCTTCTCAGGCTGTTGTTGTAGAGCTGTAACCGAGTCGCGCCATTCGCGAGCAAGCCCGCTCCCACACTTGACCGGTGTGAATACAGATTTTGTATACATCCAAAATCTAATGTGGGAGCGGGCTTGCTCGCGAAGCTTTTGCTTTTTCTTCAGGCCACTCGATTCAGATCGTTATTGCGCGTTTCCTTCAGGCACAGCACAGCAATCAAGCTCAGCACCGCCGCCCCCGACACATACCCGCCGACATAACTCAAACCACCCATCGCCACCAGCTTCTGTGCGAAGAACGGCGCCGCCGAGGCTCCGACAATGCCGCCCAGGTTGTAGGCCGCCGACGCACCGGTATAGCGCACGCGGGTTGGAAACAGCTCCGGCAGCAGCGCGCCCATCGGCGCAAACGTCACGCCCATCAGAAACAGCTCGATGCACAGGAACAGCGCCACGCCCCAGGTCGAACCTTGGGTCAGCAGCGGATCCATCAGGAAGCCGGACAGAATCGCCAGCACACCGCCGATGATCAGCACCGGTTTGCGCCCGTATCGATCACTGGCCCAGGCCGACAGCGGCGTCGCGGCGGCCATGAACAGCACGGCGAAGCACAGCAGCGCGAGGAAGGTCTCGCGGGTGTAGCCGAGCGTCGACACGCCATAGCTCAGCGAAAACACCGTCGAGATATAGAACAGCGCGTAGCACACCACCATCGATCCGGCACCCAGCAGCATCGGCGCCCAATATTGGCTGAACAACTCGACCAGCGGGATTTTTACCCGCTCCTGGCGAGCCATTGCGTTGGCAAACACCGGGGTTTCGTGAAGCTTGAGACGCACGTACAGACCCACCATTACCAGCACGGCACTGAGCAGGAACGGAATCCGCCAGCCCCACGAACGGAACTGCTCGTCGTTCAGGGTCATGGCCAGCGTAAGAAACAGCCCATTGGCCGCGAGGAATCCGATCGAGGGGCCAAGCTGCGGGAACATGCCGAACCAGGCGCGTTTGCCCTTCGGCGCATTCTCCGTCGCCAGCAGCGCTGCACCGCCCCATTCGCCGCCGAGTCCCAGGCCCTGGCCGAAGCGCAGCACGCAGAGCAGGATCGGCGCCCAGGCCCCGATGCTGTCGTAACCCGGTAGTACGCCGATCAGCGTGGTGCACACGCCCATCAGCAGCAACGAGGCAACCAGCGTCGATTTTCGCCCGATGCGGTCACCAAAGTGGCCGAAAAGCGCTGAGCCCAGCGGTCGAGCCAGGAAAGCGATGCCGAAGGTGAGGAACGCCGAGAGCATCTGGGCTGTGCCGGAGGTCTGCGGAAAAAATACCGGGCCGATCACCAGCGCAGCGGCAGTGGCATAGACGTAGAAGTCGTAGAACTCGATGGCCGTGCCGATGAAACTCGCGGTCGCCACGCGGGTGGCGGAGTTCGTCGGCTGCGCAGGCGCGGTGTCGTTATAAGTCGTGCTGGTCGTCATGCGGTTATCCCTGACAGTCATGTGCCCCAGTGGAGCGAATTATTATGGTCGAACACCCAGGGATGTGGGTTTGATGCGGGGTGCGGGTAGCACGGGGGTGTGGCGGGGCTTGGGTAAGCTGGGATGATTATAGGAAGGAGGCTAACGATCGAACAAGTGGCCAGGGTTGCCGATGGCTTCTGTGGCGAGGGAGCTTGCTCCCGCTCGGGCGCGCAGCGGCCGCAAAAAGGCTGGATGGGTGCTGTCAGGATAAATGCAGCGTCTGTGATTGGCCTGCTTCGCAGGCCGGCGGGAGCAAGCTCCCTCGCCACAGGTTGGGGGCAGGGTTCAAATAACTGCTGGAACTGAGCTGGTATGCCAGATCAAAACCCGCGTGACCCGATTATCTTCCGTCTCCAGAATCTCTAGCCGATAACGCCCGATCTTCAGGCATACCGCACTGTCCGGAATCGTCTCCAGGGCCTCGGTCACCAACCCGTTGAGGGTTTTCGGGCCGTCGCTCGGCAAGTGCCAGCCCAGGCTCTTGTTCAATTCGCGAATCGACGCCGCCCCTTCGATCACCAGGCGGCCATCGGCCTGAGGATGGATGTGCGGGTTATCCAGGCTGTGCTGGCTTTCGAACTCGCCGACGATTTCTTCGAGGATGTCTTCCAGCGTCACGACACCGAGCACTTCGCCATACTCGTCGACCACCATGCCCAGGCGTCGCTGTTGTTTGTGGAAATTCAACAGCTGCAGTTGCAGCGGAGTGCTTTCCGGCACGAAGTAGGGGTCGTGACAGGCTGCCAGCAGTGCCTCACGGGTCAGGCTGGCGTCAGACAGCAGATGGCGGATCTGCCGGGTATTGAGCACTGCCTCGACCTGATTGATGTCGCTGTGGAAAACCGGCAAGCGTGTGCGTTTGTTGGCGCGAAGCTGGTCAATGATTTCCTCAAGGGAGTCGTCCAGATTGACCCCGTCGACGTCACTGCGTGGCACCAGAATGTCGTTGACCGTGATGTTGTCCAGCGCATGGATGCCTGACAGCGGGTGTGGGCGGCAGGCGGCGTGTTCGTGATCGTCGTGCCGATGGTTCGGGGTCTCGTCTTCGCTCTGCTGCACCACTTTGACTTTGCGGGCGAACGGTCGCATCAGCAGCTGGCTTATGCCATTGAGCAACCAGGCGGCGGGATAGATGATTTTCAGTGGCGCGCCCAGCAAGGTGTTACCCAGGGCCAGGACGGCGTCCGGATAACGCACGGCGAGGCTCCGCGGCAGGTAGTCGGCGAACACCAGAAGCACGGCGCCAGCCCCCAGGCAGGCCACCCATGGACCGTTTTCCGCCCAAGTGAAAATCGCCAGCAAGGTGCTGATGACCACGACCAATGCGCGGCACAGGGTGTTGCAGAGGATCAGGCTGTTGAGCGAAAAGCTCAGTTTTGCCACCGGCTTGTCGCTCGAGCGCGAAGCTGTCCGCTGGGGGAGCAAGTGCTGTTGCGCAGCTTCGATGGCGGTAAACAGCCCCGACCATAAAATCAGCAGGGCCACTACCGCGAGCATCGGCCCTATGGGCAAGTCGTCCATTAATGCCGCCCGTCAGATATGCAGGATGTATTCACGAACCAGCTTACTGCCGAAATAAGCCAGCATCAGCAGGCAGAAACCGGCGAGGGTCCAGCGAATGGCCTTGTGGCCGCGCCAGCCGAGGCGATTACGGCCCCATAGCAGCACGCTGAAGACGATCCAGGCCAGGCATGCCAGCAAGGTTTTGTGCACCAGGTGCTGGGCGAAAAGGTTGTCGACGAACAGCCAGCCGGAGATCAACGACAGCGACAGCAGGGTCCAGCCGGCCCAGAGGAAACCGAACAGCAGGCTTTCCATGGTTTGCAGCGGCGGGAAGTTCTTGATCAGGCCCGACGGGTGTTTGTGCTTGAGCTGATGGTCTTGAACCAGCAGCAGCAATGCCTGGAATACCGCGATGGTGAACATGCCGTAGGCAAGGATCGACAGCAGGATGTGGGCGAGGATGCCCGGTTCTTCGTCGATGATCTGCACGGTGCCGGCGGGGGCGAACTGTGCGAGCAGCACGGTGGCGGCGCCGAGCGGGAACAGCAATATAAGCAGGTTTTCCACCGGGATCCGCGAGCAGGCCAACAGCGTCAGGGTAATCACTGCAGCGGCGATCAGGCTGGCGGCGCTGAAAAAATCCAGTCCAAGGCCAATCGGTGTCAGCAGGTGGGTGAACAGGCTGGCGCTATGAGCCAGCACGGCGAGCACGCCGAGCGTGACCAGCAGGCGTTTGTTCGCCTTGGCAGCGGTGGCCAGACGAGTGCCCTGATAGAGGGTCGCAGCGGCATATAAGCAGGCGGCGGCGAGGGTAGCTAGCAAACTGGGTGACAAGGGGAGCATAAATCCTGTTAGGCAAGCCCGAAAGGCGCTGAGTTTGGCATAGAACCCCCACAGCACGAAAGACCATGCAACCTGACGACGAGGTGTCCGCCAGACGCAGTCTTCGCTATAATCCGCGACCTGCCCACGCCGCAGGCTCGCCGAGCACATGTTTATTCCGGTCTGGGCCGCCATTATCCCGGTCTACACAGGGCCTGAAAGGATCGCGCAATGTTTGAAAACTTAACCGACCGTCTCTCGCAGACGCTGCGCCATGTCACCGGCAAGGCCAAGCTGACCGAAGACAACATCAAAGACACCCTGCGCGAAGTGCGCATGGCGTTGCTCGAAGCTGACGTCGCCTTGCCGGTCGTCAAGGACTTCGTCAATTCGGTCAAGGAGCGCGCCGTCGGCACCGAGGTGTCGCGCAGCCTGACGCCGGGCCAGGCCTTCGTGAAGATCGTCCAGGCCGAACTCGAAAGCCTGATGGGCGCGGCCAACGAAGACCTGAACCTGAGCGCCGTTCCTCCCGCCGTCGTGCTGATGGCCGGTTTGCAGGGTGCGGGTAAAACCACCACCGCCGGCAAGCTCGCGCGCTTCCTTAAAGAGCGCAAGAAGAAGTCGGTCATGGTCGTGTCTGCGGACGTTTACCGTCCGGCAGCGATCAAGCAGCTGGAAATGCTCGCGGGTGAAGTCGGCGTTACCTTCTTCCCGTCCGACCTGAGCCAGAAGCCGGTCGACATCGCGCAAGCAGCCATTAAAGAAGCAAAACTGAAATTCATCGACGTGGTCATCGTCGATACCGCCGGTCGCCTGCACATCGATGAAGAGATGATGGGCGAGATCAAGGCCCTGCATGCCGCGATCAACCCGGTCGAAACACTGTTCGTGGTCGACGCCATGACCGGCCAGGACGCCGCCAACACGGCCAAGGCCTTCGGCGATGCTCTGCCGCTGACCGGTGTGATCCTGACCAAGGTCGACGGCGACGCCCGTGGCGGTGCTGCACTGTCGGTACGCGCCATCACCGGCAAGCCGATCAAGTTCATCGGTATGGGCGAGAAGAGCGACGCGCTCGAGCCGTTCCACCCGGAGCGTATTGCTTCGCGCATCCTCGGTATGGGCGACGTGCTCAGTCTGATCGAGCAGGCCGAACAGACCCTCGACAAGGACAAGGCCGACAAACTGGCCAAGAAGCTGAAGAAGGGCAAGGGCTTCGACCTCGAAGACTTCCGCGATCAGCTGCAACAGATGAAAAACATGGGCGGCCTCGGCGGCCTCATGGACAAACTGCCAAACATCGGTGGTATGAACCTGGCGCAGATGGGCAATGCTCAAGGCGCGGCAGAGAAACAATTCAAGCAGATGGAAGCCATCATCAATTCCATGACCCCGGCCGAGCGCCGCGACCCTGAGATGATCAGCGGTTCGCGCAAACGCCGGATCGCCATGGGTTCCGGCACTCAGGTGCAGGACATCGGTCGCTTGATCAAGCAGCACAAGCAGATGCAGAAGATGATGAAGAAGTTCTCCGCAAAAGGCGGAATGGCCAAAATGATGCGCGGCATGGGCGGTATGTTGCCCGGCGGCGGCGCGCCTAGAATGTAATTAATTTACGCGGGGGCTTGCCCTTGCACCTCCCACACGGAAGTGGGATCTCCAGCAAACCCGCACTTGGCGGGAGCTGACTGGCCGTTTTCAACGACGGCTCTATAGCAAATCTTGATGGCGGCCGAAAGACCGTCGGAAAAAGACATTTGCAAAAGTCCGGATATTCCTTAGAATATGCGGCCTTTCGGGCACCTATGCCCGCTGTGCCTTTAGATTTGCAGCACCGACTACAGGAACGATGTTCACATGCTAACAATCCGTCTTGCCCTTGGCGGCTCCAAAAAGCGCCCGTTTTACCACTTGACCGTAACCGACAGCCGCAACCCGCGCGACGGTTCGCACAAGGAACAGGTTGGTTTCTTCAACCCTGTTGCTCGTGGTCAAGAAGTCCGTCTGTCCGTGAACCAAGAGCGCGTAGCCTACTGGCTGAGCGTTGGTGCACAACCTTCTGAGCGTGTTGCTCAGTTGTTGAAGGACGCGGCTAAGGCTGCGGCCTGAGCAATATGAACGCGACGCCAGCTGTTGCTGATGATTTGATCGTTATCGGCAAAATTTATTCGGTTCATGGCGTTCGCGGCGAAGTGAAGGTGTATTCCTTTACTGATCCGACTGAAAACCTGTTGCAGTACAAAACCTGGACGCTCAAGCGCGAAGGTAGTGTGAAACAGGTCGAGCTGGTCAGCGGACGCGGGAACGACAAGTTCCTGGTCGCAAAGCTCAAGGGTCTTGATGATCGTGAAGAAGCGCGTCTTCTGGCCGGTTATGAGATCTGCGTGCCGCGCAACCTGTTCCCTGAATTGACCGACGGCGAGTACTACTGGTACCAGCTGGAAGGTCTGAAGGTCATTGATCAACTCGGGCAATTGCTCGGGAAAATCGATCATCTTCTGGAAACCGGCGCCAATGATGTAATGGTGATCAAGCCTTGCGCTGGCAGCCTGGATGATCGCGAACGCCTGTTGCCCTATACAGAGCAATGCGTGTTGGCCGTCGACCTTGCCGCAGGCGAGATGAAGGTGGAATGGGATGCGGACTTCTAAACGTGGCTAACCTGCGCGTAGAAGTGATCAGTTTGTTTCCCGAGATGTTCTCCGCCATCAGCGAGTACGGCATCACCAGTCGTGCGGTGAAACAGGGGCTCTTGCAGCTCACCTGTTGGAATCCGCGAGACTACACGACGGATCGACATCACACTGTGGACGATCGCCCATTTGGCGGTGGTCCGGGCATGGTGATGAAGATCAAGCCCCTGGAAGATGCGTTGGTTCAGGCCAAGGCAGCAGCCGGGGAGGCGGCGAAGGTAATTTACCTGTCCCCCCAAGGCCGTCAACTGACTCAGTCGGCGGTACGCGAGTTGGCGAATCTGGATGCATTGATCCTGATTGCCGGCCGCTATGAAGGCATTGACGAGCGTTTTATTGATGCTCATGTCGATGAAGAGTGGTCGATTGGCGACTATGTGCTGTCTGGCGGCGAGCTGCCGGCGATGGTCCTGATCGATGCGGTTACACGACTGCTGCCTGGAGCTTTAGGGCATGCGGACTCCGCCGAGGAAGATTCCTTTACGGATGGTTTGCTGGATTGCCCGCACTACACCCGACCGGAGGTGTATGCGGATCAGCGTGTTCCCGACGTATTGCTAAGTGGCAATCACGCGCATATCCGGCGTTGGCGTTTACAGCAGTCCCTTGGTAGGACCTTTGAACGACGCGCCGATCTTCTGGAAAGCCGCTCGCTTTCTGGAGAAGAGAAGAAGCTGCTCGAGGAATACATCCGCGAGCGGGACGATAGTTAACAACGTATCGATGGTAGATCCGACGATTTACCTTAGGAGCACAGCATGACTAACAAAATCATCCTTGCACTCGAAGCAGAGCAGATGACCAAAGAGATCCCTACCTTTGCCCCGGGCGACACCATTGTCGTTCAGGTGAAAGTGAAGGAAGGCGACCGTTCGCGTCTGCAAGCGTTCGAAGGTGTTGTTATCGCCAAGCGTAACCGCGGCGTAAACAGTGCTTTCACCGTTCGTAAAATCTCCAACGGTGTTGGCGTAGAGCGTACTTTCCAGACCTACAGCCCGCAAATCGACAGCATGGCCGTTAAACGTCGCGGTGACGTACGTAAAGCCAAGCTGTACTACCTGCGTGACCTGTCCGGTAAAGCAGCTCGCATCAAGGAAAAACTGGCTTAAGTCCAGCTTCCGATGCAGAAAAAAAGCAGCCTACGGGCTGCTTTTTTGTTGCCTGCGATTTATCTTCCCTGACCGTATTGTCGGTCTTGCCTGAGCCTTTATGCCCACCATCGATCATCCTTTGATAGACCAGTTTCTCGACGCGCTGTGGCTGGAGAAAGGTCTTTCCGATAACACCCGCGATGCCTATCGCAGCGACCTGGCCCTGTTCAACGGCTGGCTGCAGGAAAAAAACCTGGAGCTGATCAACGCCGGACGCGAGCTGATCCTCGATCACTTGGCCTGGCGCCTGGAGCAGAACTACAAACCCCGTTCCACTGCGAGATTTCTCTCGGGTGTGCGCGGCTTTTACCGCTATCTGCTGCGGGAAAAGTTGATCGCGGTCGATCCGACGTTACGCGTCGATATGCCTCAACTCGGTAGGCCATTGCCCAAATCCCTGTCGGAAGCAGACGTAGAAGCGCTGTTGAAGGCCCCAGATTTGAGCGAAGCCATCGGCCAACGCGACCGCGCCATGCTCGAAGTGCTTTATGCCTGCGGCTTGCGCGTGACGGAGCTGATCAGCCTGACGCTGGAGCAAGTCAACCTGCGCCAAGGCGTGCTGCGAGTGATGGGCAAGGGCAGCAAGGAGCGGCTGGTGCCGATGGGCGAGGAGGCGATTGTCTGGGTCGAGCGTTACCTGCGCGATGGCCGCCAGGAGCTGCTTGGCGGGCGTCCCAGCGATGTCATGTTCCCCAGCCAGCGCGGCGAGCAGATGACCCGGCAGACCTTCTGGCATCGCATCAAGCACCAGGCCAAGGTTGCCGGGATCGGCAAGTCGCTGTCGCCGCACACCTTGCGCCATGCCTTTGCCACCCACTTGCTCAACCACGGCGCCGACCTGCGGGTGGTGCAAATGCTGCTCGGCCACAGCGATCTGTCGACTACGCAGATCTACACCCACGTCGCCCGCGCACGTCTGCAGGACCTGCACGCCAAACACCATCCGCGCGGATGATCACGATTCTTGTGGGAGCGGGCTTGCTCGCGAATGCGGTATGTCAGTCAAAGATGATGTCGACTGACACACCGCATTCGCGAGCAAGCCCGCTCCCACATAAGAGCCAGCGTCACCACGATGTCCCGCATCACCCGCATTCGGCCACAGGGGCCTTATGTGGTAGGCTTTGCCGGTTTGCACGATGGGCGTTTATGACCCGGTGTTTCGGCACGGGCGTTCTGATCGTCCCATTTGTCCGCCTTCAGGAGTTCTCATGCGTCTGACCCAGATTTTCGCCGCCGCAGCCATTGCGTTGGTCAGTACCTTTGCCGTCGCCGATGACGCGGCCGACAAAGCCATTCGTAAAAGCCTGGAAAACCTCCAGCTCGAGGTGCCGGTAGAAAGCATCACCGCCAGTCCGCTGCCGGGCCTGTACGAAGTCAAGCTGCAAGGCAGCCGCGTGCTCTACGCCAGCGCCGACGGCCAATACGTGGTGCAGGGCTACATGTTCCAGCTCAAGGACGGCAAACCGATCAACCTGACCGAGAAGACCGAACGCCTGGGCGTGTCCAAACTGATCAACGCCATTCCAGTCGCGGAAACCGTGGTCTACCCGGCGATCGGCGAAACCAAATCGCACATCACCGTGTTTACCGATACCACCTGCCCGTACTGCCACAAGCTGCACGCTGAAGTGCCTGAGCTGAACAAGCGCGGCATCGAAGTGCGTTATGTCGCGTTCCCGCGCCAGGGCCTGGGCTCGCCGGGTGATGAGCAGCTGCAAGCGGTCTGGTGCTCGAAAGACAAGAAAGCGGCCATGGACAAGATGGTCGACGGCAAGGAGATCAAGGCCGCCAAGTGCGATAACCCGGTTTCCAAGCAGTTCGCCCTCGGTCAGTCGATCGGCGTGAACGGTACACCGGCCATCGTTTTGGCCGACGGCCAGGTCATTCCGGGCTACCAGCCTGCGCCACAAGTCGCCAAACTGGCGTTGGGCGCGAAGTAAATTCGCATCGTCACGGTCAGCCATTGACGATCATGGTTCGGCGGCAGCGTTCGCCGGGCCATTAATAGAGAACCGCGAGTATGCGGTTGTTTTCACGGCCGGCCTTGAGTCGGCCGTTTCATGGGGAGTTCACAGTGAAACCGGTCAAAGTAGGCATCTGTGGGTTAGGGACCGTCGGTGGCGGTACCTTCAACGTACTTCAGCGTAACGCCGAGGAAATTTCTCGTCGTGCCGGGCGTGGAATCGAAGTGGCACAAATTGCCATGCGCACGCCAAAGCCTCAGTTCCAGACGACCGGTATTGCGATTACCAACGATGTCTTCGAAGTGGCCACGAACCCTGAGATCGACATCGTCATAGAGCTGATGGGCGGCTACACCGTTGCCCGCGAGCTGGTACTCAAAGCGATCGAGAACGGAAAACATGTGGTGACCGCGAACAAGGCGTTGATCGCCGTTCACGGTAATGAAATTTTCGCCAAGGCCCGCGAGAAGGGCGTGATTGTGGCGTTCGAAGCCGCGGTGGCCGGTGGCATTCCGGTGATCAAGGCAATCCGTGAAGGCCTGTCGGCCAACCGCATCAACTGGGTCGCCGGCATCATCAACGGCACCGGTAACTTCATCCTCACCGAAATGCGTGAGAAGGGCCGGACTTTCGAAGACGTACTCGCCGAGGCACAAGCCCTGGGTTACGCCGAGGCCGATCCGACCTTCGACGTTGAAGGCATCGACGCGGCCCACAAGCTGACGATCCTGGCGTCCATCGCGTTCGGTATTCCGCTGCAGTTCGACAAGGCCTACACCGAAGGCATCACCAAGCTGACCACCGCTGACGTGAACTACGCCGAAGCGCTGGGCTATCGCATCAAGCACCTGGGCGTGGCGCGCAGCACCGCGGCCGGCATCGAACTGCGCGTGCACCCGACGCTGATCCCGGCCGATCGCCTGATCGCCAACGTCAACGGCGTGATGAACGCAGTGATGGTCAACGGTGACGCTGCCGGTTCGACCCTGTTCTACGGCGCTGGCGCTGGCATGGAGCCGACCGCTTCGTCGGTGATCGCCGACCTGGTGGATGTGGTTCGCGCCATGACGTCCGACCCGGAAAACCGCGTACCGCACCTGGCGTTTCAGCCGGACTCGCTGTCGGCCCACCCGATCCTGCCGATCGAGGCTTGCGAGAGCTCCTATTACCTGCGCATCCAGGCCAAGGATCATCCAGGCGTGTTGGCGCAGGTGGCGAGCATCCTGTCGGAGCGCGGCATCAACATCGAATCGATCATGCAGAAGGAAGTCGAAGAACACGACGGCCTGGTGCCGATGATCCTGCTGACTCACCGCGTGCTGGAACAGCACATGAACGACGCGATCGCCGCCCTGGAAGCCTTGGCGGGCGTAGTCGGTCCGGTCGTACGGATCCGCGTCGAGCACCTGAACTAAGCCGTTATCGTTCACCGGGCTCGCCTGCGAGCCCGGGTTTGCGAACACTGTCTATTGGAGCCAGTCATGCGTTATATCAGTACCCGCGGCCAGGCACCGGCCCTGAATTTCGAAGACGTCCTGCTGGCCGGTCTGGCCACGGACGGTGGTCTGTACGTCCCGGAAAACCTGCCACGTTTCACCCAGGAAGAAATCGCTTCCTGGGCCGGCCTGCCGTATCACGAGCTGGCCTTCCGGGTGATGCGCCCGTTCGTGACCGGCAGCATTCCTGATGCCGATTTCAAAAAGATCCTCGAAGAAACCTACGGCGTGTTCTCGCACAACGCCGTGGCACCACTGCGTCAGCTGAACGGCAACGAATGGGTGCTGGAGCTGTTCCACGGCCCGACCCTCGCGTTCAAAGACTTTGCCTTGCAACTGCTGGGTCGTCTGCTCGACTACGTGCTGGAGAAACGTGGTGAGCGCGTAGTGATTGTTGGCGCCACCTCCGGCGACACCGGTTCGGCCGCCATCGAAGGCTGCAAGCACTGCGAAAACGTCGACATCTTCATCCTGCACCCGCACAACCGTGTGTCCGAAGTGCAGCGTCGCCAGATGACCACCATCTTCGGCGAGAACATCCATAACATCGCCATCGAAGGCAACTTCGATGACTGCCAGGAAATGGTCAAGGCCAGCTTCGCCGACCAGAGCTTCCTCAAAGGCACACGTCTGGTGGCTGTGAACTCGATCAACTGGGCGCGAATCATGGCCCAGATCGTTTACTACTTCCACGCAGCCCTGCAGTTGGGCGGCCCGGCGCGTTCGGTATCGTTCTCGGTGCCGACCGGCAACTTCGGCGATATTTTCGCCGGTTACCTGGCGCGCAACATGGGCCTGCCGATCAACCAGTTGATCGTCGCCACCAACCGCAACGACATCCTGCACCGCTTCATGAGCGGCAATCAGTACGTCAAGGACACCCTGCACGCCACGCTGTCGCCGTCGATGGACATCATGGTGTCGTCGAACTTCGAACGCCTGCTGTTCGACCTGCACGGTCGCAACGGCGCAGCGATCGCCGGGCTGATGGACACCTTCAAGCAGGGTGGCGGTTTCAGCGTCGAACAGGAACGCTGGACCGAAGCCCGAAAGCTGTTCGATTCGCTGGCTGTGGATGATGCTCAAACCTGCGAAACCATCGCCGAAGTCTTCGAGCAAACCGGCGAGCTGCTGGATCCGCACACCGCCATCGGTGTGAAGGCGGCGCGCGAGTGCCGTCGCAGCCTGGATATCCCGATGGTGATCCTTGGTACGGCGCATCCGGTCAAATTCCCGGACGCTGTGGAAAAAGCAGGCGTAGGAAAAGCGCTCGAACTGCCTGCACATCTTTCTGATTTGTTTGAGCGAGATGAGCGCTGCACCGTGCTGCCAAATGACTTGAAAGCCGTGCAGGCCTTTGTCAGCAAGCATGGCAACCGCGGCAAGCCTCTGTAACCAATTAAAACTGTCACATTTTGAAGCCCGTCTCCTGACGGGCTTTCTCATTTCTGCATGCCACACTTGCCGGGTTTCGTAAATGAAGAGCCGCCCATGAAGGGCGGGCGAGACGATTACCAAGGAAGTGGCAATGCTGTTTTTCAGAGGGTTAAAACCAGCCGCGTGCTGGATGTTTTTTTTAGTCGGCACCCTGGGCTTTGTTCAATGGGGGAGCGCGTCGCAATTGGCGGCAACCGATTCCAAAGGATCGGTTGCTGGCCCAAGGATCGAGCTGGATGCTCAGGAGTTGAAATGGATTGCCGAGCATTCAAAAGTCATCGTCGCCTCGGTGCAATACCCGCTGTACCTGTTCAAGGATGAGCACGGCCACTGGAACGGCTTGAACAATGATCTGCTCAACCGCATCAGCGCGATGACGGGATTGCAGTTTGTTCACGAAGAATCGTTTTCTACCGATCAGTTGCTCGGGCGACTGGAAAGTGGCGCAGCGGACATGAGCACGACGCTGGCGATGAATGACGAACGCAAGACGTTTCTGGATTTCAGTCATGCGTTCGGTGGAGCTGGCTGGGTGTTCGTCGGGCGGGCCGGGGCGCCAGTGGTGCAATCCCTGGATCAGCTGTCGGGAAGGGTTCTGGTGTTGCCGACCCGGCATGCGCTGGAGGCCACGATTCTCCGGGACTATCCTGACATCGAGCTGCGCTCGGTTAAAACCTACGCGGAGGCCCGGGCGCTGGTCGAGAGCGGTGAGGCCTATGCCACCATCGAAAACGAAACCGGCGCGCAACTCTATCCGTCCGGGCAGCTCAAGGTCGGGTATACGGTGGAGGGCAAATGGGAGGCGGACCACCTGGCCGTACGCAAAGGTCAGCCTCAGCTGTCGAGCATCCTCAACAAGGCGCTCGAGGCGCTTGATCCTGCCGAATTGCGCGCCATTCGCCTGAAATGGCTCAATGGCATTGCCCCCGTCAAGGTGCCCGGCACCTGGCACCGACTCGCCGAGTGGGGCTGCTGGGGAATGTTTATCGCCAGCCTGTTCGGCCTGTTGTCCCTGCTCTGGAACCGACGGCTCACGCTATTGATCCAGCAACGCCTGGATGCCGAGAAAAGTCTGAGTGATCAGCTCGCCTTCCAGCATGCGTTGATGGACGCCATGCCCGATCCGATGTTTGTTCGTGATCTGGAAGGGCGTTTGATCATGTGCAACAAAAGTTATGAGGAGGGCTTGTCGACCCGTTTCGACCAGGTTCAGGGACGACAGCTGATTGAACTGGACGTCTTGCCCAAAGAGACCGCCGAACTGCTGCATGCAGAGTTCATGGCCCAGCTCGGTACGCGCAAGACGCGCTTCAGTGAGCGTCAATTGATGTTCAACAACGGCGTCAGGCATATCTATCAGTGGACGGTGCCTTTTTACGGTGCCGACGGACAATTGCGGGGCTTGCTGGGAGGATGGACCGATATCGGCAAGCGCAAGCAACAGGCATGACGCGGCTGTTTTTTATCTGTCATCTTGGCCGTGCATGCTCTATTGACCCGAGGCGCAGGTTTCCCAGCAGTCGGTATCCAGAACTTTCTTCTCGAGCCAGTGGTCATTTACTGTAGGTACGCCCCAGGCACTTTGTTTTCGGACTATTGAGTGGTGATCGAGATGGAAAGTATCAGTCTATTGCTCGGTGAAGCTCTGAGCCCGTATCAGGTAACGTTGACCCCGTCGGGAACCCATGGCGAACGCCTGGTGACACTGAAAAATGCGACCGGCGCGATCGTGGTCGAACGGGTGTTCAATCAGGCCCAACTGACCAGCAAACGTCTGCTGACGGATGTCGTCGACGGATTGCATCGCGACGTGCTGATCGCCGAAGGCAGGCTGGAGCCCTGCGTCATCGCGGCATTACGCAATGCTGCACAGGACAAGATCCTGGCCAACCGTAATTGAATTGTTTTTTGTGGGAACCTTCCTGCGCTTAGGTCAGTCAGACCTTGTAACAGCAGGATCAAGCATTGTGCTCCGGTGCTTGTAGCTTGCTGCCACTGGTCTTTATGTAGACCACGTTTAACCCCGAGTCGTCTCCCCACTTCTCGGGGTTTCTTTTTGCCTGCGATTTGTCATTGCTCGGCCTGGCGCTCAAAAAACGCTTTGGTTTCTTTTAGGTATTCGCTGCGTCTTTGCGGGTCCAGCCAGTCAGCGTATTGCTGATCCAGCCGATCGTGCGGCATGGTGCGTAATAGCTGGTTTATCTCATTGATCGCCTTTCGGCCTTGAGGTGTATTGGAGCAACCAATGTGCCCGGACAGGTATTTACCGGTGCCCTTGACCGGATAGAACTCCAACTGGTCGTCGGCGATTTGTGCCTGATTGGCCTTATAGCGAATTTCCGGCCAGTACCCCAAAACCACCTGCAAGCGACCCAGGCGCTGCATCTGTAACAGACTGCCGAGGGCGTCGTTGCCGTAGTGGCGTGTCAGCGCATCGGGCAGAGCCTGTTTCAGCAGCGTGTCGAGGAATTGACCGTAACTGCGCTCAGCCACCACACCGACTTTCTTTCGACCGCTGGCCAGCATTGCCGCCAGATCGACTTCACCGTCGACAAGAAACGGTTCCAGCACCGCTCGGTCTTCCTGCCGCACGACCAGACCATTGCTGACTGCACGGAAGGCCGGAATGGAGAACGTAATCCACTGTTCCCGCTCCTGGGTCCAGATCAACGAGGGATCGCACGTAAACGACGCTTCGTGGAGCATTTGCATGCCGCGGGCTCGGTTGACCCGCATCAGGGCGTGTTGGTATTGCGGCATGCCGGCGATCAACAGCGGCAACATTTGATCGATGATTCCCTGTCCTTTTTTCGGACCTTCAAGAATCATCGTCGGTGGCAAATCGCGCAGCAGCCAGATCAGCGTCTCTTTGGGTTGCGCCCAGACGGTAGAACTAAGGCACGACAATAAGATGAGCGTCGCCAAAACCCGCCAGCCGTGGGCGTGATCGAGTGCTGATGAAAGCAGGCGCCTCAGCTTAGATGGCCCCGTCTTCACGCAGCTTTGCGATCTGTTCCCTGTCATAACCAAGATCGTTGAGTACCTGCGCATTGTGTTCGCCCAACTGCGGCCCGACCCATTCCGATGTTCCGGGTGTCTCTGAGAGTTTCGGCACGATTCCCGGCATCTTGAAATCTTTGCCGTCCGGCAACTTGGCCTTCAGGAACATTTCCCGGGCCAGGTACTGCGGATCACTGAACATATCTTCTGCACTGAAGATCCGGCTGGCCGGTACGTCGGCCTGATTCAACTGCTCAATGATGGCGTCCAGCGGCAGCGAGTTGACCCAGCGATCAATCACCCCATAAATCTCGTCGCGACGGCTATCACGTCCGTCGTTGCTCGCCAGCGCAGGGTCGTTGGCCAAGTCCTCGCGACCAATAATCAGCATGAAGCGTTTGAAGATCGCATCGCCATTGGCGCCGATCTGCACATGTTTGCCGTCGGCACTGGTGTGGATCGAAGAGGGCGTGATGCCCGGCATGATGTTGCCGGTGCGTTCGCGGATGAAGCCGAACACGTCGAATTCCGGGACCATGCTTTCCATCATGGCGAAGATCGCTTCATACAGCGCCACATCCACCACTTGGCCAAGGCCACCGTTGACCTCGCGATGACGCAGGGCCATCAATGCGCCGATCACACCCCACAACGCAGCAATAGAGTCACCGATGGAAATCCCGGTGCGTACCGGTGGCCGGTCTTCGAACCCGGTGATGTAGCGCAAGCCGCCCATGGATTCACCGACGGCGCCAAAGCCTGGCTGATCCTTCATCGGCCCGGTCTGACCGAAACCCGAGAGGCGCACCATCACCAGTTTCGGGTTCAGTGCGTGCAAGACTTCCCAACTCAGGCCGAGCTTTTCCAGCACGCCAGGGCGAAAGTTCTCGATCAGGATGTCCGCCTCGCTGAGCAGTTTTTTCAGGATCGCCAAGCCGTCGGGGTGTTTGAGGTTCAGGGTCAGGGATTTCTTGTTGCGCGCCTGGACGAACCACCACAGCGAGGTGCCTTCATACATTTTTCGCCATTTGCGCAACGGATCGCCGCCATCGGGGGACTCGATTTTGATCACCTCGGCACCGAACTCTCCGCAAATGCGCGAGGCAAACGGCCCGGCGATCAGCGTACCCAATTCAATGACTTTCAGCCCTGAGAGCGGTTTTCCGGTGAGCGGCATGCTGGATCCTGTAGGACAAAGGTTGAGCGAAGACAGGGTTTTAACATAGCCGAACGTCAGACGACCAAGGTTGATCGCCTTCAATTCGTGGATTGCCTACCGCATCGGTTAGACTTGCCGCCTTTCCCCGTATCAAGAAGCCCGTTCATGGCCCAGCCGTCCACGACCTACAAGTTTGAACTGAACCTTACCGACCTCGACCGCAGCGTGTACGAGAGCGTGAAGCAGACCATCGCCCGTCACCCTTCGGAGACCGAAGAGCGTATGACCGTGCGGCTGCTGGCCTACGCCTTTTGGTACAACGAGCAGTTGTCGTTCGGTCGCGGTCTGTCAGACGTGGACGAACCTGCCCTGTGGGAAAAGAGCCTGGACGACCGTGTCCTGCACTGGATCGAAGTCGGCCAGCCAGACGCTGATCGCCTGACCTGGTGCTCGCGTCGCACCGAGCGCACCAGCCTGCTGGCCTACGGCAGCCTGCGCGTCTGGGAAACCAAAGTGATCCCGGCGATCAAAAACCTGAAAAACGTACACATCGCTGCTGTTCCCCAGGACGTGCTGGAAACCCTGGCCAAAGACATGCCCCGGGTTATCAAGTGGGACGTGATGATCAGCGAAGGAACGATTTTCGTCACCGACGACCGTGGTCAGCACGAAGTCCAGTTGCAGTGGCTGAGCGGCGAACGCGGCTGATTATTCGCTGCTGGTCCGCGTTATCCGGTTTTATCCTACGTATTCAAGAGAAGCACCTGTCACCCCATGCGCATCGAACCTCGCCTGTTGCCCGACACCCTGCCATTCCTCGGTGATCTGCCGCCGCTGCTGACCCGGCTGTACGCGGCTCGTGGTGTGCAGACCGAGGCTGAACTGGACAAGAGCCTGGCGCGGTTGATCCCGTTCCAGCAACTCAAAGGCATTGATGCAGCGGTGGATTTGCTGGTGACAGCGCTCGAGCAGCGTCAGCGGATTCTGATCGTCGGTGACTTCGACGCCGATGGGGCGACGGCCAGCACCGTGGGCATGTTGGGCTTGCGCCTGCTGGGCGCGGCGCACGTCGACTACTTGGTGCCGAACCGGTTCGAGTACGGCTACGGCCTGACGCCGGAAATCGTTGAAGTGGCGCTGACCCGTACACCCCAGTTGCTGATCACTGTGGACAACGGAATCTCCAGCGTTGAAGGCGTGGCAGCGGCGAAAAAGGCCGGGCTCCAGGTGCTGGTCACCGACCACCATTTGCCCGGTGACGAGTTGCCGTTGGCCGATGCCATCGTCAATCCGAACCAACCGGGTTGCGAGTTTCCGAGCAAGGCGCTGGCCGGCGTCGGGGTGATTTTCTATGTGCTGATGGCTTTGCGTGCGCGTTTGCGCAGCCTCGGCTGGTACGAGAGCAAGCCGCAGCCGAACATCGGCGAGTTGCTGGACCTTGTGGCCCTGGGCAGCGTCGCCGACGTGGTACCGCTGGATGCCAACAACCGGATTCTGGTGCACCAAGGCCTGGAGCGGATTCGCGCCGGGCGCGCGCGGCCGGGGATCAAGGCGATCCTCGAAGTCGCCAAGCGTGACCACACGCGCATCACCTCTACCGACCTGGGTTTCATTGTTGGCCCGCGTCTGAATGCGGCGGGGCGTCTGGATGACATGAGCCTGGGCATCGAATGCCTGCTCACCGAAGACGCTGGTCTGGCGCGTGAAATGGCCGCTCAACTCGACGGCATGAACCAGGACCGCAAATCCATTGAGCAGGGCATGCAGCGTGAAGCGCTGGCTCAACTGAAGGATTTGCCGGTCGAGTCGATGCCGTTCGGCTTGTGCCTGTTCGATCCCGAGTGGCACCAAGGTGTCATCGGAATCCTCGCATCGCGTATGAAAGATCGCTATTTTCGCCCGACTATTGCCTTTGCCGATGCCGGCGATGGCTTGCTCAAGGGCTCGGGCCGTTCGGTTCAGGGTTTTCATATTCGCGACGCGTTGAGCGTGGTGGCGGCGCAGCATCCGAATCTGATCAGCAAATACGGCGGCCATGCGATGGCCGCCGGCCTCACGCTGCCAGAGGCGAATTTTCCGTTGTTCGCCGAAGCCTTTGACGCGGAAGTGCGTAGGCAATTACGCGAAGAAGACCTGACCGGGCGATTGCTGTCGGACGGCACGCTAGCGGTCGAGGAATTTCACCTGGAACTGGCCCGCGCCCTGCGTCATGCCGGACCCTGGGGGCAGCACTTCCCGGAGCCGTTGTTCCACGGTGTGTTCCAGCTGATCGAGCAGCGAGTGGTCGGCGAGCGGCACCTCAAAGTGGTGCTGAAGAGTGAATGTGGCTCGGTAAAACTGGATGGCATTGCCTTCGGAATCGACCGCGACATCTGGCCGAATCCGACCATCAAGTGGGTGGAATTGGCCTACAAACTCGACCTCAACGAGTTCCGTGGCAACGAGACGGTGCAGCTGATGATTGCCCACATCGAACCGCGTTGAACCCTTCACGAGCAAGCCCGCTCCCACAGGATTTGCGCAAACCCTGTGGGAGCGGGCTTGCTCGCGAAGGCGATCTCCCTCACGCCAAATTTCCCCGGAACCCGCCCTCATCCCCCGATGTCGACTAGTCTCTAAGCACTGCTTGATTATCCTTGTGACGTCTTGTCGAATTTTTTGCCCGCGGGGGCGGGTGCTGCACCTTTTTCCTGTCACTCGTCGACTTTCAAACAGAACCCTGGAGCCTGCCCACTGATACGAGAGGTGCCCCATGAGTCTGCTGCTTGAACCCTATACCCTTCGCCAATTGACCCTGCTCAACCGAATTGCGGTGTCGCCGATGTGCCAGTACTCCAGCGTTGATGGACTGGCCAATGACTGGCACCTGGTCCACCTCGGCAGCCGCGCTGTCGGCGGCGCCGGCCTGGTGTTTACCGAAGCCACGGCGGTCACGGCCGACGGGCGCATCACCGCCGAGGACCTCGGCCTGTGGAACGATGAACAGATAGAACCGTTGCAACGCATCACGCGCTTCATTGCGGCACAAGGCGCTGTGGCCGGCATTCAGTTGGCTCACGCCGGGCGCAAGGCCAGCACCCATCGGCCGTGGATCGGCAAACATGGCAGCGTCAAACCCGAAGACGGTGGCTGGATTCCAGTGGGCCCTTCGCCGATTGCTTTCGACCCGCAGCACACACATCCCAAGCAGCTCGATGATGGCGAGATCGCTGAGGTCATTCAGGCCTTTGTCGCTTCGGCCAAGCGAGCGCTGACCGCCGGTTTCAAAGTGGTGGAAATACACGCCGCCCACGGCTACCTGTTGCATCAGTTTCTTTCGCCCCTGAGCAATCAGCGGCGCGATCAATATGGTGGTTCGTTCGAGAATCGCATCCGGCTGGTGCTGCAAGTCACCGAAGCGGTGCGTGCGGTGTGGCCTGAAGAGCTACCGCTGTTCGTGCGGGTGTCGGCCACCGATTGGGTGGAAGACGGCTGGAACCCGGATGAAACCGTGGAGCTGGCGCGACGCCTCCATGCGTTGGGCGTAGACCTGATTGACGTCTCGTCGGGCGGTACGGCGGCCAACGCCGAGATTCCTACAGGTCCCGGGTATCAGACCCGCTTCGCTGAACGTGTGCGCAAAGAGTCAGGTATTGCCACCGGCACGGTAGGAATGATCACCGAGCCAGCACAGGCCGAGCACATTCTGCGCACCTGCCAGGCTGACATCATCTTTCTCGCCCGTGAGCTGTTGCGTGATCCGTACTGGCCGCTGCATGCCGATGATGACCTGGGGGGACGCAAGGCCATCTGGCCAGCGCAGTATCAGCGGGCCACCCATCGTGAACAGCCGATTCATGAGTCGGATTTGCGCGACTGATTGATGCGCTGAAAACAAAAAGCCCCGATCGAGTTGATCGGGGCTTTTGCATTTCTGTGCACTGAGGTTTGTTGTCTGTCAGGCCCTCATCGCGAGCAGGCTCGCTCCCACATTGGATCTCCATGAGACACAGCTCCTGTGTCCGACGATGATCACCTGTGGGAGCGAGCCTGCTCGCGATGGGGCCAGCCCAGACACCCAATTACCCTCAGGTGTACTTACGCTTATCCGGTGCCGGCGGGAAATACTGGTACAACCAGGTCTCACTCAACGTCCGGTCATTGGTGCGAATGAACAACCGCAGCTCAACCGGAGCCACGCTGTCATTGGTCGGGTACCAGTCAAAGGTAATGCGGTAACCCTTGATGTCATCCAGCACCAGCACGTTGAAATCCTTCACCTGCCCATTCGAGCACGTGACCACCGGCTCGATCCCCGCGCCTTCCGGCAAGCGATCCAGACCGCCTCCGGTGAAGTCCACGGCAAACCGTCGAGCCCAAACCTCTGGGTAGTGCTCGCCAGGGGCCCAGCCTTCGATGAAGCCGCCCATGCCTGAACGAGTGGCGTTGACCCGCGCCAACGGCGTGCCGACCGGTGGCAGTGCGCTCCAGTACAGCTTGTAGCCGTAGTTCAGTGAGTCGCCGGCCGCGACCGGTTTTTTCGGGGTCCAGAATGCGACGATGTTATCCAGGGTTTCGCCCGTCGTAGGAATTTCCAACAGATCGATAGAGCCTTCGCCCCACGCGGTCGTAGGTTCTACCCACAGGCTCGGACGCTTGCTGTACCAGTCGACGGTGTCTTGATAGCTGTCGAACTCATGATCGGTCTGCACCAGACCGAAACCTTTCGGGTCGGTGTCGGCGAAGGCGTTGAATTGCAGGGTGGCCGGGTTGTTCAGCGGGCGGCAGATCCACTCGCCGTTGCCGCGCCACATGGCCAAGCGATCAGAATCGTGGATTTGCGGGTGAATCGTGTCGCACATGCGCCGTTCATGGGTGCCGCAGCTGAACATGCTGGTCATCGGCGCGATGCCCAGTTGTTCGATGGCAGTGCGCGCATTGATGTGGGCATCGATGCCCATGACGACCTGGCTGGCCTGACAATCGATATCGAAACGGTAGGCACCGGTGGCGCTCGGTGAATCCAGCAGGGCGTAGACCACGAAACGGGTGCTGTCCTTGTCCGGGGTCTCGAACCAGAACTTGGTGAAATCCGGGAATTCTTCACGCTTCTTGGCATAGGTATCGATTGCCAGGCCGCGCGCCGACAGACCGTACTGGCCTGAGGCATCGACCGCACGGAAATAGCTGGCGCCGAGGAAGGACAGCACGTCGTGCTGGTCCAGCTCCGGGGCCTTGAACAGCTTGAACCCGGAAAACCCCAGGTCGCCCGTGAGCTGTTTGGTATCGACCGTGGTTTTTTCATAGTTGAACAGGGACGGGCGGAAATGCACCTCCCGCGCCTGACGCGTCTTGGGGTCGACGCTGTACATGCGCACCGGCTGCTTGAAACCCATGCCCACGTGGAAAAACTGCACATCCAGCTGACCATTGAGGTCATTCCACAGCGAGTGGTTGCCGTCGTAGCGGATCGCGTTGAAGTTCTGCGGTGTCATGGTCGCCAGGGTCGGCGGCAACACCTGCTTGGTGTCCTGATAGCGATTGCCGGCGAGTTGCTTGGCCTGGATCTTCAGCGCTTCGAAGTCGAACGCCTGAGCCTCGCCATCCGCCGCGCCGGTGCCGGCCCAGGCCCGCGAAGCCAGCAGGCCGGTGGCTGATAATCCGGTGTAGGCAGCGATGGCCATGGATGCTTTGAGCAAATTCCTGCGGTGCATAAGTTCAACCTGTCGTGAACAATCCCGCGCCGTTCCTGGCACGTGCTGGATCAAAAATAAAGGTTCGGACATGCCTTCGGCCAAACGCAACGGACATTAAACAGATAACAAATAGCTTAAACCGTTCGGTTGCAGAGAAAAAATGATTGGTAGCACTTTGGCTTCGTGGCAATGAAACAAGAAATGTCGGTTAAGTTTTCCGACAGTACTTTCTGATTTATAGGGCATTTCTGCTTTTTTTGACTAATTACTCTAAAAATCGCTTTTCACCGCCGCGATAGTTCCTATTCTGTGTTCATGACCGACCTCTGCCCTTCAGGCCGGCGACTACAAAAAGGAGAGGGCGATGCGGTTTTTGAAGTTTTCTCGGGCTTATAGAAGGACATCGTCCATGACGAAAGTACAAGGCATCACCCAGTTGCTGGGAATCCTTCCTTGCCTGACCAGTGCGCGCCGAAGGCGTCGGGTCAGCTCGGACGAGATGAAGTTGTTGGAACGCTATCGGGAGCTGTCGGAAAGCGATCAGATTGCGATGCGGTATCTGGTGGAGGCGATGAGGAGTGTTTCGCGGTTTTGACCGAGGATGGTTACCGTGAAAGCCATTTGGCTTTTACGGTTGCCAGGCAGGTGAGCTTGCCAGCATCGGCGTCGATGATGCCTTCCTCGATTGCTTGGCGGCGAGCCGCGATATTTTTTTGCTCGATGGTTTGACGCAGATACTTTTCTGAAAAGGCGCTATCACTTGGAATCACTTCAGTGACGCTTTGGCTGGTGATGTGCGGTTTGCTCATGGCTGCGGATTGCTCTTGCGGGAGATTGAACAGGTGTATTCAAACCAAAGGGGCAGACTGTGAAGTCTGCCCCTTTTTCATTTTTTCATCCCGCCTTCAACTGCAAGTGCCCACTATCGTGAACGGCCGTTGCGCCTGCATCAGATCAGGCATGTCCCGCCACTTGATCCAGGCCTGATGCTGCCAATGCAGCAACGGCACCGAGATCCCGGCCCACTGCAACGAACTCAGGCTTGGAATGTTATCCACAGACGTCGCTTTCGACTCACGCAGCGAAGGTATGACTTCGTTGCTCAGCCATTGGCGCAGGTTTCGGTTTTCCGGGACGAAATGGTGCACCAGAAGGGCATACATTCCTGATTCGCTGACCATCAGTGATTCGACCGTTTTGCCGTTCTTCAGCATCCAGACATATTGGCGCTGATCGGGATCGAGTTTCAGGGTGAGGCGTTGGTCCATCGGGCGGCCCATCAGGCGACCGAGATCCTGGACGCAGAACCAGGCTTGGTTGTCCTGCATGAAGGCGTGGAGGAAGCGGTTGTGGCGGGTGAAGATGGTTGGGGGAAGTAAGGTAGAAGCGAGTTTTGAGCGTGTGCTGACATGAAGTGACTTCCGTTTTGAGTAGGAAAGTCGCCACCAACCCTTCGACAGGTTGGGTGGCGGACCGAGTGGCGTTCGAAGTCGGGACACTTCCAATCAAAACGGAAGCCGGAAGGCCCGCGCCACACGGCCCGCCATAAATCAGAACTGAAGACATGAAACTGCCTCAATTCTATGGGGGGCGCGTAAGCACCGTTTTGAAATTTCCCGGCTTCGACCCCGGGTCGCTGATTTGGCAGCGACGAGGTAAAGCCTATCGTTCAGGCGCTCGCGGCGCCAAGTCTACCTTGGCGCCGCATGCTGTAGGAATCGGTGTCTATGCCGGAAGGTTCGATCTGTAGGAATTTCCTGTTTTTGCCTGAAGTGCAGTCAAGCAGCGTCACAGCCGTGGTTTTTCCTATAGCTTTTCCCGCATTCAGGAACGAACTGCAGGTTTGCTACATGTTGATCGAATTTTCAGTTTCCAATTATCGCTCCTTCCGTGACAAGCAAACCCTGTCCATGGCTGCGACGCCGCGCTTGAGCAAAAAGCGCAACGTGTTCACGCCCATTGTAAATGGAGAAAAACTGCCTGATTTGTTGAAGGTGGCGGCGATTTACGGACCGAACGCATCCGGTAAATCTTCGCTTATCCGGGCAATGGGGGTCATGGGGAGTTTGCTCGCTTCGATACCTTCATCAAATGATGAACCGCTACCGGTCTCGCCATTTCGTTTTGACCCGCAACTTCAAAACGAACCCAGTTCTTTTGAGTACAACTTCATTCAACGCGGGGTCCGATATCGGTTTGTTCTGCGCATGACTGCGCAGCGGATTATCGAGGAACAATTGGTTTCCTATCCCAAAGGTAAGGAAACGCTGTTGTATTCGCGTTGCTTTGTTGATGAGGGAGAGCATTATGTTTTTGGCTCAAGCCTCGAGGGTGGCAAAGAGGTGCACAACGCCTGGCGGCGTCTGACGAGCCCCAAGATGTTGTTTATTTCGCAGGCGGTTGCGAACAGTAGTGAAGAGTTGACTCAGTTGCGGGGGCCGTTTAGCTGGTTTCAAACCGGTCTACTCGTTATTGAGCAGAACAACATGATGGGGCTGTCAGCAGCGTCCATCAGATTTCTTCGGATGGCCTCGGATTACACACATGATTTACGAGACTTTCTAAAGGAAGTGGATATCCCGGTGTCAGCGATCCGGCTCAACACCGAAGACGCAGAGTCTGCTCAACGCACCAAAAAACTCACGCTGAAAGAGTTCTTCGCCGCCGCCCAAAAAGACAAAGTAACCTTGACGCATACGAGCTTGTTAGGCATCGCGGAGTTTGATTTTTCCGAGGAATCCGACGGTACGAAAAACCTGATTGGATTCTGGCTGCCCTGGTTCATGATCAATCACGCCGATGGTAGGGGGATACTTTCTGTCGATGAGTTGGACAGCAGTCTTCATCCCTCAATCGTCGCGGACTTGATTGAGAAGCACCTGGACGGTGGGTTGGATACTCAACTGATCTTTACCACTCACGACACTCATCTGATGAACGCCAAAGCGCTTCGGCGCGATCAGTTCTGGATCACCGAAAGAGACGCTAACGGTGCAACCTGCCTTTTTTCTGTATACGACTTTGAAGGACGGGAAGGGGAGGATGTTGAGAAACGCTACTTTGAAGGTCGTTATCGTGGGTTGCCACTGATAAGGCGGGGTTGATCATGGCGCGTTCGATACGGCAATTTGATCGAAAGGCACCTCGGTTCAAGCCTCAACCCAAAGTGTTGATCCTCTGTGAAGACAGCAAGTCAGGAAAACGATATCTGGAGGAGGCTGCATTTCATTTTCGCGCCAAAGCTCAAGTGGAAATTGCCCACTGTGGCGTCACACACCCAAGCGGCATTGTTGAAACAGCAATAGCCCGCCAGAAATGCTTCGACAAGGTTTTTTGTGCATTGGATCGCGATACACATCTGTGTTTTGAACGAGCAATAAATCTGGCGAGGCCTCATCCGAAAATCAAAGTCATCGCTTCGTACCCCTGTTTTGAGTTTTGGCTGCTTCTGCACTTCGGTTTTAATCGAAAGCCTTTTCGAGCGGTTGGAAAGCACTCTCCAGGCGACTTGGTGGCCAAGAGCCTCAGAGAGAAACCCAGCATGGATAAGTACGAGAAAGGCGAAGACACCAACTATTTCGCACAACTTTTAGGTCAGCCATTCCAAAGGGCGAGAGATTTAGCACCAAAGATTATCGAGGACGTCGCTATCAGCGGCGAACCCAACCCCAGCACCGAAATCCATCTGCTGATGGACGAATTCGAAATCCTCTCCAAACCCCTACCGATCTAACACCTCAAACCCAGCCCGCATCGCTGCGAGCTGGGCAATTACCACTACCGACTAACCTTCCAGGCATCCCCCGCTGGCGCAGTCCCATGGTCATACGGCTTGGCCAGCCACATGTAAATCAGCCCCAACCCAATCACGATCGCAGTACTCAACACCATCGCGTAGTTGATGTACCACGCCGCATCCGGCGTGCGAGGCCAGGCCATGTTGATGATTGCGCCGACGCCATAGACCAGCGCGCCGATGTTCACGGCCCAGCCCCAGGCGCCGAGGGTGAATTTGCCGTTCGGTTTCCAGCCTTTCATGCGCGCATAGAGTGCCGCGAGCACGATCATCTGGAATGCCAGGTAGATGCCGATGGCCGCGAAGCTGACGATGGTTGCCACCGCATCCTGCAGGAAGAAGCCCAGCACAATGATCAGCGCCGGCAGGACGCCGGACACGAACAGTGCCGCAACCGGCACCTGAGTCGTAGGGGAAATCTTCTTCAGCAGTGAGCTGCCGATGACCATTTCATCCCGGGCGTAGGAATACAGCAGACGACTCGCCGCGGCTTGCAGGCTGATGACGCAGGAGATGAAGGAAATCATCACCACGCCCATCACCACTTTCGAACCGACCGGGCCAAAGGCGTTGTTGAGGATGGTGGTGACCGGGTCCTTGTCGGTGCCATTGATCACGGCTTGCATGTCTGGCACGGCGAGGATCAGCGCCAGGCAGGCGAACATCGCCGCGATGCCGCCGATGTAGATGGTCATGCGCATGGCCACCGGGATTTGCTTGCTCGGGTTCGGGGTTTCTTCGGCCACGTCGCCGCAGGCCTCGAAGCCGTAGTACAGGAACATCCCTGCCAGCGAGGCGGTGAGGAACGCTGGCAGATACGAGCCGTCGATGCTGATATCGAAGGTGTTGAACAACACACTGATCGATTGATGACGCTCGAAGATCAGCAGGTAAACGCCGACGATCACTGCGCCGACCAGCTCGCAGAGGAAGCCGAACATGGCGATCCGCGCCAGCACTTTGGTACCGCTGAGGTTGACCAGGGTGGCGAACAGCGTCAGGAACAGTGCGATGACGATGTTGGTGTTGTTGTTCGGTTCAAAGCCCATCATCGCGGCCAGGTACGGACCGGCGCCCACCGCAACGGCGGCGATGGTGACGCACAGGGCGATGGAGTAGATCCAGCCGACCATCCACGCCCAGCGCTTGCCCACCAAGCGACGAGCCCACGGGTACACGCCGCCGGAAATCGGGAACTGCGAGACCACTTCACCGAAGATCAGGCACACCAGCAACTGGCCGCATCCGACCAGCAAATACGCCCAGAACATCGGAGGCCCACCGGCGGCGAGGCACAGGCCGAACAGGGTATAAACCCCTACGACCGGAGAGAGATAAGTGAAGCCCAGGGCGAAGTTTTCCCACAGGCTCATGCTGCGATTGAAGTTTGAGGTGTAACCCAGCTTGCGCAGTTGCTCGGCATCGCTGTCGGCAACGGCTGCGGAGAGTTCGGGTGATGCACTCATGGTGTGTTAACTCCGGAAAATCGGCAGATTTCGGATGTCCGAAACCGTGACAGGGCCATGACGGCGCTGCCCGGATCGGTGGTTATTGTTTTGTGTTGCGGTGAGGCCATCGCGAGCAGGCTCGCTCCCACAAGGGAATGCGAGCAAATGTGGGAGCGAGCCTGCTCGCGATGCTTTTAGTGCTTGAACATCACATGCCGAACGACGGTGTAGTCCTCCAGCCCGTACATGGACATGTCCTTGCCATAACCGGACAGTTTCTGACCGCCGTGCGGCATTTCGCTGACCAGCATGAAGTGTGTATTCACCCAGGTGCAGCCGTACTGCAAACGCGCAGACAGGCGATGCGCACGGCCGACGTCCGAGGTCCAGACCGACGACGCCAGGCCGTAGTTCGAATCGTTGGCCCAGCCCAGCACCTGCGCTTCATCGGTGAATTTGGTCACCGACACCACCGGCCCGAACACTTCACGACGGACGATTTCATCGTCCTGTTGCGCGTCGGCCAACACCGTCGGTTCGAAGAAGAAGCCATTGCCCTCGACAGCCTTGCCGCCGGTGATCAATCGGATATGCGGCTGCGCCAAGGCACGCTCGACAAAACCGGCCACGCGGTCACGATGTTGGGCGGTGATCAATGGGCCCAGTTCGGTCGACGGATCGTCCTGCACACCGTACTTGATGCTGCTGACCGCTTCGCCGAGCTTCTCGACGAATTTGTCGTAGATGCCTTCCTGCGCGTAGATACGGCAGGCGGCGGTGCAGTCCTGGCCGGCGTTGTAGAAACCGAAGGTGCGAATGCCTTCCACGGCGGCGTCGATGTCGGCGTCGTCGAAGATGATCACCGGGGCCTTGCCGCCCAGTTCCATGTGCATGCGTTTGACGCTGTCGGCGGTGCTGGAAATGATGTTCGAACCGGTGGCGATCGAACCGGTCAGCGAGACCATGCGCACTTTCGGGTGTGTGACCAGTGGATGACCAACCGTAGGACCACGACCGAACACCAGGTTCAGCACGCCGGCCGGGAAAATCTCCGACGCCAGTTCCGCCAGACGCAGCGCGGTCAGCGGGGTTTGTTCCGACGGCTTGAGCACCACGGTATTACCCGCGGCGAGGGCCGGGGCGATTTTCCAGGCGACCATCATCAGCGGGTAGTTCCACGGTGCGATGGACGCGATCACGCCGACCGGGTCGCGGCGGATCATCGAGGTGTGGCCGTGCAGGTATTCACCGCCCGCCGAACCGCTCATGCAACGGCTGGCGCCGGCGAAGAAACGGAACACGTCGGCAATCGCCGGGATCTCGTCGTTCAGTGCAGCACTGTAAGGCTTGCCGCAGTTGTCGGACTCCAGTTTGGCCAGCTCTTCGCCGTGGGCTTCAATGGCGTCGGCGAGTTTGAGCAGCAGCAGCGAACGTTCTTTCGGCGTGGTTTGCGACCAGCCTTCGAAGGCGCTGTCGGCGGCCCGCACGGCGGCATCGACCTGGGCTTCACTGGCTTCGTTGATTTCGACCAACACACGACCGAGGGCCGGGTTGAACACCGCTTGGGCGGGGCCTTCGCCGTCGATCAGTTGGCCATTGATCAAGAGTTTGGTTTGCATGGCTTTGTCCTCTTCGAAGCAATTGTATTTCCTCTGTTGGAACGGAGATCTAATGTGGGAGCGGGCTTGCTCGCGAAGGGGCCATCACATTCAACAATGATGTTGGTTGACCCACCGCCTTCGCGAGCAAGCCCGCTCCCACATTAGATCTCCGTTCCAACAGAGGGTTAGTCGTTGTCCGTTATTTACCGCCACTGCCCGCAACGCTTTCGCCGCCACGGGTCAGGTAATAGGCGCCGAGGATTGGCAGCATCGTCACCATCATCACCAGCATTGCGACGACGTTGGTCACTGGCACGTCCCGTGGGCGGCTGAGCTGGTTAAGCAGCCACAGTGGCAGGGTGCGTTCATGGCCAGCGGTGAAGGTGGTGACGATGATTTCGTCGAACGACAGGGCAAACGCCAACATGCCGCCGGCCAGCAACGCCGAGCCGAGGTTCGGCAGGACGATGTAGCGAAAGGTCTGCCAGCCGTCGGCGCCGAGGTCCATCGAAGCCTCGATCAAACTGTGAGAAGTGCGACGCAAGCGGGCGATGACGTTGTTGTAGACGATCACCACACAGAAGGTCGCGTGGCCGACGATGATGGTAAACATCCCCGGCTCGATCCCCAGCGTCTTGAAGGTCGCCAGCAACGCGATCCCGGTGATGATCCCCGGCAAGGCAATCGGCAGGATCAGCATCAGCGAAATGCCTTGCTTGCCGAAGAAATCCCGGCGGTACAACGCCGCCGAGGCCAGCGTGCCGAGGACCAGTGCAATCAACGTCGCGACGGAGGCAATTTGCAGCGACAGCTTGATCGCTTCCAGCACGTCGGGACGCAAGAACGCCACGCCGATCCACTTCAACGTGAAGCCTTTAGGCGGAAAACTGAACGCCGCGTCTTCGGTGTTGAAGGCGTACAGGAAGATGATCAGGATCGGAAAGTGCAGAAACAGCAACCCGCCCCAGGCGGCGATGCGCAGGCCGAGCGAGGCTTTCTCCCCGTGGGTTTCCGGCGCTGGTTTTTTTGCATCAGAGCGCATCGAAGGCCCCCAGTCGTTTCACGATAGTCAGGTAAATGGCGATCAACACAATCGGCACCAGCGTGAAGGCCGCGGCCATCGGCATGTTGCCGATCGCGCCTTGCTGGGCGTACACCATACTGCCGACGAAGTAGCCCGGCGGGCCTACCAGTTGCGGCACGATGAAGTCACCCAGGGTCAGCGAAAAGGTGAAGATCGAGCCGGCCGCGATGCCCGGAATCGACAGCGGCAAAGTCACTTGCATAAAGGTCTGGCGCGGCGTGGCGCCAAGGTCGGCCGAGGCTTGCAGCAAGGACGGCGGCAGACGTTCCAGCGAGGCCTGAATCGGCAGGATCATGAACGGCAGCCAGATGTAGACGAACACCATGAACCGGCCCAGGTGCGAGGTCGACAAGGTGCTGCCGCCGACGCCCGGAATGCCCAAAACGAATTGCAGAACCGGCTCAAGACCCAGGTGTTGAACGAACCATTGCGCCACGCCGCCCTTGGCCAGCAGCAAGGTCCAGGCATACGCCTTGACGATATAACTGGCCCACATCGGCATCATCACCGCGATGTAGAAAAACGCCTTGGTTTTGCCGGTGGTGTAGCGCGCCATGTAGTAGGCGATCGGGAACGCGACGATGGCGCTGGCGATCGACACGACGACGGCCATGCTCAAGGTGCGCAGGATGATGTCGAAGTTCGACGGCTGGAACAGGGCCGCGAAGTTCGCCAGGGTCAGGTCGGGCGTGACCGCCATGGTGAAGTCATCGAAGGTGTAGAAGCCTTGCCACAGCAGAACCAGCAGCGAACCGAGGTAGATCGCGCCAAACCACAGCAGCGGCGGCACCAGCAACAGCGACAGGTAAAAGTTCGGCCGGCGATACAGCAGGTTGGAAAACCTGCGCAACGGCGAGCCGCCGGCCGGGGTTTGAGGGAGCGCCACGCTGTTCATCTCACACCCCGCCGATAACATTGTCGTGCAGCGGGATCATCGCTTCCCGTGCCCAGCGCGCGCTGATGCGTTGTCCGGTCTGATGTTGCGCGCTGACGTCGAGCCACTGGACGTTGGCCTGGCTGATGTTCAGGGTCTGGCCGTTTTCCAGTTTCAGTTCATAGCGGGTGGCGCTGCCCTGGTACTGAATGTCATGGAGCAAACCGCTGACTTCGATTTCATGACTGGCCAACGGTCCTTCAGCAAAACGCACGTGTTCCGGGCGAATCGAAAACGGCTGTGGATTGCCGCTCAATTGTTTCGCCAGGTCACCGCGAATCACGTTGGAGGTGCCGACGAATTCGGCGACAAAGGTTGTAGCCGGTTTCATGTAGAGGTTGCGCGGGGTATCGACCTGCTCGATGCGCCCTTTGTTGAACACCGCCACGCGATCTGACATCGACAGGGCTTCGGTCTGGTCGTGGGTGACGAAGATGAAGGTGATGCCGAGTTGGCGTTGCAGCTTCTTCAGTTCACCCTGCATTTGCTCGCGCAGTTTTAAATCGAGCGCGCCCAACGGTTCATCGAGCAGCAGCACGCGCGGACGATTGACCAGGGCGCGGGCCAGGGCCACACGCTGGCGTTGGCCGCCGGACAGTTGCACCGGTTTGCGCTCGCCGTAGCCGCCGAGGGCGACCATGTCGAGGGCTTCTTCGGCGCGTTTCTGGCGTTCGGTTTTGCCGACGCCTTTGACTTTCAAACCGTAGGCGACGTTGTCGAGTACGTTCATGTGCGGAAACAACGCGTAATCCTGGAACACGGTGTTCACGTCACGCTGATACGGCGGCAGCCCGGCGGCCTCTAAACCGTGAATGCGGATAGAGCCAGCGCTCGGTTGTTCGAAACCGGCGATCAGGCGCAGACAGGTGGTTTTGCCCGAGCCGGAAGGGCCCAGCATGGAAAAGAACTCGCCGTCCTGGATATCGATGGAAACCCGGTCAACGGCCTTCACTTCGCCGAACTGACGGGAAACGTTGGTGAACTGGACTGCAAGCGTCATGGTGCGGTGCTCCAAAAAGGCGAGGGTCTCGCAGCGGCCTTGCCTGGACTTCTGAAAATCTGAATCGTTGCGATGTCACGGTCGAATGAGCGCGGCCCGCTTTTAGCTCCCTCTCCCTCCGGGAGAGGGCGGGGGGTGAGGGCCGCGGTGTCGGTCATTCCCAAGAGTCGAGGCGGAGTCAAAAACCACCCCTCACCCCAGCCCTCTCCCCACGGGGGAGAGGGGGGAAAGGGAGCTGACTGTGTCGTGCTTGAGAACTTAACGGCCACCCATGATCGCGATGTAATCCTGGGTCCAGCGGCTGTACGGCACGAACTTGCCGCCTTCAGCCTGCGGGGTTTTCCAGAAGGCCAAATTGTCGAATTGATCGTAACCGTTGGTTTTGCAACCCTCGGCGCCGAGCAATTCGCTCTCCTTGCACCCCGCCGGAACCGACGGCAGCGAACCGAACCAGGCCGCCAGGTCACCCTGGACTTTCGGTTGCAGCGACCAGTCCATCCACTTGTAGGCGCAATTCGGGTGCTTGGCTTCGGCGTGCAACATGGTGGTGTCGGCCCAACCCGTTGCACCTTCTTTTGGAATGACCGAGGCAACCGGCTGCTTGTCCGCCACCAGGCCGTTGACCATGTAGCCCCAGGTGCTGGACGCCGCGACGCCTTCGTTTTTGACGTCGCTCATCTGGACCGTTGCGTCATGCCAGTAGCGGTGGATCAAGGGCTGTTGCTTGCGAAGCAGATCCAGCGCCGCTTTGTATTGCGCTTCGTTGAGCTGGTACGGGTCTTTGATGCCCAGTTCCGGCTGTTTCGATTTGAGATAAAGCGCCGCATCGGCGATGTAGATCGGGCCGTCGTAGGCCTGGACCCGGCCCTTGTTGGACTTGCCGTCCGGCAGGGTTTGCTCTTCGAACACCACGCTCCAGCTGTCCGGCGCCGTTTTGAAGATATTGGTGTTGTACATCAACACGTTCGGGCCCCATTGGTACGGGGTGCCATAGGTTTGCTTATTGACGACGTACCACGGGCCATCCTTGAGCCGAGGGTCGATGTTCTTCCAGTTCGGGATCAACGCCGTGTTGATCGGCTGCACACGCTTGCCGGCGATCAACCGCAGGGAGGCGTCGCCGGATGCCGTCACCAGGTCGTAACCACCCTTGGACATCAGGCTGACCATTTCATCGGAAGTGGCGGCAGTCTTGACGTTGATCTTGCAGCCGGTTTCCTTTTCGAAGCCGGTGACCCAGTCGTAGGCCTTGTCGCTTTCGCCACGTTCGATGTAGCCAGGCCAGGCCACAATATCCAGCTGACCTTCGCCGGCACCGACGGCTTTCAGCGGTTCGGCGGCCTGGATACTGGCACTGGCCAGCAGCGCGGTGGTGATTGCACTGAGCAGTGCGGTCTTGTGCACGAACATGGGGTTTCCCTCTTCTTTAATTATGGTCGGGGCAGTTTTGAACGTGGTGAAGCAGGCCGTTAGCGGCTTGTTATAAGCGTAGTCAGAGATGCTGGCCGTGGCGGGCCATGATGTGCCGCACCACGCTGTAGTCCTGGAGCGAATCGCTGGATAAGTCTTTGCCGTAGCCCGAACGCTTCAGGCCACCGTGGGGCATTTCGCTGACCAGCATGAAATGGCTGTTGATCCAGGTGCAGCCGTACTGCAAGCGCGCCGCGACCTGCATCGCCTTGTCCAGGTTCTGGGTCCAGACCGAGGAGGCGAGGCCGTATTCCGAGTCGTTGGCCCAGTCCACGGCTTGTTCGAGCTGATCGAAACGGGTCACGGTGACCACCGGCCCGAACACTTCGCGCTGGACGATCTCATCGGTCTGCTTGCAACCGGCCAGCAAGGTTGGCTGGTAATAGAAGCCGGCACCGGAATGCACTGCCGCGCCGGTCACTCGTTCGATGTGTGGCTGGCCGAGGGCGCGCTCGACGAAACTGGCCACGCGGTCACGCTGACGGGTGCTGATCAGCGGGCCGATCTCGTTGTCGGCGTCGCGCTTGCCGGCAAACCGCAGGCTGCTGACCGCTGCGCCGAGTTCGGCCACCAAGCGATCATGAATCCCGGCCTGTGCATAAATCCGGCAGGCCGCGGTGCAATCCTGGCCGGCGTTGTAGTAGCCATAAGTGCGCACGCCTTCGACCACGGCTTGAATGTCCGCATCGTTGCAGACGATCACCGGGGCCTTGCCACCGAGTTCGAGGTGAGTGCGTTTCAGGGTTTTCGCCGCGGCTTGCAGGATTTTTTGCCCGGTGACGATATCGCCAGTCAATGACACCATGCGCACTTTAGGGTGACTGACCAAGTGGCTGCCGACGCCTTCACCGCCACCGCAAATGATGTTGATCACACCGCGCGGCAGAATCTCGGCCAGCGCGGGCGCCAGGGCCAGAATCGACAGCGGCGTGTGTTCGGACGGCTTGAACACCAGCGTGTTGCCGGCGGCCAGGGCCGGGGCGATTTTCCACGCGGCCATCATGATCGGGTAGTTCCACGGCGCAATCGAGGCCACCACACCAATCGGATCGCGGCGAACCATGCTGGTGTAGCCCGGCAGGTATTCGCCGCTGAGCTGGCCAGTCTGGCAACGCACGGCGCCGGCAAAGAAGCGGAACACATCGACCGTGGCGCTCAAGTCATCCTGACGCGCCAGGTGCAACGGTTTGCCACAGTTCAGGGATTCGAGGCGGGCGAGGAGGTCGGCTTGTTTTTCGATGGCGTTGGCGATGTCCAGCAACAGGTTCGAGCGTTGTTGCGGCGTGGTCCGCGACCAACCGGCGAAGGCGCGGTGGGCGCCGAGGATCGCGGCTTCGACTTGCTCGGTACTGGCTTCGGCGATGTGCGTCAGCACTTCCCCGGTGGCCGGGTTGAGGATCGGTTCGACAAACCCCTGGCCCGCAACCAATTCGCCATCGATCAACAACGCGGTGAACAACGGGGTCTGTGCGCCAGCCATTTTTCGGGTTCTCTTTTCTTGTGTGGCCATGCTGCTCCCTGTAACTGGGGCGCGGCCGTCTTATAGATGTACCAAGACTAGGCGCCGCACCCGAGGTCGACAAATACTAAATACTGAAGGTGGCGTTCGATTAAATAGATGGCTTGCGCCCGCCGTGGGGCTGCTCGCGGGCGACGGTCAGAAATGGGTCCACCAGCGCTGGGCGCGCGGTGCCCCGACGCCAGGCCAGGCCGACGTCGAGGGTCTGGCTCAGGTCGGCAATCGGGCGCGCTTCGATGATGTCGCCCTCCAGTGACCATGGGCGATAAGTCATGTCGGGCTGGATCGACACGCCCAATCCTGCGGCCACGAGGCTTCGCACCGCTTCCGTCGACGCTGTTCTCAAGGTGATGCGCGGTTGTAGGGAGGCCGCTGTCCACATGCGCTGGGCGTTGCGGTCCATTTCATCGACGTTCAGCTGAATCAACGGCTCACGGGCTACGTCGGCGAGGTTGATGCTGTCGTGTTCCAGCAGCGGATGCTGGGCTGGCAGCCATAACCGATGGGGCGAGTGGGTCAGCACTTCGGTCTGCAAGGCGTGGCGGTCTTCGAGGTTGGAGAGGATCAGCACGCCAACATCGATCTCGCCGCTGACCAGCAAATGCTCGATGTAAGGGCGCTCGTCCTCCATCACCCGGATCTCGACGTTGGGGTAGGCGCGCTGGAAACGGGTGAGCAAGTCTGCGAGGTAATAACCGGCCACCAGGCTGGTCACACCGATGATCAACTGCCCGGCGACTTGGTCGGTACTCTGCTGCAGGCTGCGTTTGGCGTTGTCCACCGTCGCCAGAATCAGATGCGCCTGGCGTAGGAATTGGTGGCCCTGGTGGGTCAGCGTCATGCCCTTGGCGTGGCGGTTGAACAAGCCGACGCCGATTTCCTGTTCCAGTTGCTGGATGGCCAGGGTCAAGGTGGACTGAGAAATGAACGCGGTTTGCGCGGCGGCGGAGATCGAGCCGGTCTCGGCCACGGCGATGAAGTGACGGATCTGACGCAAGGTCATCATGGAGAAAGTACCCGGTGGGCGGTTTTTATAGATTTGTTTGAGTGTATATCCATTTTTCTGAAGGGTTGCGGTCGGCTGAGCGGCGCTGCGCAACATCTCGAAGCACTCTCGCCCCCGAATGCCGGGCACTTTCGATCTAGGCTGGTGGCCTTATTGGTCCGGTTAACCCCTTTTTTGGAGGCGGCAAATGAACACGCGTGGATTGCTCGATCAGCTACTCAAGTCCGGTCAGGACATGTTGCAGAACAAGGCCGGCGGCTCACAAAACAAGACCTCCGGCGGTGGTTTGGGCGGATTGCTCGGCGGCAGCGGTGGTTCGGGTGGCCTCGGCAGTTTGCTGTCGGGCGCGGGGGGCGGTGCGTTGGCAGCGGGGGCCATGGGGTTGCTGCTGGGCAGCAAGAAAGGGCGCAGTGTTGGCGGCAAGGTCCTGACTTATGGCGGCCTGGCTGCGTTGGGCGTGATTGCCTACAAGGCCTATGGCAACTGGCAGGCCCAGCAGGGCACCGCGGCGAAGACTGAACCGCAAACCATCGACCGCTTACCGGTGGCGCAAGTTGAACAGCACAGTCAGGCGATTCTCAAAGCATTAGTGGCAGCCGCTAAAGCTGATGGCCATGTCGATGAGCGGGAACGTGCGCTGATTGAAGGTGAATTCACCAAGCTTGATAACGATCAGGAGTTGCAGCACTGGCTGCACGCCGAACTGAACAAACCGCTGGACCCGGCCGACGTCGCCCGCGCCGCGAGTACGCCGGAAATGGCTGCCGAGATGTACATCGCCAGCGTGATGCTGGTGGATGAGGAGAGCTTCATGGAGAAGTCCTACCTGGATGAACTGGCGCGTCAGTTGAAGCTTGAGCCGGGGTTGAAGGCTGAGTTGGAGAAGCAAGTCAGGCAGGCGTCGTTATCGGTCGCCTGATCGGGTCGCTTACAACAAATCCCATCAGTGCTTTCCTGTATCACTGATGGGGTTTGTTTAGTTTCAGATTGGGCTTAAAAAGGCAACTAATGCTGTCATCCCCGATGAGGGATAGTGTTACCAAGGATTGGACATTTTAAAATTTCCGCCGACCTCCTCCCTACTTCCCTTTAATGTAACGTGGTAACTGCCTTCGGCGGATTCACCTTCCAGTCCGAAGGTAACAGTTAGCGTGCCTTTCTCAATTTCCCGATTGACGCCATTTACGTCCACGGTCCATTTCAGGGAATCAGGGAGCTGGGCGAAGTCCTCTGGATAGACCACGGTATGGAGGCCATCTTCCAGATCCTTCGGGGCACAAAGCGCTACCTGCCTGTATTGGCCTTCGTATCCGATGATGAATCTCGTACTCCCGTGAAGTCCGTAGTAGACCCTTTCACTTTTGAATATTTCTTTTGAGTCTTGCATGACATTTATTGTGCCTGTGGAGGCTTTTAGATCTTTTACAACATCGGCATAAGAAAGAGCAGGCATGACGAATTCCTTTCAAGTTTTGAAACTCGAGTTTCCGGAAGTTCGGGCTTAAAGTGCTACTGACATAAATGACAGTTTTTTATCGTATCTTGGAATCGATTGAATGGTTTTTATATAAAACCAAGATGAGTCACCTAAAATCGGCTCATGGAGCTTCGGGTTGCGCTCTGACCAGGGCATTTTTTCAACAGTGCTACAGAGTCCAATGGCCCGTTTTCTTCCGATTCATCACGGGTACCTGGCTCCCGATCTGGCGCAAAGTCTCCCAGAACTCATCCCACCGTCTTATAAATGAAACACCCTCAGCTATACTCCGCAACATTTCAACCGCCCCTCGAGGACTGACTGTGAAGAACTGGACGTTGCGCCAACGCATCTTGGCGAGCTTTGCGGTGATTATCGCCATCATGCTGCTGATGGTCGTCGTGTCGTATTCGCGGCTGTTGAAGATCGAAACCAGCGAAGCCAGCGTTCGTGAAGACGCACTGCCCGGGTTGTATTACAGCTCGATGGTACGCAGTGCCTGGGTCGACACTTACCTGCGGACCCAGGAAATGCTGGGCTTCAAAGAGGGGCAGGGCTTCAGCGCTGAAGAGGCCGAAAACTTCAAAAACTTCGAGGTGCGTCTGCAAGAGCAGATGACTAACTACCAAGGCACGATCACCACGGACGAAGACAAGGTTGAGTTCGCCGCTTTTGAAAAACTCCATGGTGATTACAACAAGGTCCTGGCGGCCGTGGTCGATTTGCATAAGCGCAATCAGGAAACTGAAGCCATCAAGATGTTCAACGAGCAACTGACTCCGGCCTGGACCGCAGGTCGCATGAAGCTCAATGACATCATTCGCGAAAACAAAGCGGTGGCCGACCAGGAAATCGCGAACATCGATGACGCTGTGGACACCGCGAAAGTCATCATGGGCATTTCCCTGCTGGTCGCGGTCCTGGTCGCCGGCCTCTGTGGTCTTTTGTTGATGCGCGCAATCATGGCGCCGATGAACCGCATTGTGCAGATCCTCGAAATAATGCGTACTGGCGATCTCAGCAGTCGCCTGAACCTTGATCGTAAAGATGAGTTCGGCGCCGTGGAAACCGGCTTCAACGACATGATGACCGAGCTGACATCCCTGGTGTCCCAGGCCCAGCGCTCCTCGGTGCAGGTCACCACCTCGGTGACCGAGATCGCTGCCACCTCCAAGCAACAGCAAGCGACCGCCACCGAAACCGCCGCCACTACCACCGAAATTGGCGCGACGTCCCGTGAGATTGCGGCCACTTCGCGGGATCTGGTGCGCACGATGACCGAAGTCTCCACCGCCGCCGATCAGGCCTCGGTGCTCGCCGGTTCCGGGCAGCAAGGCCTGGCGCGGATGGAAGAGACCATGCACTCGGTGATGGGTGCGGCCGATCTGGTCAACGCCAAACTGGCGATCCTCAATGAGAAGGCCGGCAACATCAATCAGGTGGTCGTGACCATCGTCAAGGTCGCCGACCAGACCAATCTGCTGTCGCTCAACGCGGCGATTGAGGCCGAAAAGGCCGGTGAATACGGCCGCGGGTTTGCCGTGGTCGCCACCGAAGTGCGGCGTCTGGCGGACCAGACCGCCGTTGCCACGTACGACATCGAGCAGATGGTGCGCGAGATCCAGTCGGCGGTGTCGGCCGGGGTGATGGGCATGGACAAGTTCTCTGAAGAAGTGCGCCGTGGTATGTCCGAAGTGCAGCAGGTCGGCGAGCAGTTGTCGCAGATCATCCATCAGGTTCAGGCATTGGCGCCGCGGGTGTTGATGGTCAACGAAGGCATGCAGGCCCAGGCCACCGGCGCCGAACAGATCAACCACGCGCTGGTGCAGTTGGGCGATGCCAGCAGCCAGACCGTCGAGTCCCTGCGCCAGGCCAGTTTCGCCATCGACGAATTGAGCCAGGTGGCCGTAGGGCTGCGTGGTGGCGTTTCGCGATTCAAAGTCTGATGAGCGAACCCACGGCCAAACGCACCGCCGTGAAGCCGGCGCTGCAATCATTGTTTCTGGTGTTCCGCATCGGTAACGAGCGCTATGCCCTGCAGGCCATCGAGGTGGCGGAAGTGCTGCCGCGTCTGCCGTTGAAACCGATTCCCCGGGCGCCGGAATGGGTGGCCGGGGTATTCGCCTACCGCGGCGCGGTGGTGCCGGTGATCGACCTCAGTGCGCTGACGTTCGGCCAGCCGGCGCAGACCCGCACCAGCACCCGCCTGGTACTGGTCAATTACCGTCCGGATGAGTTCGCTGAGGCGCAATTGCTCGGGCTGATTCTGGAACAGGCCACCGATACCTTGCGCTGCAACCCGGCGGATTTTCAGCCCTATGGCCTGGACAATCGTCAGGCGCCGTACCTTGGGCCGGTGCGTGAAGACGCCCAGGGTTTGCTGCAATGGGTGCGGGTTGCCGACTTGCTCGACGATCAGGTTCGCGCGCTGCTGTTTCCGTCGCAGCCGTTGGACCTGGCGCTGTTTGAGGAGCGGCCATGAGCAGTGATCAACGGTTTTTCGATTTTCTCAAAGAGCGCATCGGTCTCGACGTGACCTCGGTGGGCCCGGCGATCATCGAGCGTGCGGTGCGCCAGCGCAGCACGGCATCCAACGCGCTGACGACCGATGAGTACTGGCACACCTTGCAGGGTTCGCAGGACGAGCAGCAGGCGTTGATCGAAGCGGTGATTGTCCCCGAGACCTGGTTTTTCCGTTACCCGGAATCCTTCGCCACGTTGGCGAAACTGGCCACCAAGCGCCTGAACGACATCAACAACATGCGCGCACTGCGGATTCTCAGCCTGCCGTGTTCCACCGGTGAAGAACCGTATTCCATCGCCATGGCGTTGCTCGATGCCGGGTTACAGCCGCACCAGTTCAAGGTCGAAGGCATGGACGTCAGCCCGTTGTCGGTGGAAAAAGCCCGGCGCGCGCTGTACGGCAAGAATTCGTTTCGGGGTCAGGACATCGCCTTTCGCGACCGGCATTTCGCCGCCGAAGGCGAGGGCTATCGCCTCAGCGGGCGAGTGCTCGAACAAGTGCGTCTGCAGGTCGGCAATCTGCTGGATCCGACATTGTTGGCCAACGAGCCGCCGTATGACTTTGTGTTTTGCCGCAACCTGCTGATCTATTTCGATCAGCCGACCCAGCAGCAAGTGTTCGAAGTGCTCAAGCGTTTGACCCATGTGGATGGCGTGCTGTTTATCGGCCCGGCCGAGGGCAGTTTGCTCGGCCGTTTCGGCATGCGTTCGATCGGCATCCCGCAGTCCTTTGCGTTCAGTCGTCAGAGCGCACCAGAGCCTGCGCCCATTGCGACGTTCGTTCCGACGCCTCTGCCCGTGCACCAACCGGTGCGCAGCGTGACACCGCCGCCCGTTCGCAATCGACCCTTCGCAACGGTGGCGCCGCTGCCTGTCGTGACGAAAGTCGCCAACCCGGACACTGCCGCGCTGCTGGCGAACATCGCCGCGCTGGCCAACGAAGGCAAAAGTGCCGAGGCCCGCGCCGCGTGCGATAGCTATTTGCGCAGTCATGAACCCGTGGCCCAAGTCTTCTACTGGCTGGGCTTGCTCAGCGATGTCACCGGCAGAGTCCTTGAGGCTCAGGGTTTTTATCGCAAGGCGTTGTACCTCGACCCGCACCATCCCGACGCGTTGATGCACCTGGCGGCGTTGCTGCAATCCCTGGGCGACACGGCGGGAGCCAGACGATTGCAGGACCGCGCCGCCCGCAGTGAGCGCGCCGCTGACAGTGAGCGTAACCGATGATCGCCGCCGACACTTTTAGCCTCACCCATCAAGATGCCCAGGCCATCGACGACTGCTGGAACCGCATCGGTATCCACGGCGACAAGTCCTGCCCGCTACTGAGCGATCACATTCATTGCCGCAATTGCGCGGTGTATTCGGCCGCGGCGACGCGCTTGCTCGACCGCTACGCGTTACAACAGGAAGACCGCGGGCAAGTCTCCACGGCGGTCGAGAGCGAGGTGAAAACCCGTTCGCTGCTGATGTTCCGTCTGGGCGAAGAATGGCTGGCCCTGGCCACTCGCAGTCTGGTGGAAGTGGCGCCGTTGCAAGCGATTCATTCCCTGCCGCACCAACGCTCCCGGGCCTTGCTCGGCGTGGCGAATGTGCGCGGCGCGTTGGTGGCGTGCCTGTCGCTGGTGGAATTACTGGCGCTCGACGGCGCCAGCAGCGTGGCGACCGGCGCACGGGTCATGCCGAGGATGCTGATCATCGCTGCCCACGGCGGACCGGTGGTGGTGCCGGTGGATGAAGTGGACGGGATTCACGCTATCGACGAACGCGTCCTCGAGGCGGCGTCCCGCTCCGGCACGCAGGCCAGCGCCAAATACACCCGTGGCGTGTTGCAATTCAAAGGTCGCAGCCTGCGGTGGCTGGATGAAGAACAGCTGCTGTCCGCCGTAACCCGGAGCCTCACATGACCCCCGAGCAAATGCGCGACGCCTCTTTGCTGGAACTGTTCAGTCTGGAAGCCGAGGCCCAGACCTTGGTGCTAAGCGCCGGCCTGCTGGCGCTCGAGCGCGATCCGACCCAGGCCGATTACCTCGAGTCGTGCATGCGCGCGGCCCACTCGCTCAAGGGCGCGGCGCGGATTGTCGGCGTCGATGCCGGGGTCAGCGTCGCCCATGTGATGGAAGATTACCTGGTCAGCGCCCAGGAAGGGCGCCTGTACCTTCGGCCCGAATACATTGATGCACTGTTGCAAGGCACCGATCTGCTGATGCGAATTGCGACGCCGAACAACGCTCCGGCGCCTGCGGATATCGAAGCTTACGTCGTCTTGATGGGACGCCTGCTTGATCACATGGTGGCTACCCCCATCGCGCCGCCGATGGCAGAACTTCAGCTGGAACCGCCGACGCCCAAGGTTGAGCCGCCCATGCCGGCCGCCACCGAAGCCCCCCCGGCAGCGCCCGCCGAGCCAACGCCCAAGACTAAACGCACCACCGAAAACGGCGAGCGGGTGCTGCGGGTCACGGCCGAACGCCTGAACAGCCTGCTTGACCTGTCGAGCAAATCCCTGGTGGAAACCCTGCGGCTCAAACCGCACCTGGCCACTATGCAACGCCTCAAGCGTATGCAGAACAAGGGCCTGCGGGCCCTGGAAAACCTCAACGTCCACCTCAAGGAACATGCCTTGAGTCTGGAAGCGCAAGAAGCCCTCGAAGACGCTCGTCGGCTACTGGCTGAATCTCAGCAATTGCTGGTGGAAAAGAACGCCGAACTGGATGAGTTCGCCTGGCAGGCCAGTCAACGGGCGCAAGTGTTGTACGACACCGCGCTGGCCTGCCGCATGCGGCCGTTTGCCGATGTGTTGAGCGGGCAAGAGCGCATGGTCCGCGACCTCGGTCGCAGCCTCGGCAAACAGGTGCGGCTGGAGATCGAGGGTGAGAAAACCCAGGTCGACCGCGACGTGTTGGAAAAGCTTGAAGCGCCGCTGACCCACCTGCTGCGCAATGCCGTGGATCACGGCATCGAATCCCCGGAGCAACGGCTATTGGCGGGTAAACCCGCTGAAGGCCTGATCCGTTTGCGCGCTTCCCATCAGGCCGGATTGTTGCTGCTGGAACTGAGCGATGACGGCAATGGCGTCGATCTGGAAAAGGTCCGCCGCAGCATCATCGAGCGCCAGTTGTCCCCGGCCGAAACCGCCGCGCAATTGAGTGAAGAAGAGCTGCTGACCTTCCTGTTTCTACCGGGTTTCAGCCTGCGCGACACGGTCACCGAAGTCTCCGGGCGCGGCGTCGGACTGGATGCGGTCCAGCACATGGTCCGCCAGGTGCGCGGCGCGGTCGTGCTGGAGCAGGTGGCGGGCGAGGGCAGTCGTTTCCATCTCGAGGTGCCGCTGACTCTGTCGGTGGTGCGCAGTCTGGTGGTGGAGGTCGGTGACGAGGCGTATGCCTTCCCGCTGGCCCACATCGAACGGATGTGCGATTTGGAGCAGGCGGACATTGTCCAGGTCGAAGGCCGTCAGCATTTCTGGCACGAAGGCCGGCATGTCGGGCTGGTCGCGGCCAGTCAGCTGTTGCAGCGTCCGTCGGGCCAGAACAGTCAGCAAACCCTCAAAGTGGTGGTGATTCGCGAGCGCGAGGCGATTTACGGCGTGGCGGTCGAGCGTTTTATCGGCGAGCGGACGTTGGTCGTTTTGCCGCTGGACGAGCGTCTGGGCAAGGTGCAGGACATTTCCGCCGGGGCCTTGCTCGACGACGGTTCGGTGGTGCTGATCGTCGACGTCGAAGACATGCTGCGTTCGGTGGACAAACTGCTCAATACCGGGCGTCTTGAGCGTATTGCCCGCCAAGGCCACCAGGCGGTTGAAGCGGCTCGAAAACGGATTCTGGTGGTCGACGATTCGCTGACCGTACGTGAGCTGCAACGCAAGTTGCTACTCAATCGCGGCTACGACGTGGCAGTGGCGGTGGACGGGATGGATGGCTGGAACGCCTTGCGATCGGAGGATTTCGATCTGCTGATCACCGACATCGATATGCCACGCATGGATGGCATCGAACTGGTGTCGTTATTGCGTCGGGACAATCGCCTGCAATCCCTGCCGGTGATGGTGGTGTCTTACAAGGATCGTGAAGAGGACCGTCGCCGTGGACTGGACGCTGGAGCCGACTATTATCTAGCCAAAGCCAGTTTTCATGACGACGCCCTGCTTGACGCGGTGGTTGAGCTCATTGGAGGAGCGCGTGTATGAAAATAGCGATCGTCAATGACATGCCCATGGCGGTAGAGGCTCTACGCCGCGCCTTGGCGTTCGAGCCGGCGCACGAGGTGGTCTGGGTCGCCAGTAATGGGGCCGAGGCGGTGCAGCGTTGCGCTGAAAATACGCCGGATCTGATTCTGATGGACTTGATCATGCCGGTGATGGATGGCGTGGAGGCAACGCGGCGGATCATGGCCGAGACGCCGTGCGCGATTGTCATCGTTACGGTCGACCGCGAGCAGAACGTGCATCGGGTGTTCGAGGCCATGGGCCACGGGGCGCTGGACGTGGTCGATACGCCGGCCATCGGTGCCGGCAATGCCCAAGAGGCAGCGGCCCCGTTACTGCGCAAGATCATGAACATCGGTTGGCTGATCGGTGACCGTGGCAATCGCGAGCGTGCCGCCCCGAGCCCGCTGCGCAGTTCCGGTTCGCGCCAGCGCTTGATCGCCATTGGCTCATCCGCCGGTGGGCCGGCTGCGCTGGAAGTATTGCTCAAGGGGTTGCCGCGAGATTTTTCGGCCGCCATCGTTCTGGTGCAGCACGTGGACCAGGTGTTCGCCGCCGGCATGGCCGAATGGCTCAGCAGCGCCAGCGGCCTGGATGTGCGCCTGGCCCAGGAAGGTGAGCCTCCGCAGGCCGGCTCGGTGTTGCTGGCGGGCACCAACCACCATATTCGCTTGTTGAAAAACGGCACGCTGGCCTACACCGCCGAACCGGTCAACGAAATCTACCGGCCCTCGATCGATGTGTTCTTCGAGAGCGTGGCCAGTTATTGGAACGGCGATGCCGTGGGTGTTTTGCTCACCGGCATGGGACGCGATGGCGCACAGGGGCTTAAACTCATGCGCCAACAGGGCTACCTGACCATCGCTCAGGATCAGAACAGCAGCGCGGTGTACGGAATGCCGAAGGCGGCAGCGGCCATCGACGCCGCTGTGGAGATTCGCCCACTGGAAAAGATAGCGCCACGGTTGCTGGAAATTTTCCCCAAATGAACACTTTTCACAGCAATCTGGCCCAAGTAGTACTCAGGTGACTGCCCATGACTGAATTACAGCTCGACGACTTCAAAACCGACGAAAACGCCGCCATGGTGTTGTTGGTGGACGATCAGGCAATGATCGGCGAGGCGGTGCGCCGCGGGTTGTCGAACGAAGAAAACATCGACTTCCACTTCTGCGCCGACCCGCACCAGGCCATCGCCCAGGCGATCCGCATCAAACCGACAGTGATCCTCCAGGATCTGGTGATGCCCGGTCTTGATGGCTTGAGTCTGGTGCGCGAGTACCGCAACCATCCGGCGACCAAGGATATCCCGATCATTGTCCTGTCGACCAAGGAAGACCCGCTGATCAAGAGCGCGGCGTTTGCGGCCGGGGCCAATGATTACCTGGTGAAGTTGCCGGACAACATCGAACTGGTGGCGCGCATCCGCTACCACTCGCGTTCCTACATGACGTTGCTGCAGCGTGACGCCGCCTATCGCGCGCTGCGGGTCAGCCAGCAGCAGTTGCTCGACACCAACCTGGTGCTGCAGCGCTTGATGAACTCAGACGGCCTGACCGGGCTGTCGAACCGCCGGCATTTCGACGAATACCTGGAGCTTGAGTGGCGCCGTTCGCTGCGCGACCAGAGCCAACTGTCGCTGCTGATGATCGATGTCGACTACTTCAAGTCCTACAACGACAGCTTCGGCCACCTTGAAGGCGATGAAGCCCTGCGCAAAGTGGCCACGGCGATTCGTGATGCCAGCGCCCGACCTTCGGACCTGCCGGCCCGTTACGGCGGCGAAGAGTTCGCTCTGGTGCTGCCCAATACTTCGCCGGGCGGCGCGCGACTGGTCGCGGAAAAATTGCGCCAGACGGTGGCTTCGCTAAAGATTCCGCATATTTTCCCGGCCGAAGGTTCGAGCCTGACCATCAGCATCGGCCTGTCGACCATGACCCCGCAACCGGGCGGCGATTGCCGTCAATTGATCCTGGCGGCGGACAAGGGGCTTTACCTGGCGAAGAACAATGGGCGTAATCAGGTCGGGATTGAGTGAAAGGGCTGGTTGGTATCTGTGTTGTAGCTTGAGTCCACCCCTCACCCCAACCCTCTCCCCACGGGGGAGAGGGGGAAAGGGAGCCGATCAGGGGATTTTCAGAACCTGAGTTCGACTCGGAATTTTCAGGTCGCAGTATTTCGCAAGACACTTAGGTCAGTCCCCTCGCCCCTTGGGGAGAGGGTTAGGGTGAGGGGGAGCGATCTCAGCGATCTCAAGCCCGATAAAGAACCCGCTAAAGCCGCCAGGCGGGCTGCCGTGACAGCCTGTTTACGTTATACTCGCCGGCTTTCAAAAGTTCGCCAACGAGTGCTGCCCGCCATGGAAATCAACCCGATCCTTAACAGTATCAAGGACCTGTCCGAGCGCTCCGAAACTATTCGGGGGTATCTTTGACTACGATCAAAAGCATGAGCGTCTGACTGAAGTCAATCGCGAGCTTGAAGATCCGTCTGTCTGGAACAACCCGACGTACGCTCAGGAGCTGGGCCGCGAGCGGTCCCTGCTGGCTCAGATCGTCGAAACCCTCGACGAAATGCACACAGGCCTGGCCGACGCCAAAGACCTGCTGCTGATGTCCGCCGAAGAAGAAGACCAGGCCGCCGTCGATGACGTCGCTGCCGAAGTCGAGCGTTTGCGCGAATCCCTGGAAAAACTCGAATTCCGTCGCATGTTCAGCGGTGAGATGGACGCCAACAACGCCTACCTGGACATCCAGGCCGGCTCCGGCGGCACCGAGGCTCAAGACTGGGCCAACATCCTGCTGCGCATGTACCTGCGCTGGGCCGACAAACGCGGTTTCGACGCGACCATCATGGAGCTGTCCGCCGGTGAAGTCGCCGGGATCAAGGGCGCGACCGTGCACATCAAGGGCGAATACGCCTTTGGCTGGTTGCGGACCGAGATCGGCGTGCACCGTCTGGTGCGCAAGAGCCCGTTCGACTCCGGCAACCGCCGTCACACCTCGTTCTCGGCCGTATTCGTGTCGCCGGAAATCGATGACAACATCGAAATCGACATCAACCCGTCGGACCTGCGCATCGACACCTACCGCTCCTCCGGTGCCGGTGGTCAGCACGTAAACACCACCGACTCGGCCGTGCGTATTACTCACGTACCGACCAACACCGTGGTCAGCTGCCAGAACGAACGCTCCCAGCACGCCAACAAAGACACCGCGATGAAAATGTTGCGGGCGCGCTTGTACGAGCAGGAAGTGCAGAAACGTAACGCCGCGTCCCAGGCCCTGGAAGACACCAAGTCCGACATCGGCTGGGGTCACCAGATCCGCTCGTATGTACTCGATGCGTCGCGAATCAAGGATTTGCGCACTAACATCGAACGCAGTGACTGCGACAAGGTGCTCGACGGCGACATCGACGAATACCTGGTGGCCAGCCTGAAACAAGGCCTGTAAACCGCCAGTCAAGACCTCAAGTCCCCTGCCACCGGTGGGGGCAACGAACCTGTGATGGAATTTTTAAAGACATGAGCGACCTAGAACTCGACCCGCAAGCCCTGCAACAGGAAGAAAACTCCCTGATCGCCCTGCGCAAGGAAAAGCTGGCTGCCGAGCGCGCCAAGGGCAATGCCTTCCCGAACGACTTCCGCCGCGACAACTACTGCGAAGACTTGCAGAAACAGTACGCGGACAAGACCAAGGAAGAGCTGGCAGAGGCTGCGATTCCGGTCAAGGTTGCCGGTCGCATCATGCTCAACCGTGGCTCGTTCATGGTGATCCAGGACATGACCGGTCGCATTCAGGTCTACGTCAACCGTAAAACCCTGTCCGAAGAAACCCTGGCCTCGGTGAAAACCTGGGACATGGGCGACATCATCGCAGCCGTTGGCACCCTGGCGCGTTCCGGCAAGGGCGACCTGTACGTCGAAATGACTGAAGTGCGCCTGCTGACCAAGTCCCTGCGTCCGCTGCCGGACAAACACCACGGCCTGACCGACACCGAACAGCGCTATCGCCAGCGTTACGTTGACCTGATCGTCAACGAAGACGTGCGCCAGACCTTCCGCGTACGTTCGCAAGTGATTGCGCACATCCGCAGTTTCCTGATGCAGCGTGACTTCCTGGAAGTGGAAACCCCGATGCTGCAAACCATTCCGGGTGGCGCGGCAGCCAAGCCGTTCGAGACTCACCACAACGCGCTGGACCTGGAAATGTTCCTGCGTATCGCGCCTGAGCTGTACCTCAAGCGTCTGGTGGTCGGTGGTTTTGAAAAGGTCTTCGAGATCAACCGCAACTTCCGTAACGAAGGCGTTTCGACTCGTCACAACCCTGAATTCACCATGTTGGAGTTCTACCAGGCTTACGCCGACTACGAAGACAACATGGACCTGACCGAAGAACTGTTCCGCGAGCTGGCGCAGCTGGTTCTGGGCAGCACCGACGTGCCTTACGGCGACAAAGTGTTCCACTTCGGCGAACCGTTCGTGCGTCTGTCGGTGTTCGACTCGATCCTCAAGTACAACCCTGAGCTGACCGCTGACGACCTGACAGATATCGAGAAGGCCCGCGCCATCGCCAAGAAGGCCGGCGCCAAGGTGCTGGGCTTCGAAGGTCTGGGCAAATTGCAGGTGATGATTTTCGAAGAGCTGGTCGAGCACAAGCTGGAGCAGCCGCACTTCATCACGCAATACCCGTTCGAAGTGTCGCCGCTGGCCCGTCGTAACGACGACAACCCGAACGTCACCGACCGTTTCGAACTGTTCATCGGTGGCCGCGAAATCGCCAACGCCTACTCCGAGTTGAACGACGCGGAAGACCAGGCCGAGCGCTTCATGGCGCAGGTGGCTGACAAGGACGCCGGCGACGACGAGGCCATGCACTACGACGCCGACTTCGTTCGCGCGCTGGAGTACGGCATGCCGCCAACGGCCGGTGAAGGTATCGGCATCGACCGTCTGGTGATGCTGCTGACCAACTCCCCGTCGATCCGCGACGTGATCCTGTTCCCGCACATGCGGCCACAAGCGTAAGTGTTTCGATAAAAAAGCCGCCTAAAACAGGCGGCTTTTTATTGCCTGTCTGGTACAAACGTATCAATTGGTTACTTTTCAAGTAAGAGAGGAATACCTGTCGTGAACCGTGCAATTGCTCAAGAGGGTGCAGCGGACGTCGCCACTGCGGTCGCTGAAAGTGTTCAGTACCAGGGTCGCAAGGCTAGCCGACAGGGCAGTGAACAGCGTCGACAGGACATTCTCGATGCGGCGATGCGCATTGTCGTGCGCGATGGCGTGCGGGCCGTGCGTCACCGCGCGGTGGCCGCCGAGGCTGGTGTGCCGCTGTCGGCCACTACTTACTATTTCAAGGACATCGATGACCTGCTCACCGATACCTTTGCCCAATACGTGGAACGCAGCGCGGCGTTTATGGCCAAGTTGTGGGCCAGCAACGAAGGCCTGCTGCGCGAGATGGTTGCTTATGGCGATGGCAGCCCCGAGTCCCGTTCACAGCTGGCCGACGATATCGCGCGGCTGACCGCCGATTATGTGCAGCGTCAATTGCACAACCGTCGCGAACACTTGATGGCCGAGCAGGCGTTCCGTCAGGAAGCCCTGTTGAACCCGCGCCTGGCGGTGTTGGTGCGCTCGCATCAGCAAATTCTTCTGCAAGGCACCTGCCATTTTTTCGAGGTGTTGGGTTCCCGCGAGCCACAACAGGATGCCAAAGTGTTGACGGCGATTATCGGACGGATGGAATATCAGGGCCTGCTCAACGACGCCGAGCCTGTCGCCGAAGCCGAAATGCTCGGCATCCTGACTCGCTACATGCATTTGGTGCTGGCGTCGGTGTGATCCTCAGGGTTGTACGCTCAACCCCTGTGGGAGCGGGCTTGCTCGCGAAGACAGTGTGTCAGTCGACATTCATATTGAATGTTCAACCGCATTCGCGAGCAAGCCCGCTCCCACATTAGATCGGCGTGTGTTCATAGGGAGTGTTGAATGAAAGCCTGGCGTGTCGTTGTGATCGCCTTGTCGTTCCTGCTGCTCAGCGGCTGTCTGGTGACCTTCAAGGAGCCGCTGCCCTCGAGCGAGCCCGCGCCTAAAGGGTTGCTCGGCAAATGGACCAGCACCAACGCCTGGGGCGAGCCGCTCAATCTGGAGCTGACGCGCCTGGGCGACAATCACTATCAGGCCGTCAGCTACTTCAAGGCTAAACCCAAGGAGCGTGAAGCCTGTCCCTTCACGGTGACTCGCCATGGCAGTCGCTGGTACTTGTCGGCCAAGGTGCCGGCGCAATTCGGTGGGCATTTCACGCTCTTGGGTTTTGAACTCACCGATAAGCATGAACTGGTGGTCTATAACCTCGACCTCGAGCAGATCAACCAGGCCCTGAGGCAAAAAGTCCTCAACGGCGAAGGCTTCCAGACCGACGACGGTGACGGCGTGTTGATCAACAACACTCTGGACCAGGTCTTCGCCTACCTTGATGACCCGGCCAATTCCGATGTGTTCGTCGAGGCCGTGCGCTATCAGCGACTGGCCAAAGCCAAATAAACCCAGCACGTAAACGGTTTTTCTACAGGAGTTTCGGGTGGACGATTACCAGCAGTCGATACGCATTTTGTCCGATCGCATTGTGCTGGCGCAGACGCCGATTCGCGTCCTGGATGCGGTGAAGTGGGACGACAACATCCGCAAGGGTTTCCTCAAGGCCAAGGGCAAGGAAATGCCGGCGGTGGACCGCGATTACTACCTGAACCGGCCGCTGGCGTTCGACTCCAGCAAGGTGAAGCTGGAATTTCAGAACATCGAGCGCGACATCACCCGACAGCTTGGTCAGTTCAACCCTGTCGGCCAGATCATGCGCCGCATGTGCAAGGAATACCGGATGGTGGTGCGCATGCTCGAAGCGCGCGGCACCGAGGATTTCGGGCTGATTTCACAGGAGCTTTACGGTGCCGCTTCCGACGCGTTCCACGCCGGCGATCCGACTCTTTCCGACCTGGGCCTGATGCTCTCGGATTACCTGAACAACATCGATGGCCGTGGCGACCTGAAGGACGAACCGAAACTCCTCACCGCCAAGGAAGCCGTCCACCTGCTGCAAACCCGCTTGAACAAGGTGTTCGGCGAGGCCGAGGAAACCATTCGCGTATTCGAGTCCGACGGGATCGTCGCCGATGCGGCGGCCGGCGCCGACTACATCAAGATCCGCGCCGACGCGATGTTCAACGAGCGTGACGTGCGCGCTCTGGAAGTCCACGAAGGGCTGGTGCATGTGGGGACCACGCTTAATGGTCTGAACCAGCCGATCTGCACCTTCCTCTCCAAAGGCCCGCCGTCGTCGACAGTGACTCAGGAAGGCCTGGCGATCCTGATGGAAATCATCACCTTCGCCTCGTACCCGAGCCGCCTGCGCAAACTGACCAACCGCACCCGCGCCATTCACATGGTGGAAGAGGGCGCGGACTTCCTGCAGATCTTCGAGTTCTTCCGCGAGCAAGGCTTTGAAATGGCCGAAAGCTACGGCAATGCCAGTCGGGTGTTCCGTGGCTCGGTGCCGACAGGTCTGCCATTTACCAAAGACTTGTCCTACCTCAAGGGCTTTATCATGGTTTACAACTACATTCAGTTGGCCGTGCGTAAAGGCAAGCTTGAGCAGATACCGCTGCTGTTTTGCGGCAAAACCACGCTGGAAGACATGCGCACCTTGCGTCAGTTGGTGGACGAAGGGCTGGTGGTGCCACCGAAGTATTTGCCGGATCAGTTCCGTGACCTGAACGCGTTGTCGGCGTGGATGTGCTTCTCCAACTTCCTCAATCACCTGAGCCTGGACCGGATCGAAGCGGATTACTCCAATATCCTCTAACGTGTACGCCGTTCAAATGTGGGAGCGGCGGTGCGGCGATCCGACTTGCTCGCGAATGCGGTCTAACATTCAACATTTCTGTTGTCTGACACACCGCTTTCGCGAGCAAGTCGGATCGCCGCACCGCCGCTCCCACATTTGGTCCGTATTTCAACCACACTTCGCGAGGTTTCATCGGATGAGAATCCTCGGCTTCTTCTGCCTTCTCTTGACCTTGAGCGGCTGCAGCTCGTTGCTGTTCTACCCCGAGCCCGGCCAGCTGTTCACCCCGGAAAAAGCCAAACTCGAATACCGCGACGTCACCCTGACCACCGCTGATGGCCTCAAGCTGCACGGCTGGTGGTTGCCGGCCAAACAAGGGGTCGAGGTCAAAGGCACGGTGCTGCATTTGCACGGTAACGGCGGCAATCTGCCCATGCACCTTGGGGGCAGTTGGTGGTTGCCGAAAGAAGGGTATCAAGTGCTGCTGGTGGACTATCGCGGTTACGGGCTGTCTGAAGGCAAACCGAGTTTGCCGGCGATCTATCAGGACATCGACGCCGCGTTCAAATGGCTCGACCAGGCGCCGGAGGTCAAGGGCAAGCCGTTGATCCTTCTGGGTCAGAGCCTCGGCGGTTCGATGGCCGTTCACTATCTCGTTCAACACCCCGAACGGCAGAAGCAACTCAAGGCCTTCGTGCTTGACGGCGTGCCTGCCAGTTATCGCAGTGTCGGCCGCTTTGCGTTGAGTAACTCATGGGTTTTCTGGACGTTCCAGGTGCCGCTGTCCTGGCTGGTGCCGGACGGTGACAGCGCGATCAACTCCATGGCGCAACTCAATGGCGTGCCGAAACTGATCTACCACAGCATCGACGATCCGATCGTGCCCCTTTCCAACGGCATCCGTCTGTATCAAGCTGCGCCGCCGCCGCGGGTGCTGCAACTGACCCGTGGCGGTCATGTGCAGACGTTCGCCGACCCGGTCTGGCGCAAAGTCATGCTGCGTTTTCTCGATGACCCGCAGCATTTCAACGGTCTGCGCCGCCTGGGTGAAGTCCCGAATTACCCGGCGCCGAAAAATTCTGAAGATGAACCACCAGAGAGTCCGCAATGAGTGAAGAACGTAACGCCATCCCGCTGATCATCACCGGTATCTGCAGCATCCTCGGCACCGTCGGAGCCCTGTGGTTCTACGGCTACCTGCACTTCGCCAAACCCGAAGATGCGCTGCTGCTCAGCGACTTCACCATGCTCAAGACGGTGCCGGGCGAAGACTACAAAGTCTCCCTGGAGCCGGCCTCGCAAGTCGCGCAGTGCATCGATGGCGTGCTGGTGATGTTCGACACCGAACAGAAAGGCCTGAGCGGCGTGTTGGTCAACAACAAGAAAAAAGCGGTGCGCTGCATGGGTGAGGAAACCCCGCAGAAGCTCGAGCAATAACCCAACTCATACAAAATTTTGTGACCACCAAAGATCCAGTGTGGGAGCGGCGGTGCGGCGATCCGACTTGCTCGCGAAAGCGGTGTGTCAGTCAACAGAGATGTTGAGTATTAAACCGCTTTCGCGAGCAAGCCCGCTCCCACAGGGGGTGGTGTTTGCCAAACAGAAAGCCCCGCCTGATCTGATCAGGCGGGGCTTTTGTGTTTCAGCAGGTGATGCTTAGTTCGAGCTGACCGCCGAACGCGGGATCACCGGCTGGTTGTCGTTGGAAATGGTCACTTCCACCCGACGGTTCATCGCACGGCCCGAGACGCTGCTGTTCTCGGCCACCGGGTATTCCTTGCCGTAACCCTGCGCCACGATGCGCGCCGGATCAACGCCCATTTTCACCAGTGCCATGCGCACGGAACCGGCACGACGCTCGGACAGCGACTGGTTGTGGTTTGCGGCGCCCGTGCTGTCGGTGTAGCCCTCAACGATCACCTTGCGATCAGGGTTTTCCGAGAGGAACTGCGCCAGTTTGTTGATATTCACCAGACCGCTGGACTTCAGGTCAGCCCTGTCAGTGGCAAACAACACATCACCGAACGTTACCAAGGTGCCGCGATCAGTCTGCTTGGCGTTCAGGCTGTCCTGCAATTGCTTGATTTGCGCATCGCGGGCATCCAGACGAGCCTGGGCACGCTGCGCGGAAGCATTTTTCAGATTGGCTTCGGCGTTGCGCAGGGCGATGGTCTGCTTCGCCACTTCAACACGTTGATTGGTCAGGTAAGCCAGTTGATCGACCTTGGCCTGGTCTTCTTTGTCCTGGTAAGCCTTGTCGGCCTTGTCCAGGTAATCGCTGGCTTCCTTGGTTTCCAGCGCCGCGACTTTACTGGCTTGCGGGTTGGTTTGCAGGCCGGTGTAGTTGCTGCGGGCCTGTTCCAGGTTCGCGTTCGGCGGCGTGGAGCAGGCGGCCAGTGCAACGCTTGCGGCCAGCAGGGCAGGGATCATCAATTGTTTACGGGTCATGGTTTCGTCCTTTTAATCGAGTAAGAAGTGCGTCGTGCCGGCCGTTTATTGAACGGTGCGCTGGCTTTCCTGACGCAGTTCTTGAACACCTTTCTGAGAGTCCTTCACAGCCTGTTCAGCTTTGATCGCCTGGGCTTTGCGCTCAGCCACGCGAGCGTCCCACTCGGCCTGTTCGGCCAGGACTTTGGCTTCGTCATACTTTTTGTCGTGCAGGGCGATTTCGGCTTGTTTGAGCTTGTCCTGCGCGGACTTCATTTCCACTGCCGCGAATTCGGTACCGCCGGCACTGACGGCGCTGTTGACCGCCGATTCCGTCACGGCGAATTGCTCGCTTGGCGGATTACCGGCACAACCGGCCAGAACGAGGCTGCTGCCGATGGCCAGTGCAGCCAGTTTCAGGCTACGCAGAGGGGGGAACGAGGATTTGGCAGTTCGGGTTTTCATGGTCTTCAACTCCATTGGAATAACTCCTGAAAAACTTAAAAATCCATCCTGGGTATGGAGCCGCAACCTTCAATTTCCGTGGGTGTTTTGAAACGGCCGTCCCAGGCGTGGTTAATGGGTGTGACCCGTGGTGTTTTTCGAAAGTTCAGAGAATATGGCCCATTGCCCGAAAAAACTTTGACCGAACGGACAAGGCTCTAACTTGGGGATTTTGGCGATGCGAAGCGGTATTCCCGACTCGCTATAGGGTCGGGAGTACGCAATTGTCGAAGGGAAATGCACGCCAATGTGGGAGCGGCGGTGCGACGATTCGACTTGCTCGCGAAGAATCCGTCTCAGTTGAAACAAATGTTAACTGACGCACCGCTTTCGCGAGCAAGTCGAATCGTCGCACCGCCACTCCCACAGGTTCGGCGGAAATTCAGTGTTTCTGTTTGTCGTCGACGGCCGACAAATCGTGCAAATGACGACGGGATAATGCGAGAAAACGGGGAGTCGGACCGATGTCTTCGTACAGCGGATCACCTTCTTCGTCGGTGGCCACGACGGTCGAGCCCTTTACGTATGGGAAGCTTTTTTCGAGCTCTTCCAGGGCGGCGCCGATCAGTTCGCCGAGCAGTTCTTCGGGCTGGCGTTTGGGGTACATCTCGATAATGGCTGCCAGCCGTGCGGCGGCCTCCACATCCAGATGTATCGAGTATCCGGTGTCGGTCAGGCGACCCTTGGCGTTTTCTTCCCAGTGATGGGCAAGCTCGCGGATTTTCATAGTGACCTCAATGCGCACCTGCTCGTGGCAGGCAGTGTCAGTGTCCGGCAATCGCCGGCTGCAGCCGTTGTACGGCTTACTCTTCAGACTAGCTTTAACGCCCAAGGTTTAAAGTCCCTTCGTCGTCTTATGGCGCTGGGGGGGCATTGGGGGGATTGGGTGTATATCCGTTTTTGCGGTGATGGCGGCTGGCGGTTTCGCTTTTACAGCGAGTCACTTTGGAAAAGCCCCAAAGTAACCAAAGGGCTCTTGCCCCTAATGAGATGGTCAGCCCGGCGAGAACCTCGGCGAGTCTAAACTTGCCGGGGCGCTCTCTTTACCGAAGGAGGATCTCTC